>DIHE01000053.1:8768-68015 GCA_002420005.1 Holophagales bacterium UBA5704 | reverse complement strand
GGGCGCCCCCTCCCTCCCGGAGGTACCCGGGGAAGGGGTTTCCTGGCTCACTTCGGCGTGGGCGGGGGGGCCCTCTCCCGCTACGCGGGGGAGGGTCGGGGAGGGGGCAGGCGGGTTCCTCACTCCCGCAGCCCCACCTCCACCTCCCCGCGCGCCCCGGTCGCCCGCACCGCCGGGTTGTACATCGCCTCGGCGTGCACCGGCGGCAGGCGGAACGCGCCGGGCGTCACCGCCCGCACCAGCGAGTAGAACGTCTGCCACGAATTCGGCGGCAGGCTGGTGAACACCAGGATCCGGTCGTCCCGCAGATCCATGTACGAAGGACGCAGGTTCGCGTCGGTGATCCACGGCAGCTTCTCGGTCGTCTCCAGCCGCGGGTTCTCCACCTCCAGGCCGGACGGCAACAGGTTGACGATCGCCACGTTCTGCACCGGCCCGGCGACGCTGCGCACCCGGGTCTTCACCACCAGCAGGTCTCCCTGCGTCACGCTCCCCAGGTCGACCGGC
This sequence comes from Holophagales bacterium UBA5704, assembly GCA_002420005.1. GTDB lineage: Bacteria > Acidobacteriota > Thermoanaerobaculia > Multivoradales > UBA5704 > UBA5704. The sequence goes on along the minus strand of DIHE01000053.1, from coordinate 67,508 downwards.
TTGCCTTCGCGGGTCAGCACCTCGCGCTCCACCTCCAGGCCCGCGGTGGCGGGCCGGAAGGCGGCGTCGGTCGGGATGCCCCGGGTGAGCAGGTGATAGAACGCCGCGCCGTCGCGGTATCCCCCGTCCATCCGGATCTGCACCGCCCCGGTCCCCGGGATGGCGAGCTTCACCGGCTGGTTGCCGAACGAGCCGACCTTCTTGCCGCCGACGAAGACGGAGCCGCTGTAGGCCGGCTGGCGCGCCTGGCGCTGTGCGAGCTGGCCGAGGGCCAACAACGCCCAGCCTTCTTCCTGGGTGGTCCAGTCGCCGATCTCGCTCGCGTCGCGCGACAGGCGGTCCACCAGGGCGGGCACCTGGCGGTGGTTCGGCGCCGCGTCGAGGAGGGCCATCAGCACCAGGGCGCGGTTGCGGATCGTCGAGCCGAGCAGGCCGCCGGTCTGGCGCTCGACCCGCTCCACCTCGCCCAGGTTGGCCAGCAGGTCCCCCACCGCACGCGGATTGCCGGCCGCCGCGTAAGCCGCGGCGAGCATGGAGCGCGACTCGGCCTTCATGTGGCCGGCCTGCTTCTGGCGCAGGTAGTCCATGGTGCCGGCGTCCGGTCTCCCGGCCCGCGCCAGCACCCACAGCCCATAGGTGGACCGCTGCAGCTCGTCGCTGCCATAGGCGGTCTTGGCCTTCACCTGGCTCGCCACCCAGCGCAGCGCGCCGTCGTAGAGCGCGTTGTCCACCGGGTGCCCCGCCCGCCGCGCCTCGACCAGGAAGTGCGTCGCATACAGGCTGCCCCATCCCCAGACCTCGCGGCCCCCCGGCCAGAGCGCGAAGCCGCCCGTGGGAAGCTGCATGGTGGCGATCCGGCGCATCCCCTCCTGCACCATCTGGGCCGGATCGCCGCGGCCCTTCTTGGGATCGAACAGCTCCGGCTCCAACGCCCGTGCCAGGTCGCTCAGATAGATCAGCGGGAACGCCTGCGAGACCGTCTGCTCCAGACAGCCATACGGGTAGTGCAGCAGGTGCTCCAGCTTTCCCGAGAACTGCACCAGCGGCAGCGGGCCGATCCGCAGCTCGCGGCGCAGGGACTCCGGCCGGTAGCCCCCGCCGTCGGCCGCGCCCAGCTCGGTCACCGCTTTGGCGGCGCCTGCTTCCTCCTGGGTGATCGGGAACAGGTCCGACCGCACCGGCACCCCGGTCACCGACCGCGTCCGCTCCCTATTGCCGCTCGCCGTGACCGTGAACCGCGCATCCCCCCCGCTCTTGCCCGTGCGCACCTTGAAGTAGACGGTGGCCTCGCGGGCGTTCTCGACCGGCACGGTCTGCGTCCCCGGGCCGTCGAGCCGCGCCGCGCCCTCCGCCGCCAGCGCCACCTGCACCTGGGCGGTGCGGCCGGTGTCGTTGCGCACGGTGACCGGCACCTGCAGCGTCTCCTCGAACGAGAGCACGCGCGGGAACGTCGGCAGCAGGACGATGGGATCGCGCACCCGGGCCATCTGCTGTGCCGCGCCGAAGCGGTCGGCGTCGATCGCCACCGCCATCAGCCGCAGCGCGCCCTGGAAGTCGGGGAGGCGGAACGTCACGCGGGCGTTGCCCTCCGCATCCGCGGTCACCGGCCCGGACCAGAACGCCACCGGCTCGACGCGGCGGATGCCCTCCGTCCGCACGTACTGCGACGTCCCCTCCTCGCCCTCGCCGCCGCCGGCCGGCGCCGGCCGCACCTCGGGGAGAAGCAGGCCGAACGTGTCGTGCGACGTGACCCCGAGGGCCAGCCGGCGGTAGAAGTACTCGAACGGATCGGGCGTCTTCTGGGCGACGAGCTGGAGGATGCCCTCGTCCACCGCCGCCACGGTCACCACCGCCCCCGGCCGCGTCTTCACCCCGACCGCGAGCTCGGAGCCGGGCCGCACCTCCGGCGGCGCCACGATCTCCGGCGTCAGGCGGTTGGACGCGCGGGCCACCGGGATCACGACGGCACCGAACGCGCGGCCTGCCGAGCCGGGCTCCAGATCGCCGACCTTGCGCACCAACGTGGCCGTGATGTAGGCGTTCGGCCGGTAGTCGCCCGAGATCGGCACGTCGAGGGTCGCCGTGTTGCCGTCCAGCGTGTGGACCTGGACATCCATCACCCGGTCGCGCTCCACCGTGAGCAGGAGCTTGCCGGAGAACGGCGCCCGCACCTGCACCCGCGCGACGTCGCCCGGCTCGTACTCTTCCTTGTCCAGGATCAGCTCCAGGCGCGACGGGTTCTTGAGCGCCCAGGGCGAGGAGCCCCAGCCGGCCACGAACACCTCGATCTCGGACGACGCGCGGGTCACCGGATCGGTCAGCACCACCCGGTAGCTGCCGAAGTCGCGCGGCGCGAACTCGAACTGCCCGCGCGACTTGCCCGCGGGGATCGTCTTCGTCGCCACCAGCGACGGATCGCGCGTCGACTCGTAGCGGAACCCGCCGCCCGGCACCCGGCGCAGCACGGTGTTCCAGTTGTCCTTATAGAGATCGGCGCGCAGGCCGCCCGACGCCGTCTCCTTGCCGTCGGGGGTGACCGCCACATACTCCAGAGGGATCGGCTGACCCGGCTGCGGATACCCTTCGCCGAGGCGGCGCAGGCCGACGTAGACCGGATAGGGATGGACCCGCAGGCGCGACATCGCGGACACCCCGCGGCCCCCCTGCTCCTGCACCCGCGCGGTGACGATCGCCTCCAGCGACGAAGGCACCGGCGCGCCCGTCGGCATGGTGACCCGGAAGGACGCCGTGCCGTCGAGATCGAGCACGCCCTGCGAGGCGAGGATCTCGCGCTCGTCCAGTTTGCGTTCCGCATTGCGGAACGAGAAGGCCTCGAAGCCCTTCGGTGCGAAGTCGGCATCGACCAGCCGCACCCGGGTGTCGACCGGCAGATTGGCCGCGGGGGGCCCGAACAGGTACTTGCCGCGCACCTCGTATGCCAGCTCCTCGCCGGGACCGAGCCGGCCCGGCGGCTTGCCGCCGCCGGCCGCGATCTCGACGCCGATGCGGTCGGGGACGAACTCCTCCACCTGGAACCGGTACTGGCCGATCACCTTCTCGGCCACCACCATCTCCAGCGTGTGCGGGCCGGTCAGCGCGAACCCGGGCAGATCGAGGGTGAACGGCGCGAGCCCGCGGTCATCCACCCGCACCCGCCGCGTCTCCAGCTCGCGGCCCTGCGGATCGCGATGGCGCAGCACCGCCGGCATCGCCGGAGGGATCTGCAAGCCGCCGTCGCGCACCACCGCCAGCCCCTGCAGCGTCTCACCCGGCCGGTAGAGATCGCGCTGTCCATAGAGATAGGCCTGGTAGCCGGCACCTGGGGGCTCCGCCCCGCCCACGTCGAGCCCCGCGGTGTCGATCCGCATCGAGTCGACGAGGAGAAACGTGAAGTCCTCCCCCTTCTCGACGGTGATCAGGTACGGCGTCCCCTTGGCGAGGGCTTTCGCGTCGCGCATCCGGAAGAAGCCGGTGCCGTCCGTGCGGCCCTGGGCGAGCGTCTGGTTCTGGTCCGACACCAGGGTGACGAGCGCGCCTTCGATCGCCGACAGGTCGCGAAACGACGAGATCTGCACCAGCAGCTCCCCCGGTGCCCGCTTGGCGACGACGCCCAGATCGGTCAGCAGGAGCCACCGCTGCTGCGCCTCGTAGTCGTCCGGCTTGCCCACCGAGACGCGGTAGAGGCCGGGCTGGTCCGGATCGATCCAGCGGTCGAGGGTGAGCGGTGTGACCTTGCGCTGGTTGCGTCCGCCCCCGAGGTCGAGGGTGGTGTCCTTGAGCCGGTCGCCGAGCGAGTGCTGGATCTCGTCGAACCACCCGGACGACTCCTCGAAGCCGCCGGCATATTGAAAGAGGAAGAACAGGTTGTTCCGGTACACCCGGTCGATCGCCAGGCGTACCCGCGGCAGGTTGACGCTCTCCAGGTTGACCGTGTGGTTGCCGGAGGCGGAGAGGAACATCCCCTCACTCTGGAACGCCACAGACGGCTCCAGGTCGGGCAGCGCCACGTCCGTCGTGTACTCCTCGGGGAGAACCGCATCGTCCGTCGCCGGCATCCCCCGGCCGATCGTCAGCTTGTAGCTCGACCCCGGCTTCAAGTCACCGGTGACGAGCAGCTCATTGCGATCGGCGGACAAGCGGACTTTCGCCGCCGGCGCGATCTTGAGGTACGGCTCCGCGAGAGCCGCCGAGACCGGCGACGAGAAGGTGACCTTGATCGTCGACTCGCGGAACCCCGGCGTCGCCTCGACCGCGCGCACCGCGAGCCGGACGCTGGAGCCGACCAGGACCGCCTGGACGACGTCCTCCCCAAGAGGCGCATTGCCTTCGGCCGGCGTCAGATCTCCGGCGATGACGAGGCGCACCGTCCGCTCGTCCTTCTCGCGCTGCACCGCCTCCGTCCGGAAGCCGATCGAGGCGCTCTCCCACGACGTTTCGAGGGTCACCTGGAGCGGCTTGCCCACCTGGGGGTCGTCGAGCCGGATCCTGGTCGCGAGGACTTCCGGGTTGACCGGATAGTTGAACCGGATCTCGCCGCGGTAGACCACCTTCGCCTTGCCCTCCAGCGCCGGCTCCTCGACCACGTCGATCCCCTCGACGAGGAACTGGTCCGTCCGGATGGTCACCGTGGTGTCGCCCGCAAAGACCTGCCCCTTTTTGAGGAGGCGCTCCGGAATCAGATCGACCTTGTACTCGCTCGCCACCGGGAACCCGCCGCTCGGCTGGAACCGCAGGGCGTTGGTGTCCTGCCACTTCCACGACCCTCCGAGAGCCGGCGAGAGGGTGGCCGGGGGAGGATCGAGAATCTGGTCCACCTTCCCTTCCCCGAGCGGCCGGTCGAACAGGATGTCCGCATACTGCCGGTTCCCGCGGTCCACCGCCACGTCGAACACCGACACCTTCTCCCCGCCCCCCGCCGTCACCCGCGCCCAGGCCATCGCGAGCGGCTCGCGGAAGGCATAGGCCGAGACGGACACCAGAAGGAAGGACAGGACCAGGAGGGCAATGTCCTTGCCACCCCACGGACGGCTGCGCAGAGCACGAAAGACGTTGGCGATCTTGTCGCGGAAGGGGGAGGGGGCATTGGCCATGGGCAGGGGGCTCCTTGGGGGTTGAGGGTACTACCCTACCACCAGTGAGCGCGGGCGGCACGGGCACATCGGCACTCTCTGCCTTACGCAGCGATGGCGAGGGCTCTTGCTCGAAGGAATTGAGCGCGATCCTGAGCGACGATCTCGAAGTGCATCAGAATCCAGTCGACCAACGATCCCTTAGCAGCTTCGTACGGCTGGTGAACCCCTGGGACTGCCCTACGCCTGCGTCAAGCAGGGAACGGAGGACAGCCGGCTCCCGATCCCGGCCACGGCAGTTTTCAGGTCATAGGCGGCCTGGAGGTTGAGCCAGTACTGGCCGCAGGCCCTCCGGGAGCTGAAACTGGAATCCCTCTCGCTCTGCCAGGCGGAGAATGGCTCGATTGGAACGGGGAAGATAGGCGGCGATTCTGGCGCGGAGCTTCGGCTCGTGGAGATTCCTGAGGATGCGCTGCAAGGCATCGAGGGTGAGACTGCCCGCCAGGGGGGTTCCATCGGGGCCGGGGGCGTAGGGCTCCTGGAAAAGGTGCTGGTAGAGGAGGCCCAGAAGGAGGTTGTCATAGGCGCCCTGCAGGAAATGGACGTTGCGGGCGATCTGGGCCTGGAATCGGTCTTCTCCAATGGCACCGCCGAACTGGTCGCGGCTCATGCGCAGGAGTGTCGTGCTATGGAAGTCGGTCAGCTGTTCGCCCATCTCGTCGGGGCTCGCCATCACAATGGTTTTGCCTTGGTCCCGCAGGCGAATGGAGGCCATGGCACCCGGGTCGCGATGGACGGCGCCGGGCCATCGTTCGATGTGTTGCCAATGAGCCGCAAGGATGGGCGGCTCCAGCTCCGTGTAATGGTCGCGGCGGCAGATCAACGCATAGATCGAGCCGGGGAGATCAGGGCGATGGAGAAGGGAGACGGCGGCCACGTCGGGATCTCTGAACCGGGCCACTTGAGAGGCCGGCCACGCGCCGTTGAGGAGGAAGACGTCCGCGTCCAGGAAGAGCACGTACTCGCAGTCGTAATGAAGGGCGTAGTCATAGAACTCGATGAAGTCTCTGGCTTCGGAGCGAGGAGCTTCGAGGGTCGCACCGGGAAAGTGGCGAGGGTCGAAAACCTCGCGGCCTCCATCGCAATAGATGATGACCCCGGTGTCGAGCCCGATGCTCTGGAAGGCCGGGACGAGGTCGCGCATCACGGACCGGTGCCAGAGCCGGGCCAGGTCGGGGTACCGATGGGGGCTTGCGATGAGGATTCGTCCCGAGCCGCCGCTCTTGGCGGCGCGCCGAGGGAGCGATCTTGCCGTATGTGGGGGGTGATCCCCGCGAGGGCGGTAGGAGCCTGTCGCATCAAAACCGAGCTCCCACCGGCCTCCTTTCCACGTGCCGCCAAAGAAGATCACGCCGGAGAAGAGCCCGCCTCGGACCTCTCCCGCATGGAAGGCACCTCCGAGCATCATGCCCGACTCGAAGACCCCGCCGTTCCACTCGCACTCGAGGAGCACAGCTCCCCTGTTCACCGCCCGGCTGTCGAAATGCCTTCGGTGGTGAAGCTCACCCGGCAGCAGAAGGATCTCATCGCGTTCTGGCTGCATGTCGCGTCATCATGTCACATCGCGGCGCAGCCGTATTCGTGCCGCCCCTACCCTGCCCGCTCCCGGATCGAAGCACGCATCGGCCGGCCTTCGCGCAGCAACCGCTGATAGTAGAGCCGATGCACCAGCGCCATCGCCGCTCCCCCGCCCGCGGAGCTCACCGTTCGCCCGATCACGATCTGGTGTCGCGGGACTTCATGGATCTCTTCAACGGTGACCTCGCGGATCGAGAGTGCCCCCTGGGGCACCGGAATGCCGAAGGTCGGGGATGGCATCGTTTCAAAAGGAAGCTCCCGGCGATCCAGCGTGGCAATCTGATGGTTCTTGCCAATGCCGAAGACCCGCGGAGCATCTTCGACAGGTACGCTGCACACAGCAAGCTTGCGAGCCTCGCGGACCAGAGGCAGGCACGGGCGCGCCCGGTGGAAGCAGAGAATCCCGAGATCGCCCGCGAATCCGCTGGCCAGGTCCATCGGGAACATATTGATGCCCGAGGGGTGAAGGAAGGAGACCACGTTGACCCTTCTGGGGTACGAGTAGAGCACCCACATGCAGAAGAGCTCCATCGGGCTCATCTTTTCATTGCGTGGATTGTTGTCGAAAGCCAGCCTCCAGCGCTCGACGAGATAGACCAGCCGGAGCCGGGGGAGGTCGAGGCAGTCATTGGAGCAGCCCTCAACAGCAAAGATCTGCAGCGTGGAAAACTCGCGGCTCGACGTCGCCAGAGGGATCCTTTGGCGCGGGCAGAGCCTGACGCGGCCCAAATTCCCGGCCGGGCTTCGCTCCATCACGACGAGCGACGGCTCCGCCGCGGGGGCGAGAGGCTCATCGTCGGCAAGGAGCACGCCGATGAGCAGCGGATTCATCTCCACGATCGCGTGCCGCTGCGACACGTCCAGGGGCTCGTTGCCCCAACCCTCGAGCAGCACGAGAGCCGCCTCCGGGGGATTCGCCTCGACAGGTACCCACATCGGTAGCTTGAGCGAGCCACCGAGGAAGGCCTTGGCGAGTTGTTCGGAGAACAGGGACCCAGGTGATTGCCGCGACATCATGCCCCTGGAGAGGTGCCTGCCAGCCGCAGACCGGGCAGGAGAAGAACGCGGGCGTCGGTCATGAGCCGGGATGGTACCTCACGAGGGCCGAGGCGCTCTGAGAAGACCTACGCATCGCCGCGGCGCCCGTGTTCCCTACCCCCCCGTCGTAAACGCCAGCGTCAGCAGCGCCTGCTGCTCCAGGTTGTGCGCCTTGGCGGAGCCGGTGGCGGGGCTGCCGCTGGCGGCGCGCTTGATCGAGCGGATGGGACGGCGCAGGAGGCGCTCGATGCGGGGCTGGACGAAGAAGAGGGCTCCCATGTTCGCCGGCTCCTCCTGCACCCAGACGACGTCCCGCGCCGCGTGGCGCGCCAGCTCGGCCTCCAGCTCCTTCTCGGGGAACGGATAGAGCTGCTCCACGAAGACGACGGCGGTCGTCGTGTCCTTGCGCTTGTCGCGCTCGCGCCGCAGCTCGTGGCCGATCTTGCCGGTGCATAGCAGCACCCGCTGCGCGCCGCTCACCTGCGGATCGCCGATCACGTTCTGGAATTGGGCGCGGCCCAGCTCCTCCACGGTCGAGGACGAGTCCTTGTGGCGCAGCATGCTCTTCGGGGTGAACACCACCAGGGGCTTGCGCCAGGGCCGCAGCACCTGCCGGCGCAACAGGTGGAAGTACTGCGCCGCGGTCGACGGCTGGGCGACCTGGATGTTGTCTTCGCCGCAGAGCTGGAGGTAGCGCTCGACGCGCGCGCTCGAATGCTCCGGCCCCTGGCCCTCATAGCCGTGCGGTAGGAGCAGGACGACCCCGGAGAGGAGGCCCCATTTATCCTCGCCCGCGGTGATGAACTGGTCGATGATGATCTGCGCGCCGTTCGCGAAGTCGCCGAACTGGGCCTCCCAGAGCACCAGCGCCTCGGGAAAGTCGCGGCTGAAGCCGTACTCGAAGCCGAGCACCGCCGCCTCCGAGAGGGTCGACTCGCAGATCTCCACCCAGGCGTCTCCCGCCGCGGCGACCTGGGCGAGCGGCACGTGCTCGGCGCCGTTCTCGACGTCGATCAGCACCGCATGGCGCTGGTTGAAGGTGCCGCGGCGCACGTCCTGCCCGGTGAAGCGGATCGGCACGCCGGCCGAGAGGAGCGACGCGAAGGCCACCGCCTCGGCCATGCCGTAGTCGAACGGCCGCTTGCCCTGCCCCATCTCGGCGCGCTGCTCCAGCAGCTTCTTGATCTTCTCGTGGACGTGGAAGCCCTCGGGCCACGCGGTGAGCGGCGCGGTCAGCGCGGCGATGCGGTCGGCGGAGAGGCCGGTCGTCACGTCGTGGTCGGCGTCCCAGTCGCCGCCGCGGAAGCGGTCCCAGTAGGCGGGCAGGGTGCGCAGCGTCGGCTTCTTGACGATCTTGCCCGCCTCCTGGTGGGCGATGTCGAATTCGGCCCGGACGGCGGCGAGACGGCGCTCCATCTCGTCCTCGGAGAGGCCGATCTGCCGGCCGTACAGCCGCCAGGCAGGCGGATGGGCGGCGATCTTCTTGTAGAGGAGCGGCTGGGTGATCGTCGGGTCGTCCACCTCGCTGTGGCCGTGGCGGCGGTAGCCGATGAGGTCGACCACCACGTCGCTGTGGAAGGTCTGGCGGTAGTCCACCGCGATGCGGGCCACGCGGGCCACCGCGTCCGGGTCTTCCGCGTTGACGTGGAAGATCGGGATCGGCAGGCGGCGCGCCACGTCGGAGGCGAAGCGCGTGGAGTGCAGGTTCTTCGGCTCGGTGGTGAAGCCGATCAGGTTGTTCACGATCACCTGGATCGTGCCGCCCACGTCGTAGGCGGGGACCTCGGCGAAGTTGAGCGTCTCGGCGAGGACGCCCTGGCCGGCGAAGGCGGCGTCGCCGTGGAGGACGATGGGGACCACCCGCGTACGGTCGGCGTCGCCGATCCGCGCCTGCTTGGCCCGCACCCGCCCCACCGCCACCGGATCCACCGCTTCCAAGTGGCTCGGGTTGGAGACCAGGTGGATGCTGACCGCGTGGCCGTTCTTCCCGCGGTGCTCGCCGGTCGCCCCCATGTGGTACTTGACGTCGCCGCCCCCCAGGATGCTGCGCGGGTCCACGTCTTCGAAGCCGGCGAAGATCTCGGCGGCGGGCTTGCCTACGGTGTGGGTCATCACGTTCAGGCGGCCACGGTGGCTCATCGCGAGCACCACCTGCCGGGTCCGGTGGTCGGCGCAGGCCTCCAGCATCTCGTCGAGGAGCGGGATGAGCGCATCCACTCCCTCGATCGAGAAACGCTTGGTGCCGAGATAGCGCTGCTGGAGCATCTGCTCGAAGGTGTCGGCGCGCAGGAGGTGGTCGAAGATCCGCCCCTGGTCCCCCGGTCCGGGCTCGCTCTCCATCCGCTGCTGCAGCCAGGCCCGGCGTTCCGGGTCGTGGATGTGCAGGAGCTCGACGCCGATGGTGCCGCAGTACCGGCGGCGTGCCCACTCCGCGGTCGCCGGGTCGGCGCCGTCGAACAGGGGCACGGTCTCGGGCGCAAGCCGGTGCATCGGGTCCAGGTCGGCCTGGAGGAAGCCGAGCCGGCGGTAGGTCTCCAGGGTCTTCTCGTCCAGGCGCTCCGGGACGGCAGGTATCGCAGAGGGGGCGGTCGTTTCCATAGCACCGGGGAGGATATCGCATCTGTCCAGCCCCCCACCGACCGGCTCGGCCGGAAACGAGAGTTGCAGGAGATTGTCCCGCTTCTTCTCTCTCCCGTGACTTCTTCTGTAGAGACCTTCGGCATGGATCGTCGCGCAGAATCCTGGTCTGAGCTCCTGGAGCGGCTGAGCCCTCTCCTGGTGGGCTTGTTCGCCACCTTCGGCGTCTCTCCGCAAGAGGCGCAGGAGATGGTCGAGGAGAGCTTCCTTGTGCTCATGGCCAAGCGGCCGGCGCACAAGGACCCGGAAGACTGGATCCTGCGCCGGATTCTGGACAGATGTCGTAAGCTGAGCGCCAACGTCGAGCAGAAGGAGGCATGAGCGTGGATACGGTTCTCCAGGATCTCCGGCTGGCCGGCCGATCCCTGGCGCGGCGGCCGGGCCGCGGACTGGCCGTGATCGTCACGCTCGCCCTGGTTCTCGGTGCCAACGTGACGGTGTTCAGCTATCTCGACTTCCTGCTCTGGCAAGACCTGCCGGTGCGCGATCCGGATCGCTTGGTTTCCTTGACCTTCGAGACCCCCTCGGGAACGCTGGCGACCTCCACTCCGATGGTGCTCGACCTCCAGGTGGAGAGCCGCAGGGTGCTGGCCGGCTTGGCCGCCTCCGGGATCACCAGCGCCGCGGTCGAGACCGGGACCGAGACGTTGCACGCCTGGCTCCACCTGGTCACCGGCAACTACCTGCCCCTTCTGGGGGTGGAGCCGGCGCTCGGACGAGTCCTGGAGGAAGACGACGACCGGGCCGGCGCCGAGCGGGTGGCGGTGGTGAGCCAGGGCTTCTGGCGCCGCGGCTTCAGCGGCGACCGATCCGCCGTGGGGCGCACCGTCCGGGTGAACGGACACGTTTTCACCATCGTCGGAGTGATGCCGGAAGGCTTCGTGGCCACGGGCCTGCCGGCCGACGTCTATACGACCATCTCCCAGGAGGCGCTTCTGCGGACGGACGGGCGGGACCATCGCAACGACCGCGGGTACGAGTGGCTCGGGCTGGTCGGCCGCCTGAAGCCCGGGGTCTCGCCGGCCACGGCGCAGCAGGCTCTGCAGGCGGTGGCGGCGCGTCTGCGGCCGGAGCCGCCGGACCTGCGCCTCCGGGTCGAGACGCAGGGAACGCGGGTCGATCCGGAAGCCCGGGCCTACCTGCTCCCCGCCGCCCGCAAGACGTTCGGGTTCGTGGTGTTGCTGCTCCTTCTGGCCTGTGCCAATGTGGCCAACCTGTTGATCGCCGGGACCGCCGACCGCCGCGCCGAGCTGAGCGTGCGCGTGGCCCTCGGGGCGAACCGCTGGCGCCTGGTGCGCGGCCTGCTGGCGGAGAGCCTCCTCCTGGCTCTGCTCGGAGGCGCCCTCGGCGTGCTGCTCGCCTTCTGGGGGGTCCGGCGGATCGAGACCTCCCTGAGCACCCAGACCGGCGGCCTGGGCTCCTGGGGGGAAGGATGGGCCGATCTGCGGATCGACGGGCGGGTGCTCGCGTTCGCTCTCGCCCTCTCGCTCCTCACCGGCCTCCTCGCCGGTCTCCTCCCGGCCCTCCAGGCCACCGCGGATCGCGCGCTCCTGGCGGGGTTGCGCGGCGATCTCGGTCCCCGCGGCAGGTTCCGCGGCTTCGGCGCGCGCGAAGCGCTGGTCGTGGCCCAGGTTGCCCTGTGCACCGCCCTGCTTGTCGGCACCGGCCTCTTCGCCCGCAGCTTGCAACGCATCTATGGTCTCGATCCGGGATTCCGCCGGGCCGACGTGGTGCTCGCCAGCTTGTCGCTCGCCGAACGGCCGGGGGAGACCCCCGCCGGCCGCCGGGAGACCTTCCGCGCGATCGAGCAGGAGGTCGCGGAACGGCCGGGGGTCGCCGCGGCGAGCCTGGTGATGCACGTGCCCCTCTCCGGTCTCTCCCGCAGTGTGCCGGTCGAGGCGCCGGAGCATCCGGTCCCGGTGGTCGCGGTGGTTCAAGTGGTCTCGCCCGGGTACTTCTCCACGCTGGACATCCCTCTGCAGGGGACCGACGTCTCTGCTGCGGACACCCCGGAGACCCCGCCGGTCGCCCTGGTCAGCGCCGGTCTCGCCCGCCGGCTCTGGTCCGGAGGGAGCCCGCTGGGCCGGACGATCCGGACGAGCTCCGGCTCGCCGGGGGAGACGCCGCGCGATCATCGGGTGATCGGAATGGTGGGGGACGTCCGGCAGGTCAACCTCTGGGAGCCGCCGCCGCCCATGGTCTACCTTTCCTTCACCCAGACCTCCCGGCGCCGGATGACCCTGGTGGCGCGCACCACGGGTCCACCCGGCGGCCTCCTGCCGGTGCTCCGCCAATCCTTGGCGCGGCCGGAGGTGGCCCTCATCGACCTCCTGCCGTTCACGGCCCAGGTCGAGCGTTCTCTCTGGCAGCAGCGCATGAGCATCGAGATCGTTGCGGTGTTCGGTGGCCTGGGGCTGGCGCTCGCGGCGCTCGGGACCGGTGCGGCGATGAGCGCCGCGGTGAGCCGGCGCACCCGTGAGATCGGTCTGTGCATGGCCCTCGGGGCAACGCGGGGGACGGTGCTCCGCCGTGAGCTCGGCCGGGCGCTCGTCCTGATCGCTCTCGGCGCCGGGATCGGTCTCGCCTCCACCCTGGCCGCAGCGAGACTGCTCGCCGGCTTCGTCCTCGGCATGGAGACGGTGCCGGAGCCCCTCGTCTTCGCCGCCGTCGCCGTCGTCCTGCTGGGAGTGGGGGGATGTGCGAGCTGGAAGCCGGCGTGGCGCGCGGCGCAGGTCGAGCCTCTGGTGGCCCTCAAAGGATGAAGGGTTCGAGGGCGGCAAGGACGGCAGGACGGCAGGACCCCCAAGCTCCGCCAGAGATGGATTGAGTCGCTTCGCGTCCTGTGCCGTCCTTGCCGCCCTCGAACCCGAAGACGGCCGGCCGCCCCGTCAGTTGCAGGGGAAGGCGTTGGTGTCGAGCACCGTGCGGAAGATCCTGCCGAGCGGGTTCACGTAGGTCTTGGTGGCCCCGGTGACGGTATCGGTCACCTTGGTGGTCACCTCGCTCCGGGTGAAGCCGCTCAGCTGCACCCAGTACCGCTGGTTCCCGGCACATCCGTCGACCACCCGCACGGTGGTGTCGAAGGCCGTCGGATCGGAGAACCAGAAGGTGCCGGTGCCGTCGTTGTACGGCAGGGCCTGGCCGCTGCCCGTCTGCCCCTGCCCACCCTTATAGGTCATGGTCACCTTGAAGCGGTTCCCCTTCAGGCAGAGCACCGAACCGCCGGTGAGGCAGGCCGCGGTCTGTTCAAAAGCGCCCACCGCGCAGGTCCCGGCCGGCCGCAGGGCGCCGCGCTGGTCGGTGGGGGTGCAGCTCGCCGCGCCACCGAGGGCGGGGCTGCCGGCGAGCAGCGCATGGGTGGGCGTCGCGCCGCCGTTGTTGGCCAGCGCACCGAGCTTGGCGTCGACCGGGGAGCCCGTGCTGCCCGCCCGATCCGCCTTGGCGGCGGTGAAGTCGATGCAGGCGCCGCCGACGCCGAGGACATTGTGGCCGGCGGACGCCGGTGCGCCGCCGCAATCGCGGTCGGTGGAGGCGATGTTGCCGGCGAGGATGGTGGCCTCGATCCGCGGGCGCGAGGTGGACTGGAAGGGAATGCTCTCCGCATAGAGGCCACCGGCCTGGGCCGCGCTGTTGGCCGTGATGGTGACGTTGCGGAGGTCGGCATCCGTGTTGTTGTAGGTGTGGAGGCCGCCACCGGTGCCACCGGCGGTGTTGCCGGAGATGGTGGAGTCGGTCAGGGTCAGGAAGTCGTCGACCGCCAGGCCGCCGCCGACACCGCCCGCCGAGTTGGCGGTGACGGCGCTCTGCGCGATCACCAGGTCCGACGACGCTCCGCTGCTGAACAGCCCACCCCCGGCGCCGCCCGCCACGTTGCCGGTGACATGGACGCGGGTGAGGGTGAGGCGGCCGGCATTGCGCAGGCCTCCGCCATGGACGCCGGTGCCGGTACGGCCCTTGCGGAGGGTGACGCCGTTGATCTCGACCGTCGTGCCGCCCAGGACGTCGACGACCCGGTCACTGGCGCCTTCGAGGATCGTCTGCTCGGCCGACACTCCGACGATCGTGAGGTCGTCCAGGACGTCGAGGTCGCCGCTCTGATTGAGGTCTTCCCCTGCCGCGCCGGTCACCCGGTAGGTGCCGGCCCCGAGCACGATGGCATCGAACCCCGGCGACTGGTTCGCCGCGGTGATCGCATCGCGCAGCGAGCAATCGAGGTCGCAGGTGCCATCCGAGGTGTCGTTCGTAGTGGTCGGAATGAACACCTTGGCGGTGGCGGGAATCACGGTGCCCAGGGCCGCCAGGAGGGCGAGGGCCGTGATCTGGACGTTGAGTACTCTGTATCGCATGGTCTCTCCTTTGTGCTGCTTGCTGCTGTGCTTCCGTCGCAACCCGCTTGCAACGTAACCGAATCTGTCCTTTCTTACGCTTGAGCCCCCGTCGGCGTCCAAGCTGCCCGGTGCTAGACTGCCGGCTCCGGTCGCCCCACCCGACCTCTCCCGGAGACGACATGATGCGATTCCCGCCGATCCGCACCGCCGCCCTGCTCCTTCTGAACGTGAGCCTCTCCCTGGCCTGCGCCTCCATGGCCGGGGCCCAGGTGAATCTGGCCCCCCTGCCGCTGGAGCCCCCCGCCACCGGGGGCTTCGCCGTGGTCGAGCGGGCGCTCGCCAAACTCTCCACCCACAAGCGCCTGCTGGTCGTCGCGGCGCACCCGGACGACGAGGACACGTCGCTCCTCACCCTCGTCGCCCGCGGCCTGGGTGGCGAGTCGGCCTACCTCTCGCTCAGCCGCGGCGAGGGCGGGCAGAACCTGATCGGCCGCGAGCTCGGCGTCGGTCTCGGCCTGCTGCGCACCCGCGAGCTTCTCGCCGCCCGCCAGGTGGACGGAGGACGCCAGTACTTCACCCGCGCCTACGACTTCGGCTACACCCGCTCGCTCGACGAGACGCTGCGCCTGTGGCCCAAGGACGTCCTCGTCGAAGACGCCGTGCGGGTCCTCCGCCGCTTCCGGCCGCAGGTCGTCGTCTCCATCTTTCCCGGCACTCCGCATCCCAACCACGGCCAGCACCAGGCCGCCGGGGTGACCGCCTATGCGGCCTTCCCCCTGGCCGGCGATCCCGCCGCCCTGCCGCAGCTCGCCGACGAAGGGCTCGTCCCCTGGGCGCCGCAGCTCCTCTACCGCTCCGCCTTCTTCGACCGGAGCGCGCCGTTCATTCCGCTTTCCCTCGCCGGGATCGATCCGCTGGCCGGCAAGTCGATCTACCAGCTCGCCGCGGCGAGCCGCAGCCAGCACCGCTCGCAGGACATGGGCCGGCTCCAGGAGCTGGGACCGCAGGAGACGCGGGTCTCCTGGGTGGCCGGGGGCGCCGGGGCCGAGGGCAAGGAGCTGTTCGCCGGGATCGACACCCGCCTCCAGGCGATCGCCGCCACGATTCCCGACCCGGAACGGCGGCGGCACGTGGAAGAGCATCTCGACGCGGCCCAGGCGGCGGCCGAAAAGACCCGGGCCCCTCTCCAGCCCGCCCGGCTCGCCGACGCCGTCCCCGGCCTGCTCGAAGCCCTGAAGCACCTGCGCGCCGCCCATGCCTTCCTGCTCGACGCCAAGGACACCCCGGCCGAGCGTCCGGCCGCCGAGCTGATCGCCGAAAAGATCGAGGTGGCCGAGACCGGTCTCGCCGCCGCCGCGGGCCTCGCCCTGGAGGCGGCGACGGAGCGCGAGACGCTGACCGCCGGCGAGACCTTCCCGGTGCGCGCCCTGCTCTGGAACAGCGGCCCTCTGCCGGTGACCGGTGCCCGCGTCGAGCTTTCCGGCCCGGCGGGCGAGCCGCTCGCCGGAGATCCCCAGGAGATCGCCGCCGGTGCCCTGGCCACCTGGGAGCTCAAGCCGGCCGTGCCGGCCACGGCGCCGCCGACGGTGCCCTATTTCCTCCGCCGCCCGGTGGTGCAGGGCCTCTACGACTGGAGCGCCGCCCTCCCCGCCGAGAAGGGCGAGCCGTTTGAAGCGCCGCCGCTCGTCGCCCGTTTCTCCTTCACCCTCGACGGCGTCCCGGTGATGCTGGAGCGCGAGGTGGTCCATGTGCACCGCGACCAGGCCCTGGGCGAGATCCGCCGGCCCCTGCGCGTGGTCCCCGCGGTCGCGGTGGCGGCCGCCGAGGAGCTCCTCGTCTGGCCGACCGGCGAGCGCCGGCCGCGGCGCCTGCAGGTGACGCTCGACTCCTACGCCCCGGCTCCGGTGTCCGGCCACCTCGAAGCCCGCATCGAGACGGCCGGTGCGACGGCCTGGCCGGAGGTGCAGCCGGTTCCCTTCACGCTCGAGCCGGGGGAGGAAAAGACGCTCGACCTCGAGCTCGTGCCGCCTGCGGCCTTCGCACCCGGCAGCTATGCCGTGCGCCTCGCGGCGGTCCTGGAGGATGGCCGGCGCTTCGACCTCGCCGTCCCCCAGATCGACTACCCGCACATCCGCGCAACCCCCCGGCCGGCCCCCGCCGTGGTGACGGTCAGCGCCACCGACGTGCAGCTCCCGCAGCTCACCCGGGTCGGCTACGTGCGCGGCGCCTCCGACCGCGTGCCGGAGTTCCTGCACCAGATCGGCGTCCCGCTGGAGCTGCTGGGCGCGAAGGACCTGCTGGAAGGAGATCTCGGGCGCTACGACGCGGTGCTTCTCGGCAGCCGCGCCTACGAGACCGATCCGGTCCTCGCCCGCGCCAACCACCGCCTGCTCGACTACGTGAAGGGCGGCGGCCTGGTGATCGTCCAATACCAGCAATACCCCTTCATCGACGGGAAATTCGCGCCGCTGCCGCTGGAGATCGCCCGGCCGCACGACCGGGTGACCGACGAAACCGCCGCAGTGACCCTGCTCGATCCTGCAAGCCCGGTGTTTCACACCCCCAACGAGATCCGGGCCGACGACTGGAACGGCTGGGTGCAGGAGCGGGGCCTGTACTTCGCGCGCACCTGGGACCCTGCCTACAAGCCGCTCCTCGCGATGAAAGACCCGGACGGCCCGGACCTCCAGGGAGGCCTCCTGGTGGCGCCGCTCGGCAAAGGGCACTACGTCTACACCGGCCTGGCCTTCTTCCGCCAGCTCCCGGCCGGCGTGCCGGGCGCGTACCGGCTGTTCGCCAACCTGCTGGCGGTGGGGAAGTGAGGCTCACCATGAGACAGACCCTCTTCACCCTCAGCCTCCTCGCCACCCTGGCTTTCGCCGGCTGCGGCGACGACCGCAAGCCGCTCGTCCTCTATTCGCCGCACGGCGGCGACCTTCTCGCGTTGATGGAGAAGGAGTTCGAGGCGCGCAATCCCGGTGTGGACGTGCGCTGGCTCGACATGGGCTCGCAGGACGTCTATGACCGCATCCGCTCCGAGGCGGCGAATCCGCAGGCGGACGTCTGGTTCGGCGGCCCGCAGGCCATCTTCGCCCGCGGCGCAGAGGAGGGTCTCCTCACACCCTTCCGGCCCGCCTGGGCCGACGCGGTGCCCCCGCAGAGCCGCAACCAGGGCGACCTCTACTTCGGGTCCTACCGGACGGCGCCGGTCCTCGTCTACAACGCCAAGGCGGTCGGTGCGGCCGAGGCGCCGCACGACTGGGACGACCTGCTCGACAAGCGGTGGACCGGGAAGATCCTGATCCGCGATCCCCTGGCGAGCGGCACCATGCGCACGGTGTTCGGCATGGTCCTCGCGCGCGCGCTCGCCGACACCGGCAGCACCGACGCCGGCTTCGCCTGGCTCCGCCGGCTGGACGGCCAGACCAAGGAATACTTGCAACAGCCGGCGCTGATGATCGAGAAGCTCAACCGGCAGGAGGGGCTGGTCACCATCTGGGAGCTCACCGACCTGCTCTGGCAGCGCCACCGCGGCTCACCGCTCGCCTTCCACTTTCCCGCCAGCGGCACGCCGGTGATCGACGACTCGATCGGTCTGGTCAAGAACGCGCCGCACGCCGAAGAGGCCAGGAAGTTCATCGACTTCGTGGGCAGCCTGGAAGGCCAGGAGCTCGCGGCCCGCCAGGCCTACCGCCTCCCCGCCCGCACCGACATGGCGGCCGACAAGCTGCCGCAATGGGCGCAGGACGTCCTGCGCGACCTGAAGCCGGCCGAGGTGCGGTGGGACCTCATCGCGAAGCACAGTCAGGACTGGATGGCCACCTGGGACCGCACGGTGCGCGCCAAGGGTGGGGTCGCCCCCTGAACCGGAAGCCCAGGGAGAACCCTCCGCTTCACCAGGCCCCCAACCCCTGCCGTACCTGCACGATCTGCCCCACGTGATAGGCGTTGTGGTCGGCCACCAGCATCGCCTCACGGAGGAGGGTCTGCCCGGTCCCCCACGGGATGCGGGCGAACAGGTCGGCCTGCGGATCGGCGACGAGGTCCTTCATCGCCTGCAGGTCGCGGCGGAAGGCTTCGACGCTCGCGGTCCAGGCGTCGTCCGTGGGCGGCGCTGCGGTGGCGGGCCAGTAGCCGTCGGGGAACTTCGGCTCGCGATAGGCGGGATCACGGCTGAAGTCGAGGATGTCGACCTGGGCGAGGCGCAGGTGCTCGACGAGCTGCCAGACGGTGTGCGGCAGGCCGGGGGCCTTGCGGCCGCGCAGGCCGGCCGGCAAGCCCCCGATGGCTTTGTCGAAGTCGAGATGGGCGCTCCGTGAGCTCAACAGCTCCAGGAGATGGTCGCGGAGCGCCCGATCTTGCCCGGCTTCCAGGCTCATGCCCCCGCTCCGGTGACCTCGTTGACGAGGGTCTTGCTCCCCTGCACGGCCACCCGTTGCAGATAGAGCTTCACACCGACCAGGCCTCCCAGCTCCTCGCCGCCTCCGGCGCGGCCGGGGCCGCCGTGGAGGGCTTGCGGCAAGGCGGCTCCGGAGCCGGGAGCTTCGCCGGCCGAAGCGTCCGAGCCGAGGTAGACGCGGCCGGCCGCACCGCCGCCACCGGCGAGGAATTCGCCGACCCAGCCGGCGTCGTTGCTGTAGACGGAGGTGACCAGGATGCCGCCCCCCTGGGCGACGACCTCGGCGGCGGTGACGGCGCTCGCATCGTAGGGCAGGAGGGTGGCCACCGGGCCGAAGACCTCCCGCTCGTGGACGGCGCCGGCATGGCGGGGGTCCTCTGCGCGCAAGAGGGTCGGCCCGAAGAAGAAGCCCTTGCCGGCCGCCGCTCCCCGGCCGTCGATCCGACGGCCGGTGCCATGGACGAGGGTGGCCGTGCGCTGCAGCTCGGCGGCTCCCTCGACGGCGTCCTTCAGCTGCTGCGCCGTGGCGAGAGGACCCATGGTGACGCCCTCGGCCGCCGGGTCGCCGGTCACCACCGCACCGAGGCGGGCCACCAGGGCGTCCTGCACGGCGCCGATGCGATCCGCCGGCACGAGGAGGCGCCGCACCGCGGTGCACTTCTGGCCGGCTTTCTGGGTGATCTCGCGCACCACGTCCTGCAGGAACAGGCCGAAGGCCGGGCTCGCTTCGTCCGCCTCGACGTCGGGCGCGAGCACGGCGGCGTTCAAGCTGTCGGCCTCCACGTTGACCCGGGTGTTGGCCTTTTGGAGGTGCGGCCGGTGGCGCAGCTTCCGCGCGGTGTCCGCCGAGCCGGTGAAGGCCAGCACGTCGTGCGGACCGAGGCGGTCGAGCAGGTCGCCGGTGCCGCCGACGATCAGTTGCAGGGCGCCTTCCGGGAGGATGCCGGCGGCGACGATCAGCTCGATGCAGCGCTCGGTGGTCAGCGCGGTCGCGGTGGCCGGCTTGGTGATCACCGGCATGCCGGCGAGAAGGGCGCAGGCGGCCTTCTCCGCGAAGCCCCAGGCCGGGAAATTGAAGGCGTTGACGTGGACGGCCACCCCGCGCCGCGGCACCAGGACGTGCTGCGCCCAGAAGCCCTCGGTCCTGGCGAGTTGCACGCCCTCGCCTTCCACCAGGGCGCGGCGGTCGCCCAGCGACTTCGAGAGGGCGGCGTAGTAGGCCAGGGTGCCGCTCGCACCGTCGACGTCGAAGGAGCCGTCGGGCTTCGTGGTGCCGTTGTTCTGGCGCGAAAGGTCGAGCAGCTCGTCGCGATGGTCGCGCAGGACCTTGGACATGTCCTTGAGCAGGGCGCCGCGCTGGGCGAAGGTCAGGGAGCGTAGCTCCGGCCCGCCGGTCTCGCGGGCATGGTCGAGGACGGCGCCGAAGTCGATGCCGTCGCTCGACGCCTGGGCCAGGATCTCCTCGGTGGACGGGTTCACCAGGGGGGCGAAACCGGACGCCGCCTCGTGCCAGCGTCCGCAGACATAGCTCTTGAGGGTTCTCATGGGGAGAGATCCTATCAGGAGCGCCCCTCTCCCGCTGCTGTGGGAGAGGGGCCGGGGAGGGGGCTAGAAGCGCAGGATCGCCGAGGTCACGAAGGAGCGCGGCGCGGAGACCTCGGTCGCGGTGCCGAAGGCCGGGTTGTTCGGCGCGTAGGGCACGGGGCGGCCGAGCACCTGCCGGTCGTCCACCGCGAGCTCCACCTGCTCGTCGAAGGCGTTGAGGATGCGTCCTTCGAGCTCCAGGCCCACCGGGCCGAAGCGGAACTCGTAGGAGGCGAGAAGGTCGACGTTCAGCCAGTCTTCCATCCGCCGCGAGCCGGCCTTTTCCAGATAGGCGACGTAGGACCCGCTGGAGACGGCCGGTGAGGGGAGGCCGCGGGCTTCCCAGGCGCCGCCGCTCTGGAAGCGGACGAAGGTGCCGAAGCGCACCGGGTCCCAGGGGCGGATGGTGGCGAGGATCTTCGCCACGTGGGTGCGGTCGCCGCGCAGAAGGCCGTCCCGGTTGTCGGTGATCAGCACGCCCGGGCCGTCCTGCAGGAACGAGGAGTTGTAGAACAGGGACTCGGCGTAGTCGATGTCCCAGTTCCCCGACAGGCGGCTCCAGGTGTAGCTGGCGTTCAGCGTAAGCCGGTACAGGTTGTCGTTGCGCGGGATGCGGGTGAGCGCCAGGGTCACCGCCTTGTAGCGCCGGTAGGCGTCGGGGAGCTGATCGACCCGGAAAGGTCCGCCACCCAGACCGTCGGCGCTGATGTCTTCCATGATGTCACCGACGTCGCGGTACTGCCCCCAGGCCTCCAGCGCCCAGGAGGAGCCGAGCGGACGCGAGTAGCCGAGCATGTACTCGTCGGTGTACTGCGGGTCGATCCCCTGCACCACCCGCTTGCTTTGGGTGTTCGCCGCCGGCACCTCGCTCACCAGGTTGCCCGCGGCGTCGAAGGTGGCGCGGGTGGTGAAGATGCGGGTCGGCGATGCGGCGCGCACCAGCGACTTGTTCTCGGTGTTGAAGTAGCGGCCGAGGTAGACGAACAGCTTGTCACCGACCTCCCGGTTCGGCACGAAGGTGAGGCCGAGGCGCGGCTGGATCTGCTGGTCCCAGTCGAAAGTGAGGATCTTCCGCTTCGTCTTGGTGCCCGGCGTGGCGCCGAGCGCCTCGCCGTAGTAGACGTCTTTGTTGAGCAGGAAGCCCGCGGTGATGGTGGTCCGCTCGCCGACGGCGAACTGGTCCTGCAGGAAGATTCCGGTGGACTCGCCGCGGCCGGTGTGGGGCGGCTGCTGCGAGGTGAAGCTGGCGGTGAACTGCCGGGTGGTGGCGTTCCAGGTCACCGAGCCCCAGCCGTTGGCCCGGCGCTCCAGGCGCTCGGAATTCTCCTCGAAGGAGACGCCGGCCCGGATGTCGTGCGTGGTGCCGAACAGGCTGCGGAAGAGCTGGTAGGTCAGCTTGTACTCGTCGCGGGTGAAGTCCTGGTTGTTGACCGCGAGCGTGGCACCGCCGACCGACTGGCCGACTCCGGTGGCGCCGCCGACCAGGAAGTCGGAGGTGGTGGTGAACAGGCCCATCCGATCCGGGCGGGTGGCATCGAACGCCGGGCGGTAGCCCAGATTGGTGATCGGGTCCGTCGAGTTCTCTTCCTTGTCGTGGTTGTACTTCGCCTCGAGGAAGCTGTCGGCGTTCAGGTTCCACGTCCAGGTGGCGGTGCCGATCAGGTGATCGGTCGAGTCGTCGCTGCCGACGCCGGGATGCGCGCTGGCGCCGATCCCGGCGTTGGAGACCGTCGCTTCGCGCGAACGGAACGCCGCGGACAGGTAGTGGCTGGCACCGGGGTTGGCGTTCAGCTTGACGAAATACTCGTCGACCTCCAGCTCGCGATCCGGCAGCTTGCCCAGCAGGTTGCGGCGGTCGGTGGTGGTCGCCGAGGGGAAGCTCGCCGAGCCGTAGAACCAGGCGCGATCCTTGAGCACCGGACCGCCGAGGGCGAGCGCCGGGCCTTCCTTGTCGATCGTGTTCTGGATCGGGCCCTTGCTGTCGGAAACGAAGCTCGACGGCTGGTACTCGAAACGTCCCTGGCCGTGGAACTGGTTGGTGCCCGACTTGGTGACGGCGTTGACCACCATGCCACCGGTGCGGCCGAACTCGGCGGTGATGCCGCCGCGCTTCAGGCTCACCTCGTCGATGTCGATCTCGGCCACATCGGGGACGATGTCGCCATAGTGCGGGTTGGTGATGTTGACGCCGTCGAGCAGGAAGGTGTTGTCCATCCGCGCGCCGCCCGCGTTGGGCGCCAGCCGGTTGTTCTCGGAGACGCCGGGGGCGAGCTGGAACAGGCCCTTGTAGCTGCGCGTGATCGGCAGGTCCTCGATGGTCTCCTGGGTGTAGTTGACCTGGACCTCGGTCGACTTCAGGTCGATCAGCGGCACCACCGCCGCGACGGTGATCTCCTCGGCCAGGGTCGGGCTCAGCACGAGCTCGAGCCGGGTGTCCTTGCCCAGCGCGACGACCGCCTCCCGCTTCACCGTGCCGAGGTCGGTCAGCTCGGCGGAGACCTGGTAGGTGCCCGGCGGCAGGCGCAGGAACGAGAAGTGGCCGTCGGCGCCACTCACCTCGGAGCGGCCGGCGGGCAGGGCGTCCCCGGTCACCTGGACGGTGGCACCGGGCAACGGGGAGCCATCCTCGGCGCGGACCTGGCCCGAAATGGCGCCGGTCTCCTGCGCAAAGGCGGGGGCCGCCACCAGGGTGCTCAGCAGGCAGACCACGGCGAGCATCAGGGGCAGCCAGAGGAAGGATCGGGTCCTCGGAAGCATCATGAAATCTCCTCTCCGGTCGAAGGAAAAACGCGAATTTCAGCGCCGAATGCTACCACGGTGTGACGGCGGTGCGGCGCAGCACCGCCGCGGATCACTCCCGGGTGATCTGCACCAGCTCGACGTCGAAGACGAGCATCCCGGCGGGCAGGCCGGCCTGGCCGCGGTAGGCGAGCTTCTTGGGAATCCAGAAGCGCCGCGTCTCGCCTTCGACCATGAGCTGCAGGCCTTCGGTCCAGCCCGGGATGACCTCGGTCAGCTTGAAGAGGCTCGGTGTTCCCTTGGGGATCGACGAGTCGAACCGTTCACCGTCGGTGGTCCACCCCGTGTAGTGGGCCTTGACGATGCTCTCGCGCCGCGGATGGCGGGTGCCGGTCCCGGGGACCAGGACCTTCCAGGCGAGACCGGATTTGGTGACCTGGGCGTCGGCGGGCGGCGCGGCCACGTCCGCAGGTGCAGCGGGTACGTGCAGGACGTCGAGCAGCTCGACGTCGAAGACGAGCATCCCCTGGGGCCGACCGGGCTTGCCCTCGTAGGCCAGCTGCGCCGGGATCCAGAAGCGGCGCGCCTCTCCTTCCACCATGAGCTGCAGCCCTTCGGTCCAGCCGGCGATCACCTTGTCGAGCGGCAGGACCGCCGGCCGCTGCCGGGCCACCGAGGAGTCGAACATCTTGCCGTCGGCCGTCCAGCCCGTGTAGTGGACTTTGACCGCGTCGCCCGGAACCGGATGCGCCGTGCCGGTTCCCGGGGTCAGCACCTTCGAGGCGAGACCGCTCGCCGTCACCGCCGCGTCGGCCGGCGGCGCGGCGACGTCCGGCGGTGCGGGAATCTGCGCGGGCTCCTGGCCGAAGGCCGGCAGGGAGAGCACCGCGACGGCGGCGAGCGCGAGAAGACGAACGGGGCGCCTGCTCATGGGCGCTCCTTGGACGGGACCGCCGGCTCCTCGATGTAGGCCTGGTGGAGGTGGACCGGCTTGCGCTTCGAACGCAGATTGAGCATCTCGACGAAGACCGAGAATCCCATGGCGAAGTAGACGTAGCCCTTGGGGATGTGCTGGTCGAGCCCCTCCGCCACCAGCGACATGCCGATCAGCAGGAGGAAGGAGAGAGCCAGCATCTTGACCGTCGGGTGGCGTTCGACGAAGGCGCTGACCGGGCCGGCGGAGAACAGCATCACGCTGACCGCCAGGATCACCGCGATGATCATCACCGTCAGATCATTCGCCATGCCGACCGCGGTGATCACCGAATCGAGCGAGAACACGATGTCCAGCAGGAGGATCTGGACGATCACCGCGCCGAACGAGGCGGCGATCTTGGCGCTCGCATGCCCTTCCTCGCCCTCCAGCTTGTCGTGGATCTCGCGGGTGGCCTTGAAGAGCAGGAACACACCGCCGATCAGCAGGATGAGGTCGCGTCCGGAGATCTCCTGCGAGAGGACGGTGAACAGCGGAGCGGTCAGCCGCACGATCCAGGCGAGCGACGCGAGGAGCGCGATACGGATGAACATGGCGAGAAACAGGCCCACCTTGCGCGCCCGGTCGCGCTGCTCCAGAGGCAGCTTGCCGGCCAGGATCGAGATGAAGATGATGTTGTCGATGCCCAGGACGATTTCGAGCACCGTCAGCGTCAACAAGGCGATCCAGCTTTCCGGGTGGCTCATCCACTCCATTGCGTTCTCCTCCTCAAAGATCGGATTCTAGCCCATGCCATAATGGGCCGCCATGAGCGACACGACCACGCGCGGCATCCGGGTGCAGGTGGAGAGCTTCTACGACGAGGAGCGCAGCCAGCCGGCGCAGGAGCACTACCTCTTCTTCTATCAGGTCCGCATCTCCAACCAGGGGAACGAGACCGCCCAGCTGGTCAGCCGGGAGTGGATCATCACCGACGCGCAGGGGAGGCAGCAGCGCGTCCAAGGCCCCGGCGTGGTCGGCGAGCAGCCGGTGCTGGGGCCGGGAGAGGCGTTCGAGTACACCAGCTTCTGCCCGCTGCCCACCCCGGTGGGGACGATGCACGGCTCCTACCAGATGGTGACCCGGACGGGCGACCGCTTCGACGCCGAGATCGCCCCGTTCTCCTTGGCGATGCCGCACGCGGTGAATTGAGCCCCTCCCCCGGCAAAAACCGGGGGAGGAACGGGGAGGGGGGACCTAGATCTCCAGCTTCTTGAGCGACTTGCGGACCAGGAAGAAGCAGAGCACGGCGAACATGAAGAGGGCGCTCCACTGCCCCCCTTCGCCGAAAATCAGCAGATTCCAATGCTCGCCGATCTTGAGGGATTCGACCAGCCCCTTGAAGGCATCCACCGAGATGAGGATGGCGACGAGCAACCCGGCGATCGAGCCGCCGGCCACCAGTCCTGTCGAGTAGAGCATGCCGGAGGACAGCTCCGAATCGTCCGCCTGCTTGCGGATCCGGTCGGAGAGCCAGCGCATCGCTCCGCCGATGAAGATGGGGAACGTCGTCGAGATCGGCAGATAGGCACCCACCGCCCAGGCGAGGCCGGAGACGCCGCAGAGCTGGACGACGACCGCCAGCGCGGCGCCGACGAAGATGAAGCCCCAGGGCAGGTCCTGCGACAGCACGCCCTTGATGATCACCGCCATCAGCGTCCCCTGCGGAGCCGGGAGCTTGGCTTCGCCGATCGGCCCGAAGGCCGACTCGTGCAACCCGATGATGGTCAGCCCGATGACCGTCACCGAAACGAGGACGCCGATCAGCAGGCCGATCTGCTGGCGGATCGGCGTAGCTCCCACGAGAAAGCCGGTCTTCAGGTCCTGCGAGGTGGCGCCCGCATTGGCCGCCGCGATGCAGACGATGGAGCCGACGCAGAGCGCCGCGCCCTGGTAGAGGTCGCCGCCCATCCCCAGGAACAGGAACAGAAGGGTCGTACCGAGGAGAGTCGCGATCGTCATGCCCGAGATCGGATTCGAGGACGACCCGATGAGGCCGACGATGCGCGAGGAGACGGCGACGAAGAAGAAGCCGAAGACCAGGATCAGCAGGCCGGTCAGCAGGTTGCCCGGGAAGTCGCCGGTGGGCAGGTTGGGCAGGAAGGAGATGATGAGCACCAGCACCACCGAGCCGATCGCCACCCAGGTGATCGGGATGTCCCGCTCGGTGCGCTTGACGCTCGCGCTGGCGGACGATCCGGCCGAGCGCAGGTCGCGCAAGGAGTCGCGCACCGAGGAGTAGATCGTCGGCAAGGTGCGGATGAGGGTCATCAGGCCCGCCATCGCCACCGCGCCGGCACCGATGTAGCGGATGTAGGCACGGTAGTACCAGTCGGCCGGCGAGTTCTTGGCGATCCAGTCCGGCGAGAAGCCGAGCTTGGCCAGGTCGGCATGGACCTGGGCCTCCGGCACGAACATGGAGAGGAGCGGGATCAGGGCGAGCCAGGAGAGGACCGACCCCGACACCATGATGCCGGCGATGCGCGGTCCGATGATGTAGCCGACTCCCAGGTACTCCGGCGTCACCTCCGAGCTCAGGGAGGCGTTCTTGTAGGATCCCTGGGGGCCGCTGACGAACTGAAAAGTCTCCTTCCACAGGTGGAAGATCTTCTGGAGGACGGTATAGCCGAGGGCCATCCAGAAGCCGGCGAAGACCGTCTTGGCCATCTGGCCGCCTTTTTCACCGGCGATCAGCACCTCGGCACAGGCCGTCCCTTCCGGGTACGGCAGCTCGCCGTGCTCCTTGACGATGAGCGCCCGGCGCATCGGCACCATCAGCAAGACGCCGAGAACGCCGCCCGCCGCCGCCAGGGTGAGGATCTGGAAGTACTCGAAGTACTGGGCGCCGCCCGCGATGAACAGGAAGGCGGGGGTGGTGAACACCACACCGGCCGCGACCGACTCACCGGCGGAGCCGATGGTCTGGACGATGTTGTTCTCCAGGATCGTCGAATTGCCGATCCGTTTGAACACGGCGATGGCAAGGACGGCGATGGGGATCGAGGCCGAGACGGTCAAGCCCGCCCGCAGGGCGAGGTAGACGGTGACGGCGCCGAAGATGATCCCGAAGATCGACCCGAGAATCACCGCTTTCGGGGTGAACTCGGCCATCTCCTGGTCGGCGGGGACGTACGGCTTGTGCTCCGCAACAGGTTTCTTCTCCACGGCCGGGGCTGAATGGGCCAAGGCAGCTCTCCTTTCCGCACAAAACTGGCAGGATGCTAGCACAGGAGGAGCCCGGCCTCTTCTCCGCCGGGTTTGATACCATGCCGGCCGGGAGGACGAGATCATGCTGGCCGAACGCATTTCCGAGATTCAGTCCGCCCTGGCCGAGGCCGGGGCCGACGGTTGGTTTTTCGCCTGCTTCCAGAAGAACGACCCCATCGGGCTCGACCTGCTGGGGTTGAACGACGACAGCAAGCTGGTCACCCGGCGCTGCTACTACCTGATCCCGCGCCAGGGGGAGCCGCGCAAGCTGGTGCATGGCCTGGAGCCCGCCATGCTCGACCACCTGCCGGGCCCCAAGGCCGTCTACACCACCTGGGCGAAGCACCGCGAGGAATTCACCCGCCTGGTGAGCGGCTTCCCGAAGCTGATGGCGCAGTACAGCCCGAACAACGAGCTGCCCTCGGTGTCGCGCCTCGACGCGGGCACCGCCGACCTGCTGCGGGCGGCCGGGGTCACGCTGCTCTCCTCGGCCGACCTGGCGCAGCGCTTCGCCGCCACCTGGAGCGCCGAGCAGCTCGAGACCCACCGCCGTGCCAACGTGCACCTCCACCGCATCGCGCTCGAAGCCTTCGCCAAGGTGAGCGAGGCGCTGCGCGTCGGCGCGCCGATCGACGAGTACGCGGTGCAGCGCTTCATCCTCAACGCCTTCGACCAGGCCGGGCTGTGGACCGAGTCCGACCCGATCATCGGGGTCAACGCGAACAGCGCCGACCCCCACTACCAGCCCGGGCCGGATCGCAGCGAGCCGATCCGCAAGGGGGATTTCCTGCTGGTCGACCTGTGGGCCAAAGAGAAAACGGCGGGGAGCATCTACGCCGACATCACCTGGGTCGGGGTGTGCGCCGCGGCGCCCACCGACAAGCAGCAGGAGGTCTACGACGTGGTCGCCGGGGCGCGCGACGCCGCCTGGGAGCTGGTGAGGGGCCGGTACCCGCACCAGCCGGTGCGCGGCTTCGAGGTGGACGACGCGGCCCGCGGGGTGATCGAGAAGGCGGGTTACGGGCAGTACTTCATCCACCGCACCGGCCATTCGATCGGCACCTCGGACCATGGCCAGGGCGCCAACATGGACAACCTGGAGACCCACGACACGCGGCTCCTGCTGCCGATGACCGGGTTCTCGATCGAGCCCGGCATCTACCTGACCGGCGATTTCGGCGTGCGCAGCGAGATCAACGTGGCCCTGACTCCGGAGGCGCCCGAGATCACCGGCGCCGAGCCGCAGCGCGAGCTGCTGCGGTTGTTGGCCTAGACGGGTGGCTGCAGAAGGCCCCCGGGGGGACGGCGGGCGGGGCGACGCGCTCGCGCCGAGCGGCCACAGCCGCCTGAGCGACGAGCTGCGTCCGCCGCAGGACGATTTCGACGAGGTGCGGGCCGCGGCGGTCTGCGGCTCCATCGCGCGCGATTTGCTGGGCGACTTCGCGCCCGCCGTGCTTCTGCTGGCGCCGCTCGACCGCGAGCGGCTGCAGGCCCTCCTCGCCTACACCCGCACCCTGTTCGACTTCGCCCGCCAGCGCGGCGTCGACGGAGAGCGGCTCGCCCAGATCAACCGCTGGGAGCTGACCCTGGAGACCGCCCTGTCCGGCGTGCCGGTGGGGCAGCCGGTGTTCGTGCGCATGGCGCGCGAGGAACGGCGGCGGGCCTGGCCCACCGCGGCGCTCGACGAGATCGCGGCCTGCGCCCGGCGGCGCGCCATCCGCCCCCGGCCCGCCACCCCGGCGGAAGCCGACGGCGAGGCCCGGCGGCTGGCCCGCGCCGTGGCCACCGCCCTCCTCGGCCAGGACCCGCCCCCCGAGGTCAGCGACTTCCTGGGCGCCCTCGTGCGCCTCTGCACCCTCCAGCGCACCGGGGCCGAGGTGGCGGGCAACCGCTGGCCGCTGCCGGTGAGCGAGCTGCCGGAGACCGATACCCCCGAGCCCGAAAAGCTCCTCGCCGCCGTCCGGCGCGAGTGCGCCCGCCTGCGCAGCCGGCTGCTCAACGCCCCGCGCGGGCTCGTCGAGCTCCCCGCCGGCCACCGCCGCGCCGCCGTCTTCTGCCTGCTCGCCTCGCTGCGGCTGCTGAGCGGCCTGGAGGACGGCGGCCCCGAGGTGCTGGAAAGACCGCCGCAGATCGGGTTGGTGGCGCGGGTCGCGCTGCTGGTGCGGGCGCGGTGGCTGGGGGTGTGAGGGGAAAGGACCACAAGGACAACAAGGGCAACAAGGACCCGCTTCAGACCCGGGCCGGGCGGGGTCGTTGTTGTCCTTGAAGTCCTTGCCGTCCTTGGTCTTCCTCCCTCACCCCACCACCAGAATCTTCGAAGCCGCCCGGAAGCCCAGGCTCAGGCTGGTGCCGTCTTCGAGGCGCAGGTCCACGGTGTCGGCGGCCTCGTCGCGGCTCTCGACGCGCAGGGGGCAACCCGGCTTCAGGCCGCGGCGCTCGACGAGCTGGAGAAACTCGCGGCTCTGGTCCGCGACCCGGCCGACCCGCAGCGGGGCTCCCAGCTCGCAGGTCAGCAGGCTGGGGAGGACGGCGGGCTCGAAGACGCCGTGGACGTCCGGGATCGGATCGCCGTGCGGATCGGTCGAGGGAAAGCCGAGCATCTCGTCCATCCGTTCGATGAGCCGCTCGGAGACCGCGTGCTCCAGCTCCTCCGCCTCGGCGTGGACCTCGCTCCAGTTCATCTTCATCACCTGCACCAGGAACAGCTCGATCAACCGGTGGCGGCGCAGCACGTGCGCCGCGAGCTGCCTCCCGGCCGTGGTCAGCCGCACACCGCTGTAGGGCTCGTAGGTGACCAGGCCGCTGTCCGCCAAGGTCTTCACCATCGCCGTCACCGTCCCCGGCGACACGCCGAGCGCGGCCCCCACCTGCCCCATGGGCACCAGACCCTCCGGGTTGTGCTGCTGCTCCAGAAGGATGGCTTTGAGATAGTCCTCGACGGTGCTGGTCGCCATCCGCAAAGGGTAGCACAGGAGTTTCGGGGACCGTGGCTTGACATTTCGCTCTCCCGGGTTCAAGATTTTGGCATGCCAAAAACTCGATTACGCCTCATCCATCTTCTCGTGGCCGCGGCCCTCCTCCCCTCGGCGGGGTGCGGCGGCGGCGAGTCGGGCACTCCGGCTTCGCGCACCACCAAGGGGGACGGGCCGGTGCACGTCGTGGCCACCACCTCGATCATCGCGGACATGGCACGCCGGATCGGCGGCGAGCACGCGCGGGTCGAGGCCTTGATGGGACCCGGGATCGATCCGCACCTCTACAAGGCGAGCGAGGGCGACGTCCGGCGGCTCGGCGAGGCGGACCTGATCCTCTACAACGGCCTTCACCTCGAAGGGAAGATGGGCGACATCCTCACCAAGATGGCGCGCAGCCGGCCCGTGGTGGCGGTGAGCGAGGACATCCCCCGGGAGCGGCTGCGCGAGCCCCCGGAATTCGCCGGGCAGTACGATCCGCACGTCTGGTTCGACGTCTCCCTGTGGGTCACCACGATCCAGCCGATCGTCCGCGAGCTGTCCACCCTCGATCCCGCGCACGCCGCGACGTTCCAGGCGAACGCGGCGGCGCTCGAAAAGGAGCTGACCGAGCTGGACGCCTGGGTGGAGCAACAGATCGCGACCATCCCGCCCGCGCAGCGCGTGCTGATCACCGCGCACGACGCCTTCGGCTACTTCGGCCGGCGCTACGGCATGGACGTCATGGGCATCCAGGGGATCAGCACCCTCTCCGAGGCGGGGCTCAAGGACATGGACCGCGTGGTCGGCTCGGTGGTGGACCGCGGGGTGAAGGCGATCTTCGTGGAATCGAGCGTGCCGCGGCGGTCGATCGAGGCGGTGCAGGCGGCGGTGCGCTCGCGCGGCAAGGACGTGGCGATCGGCGGCCAGCTCTACTCCGACTCGCTCGGCGCCGCCGCCTCGCCCGCCGGGACCTACGCCGGCATGGTGCGCGCCAACGTCGAGACCATCGTCCAGGCGCTGCGCTGAGCGCCGAGGAGACCGCCATGACCGACCCGCAGAGCGTCCCCGGAGCCCCCGCGATCGAGGTCCACGACCTGACCGTCGCCTACCGCACCCAGCCGGTGCTGTGGGACGTGGACTTGCAGCTCCCGGAAGGCCGGCTGATCGCCATCGTCGGCCCCAACGGGGCCGGCAAGAGCACGCTGCTCAAGGCGATGCTCGGCCTGGTCACTCCGGTCACCGGCTGGGTGCAGATCTTCGGCGAGCCCTACGCCCGCCGCCGCTCCTGGGTGGGCTACGTGCCGCAGCGCGAGAGCGTCGACTGGGACTTCCCCACCAGCGCGCTCGACGTGGTGACCATGGGCCTCTACGGGCGCATCGGCTGGCTGCGCCGGCCGCAGAAGCACCACCGCGAGACCGCCCTCGCCTGCCTGGAGAAGGTGGGGATGGCCGACTTCGCCCGCCGCCAGATCAGCCAGCTCTCCGGCGGCCAGCAGCAGCGGGTCTTCCTCGCCCGCGCCCTCGCCCAGGACGCGCGGCTGTATTTGATGGACGAGCCGTTCGCCGGGGTCGACGCCACCACCGAGCGGGCGATCCTCGCGCTGCTCCAGGAGCTGCGCGCCACCGGGCGGACGGTGGTGGCGGTGCACCACGACCTGCAGACGGTGGCCGAGTACTTCGACCACGTCGCCCTGCTCAACATGCGGCTGGTCGCCGCCGGGCCGGTCGCCACCACGTTCACCGCCGAGAACCTGCAGCGCACCTATGGCGGCCGGCTCACCGTGCTCACCCAGGCGACCGAGGCGCTGCTGCAGAAGCGCACCGCCGAGATCCCTCCGGACCTGGGAGTGAAGCCGGCCGGAGGCACGCCATGGACCTGAGCTTCGGCCTGTCCTACACCGCGCGCAACGTGCTGATCGGCGCCACCCTGCTCGGCGCCCTCGGCGGCCTGATGGGCAGCTTCGCCCTGCTGCGCCGCCAGAGCCTGCTCGGCGACGCGCTGGCGCACGCGGCGTTGCCCGGCGTCTGCCTCGGCTTCCTGCTCACCGGCTCCAAGGCGCCGCTGCCGCTGTTCGCCGGCGCCCTGGTCGCCGGCCTCCTCGGCGCCCTGCTCATCCTCACCACCGTGCGCTGGAGCCGGCTCACCGAGGACGCCGCGATCGGCATCGTCCTCTCCGTGTTCTTCGGCTGCGGCATCGTCCTCCTGACCCACATCCAGAAGCTCCCCGGGGGCAACCAGAGCGGCCTCGACAAGTACCTGTTCGGCCAGGCGGCGACGCTGGTGGTGGAGGACCTGGTGGTGATGGCGGTGCTCGGCGGGATCGTCGCGCTCGCCGTGCTCGCCTTCTACAAGGAGCTCAAGCTCCTCGCCTTCGATCCCGGCTTCGGCGCCAGCCTCGGCCTGCCGATGAAGCGCCTGGAGGTGCTCCTCACCCTGCTCCTCGTGGTGGTGGTCGTCGTCGGCCTGCAGACCGTCGGCGTGGTGCTCATCGTGGCCACCCTGATCACCCCGGCGGCGGCGGCCCGGCAATGGACGGATCGCCTCGGCTCCATGGTCCTCCTCGCCGCGGCGATCGGCGCCCTGGCCGGGGTGGCGGGCTCGCTCGCCAGCGCCGTGGTGCCGCGCCTCCCCACCGGCCCCGTGATCGTCCTCGTGTCGAGCTGCGTGCTGCTCACCTCGCTGCTCTTCGCACCGCGCCGCGGCCTGCTCCAGGCGTTCCTGCGCGAGCGCGCCGTCGGCGCCCGCATCCGGCGCGAGAACCTGCTCAAGGACCTCTACCTCCAGGGGGAGCGCAGCGGTTCCTGGACGGAGGCGATCTCCTGGACCCATCTGATGGGCGTGCGCGGCCAGGGCAGCCGGGAGCTCGACCACACCGCCCGCGCGCTCGCCGACGAAGGTCTGGTGGAGCGCACCGACGACTCTCTGCGCCTGACCCCGGACGGGCTCTGCGCCGCCGAGAGCATGGTGCGCAAGCACCGGCTGTGGGAGGTCTACCTCACCCGCCGCCTGGAGCTGCCGAGCGATCACGTGCACCGCGACGCCGAGGCCATGGAGCATGCCCTGACCGACCGGGCGGTGGAAGCGCTCGATGCCCTCCTCGATTTTCCGGCCACCGACCCGCACGGCCGGGCCATCCCGCGGCGGAGGGCGGCATGAATCCGACCCTGGTCATCCTCCTCGTCGCGTGCTCTGTCGCCGCGAGCTGTGCCCTGCTCGGCTCCTTCCTGGTGCTGCGCAAGATGGCTCTCCTGGGCGATGCGATCAGCCATGCGGTGCTCCCCGGCATCGTTCTCGCCTTCCTGTTCACCGGCAGCCGCGCCGCTCTGCCGATGGTGATCGGGGCCGGCGTGCTGGGGGTGGTCACCGTCCTCCTGGTGGAGATGTTCAACCGCAGCCGCCGGCTGCGCGAGGACGCCTCGATCGGCGTGGTCTTCCCCGCCCTCTTCTCGCTGGGCGTGATCCTGATCAGCCGCTACGCCTCCCAGGTCGACCTCGACCTCGACTGCGTGCTCTACGGCGAGATCGCCTATGCGCCGTGGGACGTGCTCACCTTCGCCGGCCGCGAGGTGGGACCGAAGGCGCTGTGGGTCACCGGGGGTGTGCTGCTGTTCAACCTGGCGCTGGTGGGGACGCTCTGGAAGGAGCTGCAGCTCTCGACCTTCGACGCCGGGCTCGCCGCCACCCTGGGGTTCTCCCCGGTGGCCCTGCACTACCTTTTGATGAGCGCCGTCTCGGTCACCGTGGTGGGCTCGTTCGAGTCGGTCGGCGCGATCCTGGTGGTGGCCCTGTTGGTGGTGCCGCCGGCCACCGCCTGGCTGCTCACCGAGCGGCTGGAGCACATGGTGGGGCTGGCCATCCTGCTCGGCATCGTCTCAGCCCTGGGCGGCTATGCCTTCGCCCGCTGGTGGGACGCCTCGATCGCCGGCGCCATGGCGATGGTGGCGGGTCTGCTGTTCTTCGCCGCGCTGCTGCTGGCGCCCGGCCATGGCCTGCTCGCCCGGCTGCTCACCCTGCGCCGCATGGGCGGCCGGCTCTCCGGCCAGCTCCTCCTGCTCCACCTGCAGAAGGGGGGCGCGGTGGTCCCCGCCGCTTTGCTGGAGCGCCGCTTCGGCTGGAGCCGGCGGCGCCTGGAGAAGGTTCTCGCCCCGCTGCGGAGCAACCGCCTGGTGGAGGTGGACGGCGACGGCCTCCACCTCACCGAAAGCGGTGCCAAGGTGCTGGAGAGCACCGGCCGGGCGCAGCTCGCCCACAAGCTTTGACATCGCGCAACGACCGAGGAGACAGAACATGCAACGACCCCTCTGCACAGCCCTCCTGGGGCTCGCCCTCGCCGCGCCCGGCGCGGCCCAGACCGACGGCCCGCTGGTGAGCGACCGGCCGGATTTCTCGGAAAGCACCTCGACCCTCGCCCCCGGCCACGTCCAGGTCGAGGCGGGGCTCACCCGGCAGGAGATCGGTGACGAAGACACTCTGAGCCTCGGCGAGGTCCTCGTCCGCTACGGGCTCGGCGAGCGCCTGGAAGCCCGCCTGGGCGTCGGCTCGTGGAGCCGCGTCGACGCCGGACGAGAGACGTTCGACGGCTACGAGGACCCGGTGCTCCAGATGAAGCTGCGGCTGACCGCACCGGCCGACGACCGGCCGCCCGGCCTGCCGGCGGTCGCCCTCCTCCTCGGCACCTCGGTGCCGGTGGGAAGCCCCGAGCTGACCTCCGACGAGTGGCAGCCGGAGGCGCGCCTCGCCTTCGACTGGACCTTCACCGACCGCCTCTCCCTGGGTGCCAATCTCGGTGCCGGCCTCCCGACCGACGGCGACGAGCGCTTCGGCCAGGTCCTGGCGAGCGCCAGCCTGGGCCTCGCCGCCACCGACCGGCTCGGCGTCTTCATCGAAGCCTACGGGTACTCCCGCGAGGAGCCGGACGGCGACGCCACCCGATACATCGACGGCGGCGTCACCTTCTCCCTGCGCGACGACCTGCAGCTCGACGCGCGGGTCGGTTTCGGGCTCAACGACCCGTCCCCCGAGCGGTGGATCGGCGTGGGGGTGGCGAAGCGCTGGTGAGATGCCGCCCGCGAGGTGCCACCCTGATCGTCCGTGGTGAGCCCGTCCGCTGATCTTCCGGGAACGTCCTGTGCCCGCGGAGAAGGACCTTCTCACGGTGGAGACGGTGCGGGAGATGGCGGCGGTTCTCCAGGAGGCGCGGCGGGTGGCCGAGGGGCGGATCGAGGGTGCGTCGTGACTTCGCCCCCTCGCTCCGCAAGAACCAGCGCCGGCTCCCGGAATCGGCGCGGGTCGGCCGGCGCCGCAAGCCGCAGCAGGACATTGGTATCAACCAGATAGGCCACGGTTGTCAGGGATGGTCGGCATAGATCCCGGCAGAGGAGCCCCCACGCACTCGCGCGCCGCCCACGGCTGCAATGCAGCCAATGACAACGCCGATGACCGTTGCGATGAGAAATGCGCTCTCCGTCGACTGCGGGATCCGAAGGAGGTAGAGCAGAGAGAGAACGAAGGCGGCCAGGGCCAAAGCACCCGAACGAAAAGCGGCATGGTGATGAAGAGATTAGCGCACAGTGGCGGGCCTACGGCCCGTTCCGCTCGCGGCTCACTGCTAGCGCCTGATGGGGACGCCCGTCAGTACTTGAAGATCTTGTCGAGCGGTGGCTCGAACCCGGGAATCATCTCCGAGCGGAGCAGCTCGTTGCGGCCGAGCTTGCCGAAAAGGGTGTAGGCGCCGTCTCGCAGGCCGAAGACCTCGATGGTGCGCGCCAGCGGATCGACGAGCCAGTACTCGGAGACTCCTGCCTGGGCGTAGACCGCCGACTTGGTCTGCCGGTCGTACCGCCGGGTCGAGGGGGACAGCACCTCCAGGACCAGATCCGGGACCCCCTCCATGAAGCGGCCGGTGATCGTTCCTGTCCACTCCGGTCCCCGGACGTAGAACAGGTCCGGTTGCACCGGTGCCGTCAGCCCATGGGGAAGGATCAGGTCCGTCGGGGAGAGGAAAAACTCGCCGACCGGGTGGGCATCGAGAAAGAGGACCAGGTGACGGACGAAGTTGCGGAGAACGATCTGGTGGATCGGGCTGGGGGCCGCTGTCACGTAGAGCACACCTCGCAGGACCTCATACCGCCGCCCATCGTCCGGCAGGCGGGCATAGTCCTCGTACGTCCATGCACCCTGGGGTGGCCACGCCGGCTCCGGGAAATCCTCGGAGGTCGGGATGCGCGCGAGATGTGCCCTGGCGGACATGGTGCGATGATGCTAGCACAAGGGCGACGACCTGCAGCTCGACGCGCGGGTCGGCTTCGGGCTCAACGATCCGTCCCCGGAGCGGTGGTTCGGCGTGGGGGTGGCGAAGCGCTGGTGAGGGTGCGGAGGCACCCCGCCGGGCCGCGACCGCTGAGGACGAAAGACGGCGGCGGCGGGGTGTCTGGGAGTTCGGGCGTGCGGTCAGTGGCTCTTCAGGCCGGGCTCTTCAGGCCGGGATGGTTCGCCTGCAGCCAGAGGCGCAGGCCCTCCATGTCCTTCACCGTCTCGGCGAACCGGCGGCCGGTCGCGGTGAGCTTCTTCGAGCCGGGCTTGCGGACGTGGCAGCTCGTGCAGGAGGCGAAATCGGTGAGCTGCTCGTAGCCGTCGAGGGTGCGGGTGGCCTCGAAGTACTTCCCCTTGTCGGTCAGCCGCCGGCTGCCGGGTTTGTCATGGCAGACGGTGCAGGTCAGGCCCGTGTCCTCGGCGATCTGGTTCGAGGCCTGCGCCGGAGCCCCCAGGGTGGCGGCCAGCGCCGCGGTGCACAGCAGGGCGGCGGAGATCATTGTGCGTTTCATCGTCGGCTCCTCTCTGCGCCTCAATCCAGGGCCCAGGAGACCCCGAGGCTCAGGGTCCACTGTTCGTGCGTCACCCGGGCTCCGGGTCCGAACGGGTTGACCCGGGGGTCGAGGTTGTTGTTCGTCTGCTCGTGCGGGAAGGCGCGCTCGATCCCCGCTTCATAGGTCTTGTTGCCGGCGAGCCAGGCCAGGCCCAGGGAGGCATGGCGGGTGGTGGTCGCCGGGAACAGCGGGGTGAGCGTGGCGTCGGGCACCGGATCGTCCCCGTAGTTGTAGCCGGCGCGCAGGGTCAGCCGGTCGGAGGCGCGCCAGTCGGCGCCCACGGCGTAGACCCACTGGTTCTTCCAGTTGAAGACGAACGGCAGGACGACCTCCGCCGGGGCTCCCTGCACATCGGGGTTCCTGCCGGTGACCGTGATGGTGTCGATCGCCGCATCCCAGAAGTAGCGCTTGACGTCCACGGCGAGCACCCAGTCGTCCGCCGGCCGCCAGGCGAGGCCGACGCCCGCTTGCGCGGCGAAGGTGAAGCCGTCCATCTCCGCGTCGTACTTCACCTTGCGGCCGAGCTGCGGATGGGCGGCGAAGTTGACCGTCATCGCGCCGTCTTCGAAGGTACTCTGCGTCTCCGTCTGGTAGATGGCCCCCACCGAGAGCCGCGGGTCGGCCTGCCACAGCCAGCCGAGGCGCAGGTTGACCTGCGGGCCGCCGGCGCGCTGCATGGCGACGCCGAAGAAGCTGTTCGCCGGGTCCGCCGTGTTGAAGAAGGAGGTCTGCGGATAGAAGCGGAACGAGGCGTCGGCCCAGCCGAGGTTCAAGGACGCGCCGATCGACATGTCCTCGGTCAAGGCGTATGCCACGGTCGGCGTGAGGGTGGCGAAGCGGACCTCGGTGAAGGTCTCGTCGCGGGTGCCGAAGAAGGTGTTGGCGTTCTTGAAGGTGGCGCCCATCCCGCCCTGCCCCACCAGGCCGATGCCCCAGGTCCACTTCGAGTCCGGACGGGAGCGGATGTGGCCGAAGGCCGGCATCGGGAAGAGGCGGTCCTCCGCCTCCAGGTTGTCGTTGACGGCGTTCCCCGCCGACAGCTCGGGCGCCAGCAGCGAGACGTTCATCGAGTAGTGGCGTCCCTGTACCTGGGCGATGCCGGCGGGGTTGGCGTTGAGCGCCAGCGTGCGGTCGGAGACCGCGAGGTTGGCACCGGCCCGGCCGGTGGCCTCGGCGCCGTAGCTCACGAGGTACATGCCATTGGTGGCGAAGACGGGCAAGGGGGCGAGCACGGCAGCCCAGGCAGCCATCAGCAGCACTGTCGAAAGCCGGCCCGCGGTGTGTGGTCTCATGGCGATCTCCTCTCGCGTTCTGCCGGAGGGAGAAGCAGCCGCCGTGCCAAGTGGGGACGACCCTTTTGTTTCCAGGTGCTTGCGGCCGGCCGGGCGCGCCGCGAACCGCTCGGCGCAACACGGCGTTGCAACGCGACGTTGCAGGGAGGCACCGCGGTGGAACAAAAGGTTTCCGGTTACAGGCCGGCTTCGCGCATCCGCCGCCACAGCGTCGTGCGGCTGATGCCGAGGGCATGGGCGGTCTCGTCGCGGCGCCAGCAATGCGCATCGAGCGACGCGCGGAGCAGGTCGCGCTCGCCGCGCCCGTTGTCGGTGCCCTGGCCTCCGGGATGGACCGGCACGGCGGTCTCCGGCTCCTGGGGAGCCGGCGGCAGGACCGCTCCTTCGAGGATCTCGGCCGGCAGGTCCTCGGCATGGATCGTCTGCCCCTTGCACACCGCCACCGCATACTCCAGGGCGTTTTCGAGCTCGCGGACGTTGCCGGGCCAGCGATAGAGGAGAAGCAGGCGGACGGCGTCCGGCGCCAGGCGCAGGGCGCGGCCATAGCGGGCGCAGACGCGGGCGAGCACGTGGCGGGCGATCGGCTCGACGTCCGCCCGACGGTCGCGCAGCGGCGGGATCTCGATCGGCACCACGCGCAGGCGGTAGAAGAGGTCCTCGCGGAAGCGTCCCTCGCGCACCGCCCGCCGCAGGTCCTGATGGGTCGCGGCGAGGATGCGCGCCTCGGTGTGGCGCACGTGGTTGTCGCCCACCCGTTCGAACGTGCGCTCCTGGAGGACGCGCAGCAGCTTCACCTGGAGGGCGAGCGGCAGGTCGCCGATCTCGTCGAGGAACAGGGTTCCCTGCGAGGCCAGCTCGAAGCGGCCGG
Organism: Holophagales bacterium UBA5704; assembly: GCA_002420005.1. Taxonomy (GTDB): domain Bacteria; phylum Acidobacteriota; class Thermoanaerobaculia; order Multivoradales; family UBA5704; genus UBA5704. Next base: position 27,915 of record DIHE01000053.1, on the reverse strand, counting down.
TGCGGTCGCGGAAGGCACCCGTGAAGGCGCCGCGGACGTGGCCGAACAGCTCGCTCTCCAGCAGCTCGCCGGGGATGGCGCCACAGTTGACCACCACGAAAGGGCCATGGCGGCGCGGTGAATGAAGATGGAGGGCGCGGGCCACGAGCTCCTTGCCGGTGCCGCTCTCGCCGGCGAGGAGCACCGTGGCCTCGCTCTCGGCCAGGTTCTCGATCATCCGGAAGAGGCGCAGCATCGCCTCGGAGCGGGCGAGAAGGCCCGAGAACGCCGTCGGCGGGCCGCCTTCGGCGCCGTCGTCCTCCTCGGCCGGGCGCAGCACGACGACGTAGGCGACGCCGGGATCGCAGGTGTCGCCAGGCCGGTGGTCGATGGGAGCGACGGTGACCGAGACCCGGCGGGCCGGGTGGCCGTTGCGGCGGAGCATGGTGCCCCACCCTTCGCGCCGCTCGCCGCGTTCCAAGGCCACGCGCAGCGGCCCGGCAGGCCCGAGCAACTCGGGACCGAGCAACTCCTCCACCGGCCGGCCGGCCATCGCACCCGCCGCTCCCGCGCCGGCCAGGCGGTCGAGCTCCGGCGTACCATGGAGGATCCGGAAGTCCGGCCCGAGACAGACGAGCGCCCGGCCGAGCGCTCCGAAGACCTGGCCCAGGCCGTGCAGCATCACTCTCAGCTCGTCCGGGCGCGCCGGTTGCCCCGTGGCGATCATGACCCCCACACGATGCCGCAGGACCGGGCGCGCCGTCGCCACCTCCAGGGGTGGGAGGGGCGTGTACCGACAGACGGGAGCGGCGCGCTACCAGTGCTCGCCGGGCTTCAGGCCGATCACCTCGCAGTTCACCCCCTGGTCGCTCAGGGCCTTGATCAGCTTCTGCGGTGTGCCGGTGAGGGCCGGGAAGGTCCCCCAATGGATGGGGATCACCCGCCGCACACCGAGGTAGCGGCAGGCGCGCGCGGCCTGCATCGGGTCCATCGTGTAGACGTCGCCGATCGGCAGGAACGCCAGCTCCGGCCGGTAGAAGTCGCCGAGGAGCTGCATGTCGGAGAACAAGGCGGTGTCCCCCGCATGGTAGAAGGTGAAGCCGCCCGGCAGCTTGACGATGAAGCCGGCCGCCAGGCCGCCATAGAGGTTGCGGTCGCCGTCCGAGATGCCGGACGAATGGTCGGCGCGCACCATGGTGACCTTGAGGCCGAGGACGTCCTGGCTGCCCCCCAGGTTCATCCCCGCGCAGCTCTCCACGCCTTTCGACGCCAGCCAGGTGCAGATCTCGTAGTTGGCCACCACGATCTTCGGCCGGTGCGCCTTGGCCAGCTCGATGGCATCGCCCATGTGGTCGAAATGGGCATGGGTGATCAGCATCGCATCCAGGCGGTCGAACCGCCGGAGCGCCTCGGGGCAGGCGGGGTTGCCCTGAACCCAGGGATCGATCAGCACGACCTCGCCGCCGGGCAGGTCGCAGCGGACGGTGGCATGGCCCAGATAGGTGAACGTCGGACGCGGGTGCTGCAGCATGGCTCCTCCTCCGGGGGGTTTCGTCATCTCGGCGGCGGCATTCTATCCGAGCCCCGCCGTTTCGAGCCCCATCCGCCGGGGTGGCGGTGGTAGAGTCGGCGCGGAACGACGATGAAGGGAGCGACGATGGAATCTCCGATCCTGTGGACCCGTACCCTGCACGTCCTGGCGGCCCTCTGGCTGACCGCGGGCGTGTTCGCCTCGGCCGTGGTGTTCACCGTGCTCAAGCGAACGGCCGAACCGGCCGGCCGCGCCTTCGGCCTCCGCCTGGCCTGGCGCCTGCTGACCGTCTACACCCTGCCGGGTGCCCTGCTCGCCGGGCTCCTCGGCCTCTACCAGCTCATGGCCGGCGGCTTCGCCTTGAACCGGGGGTGGATCCATACCTCGGTGACGCTCTGGGCGGTCCTGCTGGCGACCGTCCTGTTCGTCCAGATGCCCAAGCTGAAGGAGGCGGTGCGCACCGGCGGCGGCGTGCCGCCTGTCGTCGCCATCCTCACCCATGTGCAGGCCCTGCTGATCGTGGTGATGGTCTTCCTGATGGCCTTGAAGCCCTTCTGAGCCGGCACCCGGCCCAGAAAAAAGCGGCCGGAGGTCTCCCCCCGGCCGCTTTCGAGAGCTTCAGGCTCCGCCAGGTCCGGATCAGACCTGGAACTGCTTGAAGAAGTTCTCACGGAGCTTGGCGTTGAACACGTGCTCCGTCAGGCGGTAGTAGATGGTCTGAGCGTCCCGGCGGGGAGCCACCAGCCCGTAGGCCTTCAGCTTCGCCAGGTGCTGGGAGACGGCGGAGACCGACACCCCCAGCATCTCAGCCAGATCACACACGCACAGCTCCTTCATGTTGTCGAGCAGATAGAGGAGCTTCAGACGGGTGGAATTCCCCGCCAGATTCATCAGCTCCGCCGCCTCCTCGATGTCCGGCGTCCCTTCCAGGTTCTGCCGGATCTGGGCCATTTCCTTCGACGACATGCTTGGCGCCTCGCCTTTCATTTGCCTACCTCCAGTAAAAAGTTGAACAACCTCAATCGTACCCTTGCTACGACCAACCCCACCGACGACCAGCGGGATCAGAGACTGTTGGTAACTACGTGTCAGCTACAGCCTCAACCGTGACACTCGGCCGCCACAGAGGGGGCGATTGAACACTGTCGAGTATACTCACGGTTCCGGCCAAAGATCCAGCCTTTTTTTCAGCCAGCCTCGTCTCCTGCGGGCAAGCCGGGCCGGCGGGCTATACTGGGCCCCGAAAGGAGCCCGTCCATGCCTCAGAGTGTCACCATCGAGTACTGCCGTGTCTGAAACTACTTCCCTCGCGCCGCCGGTCTGGCGGAGCAGATCGAAACCCGGTTCGGTATCAAGCCCCAGCTCCTCAAGGGATCCGGAGGCGTCTTCGAGGTCACGGTCGGCGGTGAGCTGATCTTCTCGAAGAAGCAGACCGGTCGTTTCCCCAACCCCGGCGAGGTCGAAGCCGTCCTCGAAGCCAAGGTCGCCGCCGTCTGAACCGTGCTTCTCCCGCTCGCCGCCTCCCTCCTGCTCGGTGGCTGCCTGCTCGGCCTGGCCCTCCAGACCGCAGGCCGGAGGCGGCGTGCTCCCTCGCTTCCCCCCGCTCCGCCCGCCCCGCACCACCCGGATGTCACGATTCTGCTCCCGGTACGTAACGAAGAACATAACGCCGAATCTTGTCTTGAAACACTGCTCGCCCAGAGGGGGGAGCCGCGGGTTCGGGTGATCGACGACGGCTCGACGGATTCCACCCATGCCCGGGTCGCCGCCCTGGCGGCGGGTGAGCCCCGCCTGGAGCTGGTCACCGCCGATCCGCTGGCCGAGGGATGGCGGGGAAAGCCGCACGCGCTGTGGTCGGGGAGCCGGGACGTCGCCTCGCCCTGGCTGTACCTGACCGACGCCGACACCCGCCATCATCCGGACGCCCTGGCGCGCGTGCGGGCCGCGGCGGAGGCGGGCGGCTTCGACGTGGTCTCCGTCGCCGGCCGCCAGGAGGCGGTGGGCGCCACCGAAAACCTGCTGATCCCCGGCGTCTTCGCCCTCCTCGACCACCTGCTCGGGAGCTGGGAGGAGGCCGCGGCCGGTACCGGCCCGCCGGTGGCCAACGGCCAGCTCATCCTGCTGCGGCGCGCGCCGTGGGAAGCGGCCGGCGGCTTTCCCACCGTGCGCGCCGAGACCCTCGACGACGTGGCGATCGCCCGCAACCTGCGCGCGGCGGGGTGCCGCACCGCCTTCTTCCGCGCTCCGGACCTCCTGCGGGTGCGGATGTACCAGGGAGCCCGCGAGGTGGTGCGCGGCTGGCGCCGCAACCTCGGCGAGTTCCTCCACCGCCGGCCGGCGGTGGTCCTGGCGATCCTGGCCCTCCTGGCGGTGCCTCCGGCGGCGCTGGCGGCCGAGCTCCTCACCGGCCACCCGCTCGCCGCGGCGGTCCTCTGGGGGTTGGGGGCCGCCGCCTCGATGCTGTTGCGCGCCGGCAGCCGGCACCGGCCGGCCTGGGGGCTGCTCTACCCCTGCGATGCGCTGCTCCTCGCCGCCGTGCTCGCCCTGGGGGTGCGCGACCGGCGGCGGGGCCGGCTGACGAGCTGGAAGGGGCGGGAGATCAAGATCTCCTGACCGGGTCCGGCCGGCTGTCTAGCGGCGCCCCCAGGCCCACACGATCCCCCGCTCGTACCGGCAGCGCTGGCCCGCCGTCTCCTCCACCCCCACCGCGAGGTCTTCCACCCGCGACCCGGCGAGGCTCGGCGCCAGCTCCTCCCAGAGCATGCGGGCGAACAGCTCCATGGAGGTGTTGACCAACGGCAGCAGCAGCACGTCGGCGGCGGGAAAGCGGTATTTCCGCTCGCCGCACACCACCTCGATCGCGTCGCCGTCGCGGGTGTGCTGCAGCCGGGGGCTGGCCGCCGGCAGGAGCGTCCGGCTGTCCAGGTGGGCGCAGCGCTCGCGGATGGTCTTCTTGAGCTGCTCGATGTCCACCAGCAGCCCCTCGTCGTCGAGATCGCTGCCGGTCACCTCGACCCGGACGCGGTAGTTGTGCCCGTGCAGGAGCTCCGCTCCCCCCCCGGGAAACAGGGTGAAGTGGGCGGCGGAGAACTTGAAGTCCTCCTTTTCGAGGGCGATGCGGAAACGGGGCGGGTGCGGTTGACTCGACATAGGGCAGGATTCTAGCGCCTGCTTCGGCCAGAAAGTGCCTGCCCTACGGTTTCGCCTTCTCCACCTGGCGGACCAGCTCGGCCGCCACGGCTCCGGCGGGCTGCCCGGCCGTCTCGGCGGCGAGCTGCCGGGCCAGGAGCAGGAGCTGCTCCCGCTGCGCGGCGGAAGGGGAATCGGCCAACGCGGCGGCCAGAGTGGCGAGGCGGAAGTCGATCGAGGTACCCTCCCAGGCGCCGGCCAGATCGGAGACCCTCACCGCGCCCGCACCGGCACCGGACAGATCGGCGATCTTCGTCGCAGGCGCGGCGGCGGCCTGCGGGGTGAGCTCCACCTCATAAAGATTGTCGCCGAGCGGCCGCCAACGGGCCACCGCCGCCGCCATGAAACGCACCTTGACGCCGGCCTCGACCCGCAACCACCGCAGATGCGGTCCCCCGGGCAGACCCGCCCTCGACCCCTCGGCGTGCGGCGCGATCCGCGCCTCCTCTGCCGCGGCGGCCCCTCCCGCGACACCCGCGGGAGCCGCCGCCTTCTCGAGCAGGCTGTCCGCGGCTTCCTGCGAGGCCATGATCGAGGGCTCCGGGGCCGGAGGAGGCGGAGGAGGAGCCGGCGCCGCCTGCGGGGCGGGGACGACCACCACCTCCTGAGGCATCTGGATCTCCTGATCCACCGGAACCGGAGGCGCAACGGCCCCAGGGGGAGCCGGCCGCGGCGCCGGCGCCGCGGCCGGCCGGGGCGCGTCGGCGGACCTCTCCGAAGGGGCGGCCTCCGCGGGGCTTGGCTGCACCGCGTCCCGCTCCACCATGGCGGCGGGGGGCGTCGCGTGGCGGAACACGACCAGACCGGCGAACGCTCCGCCGGCCAGGGTGACGATCAGCGAAGCCGCCAGGAGCTGGAGCCGGCGCCGCGGCATCCGACGCTGCGCCAGCGAAACGACCTCGGCTTCGCGCAGGGCCGCGGCGGGCAGCCGGCTCCCGACATCCGGCGGAATCTCGGCGCGGAGCTTGGCGAGCAGATCCGCGGGCGGCACGCCTGCCTCCTGCCCGGCGAGCTCGCGGTCGACCTTGCGGGGGGTCCAGGTGCTCATCGGCCCTCCTCCAGGGAATGCGCCAGGATCTGCAGCGCTTTCTTGAGCCGCTTGCGGATGGCCACCGTGGTCACCCCTTCCTGGAGCGCGATCTCGCGCACCGGCAGCTCTCCCCAATACAACGCGGTCACCAGGAAGCGCAGCTCCTCCGGCAAGGCCAGCACGGCGCGGCGCAGACGATCGCCCGCCACCGCCCGCCCCACCATCTCCTCGGCCCCGGGCGCCGGATCGGCGACCGTCGCCTGGTGCGACTCGTCGAGCGGAACGAGGCGGCGGGGACGCCGCAGATGGTTGAGAAACGTGTTGTAGGCGATGCGGCAGAGCCAGGTGGAGAACTTCGCCCGGCCGTCGAAACTCGCCAGCGAGTCCCAGGCCTTCCGGTAGGTCTCCTGGGTCAGATCGGCCGCCAGGTCCGCGTCGCCGCACAGCCGCCGCACGAGACCGAAGACCGCGCGGTAGGTCCGCTCGACCAGCCGCTCGGCCGCCTCGCGATCCCCCGCGGCGAGCGCGGCGAGCAGACGCCCCTCTTCGCCGTCGAAGCGTTCCGCCGGATCTCCTCCCCACCAGGGGGTCATGGCCACCGCCTGCAATGCCTCCATCGCAACCGGTTGGACACCGGAGGGGGGACGAAAGGAAACCGCGGCGCCCGGCTCATCGGCTGCCGCCTCTACCAGATCCTGCAGACCTGCTCCGGCTCCCGCACCATCGGCTGCCCGGGCTTGCAGCCGAAAGCGGCGGCGAACTCGGGCATGTTGACCAGCACGCCGTTGATCCGGAAACGGGCGGGGGAGTGCGGGTTCAGCTTGACGTGCAGGCGCAGGTACTCCGGCCGATAGCCGGCGCAGGCCCATTGGGCGAAGCCGGTGAAGAAGCGCTGCTCCGGGGTGAGGCCGTCCTTCGCCTCCAGCGTCTGGCCGCGGGTGGCCTCTTTCCAGGCCTCCCAGGCCAGGATGAGGCCGCCCAGGTCCGCCAAGTCCTCTCCCAGGGTCAACCGGCTGTTGATCTTCAGGTCGTCCACCACGGTATACCCGGCATATTGGTCGACGATGCACGAGGCGCGGCGGTCGAGCTCGGCGGCGTCCCCGGGCGTCCACCAGTCGTGCAGGTTGCCGGCGCCGTCGAACTGCCGGCCGGAGTCGTCGAAGCCATGGATCAGCTCGTGGCCGATGGTGCCGCCGGTGTTGCCGTAGTTCGGGGCCGCATCCATCTTCAGATCGAACAGCGGCGGAAGGAGGACGCCGGCCGGGAAGTTCATGTCGTTCATCGTCGGGTTGTAGAAGGCGTTCACCGTCGGCGGTGTGACGACCCACTCGCCGCGGTCCACCGGCTTGCCGATCTTGTCGAGCTGGCGCCGCATTTCGAAGGCGAGGGCGCGCTCCGCGTTGCCCGCGGCGTCGTCCCGGCGCACCTCCAGGGCGGTGTAGTCGCGCCAGCGCTCGGGATAGCCGATCTTGTCCCGCATGTTCTGGAGCTTCAGCAGCGCCTGCTGCTTCGTCGCGTCGCTCATCCAGGAGAGCGCCCGCAGACGCCGGTCCATGGCGGAACGGATGTGGAGGACCATCTCCTGCGCGGCCCCCTTGGCCTCCGGTGGGAAGACCTTGCGCACGAACACCTGGCCGAGAGCCTCTCCCAGATCGCGATCCACCCGGCCGACGCAGCGCTTCCACAGCGGCTGCCTCTGGGGAATGCCCTGGAGGTAGGTCTGGAAGAAGTCGAAGCTCGCCTGGGCGAACGGCGTGGACAGATAAGAAGCCCGGTCCCGCGCCACCTGCCAGCGCAGGTAGGTCCGCAGGTCGTCCAGGCTGTTGGCGGCGATCTGGCGCTCCATCTCCTGGAAGAAGGCGGGCTCGCCGGCGTTGATCACGTCGAGATCCGGCACGCCCAGCTCCTGCAGGTAGCTTGCCCAGCGGAACGAGGGGGTGAGCGCCTGCAAGCCGGCGCGGCTCATCTTGTGCGCCGTCTTCTGCGGATCGCGCAGCTCGACCGGGCTGAGCGACGCCTTGGCGAGCGCCGTCTCGATGCGCAGCACCGTCTCGGCGCGCGCCGCCGGCTCCGCGTCGCCGAGCAGGCCGAAGATCTGGCGGATCAGCGCCTTGTAGCGTTCCCGGGTGTCCTTCGAACGCTCGTCGTCCAGCAGATAGAGATCGCGGTCGGGGAGCCCCTGGCCGCCCGCCTGCGCCTGGCCGATGATCACGGCGGCGTTCTCGTAGTCCTGTCCGGCACCGAAGCCGAACCAGGCCGCGCCCGGGTTCAGCATCCGATGCAACTGCCCGAGCAGGGCGGCGAGCCCTTCCTTGTCCGCGAGCGCGTCGATCGCCGCCAGGGCCGGGCGCAGCGGCGCCGCGCCGGCCTTCTCGACGGCGGCTTCGTCCATGCAGGCGGCGAAGTAGTCCCCCACCTTCCGGGTGTCCGCGTCGCGCCCCGCATCGGGCCGGGCCGCCTCGGCGAGCAGTCCCCAGAGGAACTGCTGGTTCTCCTGCCCGGTCTTCCCATAGACGCTCCACGACGGCCGATCCGCCGGGATCGGGTTCTTCTCCAGCCAGCGGCCGCAGGAGAACTGGTAGAAGTCCACACACGGGTCCGCCGTGCGGTCCAGGAACGCCGGCTCCAGGCTGGGTGTGTAGGGAAGCGACGGCAGGGGACCCTCGGCGGCGGGCACCGGGGCGGCCAGAGCGAGCGCGAGGACGGTCCACAGGGCGGAACGGCAGAAGGACATGCAGGTGCTCCTCAAGAATAAGGTGCGGGCCGGCGCGGCCGGCGGGCGCCCTATCATAAGGAATGTGGACCGCCGCGGGTGCCCGGAGACTCGCCAACGCCTCTGGGGTGAGCTGGAGGCCTGATCGAGGCTCGGCTGAGCCCCGCCGGGTGGTTACTTGACCCGCACGCCCCGCTGGATCACCAGGTCCACGTCCTGCAGCAGATCGACGTGCTTCAGCACGTCGCCACGGACGGCGATGACGTCGGCGATCTTTCCCGGCGAGACGGTCCCCACCTCTTTGTCTTTCTTCATCGCCACCGCCGGCCAGAACGTGGCGGCGCGCAGGGCGTCCATGGGCGGGACGCCGAAGACGCGCACCCAGGTGTCGATCTCCCGCCAGGTCGCATCGCTGTGGAAGTTCAGCGGGACGCCGCTGTCGGTGCCGATCAGCAGGATCGCTCCCGATTGACGGAGCTGCTCGAACTTGCGCTGGAGCGTCGGCCGGCGCGCCGGGACGTACTGAAAGTAGCCGAGGCTCTCCGGATGGGCGAGGGAACGCCGGATATCGTCCACCACGGCGGGCGGCAATCCGGCCTGCCAGCGCGGATCGTCGAGGCGCTCCGGGAATTCGTCCCGCGTTTCCTGGTAGAGGAGGAGCGGGCTGATCGTCGGCGTCCAGAACAGCGTGTTCGCCCGGCCTTTCATCAGCTCGAAAACGTCGGCCGGATATTCCGGCGCCGTGCCCAGGCCGGTGTGCTCGAAGCAGTCGACGCCGGCCTGGAGGCCACGGCGGATCTCTTCCACACGGTGGGAATGGGCCACCACAGGGAGGTTGCGCCGATGGGCTTCGTCGACGACGGCGCGCACCTCGTCCATCGTCATCTGGTCCTGGTCGATCAGCTTGATGACGTCGACGCCCGCCTCCGCCAGCCGCTTCACCTTGGCCCGGGCGTCTTCAGGGCCCTGGATGCCCCAGCGGAAAAGGTCGGTGCCCGGGTACGGTGCATGCTGAAGGAAGGGACCGGAGACGTAGAGCGTCGGCCCCTGGATCTCGCCACGGCGGAGCTTGTCCCGGATGGCCAGGCTGTCCTCCAGAGGAGCCCCGAGGTCGCGGGCGCTGGTGACTCCGGCGAGGAGGAGCTGCCGCGCCGCCGCCGGCATGATCGTCGAGCGGAAGAGGGGTGGGTACGTCTTGTCCCAGTGGTCGTAGTCCCCGTGCCCGACGATCATCAGATGCACGTGCATGTCCCACAGACCGGGCAGCACGCTCATCCCTTCCGTCGAGATCACCTCCGCCCCCTCCGGCACCGCGAGCTCTCCCACCCGGCCGACCGCGGTGATCCGCTCCCCCTCGATCAGTACGACGCTGTTCTCCAGAGGCCGGCCGCCGTAGCCATCGATCAGCCGGCCGCCGACCAGGGCTTTGACCGGTGCCGCGACCGCGGAGAGAGGTGCGATCACACCCAGGACGAGGACTGCTGCCGTCACGAGAAGCCGCCGGGCGGCTGTGAGGTCTTGAAGCATGGGAAGAATCCTCCTCGGCGGTCGAGTATCCCATAGCGCGCCGCCCGGCCCCCCGTGGCTCCGGCGGCGGCCGGGCTAGAATGGTCTCTCCCTGACCCGCTCGCCGATGCCCGTTCCCACCCTCCACCCGCGCCTCTTCACCCACCTGCTCGCGGCGGTGGCGCTGGCCACCCTCGTTCTCTGGGTGTTCCTGCCGACCCTCGAGCACGGCTGGGCGCCGCTCGACGACGAGCTCAATTTCGTCTCCAACCCGCACTTTCGCGGCTTCTCGCTCGACCATTTGAAGTGGATGGCGACCCACCCCCGTGGGGGTCACTACATCCCGCTCTCCTGGGTGACCCTGGCGGCCGATTTCGAGCTGTCGGGGATGGACCCGCGCGGCTATCACCGGACCAACCTGCTGCTCCACCTGGCCAACGCCCTGCTGTTCTACGCCCTGGCCTGGCGGCTGCTCGCCTGGAGAGCGGAGGCGGCGGTGCCGGACGCAGCGCGGGGGCTCGCCGCGTTCGCCGCCGCCGCGCTGTTCGCCGTCCATCCGTTGCGCGTCGAGTCGGTGGCCTGGATCACCGAGCGGCGCGACGTTCTCTGCGGGTTTTTCGTCCTGCTCAGCCTGCATTCCTACCTGCGGGCGGCGGGAGCGGCCGGCCGGCGGCGTTCCCTGGCCTGGGCCGGTGTGCTGCTCGCGTTCACGGCGGCTCTGCTCTCGAAGGGGATCGCCCTGGTGTTGCCGGTCGCCTTCCTGGCGCTCGACCTTCACCCGCTCGGCCGGCTGCGGCTCGATCCCCGCGGCCGGCTGTCCACCGGCGCCCGCTCCGTGCTGCTCGAAAAGCTGCCGTTCCTGGTGCTTTCGGCGGTCATCGCCTGTGTCACCTTCTGGGCGGCGGCCCCGGCGATGGCCGATCGCACGCAGGCCGGCCTGGAGCACCGGCTGCTCGCGGCCGGGCTCAGCCTCTCCTTCTACCTCGAAAAGACGTTCTTGCCGGTCGCGATCCCGTTTCAGGTACCGGTCCTCCGTCCCCTCACCTTCACAGGGGACCCGGACGCGGTGTTGCGCGGGCTCGGCTTCCTCGCCGTGCTCGCCGCGGCGTTGGTGCTCTGGCGCCGCCGGCCGGCCGTGCCGCTCGCTCTCGCCGTCTTCACGGCGTTCGTGCTGCCGGTCTCCGGGCTCTTCCAGGCGGGGCCGCAGCTCGTGGCGCACCGGTATACCTACCTGTCGGCTCTGCCGCTCGCCCTGCTCGCCGGTGCCGGGCTCCAGGCCCTGGCCCGCCGGGCGGGCCGCCGGTACGGCCGGCGGGGTCTCGCCATCCTCGCCCTGCTCACCTGTGGGCTCGCCGCCGCCCTCGCCGGAGCGGCACGCGCCCAGACCGGGTTGTGGCGCGACGACGTGACGTTCTGCCGCGCCGCCGCCGAGGCGGAGCCCGGCGCCTCGGCGCCGACCGGTGCCCTGGCGCGCGCTTATCTCGCCCGCGGTGAGCAAGGCGCCGCTCTCGCCGTGCTCCAGGATGGCCGGCGGCGGATTCCCGATGCGCTGCTCCTCCCCTATCTGGAGGCGGTCCTCCTCGCCACCAGCCCGGACGACCACTTGCGCGACGGCGAGCTGGCGTTGCTGCTGGCGACGCAGGTGGCGCGAGCGACCAGCTACCAGGATCCGGCGGCGCTGTTCGCCCTGGTGGTGGCGAACGCGGAGACCGGAGACCTCGCCGCGGCACGGCACTGGCTCGACGGTGCCATGGCGCTCACCCGCGCGGGGCGCAAGGCCGAGTTTCTCCCCGTGCTCGAAACCGCCTCGCGGCAGATCGAGGCTCAGGGCCTGGTGCGCCTGACCGCCACCGACTGGAAGAACACGCCGCTCTGACCCGGCGTCAGCGGGAGCGCCCGGCTGCGCTCCGGGCCAGCGCCACGCTCCGGCGGGCGAGCGCGGAGGCGGGCTGCGTGGCGGCGGCCCGTTCGAGGGTCCGGACCACCCAGCCGGCGGGGGGCGCATCGGCCGGCCGGGGTGCTTCGAGCAGGGCGACGAGGCCCTGCCAGGGACGCCCGTAGGACGGCACCCGTTCGAGCGAACGGACGAGGTGGAACAACGCAGGACCGTTCTCGCCCCGGCTCAGAAGCAGATAACCGAGGTTGTTGTCGGCGAGGCACGAGCCGGAATGGGCGAGCACGTGGCGCCAGAGGGTTTCGTCGCTCTGCCAGACCCGCGTCTGGCGCCGGGTCGCCAACGTGTTCGCCGCGAGCAGGGCGGCGAGGCCGAGCGCGACCGGTGCACGCACGGCCCGGCCGGGCAGGCGGCTCCACAGGACCACGCCGGCTCCGGCGGCGAGCAGCACGAGCGGCACGGTGGCCAGGTAGGCATAGCGATCCGCCACCAGTTGCACCCCCGCCTGGGCGATCCCGAGAACCGGCAGCACGAGCAGCAGGTACGCTCCACACGCCGCCGCGACCGGCGGGATCCGGCGGCGCAGGAGCCAGAGCCCCACCAGAACACCCACGGCGGCGAGCGCGGGCAGGAGGTGACCCGGCGCGGTGGCCACGAAAGGGACCGGCCGTTCGTAGAGCGGCAGCCAGGTGCGGCCGAACAGCCAGGACGCAGGATAGAAGGCGAGGCCATAGCCGGCCTGCACGAGCCGGGCGGGCAGACCGTGCTCGGCCGCCGCGGTGAGCGCACCCTGGCTCGCCTGCGCCCAGAGGGCCGCCGCGGCGGAGGCTGCGGCGATGGCGAGCGAGACCCCTTTCTCGCTCACCAGCCGGAGCAGGCCCCCCGGCCGATCCGCCGGGGTCTCCAGACGCCGCAGGGGCCAGAGGTCGGCCAGCAGCAGGACGAACGGAAGGGTCACTTGCGCCCGTGAGAGGGCGGCGAGCGCATGCAGGAGCGCGACCCGGCCGCGCACCGGGGAGGGCGAGGTGTCCACGGGGCTCGCGCGTACATGGAGGACGAGAGCCCCGAGCACGAAGAAGGTGGACAGGAGATCGCGCCGTTCGGTCGCCCAGGCCACCGATTCGACACGGATCGGGTGGAGCGCAAACAGCGCCGCGGCGAGAACGGCCCAGGCGGTGCGCCGGCGAGGCTGGGCGAGCGCACGGACGGCGCCGAGCGCCGGGCAGGCGGCCAGAACCCAGGCGAGCCGGCCGACCAGCGCGGTGTTCGCGAGATGCAGGATCAGCTGGGTGGCGTGGACGCCGCGCGGGGTGGCGCCGGTGAGCCACGCATCGATCTGGTAGGACACCCAGGTGAGCGGCTGGTAATGGCCGTAGAACGGCTCGCGGAACGCCCAGGCCAGCCCGGCCGGCCCGCGATCCCACTCTGCGCGGGCGATGCCGAGGTTCGCGCCGTCGTCCCAGACGAACCCGTTGTCGAGGATCGGCGCATACGCCCAGGCGATCACGCCGCCGAGCAGAACCGCGGCGAGCAGTAGCGCAACGACAGGGGTCCGGCCGCCCGGTGCGGGCTCACGAACGCTCAGCATGCCGTCCAGGTTATCCGGTTTCGGTATGATTGCGGTCGCCTGCGATCGACGGACGATCCGGTAAGGGACCACGATGAGAATCGAGCATCTGCTGATGGGGGCTTTCCTCGCCCTCGCCGCCACGGCCGGCTGCCGCGACGCCTCGCCCCCCGCGGAGGCACGCCGCGATCCCGAGACCGTGGTGGCGCGCTGGAAGGGCGGCGAGGTTCGCCGCGGCGAGATCCAGGAAGCGCTCGACCGCCGGCTCGCCGCGGTCCCCCAGCCCGTCTCTCCGGAGGCCTGGAAAGAGATCGTCCGCCAGGTGGTCGAACGCCGGGTGCGCGCCACGATGCTCTTCGACGAGGCGCAGGAAAAGGGCTTCAGCGACCAGCCGGAGATGCGCCGGCGCCAGACGGCCGCCGAGGAGCGGGTGCTCGCCGAGGACCTGCTGGCGCAGGAAACCGCGTCCGTCCGGGCCGCCGAGCCCCAGGTCGCCGCAGAGGTCGAGCGGCGGCGCTCCGCGATCTCTTCGGAAGAGGCGCGCAAGTTCAGCCATGTCTTTTTGCGCGCGCCCGAATCCGACCCGGCGGCACGCACCAAGGCGGCCGCCCGGATGGCGACGATCCGCCAGGAGCTCGACCGCGGCGCCAACTTCAACCAGCTGGCCGAGAAGTACTCGACCTCGGTCACCGCGCGCGGCGGCGGACGTATCGAATGGACGCTCCGGCGCTCGCTCAACCGCACCGCGGCCGAAGTGATCTTCGCGCTCAAAGAGGGAGAGGTGAGCACGGTCGTCGCCTCGCCCGACGGGCTCCACCTCTTCCGGCTCGACGGGATCCGGCCCGGAAAACCCGTCGACGTCGAGGCGCTCCGCCGCACGGTGCGCCAGGAGCTGGACGCCGAGGCGCGGCGCGCCGCGATGCGCGCCCGCCGGCAGCAGGAGCTCGATGCGCGCGGCGTGGAGCCGGCAAACGATGCGGCCGAACGCCAGGAGATGGAGAACCGGCTGCTGGCCGAAACCCGGCGCACCCGGGGTTTGACGCCGGAGATCGAGGCCCGCATCGCGGAGGCGCGCCGCCAGGCGGTGATCGAGGCGTACCGCGAGGCGTTGATCGGCCGGCTCGACACCCGGCCGACCGAGGAGGAGATCGCGCGCTACCACCGCGAGCACGCCGACGCCTTGCTGCTGCGCGATTTCCAGATCGACCTGCTGTTCTTCCCGCAGACCGGAGACAGCGTCGCCGACGTCTATGCCGCGGGCGAAGCGGTCGGCACCGCGCTGCGCGAAGGGGGCTCCTTCGACGATCTCTTGCGCCGGCCGATCCGCCCCGACGCCCAGCTCTGCCGTGAGGCGCACGGCGTCGACCTGGAGGCGCTCGGACGGACCTCGATCCGCCTGCGCAAGGCGCTGCTGCGCCTGCGCCCCGGCGAGATCACTCCGGCGATCTACCTGGATGGGCCGCGCACCGACGTGGCGCCCGGCACCTGTGTCCTGGAAGGGCGCGGCGTCGCCTTCGTCCGGCTGCGTGGGCTCGGCACCCGGCCCCTGGCGGACGTTCGCGAGGCGATCCGCTCCGCGCTGGTGAAGGAGAAAGAGGCGGCCGGCATCGAGGCGGTGCGGCAGCGGCTGCTCGCCGCCTCCGGGCTCGAAATCCTGGTTCCCGAAGGATGAGGGAGGCGGCGCTCTGATGAGCTCCGGCATTCCTCCCTCGGCGCTCGCCGCGTTCTCGGCCGCCGTTCTGCTTCTCGTTCTCGACCACCGCCGGGCGAATCTCGGGGGACGCGCCACCCTCGCGTTCGTCGTCGCCGCGACGTTCTATGGCCTGGTGCGCTCGCTGGCGATCCGCGCGCTCGCCGAGACCCACCTGAGCGGCATGCCGTACCGGCTGGAAGCACCGCTCCTCTCGATCGCCGGCGTGCCGCTCCAGGAGCTGATCGGCTGGACCGCCGCCGCCGGCCTCGCCGGTTTTTTCGCCGACCGCCTGCTGCGCCGCCTGGGCCGGCCGGCCGACGCCTTCCGCACAGCGCTGGTCGCCGGGCTGATCCTCGCCTCGATCTGCCTGGCCGTCGAGACCGCCGCGGTCACCGGCGGCTGGTGGTCGTGGAGCCTGGCGCACACGCCCACCGATCTCCTCCGCTTTCCCCGCATCGCCCTGCTCGACTGGGGCTTCGTGGCGATCGACTTCCTGCTCCCCTTCGAGCTGTGGCGCCGCCGGGCGCCTCTGGGGCAGCGGCTCGCCGGGCTGCTGCTCTTCCCGCTTCACCTCGCGGGCCACGCGCTCGCCGCACCGCTGCCGGGTCCGCTGCCGTTCTCCGGCTTCGACCTCGTCCACATCGGTCTGATCGCCGCGGTCGCCGGCGCCGCGGTCAACGCCCGCGAGACCAACCCGTGGCCGCCGCTGCGCAGCGAGTCGCTCCACCTCCGCCCGGCCCAGGCCGTCGCCGTCCTGCTCGGCACCGCGGCGACCCAGCTCCTCCTGGCCGGGGAGCCCGGCTTGCTGTGGACCACCCTCCCGCTCGCCGCGGTGGCGTCGTTCATCACGGTGAGCCGGTGGGAACCCTGCGTCCAGGTCCCTCCGGCCCGCTTCCGGCCACCCGTCCGAGCCCTCGGCGTGTTCGCCGGCGTCCTGCTCCTCGGCCTCAACCTGCGCCTGCCCGCGGCGCGGCGCGCCCAAAGCTTCGAGACGCTCCTGCGGCAGGGCGCCGAGCAGCTCCTCGCCGGCCGGGCCGGCGCGGCGGAGGATCTGTTGGAAAGGGCGCTGCAGCTCCGGCCCGAGCAGTCGGAAGCGCTCTGGTTGCTCGGCTGGGCCGAGATGCAACAAGGGGAGAGGGCCGAAGCCCGGCGCCACCTCGAGGCGGCGCTCGCGCGGCGCCCCGAATCCAAAGAAGCGGCGCGGCTGCTCGCCCTGCTCAACCGGGAGGAGGGGAAGGGCGAGGGAGAGAGTCCCGGCGCAGCCGGCGCGCCGCGGTGACGACCTCGGCCGGCAGCGCGTCGTCGGCGAGCAGCCGGTCCAGCTCCCGCGTCGCCTCCCCGGTGCGGCCAGCGGCGCGCAGAAAGCGGGCGTATCCGAGGCGCAGCCAGCCGGCGCGCGGCGCCACCGCCAGCCCGCGGCGCCATTCAGCCTCCGCCGCGGCAGCCTCCCCTGCGGCGAGCAAGGCCTCGGCGAGCAGGCGGCTCGCGCCGCCGTCCGCAGGAGCGAGGCCGACGAGGCGCCGGGCGCGTTCGACCTCCGTCCGATGATCGCCCCGGTGGCGGGCCAGGACCACCAGCTGAGCGAGCGCCACCACCGCCTCGGGATCGCGGGTGAGCCATTGCAGGTAAAGCGCCTCGGCCTCGCCGTCCCGGCCGCGCAGCCGGGCCACCCGCGCGAGCCCTTCGAGGGCGGCGGCGGGAGGGATCGGCGCCGCCCCGAGAAGGGCGCGAAAGCCCGCCTCCGCCTCGCCGAGGCGCCCTTCGGTGAGCAACTGGTAAGCGCGGTCGAGCGCTCCCATTGAAGAAATCACGTCCTTCGGATCGGGTGGAGCCGGGAGGGACGCGGCCGGCGACCGGGGACCGCTCACATAGCCCAGGGCCGCGAGCCGGGCCTGGTCCTCGCGCTTCGGCTCACCCGCCGGCCGGGCCGCGAGCTGCCTCCGCATCGCCCTTTCGACTTCCCGGGCCGCGCGCGCCAGAGGGACGGCCCGGGCCGCCTCCGATCCGATCCGGTCCTCCGTCTCCTGCGGATCCTGGTCGATCGCATAGAGCTCGGGCCTTGGGCCGGCGATGTACTTCCATCCCGCGTCGCGCAGCGCGACCAACGTCCCCCACCCGAGCCGGCGATGCGGCGCTTCGGAGATGGCCGCCAGGTGGCGCGGGGGACCGGCCGCGCCGAACAGATCGCGGCCGTCGAGGGGCGGCGCGGCGGCCAGGCCGGCCAGCGCGAGCACCGTGGGCGCCACGTCCGCCAAGGTCGCCGGCTCGCGCCGCACCTCCCCCGCGGGGAGCCTCCCCGGCAGGCGCACGATCAGCGGCACGCGGAGCGTCGCGTCGTACAGCAGGATTCCATGGGTCTGCTCGCCATGCTCACCCAGGCTCTCGCCATGGTCCGAGACCAGCACGACAAGCGTGTCGCCCGCCGCGCCCGAGCGGTCGAGCGCGGCCAGCAGACGCGCCACCTGGGTGTCGACGAACGCGACCTCCCCGTCATAAGGACGGCCGGCATGGCGGGCGCGAAAATCTTCCGGCGGATCGTACGGCGCATGCGGATCAAAGAGGTGGAGCCAGAGGAAGAAGGGCCGCGTGCGCTCCCGGCGCAGCCAGGCGAGAGCCCGATCGACCCGCTCGTCCGCACGGCCGGTCGCATGCAGGAGCTGGTCGAGCGCGGCATCGGCCGCCGGCCCGTCGTCGTAGTGGGCGAAGCCGCGGTCGAGCCCGAAGGTGCGATGGAGGACGAAAGCGGAGACGAACGCCGCGGTGTCGTAGCCGGCCACGGCAAACCGCTCGGCCAAGGTGGCGGCCGGCGGGGCGGCCAGGGTCATGCCGTTGTCGATCACGCCGTGGTGCCAGGGTTCGACCCCGGTCAAGAGAGTCCAGTGCGCCGGGAGAGTCAGCGGGACGGGGGTGAAGGCGTTCTCGAAACGAACGCCCGAGCGGGCGAGAGCATCGATCGCAGGGGTTTCCACCTGCGAGGCGCCATAGCAGCCGAGCCGGTCGGGGCGCAGGGTGTCGATCGAGATGAGCAGCACGTGGCGCGCCGGAGGCGCTGCGGGGGCGCAGCTCGCGAGGACCCCTGCCAGCAGCAGGAGGAATCCTCGCGAGACGGCGTGCCGAACCGTCCTCAAACGTGCCGGGCTCACCAGAGCGGCGCGGTGAGACCTAGTCGACCTCGAAGCTCATCAGCTCGACCGGCAGCGGCGCCGCACCGTCGAGAGTCAACGACCAGGAGGTGAGCGTTCCGGTGATGATCGCGGAGTCGTCCGCCGCGTTGAGCGTCCAGATGCCGTTCGACGCCGTGGAGTCGAAAGCGTTCATGGTGCCCGCGGCCGGCGACTGGAACGAGCCGGTGAACGGAGGGCCGGCGGTCCCCGCGCACGGGAAGGCTCCCGCGTCTTCGTCGATCGTCGTATTGGTGAAGTTGTCGGCGCTGCCGCCGCAGTTCTGGACCAGAAGCTGAATCGGAGCGCCCGGACCGGTCAGGCTGATCGCGATGTCCGAGTCCCAGGCATGGGAAATGCTGAACGTCAGGTTGGCATCGGTGATCGTGCCGGCGACGGAGAAGTTCAGCGTGCTGTTGACGCTGCCGCCGTCAGGAATCGCCAAGGGCACGTTGGTGCTCGACTCGGTGACCGCGGCAAAAAGCTGCACGGCACCGAGGGCGACCAGCCCGAGGGCCAGCAAGGGGACGAAGAGCTTCCGGTTCTTCAGGTTCATCTCACTCCTCCAGAGAGCGTGAATCAGGGACGGGTAGGGAGTTTACACTACCTCATGGGGTGGTGACAGCCCCTGACCATCCTTCTCCTGCGTCTCCTCGGTCTTCTCCACCTTCTTCGCTCCCCCGCACGTTCCCTCCCGGGTGAGGCCCGGACGCCGGGCGGAGGTACCCCGGCTCTCGGGCGGAGCAGCCCGGATGTCGGGCAGAAGACCTCCGCCCGCGGGCGGAGCGACCCAGACGTCGGGCGGAGGGGCCCGGATCGCGGGCGGAGAGGCTCGGATGTCGGGCGGAGGTACCCCGGCTCTCGGGCGGAGCAGCCCAGACGTC
>DIHE01000053.1:328-8492 GCA_002420005.1 Holophagales bacterium UBA5704 | reverse complement strand
AGCAGCCCAGACGTCGGGCGGAGGGACTCGGATCGAGAGCCGGGAGACTCGGATCGAGAGCGGGGCGGCGTGTCCCGAGGGCGGGGCAGCCCGGGCCGAGAGCGGCTTGGCCCCTCCCGAGAGCCGGGAAGCCCCTCCCGAGAGCGGCGAGGCTCGGACCTGGAGCCGGCAAGCTCGGACCCAGGGCGGAGAGGCTCGGATCGAGAGCCGGGAGGCTCGGACCTGGAGCCTGGAGCCCCGCCCCGAGGGCGGGGTGGCCCAGGCCGCGGGCGTACCGGCCCCGCCGGAGGCCGCGGACTACACTGAAAACGGATCGCCAGCGCCGCGAAGAAGGTGGAAAAGGGGCGGCTCTGAGGTAAGCTGAAGTACTTGTTGCGTAGCTGGCCCTGAACGAAGGAGCGGATCGAGCCACCATGCCCAGTGCCTTCTCCTGGCTACATCTCACGGACCTCCACTACGGATTGAAGGGCCAGGACTGCCTCTGGCCCACGCTGCGCGAGCCGTTTCTCGACAGCCTCGCCGCCCTGCACGACCGATGCGGCCCTTGGGACGCCGTGCTCTTCACGGGCGACCTCGTGCAATCAGGTGAGACTGCGCAGTTCGAGAAGATGCAAGCCGAGCTCCTCGTGCCCTTGTGGGAGAGGCTCCGCGAGCTGGGATCGGGAGGCGCCGTCCTGCTGGCGGTGCCGGGCAATCACGATCTGTATCGCCCCAATCCCAAAGACGACAACCCGGCGGTCGATGTCCTGTTGGAGGAGGGCGGCTTCCACCGCATCAAGGCGAAGTTCTGGGACCAACCCGCGGGTGGCTATCGCCGGGTGGTCAACGATGCCTTCGCGGCCTACAGTCAATGGTGGACCAAAGCCCCCCATCGGCCCGGCACGGTGAAGGCCGGCGCGCTGCCGGGCGACTTCTCAGCGACTCTGGAGTGCGGCGGGCGGCGCATCGGCATCGTGGGGCTGAACACCACGTTCCTCCAACTGGCCGGCGGCAACTACAAGGAGCGGCTGGTCTGGGATGCCCGGCAGCTTCATGCGGTCTGTGACGGGGGCGTGGATGTCTGGTCGAAGCAGCACGACGTCTGCCTGCTGCTCACCCACCAGGGACCGGACTGGCTGACACCCGAAGCGCAAAAGCACGGAGCATCTGAGATCGCGCCGGCCGGCCGGTTCGCGGCGCATCTTTTCGGTCACCAACATGAGACGGCCATCAGCTACACCCGCCGCGGCGGGTCCCGCCAGGCGACGCGCCTGTGTCAGGGTTGCTCCGTCTTCGGCATGGACAAGTTTGGCGATCCTCCGAAGGTCCAGCGAGCCCACGGCTATACCGCGGGCCGGATCGAGCTCGACGAAAAGGACGGTCACCTGCGTCTCTGGCCGCGTGGCGCCACGAACAAGACGGGTCCGTGGCGGTTCATCCCCGACCACGACCGGGCCGAGCTCGAAGGGGACGAAGGGACACCACCCGAGCCGGTCGCCGTCCGCGTCCGAGCTGCCGGCGCGCCGCCGCCCAAGCCAGCATCAAGGATTACGGCACCTGTCGCCTTCGCCCCGCATTCCACGCTACCCGCCCGGCGGCCGTTCTTCGGCCGGACGAAGGAGCTCGAGGCGGTCGCAAAGTATTTGCTCCCGGAAAGCCGCGGCTGGGGAGTCGTGCTGGATGGCCCCGGCGGTGTCGGGAAGACCGCGCTGGCGCTCGAAGCGGCGCACCGGGCGCCCGCCGAGCATTTCCCGCTCAAGCTGTGGATCACAGCCAAGGACCGCGAGCTGCTCCCAGAGGGAGTCCAGCGGGTCCAGGATCATCGTGTGCCCAGCTATCACGCGCTGCTCAACGAGCTGGGCCGGGCGCTCGGCCGCGACGACATTTCGAAGGCGGTGCCGGAGGATCGGCCCAGCCTCGTGCGCCATGCGCTGGCCAGCTACCGCGCGCTGCTGGTGCTGGACAACCTGGAGACGTTCAGTGCGGAGGAGCGCCGCAGTGTGCTGGAGCTGCTGGACAACCTTCCCACGGCCTGCCGTGCTCTCGTCACCAGCCGCCGCCGCGGCGATGGATCGACCGCTGCGCGCAACCTCCGCCTGGACAAGCTGGAACGCGATGCCGCCGACGAGCTGTTGGCAGAATTGGGCCGCCGGTGGGCACCGGTCGCGCAGCTGACTCCCGCCGAGCGCGATCGACTGTATGCCGAAACCGGTGGCAATCCGCTGTTGCTGACCTGGACGGCGGGCCAACTGGGACGGACGACGGGCCGCTGCCGCACGGTCGCTGAAGCTATCCAGCGTCTGCAAGAGGCGCATCGGCTCGAGACGGCGGACGAGAAGAACGATCCGCTGGGCTATGTCTTCGGCGACCTGGCCGTTACCTTCACAGCGGATGAAACGGCGGTGCTCGCCGCCCTGGTTCACTTCACCCAGCCGGCACCTGTCGAGTGGCTGTTGCCCCTGGCCGACCTGAGCCGAAAAGCCGCGGAAACCGCGCTGGATGGCCTGCGTGATCGCGCGTTGCTGATCGAGGACGACCAAGCCGCCACCTGGCTGCTCCCGCCGCTGGCCGCCCGGTACCTTCGTGGCAGCCGCCCCGAGGCGGTCGGCGTCAGCGGCGAGCGTTTGGCCGACCAGGCATACGCTCTTGCCGTGGAGAACGGTTACCAGAAGTATGCCCGCTTCCCCGTCCTGGAGGCCGCTTGGCCGCAGCTTGCCGCTGCCCTGCCGGCGTTGATCGCGGGCGACAACCGTCGGCTCCAGACTCTATGCGATTCATTGTTCCAGTTCCTTCATTTCTCCGGCCACTGGGACGAGTTGCTTTCTCTGAGCACCGAAGCCGAGGCTAGAGCCGAACGCACCAGCGACTTCAAGAACGCCGGCAACCGAGCCCATCACGCGGGCTGGTGCTACTACTACCGCGACCAGTCCGCTGAAGTGCTCACGTGTGCCGACCGCGCCGCCGCCCACTGGCAGGCAGGAGGATGCGGCGCGTGGGAGCGCGCCGCCGCCAACCACTTGCGCGGCCTGGGCCACGAGCTGGCGAGGGACTACTCCGCTGCGATCACCGCTTACCAGGATGCGATCGCTCTCTGGCGTAGCCACGCGCCGAAGAGCGTTGCTGTGAGCGCCGGACTGAGCTCCCTCGCCGATATCTTTCGCGCAACAGGCCGGCTCGACGAGGCAGAGTCTCACTACCGAGAGGCCCTCGCACTCGCCGAAGCCCTTCCAGATCCCAAAGGTGTCGCTACATGCAAGGCCAAACTCGCCCTGCTGGCTCTGGACCGCGAGCAGTGGCCAGAGGCCGAACACCTTGTCCGCGAGGCCCTGAAGCTGGCCGAGGACATCGGCCGCAAAGACTTGATCGCCTGGGACTGTTCGAACCTGGCCAAGGCCCTGGCGCGGCAGGGCCGTGGCGCCGAGGGCCGCCACCACGCCGAGCGTGCGGTGGCGATATATACAGAATTGCGTGCGCCGAACCTCGCCTCTGCCCAGGCGGTACTGAAGGAGTGCTTGGCCTGATCGAGCCCGTGGGTCCTTAGAGCGCCTGACAAAACCGGCCCTGGAGCGGCGGCCACCCTACCCGTCCTTCTTCTCTGCCTCGTCCACCTTTTCCACCTTCTTCGCCCCCCGCACGTCGCCCCACCGCGCCAGCGCCTCCTGCAGCTTGTCGTTCGGCAGCAGCAGGACCAGATCGCGGCCGGAGACCCGGGCGGGGGCTCCGTCGGCCCGGGCGGGATAGAGGGTGAGGGTCTCCTTGCCGGCGGTCTTCGCGTCCAGCTCGACGGTGAGGACGGGCTGGCCGAGGGGGCCGGCTTCCTGCACGGTGAGCAGGCGGTCGGCCTGGGCGCCGGTCAGGGCGAAGAGGAAGTCGCTGACCGGGACGTACGAGATGGTCTCCTCGCCCCGCTTCCAGTCGGTGCCGGCGCGGGTCAGATGGACCGGCCCTTTGCCATCTCGAACAACAGCCGCGTCGATCTCATAGACCTCGAAGGCGGAGAGGGCGTGGGCGCGCCAGTCCGCCGGGGGTGGGGCGAGCGTCTGCGGCAGGCGGGTGCGGGTCTCGACGAGCTGTGTGCCCACCCGGGCGTAGACCGTGGTCGGAGGCGGTGGGGCCGAGGGATCGGCGAAAGGCTCGGGCGCCGTGGAGGCCGTGGCTCCCAGCTCGATGCGCAGCGGGTCGCCCTCCTGGAAGGTGATCTCGACGATCCGCTGCGGCGGCTGGAGCCCCATCGCGGTGAGGTCCGGGTCCGGTGCGTCGAGGAACTGCTCGGCGCTCAGGCCGGAGAGGTCGGCGTAGAGGTCGTCGATCTTCGTCTTGTCCGCCCGGTCGGCGATCGGGCTTTCGAGGCGGAACCGCCCGTCCTGCTGGGTGAAGACCATCTTCTGGCCGTCCGGCCCGGTCACTGCGATGCGCGCGATGGTGTCGCGGCCCGCCCGGAAGAGCTGGCGGTCGCGCCAGGCGCCGGGCTCACGGTCGAGCTGCGACCAGATCGCGTCGCTCACCACCCAGGCCCGCGCGTCCCCTTCCAGCCCGGCGATCAGCGTCCCCCCGGGGGGCACGGCGGCGCCGATCTGGAGGACCTTCGTCTCGTCTTCCATCTCGATGCGCACGGTCGCGCGCGGCGCGTCGAGACCCACGTCCTTGCGCTGGACGTCCTCCAGCGTGCGGCTCTTCACCAGCTCTCCCAAGGAGGAGAGCAGGCCGTCCACCGCCATCGCGTCGGCCCGGGCCTGGAGCGGCGCGGTGATCTTCCACTCGGCCTCCGCGGCGCCCGCGGCCTCGTCGAGCGCCTCCTCTCCCGGCGCCTTTTCCTCGTCTTTCACCGCGCCGGCCTTCTTCTCCTCGGCCTTGGCGACGCGCTCGAAGGTCACCGTGCCGGCCGGAGACGTCACGGTGACCTTGCGCACGTCGTCCTTCTGGAACGACAGGACCTTCTTCTCCTGCTCGGCGCGCTCTTCGCTCGACGGCAGCTCGCGCTCGTAGAACCAGATGAACCCGCCGAGACCGAGGACCAGGGCGAGCAGGATGAGCAGCGTGCGCGGCTTCATCGTCCTACCTCCTCCGGCGGAAATAGACCACCGTGCCGAGCCCGGCGGCCAGGAGCGGCAACAGCAGGAGCACGGTCAGGTAGATCGTGCGCACCTGCCCCGAGGTCAGGTTGAGCCGGACGTTCTCCGTCTTCTTCGGTGGAATGGTCAAGAGCGCCTCGCGCTCCGCCAGCCAGTTCAAGGAATTGGCGAGGAGCACCGCATTGGCCGGCATCCCCTGCACGAGCTGGTTGGTGGCGAGATCCGAATCGCCGAGGACGACCAGACGCCAGGCCTTCTTCCCTTCTTCTTTCGGACCCTCCACCGCCACGCCGAGGGAGACCGGGCCCGGCAGGTCCCCTGCGTCCTTCTCGACGTTCTCGACCGAGGCGAGGGAGGTCTCGCCCCAGCCGTCACCGGTGGTGCGCAGAAGCTCCGCCACCTGCGGGTTGCCGGCCGTCGCCGCCGCGACCGAGCGGGCCACGTTGAGCAGCACCGGCACGCCGGACTGGGAGAGCGGCGCGGTGATCGGGTGATCGCCGTAGCCGTCCGGGAACAAGGTGTACGGCGGCGCCCCGGGATAGGCTCCCTTGGGGTCGATGACGATGTCCTCGCCCAGCTTGACGCCGTAACCGGCCAGCCAGGGGGTCAGGCCGGTGGGGATGAGCCCGGAGCCGGCGGTCTGCCCCAGCGTGGGATCGACCAGGATCAGCATCCGGCCACCACCCTGGAGGTAAGAGGTGAACGCCTTGAGCTCTGAGTCGATGAACGGGCTGGTGGGGCCGGCGGCCACCACCAGGTCGGTCCCCGGGGGAACCGCCGCCGCGGTGCGCGAGGCCCACTCCTCCAGCTCGAAGTTGTCGCGGCCGAGGATCTCGTGGATCCCCGACAGGCCTTGCACGTCGCGGTCGTCGAGCGAGCGCTCGCCATGGCCGGTGGTGAACAGGATCTTCGGCTTGCGCCCCTCGGCGATCTGCAACAGGGCGCCGGTGAACAACTGCTCGCCCTTGAAGCCGGTCATCTTCGGCGGCTGCCCCATCTGCATGCCCGAGTAGTCGAACTCGGCGAGGTCCGCGCTCTCCACCACCCGCCGGTCGGCACCGCTCACCACCACCACCTGGCCGGTGCTGGAGACGTTGTACTTCTGGATGAGCTGCTGCGCTTCGACCGGATTGCGCTCCGGATCGAAGTAGCGCACGGTGACCTTCTGCGAGGCGGCGTCGTACTGCGAGAGGATCTCCTGCACCGGCTTGTAGAGGTCCTGCCCGGGTGCGATGAAGACGACGAATTCCACGTCCTTCTTCAGCTCCTGAAGGACGCTCTTCGACTTGTCCGAGAGCGAATAGACGCCGCCCCCCGTCCAGTCGAAACGGTGGTGGTACTTCCAGCCGAGGTAGTTGAAGATCAGGAACAGCGCGGCCACCAGCAGCACGCCGGCCGAGAGCGTCCCGGTGCGGACGAGCTGGCGCCGGCTGACGCGCGGCACGGTCGGTTCGGAGGTCGGTTCGTCGGTCATCGTCCTCATCTCCACTTCTTGTCTTCCAGGGCGCGGGTGGCCAGGAAGAGGAAGAACAAGACCCCGGTGCCGTAATAGGCGAGGTGGCGGGTGTCCACGATGCCCCGGGAGAATTCGTCGATGTGGCTCCAGAGATTGACGTACGCCAGAGCCTCCTTCATGCCCTCGTGGGTGACCGATTCCTCGAACAGGCCGACGAGGAACAGGAGGAAGACGAGGGCCACGCCCACCATGGCGGCGACGAGCTGGCTGCGGGTCATCGAGGAGGCGAACGTGCCGATGGCGAGCAGCAGCGCGCCGATGCCCAGGATGCCGAGATAGCCGGCGGCCACCGGCCCCCAGTCCACCTCGCTCTGCTGTGCGATGAGCAGCGCATAGACCAGGGTGGGGAGCCACAGCGAGGCATAGAAGGTGAAGGAGGCCAGGTACTTGCCCGCCACCACCTGCGCCTCGGTGATCGGCGCGGTCATCAGGATCTCGATCGAGCCGCTCTTCAGCTCTTCGCTGATCAGCCGCATGGTGAGCACCGGAGCGAGCAGGATGAGCAGCAGCCAGGAGCTGCGGAAGAAGTAGCTGAGCGCCGGGTCCGGCGCCATCACCCGCGGATCGACCAGGCTGCCGACCAGGTTGATGAACACCACGCCGGTGACGAAGAGGAAGAAGAACAGGACGACGTAGGCGAGCGGCGAGAAGTAGTAGGCGCGCAGCTCGCGGGTATAGGTGGCCCAGACGGCTTTCATGACGGGATCTCCTCGGCGCCCGGCTCCGCCGGCTCCTGCGCCGGGGCGGCGTCTTCTTCCGAAGCGGCGGACGCGGCGGTGTCGTGCGTGGTGAGGCGGACGAAGACGTCTTCCAGCGAGGCCCGCTCCCGGGTCATTTCGAGCAGCACCCAGCCGCGCTCGACGGCGGCGCGGAAGACGGTCTCGCGCAGGTCGCTCCCCTTCGCATGCTCGACGATCCAGCCGCCCTCCGCCGCGCCCGGCCGCACCGCGAGCACACCGGGCAACGCGGTGAGCGCCTCGCCGGCCGCCGGAGCGTCCTTGAGAAGGATGCGCACCGCCGGGTTGCCCACCTGCGTCTCGCGCAGGCTCTCGGGCGTCCCTTCGGCCACGATGCGTCCGCGGTCGATGATCATCACCCGGTTGCACAAGAGCTCCACCTCGGGAAGGATGTGGGTGGAGAGAAGCAGCGTCCGCTCCCGGCCCAGCTCGCGGATCAGCTCGCGGATGGCGATGATCTGCTTGGGATCGAGGCCGACCGTCGGCTCGTCGAGGATGAGCACGCTCGGCTTGTGCAGGATGGCGGTGGCGAGACCGACGCGCTGGCGGTACCCCTTGGAGAGGGTGCCGATGATCTGGCGGCGGACGTCGGTGAGCAGGCAGCGGTCGACCGCCTCGCCGATCGCGCCGCGGGTCTCGGCGCGGCCGAGCCCCTCCAGGCGGGCGCGATAGGCGAGGTACTCCTCGACGCGCATCTCGTTGTACAGGGCCACGTTCTCCGGCAGATAGCCGAGCTGGCGGCGGGCCGCATGCGGCGCATCCACCAGGTCCTTGCCGGCCACCGTCACCCGCCCGCCCGTCGGCGGCAGGAAGCCGGTCAGCATGCGGATCGTCGTCGTCTTGCCCGCACCGTTCGGGCC
>DIHE01000053.1:0-126 GCA_002420005.1 Holophagales bacterium UBA5704 | reverse complement strand
GTCTTGCCCGCACCGTTCGGGCCCAGCATCCCCACGATCTCCCCCTCCGCGAGAGAGAACGAGAGGCCGTGCACCGCCGTAAAGTCGCCGTAGCGGCGAGTCAGATTCTGCGCTTCGATCATCGGG
>DIHE01000133.1 GCA_002420005.1 Holophagales bacterium UBA5704 | reverse complement strand
TGTGCCGTGAGCACGCCCTCCCCTTTTTCAAAAGATTGGAACGACCGGAAACCAGAAGGAGACACGACGATGGCCACCAACCTGGAAATTCTGCAGGAGCAGGAACAAGTGTTGATCGCGGTGCGCGAGACGGCGGGTGAGATTCCTGGGATCGCCCGGTACTGGCAGAATCTGGAAGAGGCGTATGCGCGGGCCCAGATCTCGGTGAGCCGGCGCGACGAGCTGGCCGCGGTGGCGCAGGAATCCACGCGCCAGATGAACGCCGACCTCGCCGCCGGGCAGGATGCTTTGCGCGCCTTGCGCCAGTATCTGAGAGCCGAGCTGGGCGTGCACGCGCCGGAGCTCCTGCGCTACGGGGTCAAGCCGGCCCGGCAGCGCAAACGGGCCTGACGAGACAGGACGGGTCGAGGCGACGGCCCTACGGGCAAGACCCCCGCATCGGCTTCGCCTCGATCCTGGCTGTGTTCACCCATTTCAGCAGCCCCACCGTCACCGGAAACCGCGACCGATCGAATGAGGTCCCGTGCTGCGCGGGACCCGCGCGACCCGTGGGAGGGTCGGTTCGCGCGGGTCCCGGGTTGGGATCTGAGCAAGGGATTGGAACCAACGGAACTCTAGCCCGGTCTCGGCGGGTTGCGCTGTGAAGAACTCCACAGGTTTTGCGTTGCCGGAGCGTCTCTCACGTATGCTTCACCAAGAACGTGAGGTCTCCCATGAGCCACTCTCCACGACCGGCGCCGCTCCTCGTCCTCTTCACCCTGCTCGTGGCCTCAACCTCTCCGGCGGGGTCGGAGCCCATCCGGATCACCGGCCGCATCGAGCCGGCGGGAGCTGCCGGGGCGCGCGTGGAGCTGCGCGTGTGGCCTGGAGGCTCCGCTGCGGTGTCCGCCACCCGGCCGGGCGCGGATGGAACGTTCGTCCTGACCGCTGCGGAGAGCGGGTTCTACCGGGTGATCGCCGCGGCGGATGGATCTCCGGAGATGGAGCACCTCCTCACTCCTCTGGTGGACGAGGTCGAGCTGGCTCCGGTGCGTCTCGGCGGGGTTCTGGTGACACCTGGAGATCCAGACCGATTCCCGAGGTGGGGTGCGTTGCGCGAGCGCACCGTGTCCGCACCGGCGGCTCCCCTGCGCTCCGGTTTCGTAGTCGATGCCGTCACCCGCAAGCCGATCGGCGGAGCCCTCGTCTGGCAATCCTTCGGCGAGGTCTTTTCGTGGACCCGTACCGGCGCCGACGGAAGCTTCCGGCTGGCGGCCGAAGCGGCCCGGCCGCTGGCGGCGGTGGCTCCCGGGTATGCGCGGGCCGTACGGCCTGAAGTCCCTCCCGAGGCTCCGGCGTCCCTGGCCCTCAAGCCTGCGGTCGGTCTCGAAGGAATCGTGGTGGATCGCGAGGGGAGGCCGCTCGCCGGCGCCGAGGTGCGGGTGGTTGTCGCCGATCCCTACCCCTACGACCGCGGCCTGCGCGATCTGGTGCGCGGCTTCACCGATGCGAACGGAGCCTTCCGGCTGCGCGGAGTGCCCGCCCGCTCTCTGCTGCAAGTGCAGGCCACGGCCGCGGGGTACGCGCGGGCGGAGCAGATGGCGACGACCGGAGAGCCCGGGGAGCGACCGGGCCGCGTGCAGCTCTCCCTCGGCGCGGGGTTCTCCGTCGTCGGCCGCCTCCTTGCCGCGGAGATGCGGCCGATTCCCGGCACGGAGGTGGTGCTGGAAGACTACGCCGCAACGGATGCGGGGCTGGCCGCCGGGCCGGAGATCCG
This sequence comes from Holophagales bacterium UBA5704, assembly GCA_002420005.1. Taxonomy (GTDB): domain Bacteria; phylum Acidobacteriota; class Thermoanaerobaculia; order Multivoradales; family UBA5704; genus UBA5704. Next base: position 27,599 of record DIHE01000133.1, on the reverse strand, counting down.
CAGCGCGAGGACCGACGCCGCCGGCCGCTTCCGCTTCGAGCACCTGCCCGTGGGATCGCACCACCTCCGGGCCGGGTCGGCCTTCCTGAAGACGATCGAGATCGCCGCCGGTCCTGCGGAGGATCTCGACATCGGAGACGTGACCTGGCGGCCGGTGGCGAAAGATCCGGAAACCGCTCGGGTCGATGCGGTCTCCACCGCGCTGTCGAGCTGGCTGGAGACCTCTCCCGAACCGGCCCTTCCAGGGCTCCCGGTCGCCGGCAAGGTCGTCGATCCGCAAGGAGCCGCGGTGCCCGGCGCGCAGCTGGTCCTCCACGCGCCCACCGCGGGCCGCCTGCTGCGCACGGCCGGCGCGGCCGACGGAACCTTCCGCTTTCCCTCGGTTCCCGAGGGCTCCTACCGGCTCGTCGCGCGTGCGGCCGGATTCGGCGACTCCGCCGTTACCGAGGTGCAGCGGGCCGGCTCCGCGATCGAAGGTCTGGAGCTGCGGCTGCAACCGGGGGGGACGGTCGCCGGCCGCATCCTCGGCCTCGCCGAGCATGAGCTGCCGCGGGTCCAGGTCTCCGCCTGGCGCGAAGGAGTGGAGACCCTCCTGCCCCTGCGGGCCCTCACCGGAACCGACGGCCGCTACCGGATCATCGGCCTGCCGCTGGGAGACTGGCGGATCACCGCACGGCGGGCTTCCTCCTATCTCGTCGAGAAGACCGTCCGGCTGACGGCCCCCGGGGAAGAGCTCGCGCTCGATCTCGCCTTCCCGGAGGGGGCGGCCGTGACCGGTCTGGTTCTGCTGGACGACAAGCCGCTCGCCGGCGCCCTGGTGTCGCTCGGCAACGCCGAGACCGATGGCCGTCAGGTGCGCCAGACCACGACGCGCGCCGACGGCAGCTTCGTGATCTCCGCCGTAGAGCCCGGGACCTGGAGGCTGCTCGTGCTCACCGAATCCGTCCGCCACGTCCTGCCGGTGGAGGTCCCGCAGCACGGGTCGCTGCTGCTCTCGCTGACCGGCGGCTCGCCGCCGTGAGATCCGCACCGGAGCCCGCGAGCGTCCGCGCTCTCCTCACCGCGGCGCGCGCACGCCTGGCGGCGACGCCCTTCGGGGCGCCGCCGCGCGAGGCGACTCTCCTGCTGTCCCGGATTCTCGGGTGGAGCGAGGCGCAGCTCCTGGCCCGCGATGGCGAGGCGGTACCGGAGGCCGCGGCAGAGCGTTTCCAGGCTCTCCTCGAACGCCGGCTGACCGGTGAGCCGGTCGCCTATCTGCTCGGAGAGCGGGAATTCTACGGCCGGCCGTTCCGCGTCGACCCACGTGTCCTCATCCCGCGGCCGGAGACCGAGCACCTGGTCGAGGCGGCGCTGGCCCGGGCGCTCCCCCGCGCGCCCCTCCTTCTCGACGTGGGCACCGGGTCGGGCATCCTGGCGGTGACCCTGGCGCTGGAGATCCCGGGAGCCCGTGTGGTGGCCACGGATCTGTCGTTCGGCGCCCTGGCGGTGGCGGCGGACAACGCCCGGCGGCTGGGCGCACACCTCATGCCGGTGCGCACCGACCTGGCGGCCGGGCTGGATCTCTCCCGGTTCGATCTCGTAGTGAGCAACCCGCCGTACATCGACCCCGGCGAGGCCCCGTCGCTCTCCCCCGAGGTGCGCGAGTTCGAGCCCCACCTGGCGCTCTTCGCCCCCGGCCGCGGCGACTCGGTGCTGGAGCGTCTGTTCGGCTTGTGCACCGGATTGCGATCCGGGGTTAGACTCCTCGTCGAGATCGGCCACGGACAGCTCGACACCGCGCGCCGCCATGCCGAGGCATCGGACCTCCTCTTTGATGAGGCGGTGCCCGACTACGCCGGCATTCCGCGTGTGGTGATCCTGCGCCGCCGCTGATCCGCTCAACGAACCGGTTCCCGAAAAAGGTTGAAGAATGGACAAGTTCCACATCGTCGGACCCTCCCGCCTCGCCGGCCGGGTGAAGGCGAGCGGCGCGAAGAACGCGGCGCTCCCGGCGCTCGCCGCCACTCTGCTCACCGAAGCGGCGACCGAGCTCCACAACGTTCCCCGGGTGCGCGACATCCGCACCCTGTGCAAGCTCCTGGAGCATCTCGGCATGGGCTGCGAGGAGCGGGCGGACGGCGCGCTGGTGCTGCAACGGTTCCAGCCGATCGAGGCGTCGGCCGACGACGCGCCGTACGACCTGGTGAAGACCATGCGCGCCAGCGTCCTGGTGCTCGGGCCGCTGCTCGCCCGCTATGGCCATGCCCGCGTCTCCCTGCCCGGCGGCTGCGCCATCGGCGTCCGCCCGATCGATCAGCACCTGAAGGGACTGGAAGCGCTCGGCGCCGAGGTGCGCCTGAGCCATGGCTATGTGGAGACCACCGCCTCCCGTCTCGTCGGTGCCCGCTTCCGGTTCGACATGCCGACGGTCACCGGCACGGAAAACGTCCTGATGGCGGCGGTGCTGGCCCAGGGGACGTCCGTGCTGGAGAACTGTGCCCGGGAACCGGAGGTGGCCGATCTCGCCGACCTGCTCAACGCCATGGGCGCCCGCATCTCCGGAGCCGGAGGGGAGACGATCGAAGTGGAAGGGGTGCGCGAGCTGGGGGGCGCCCGGCATCGCGTGATCCCCGACCGGATCGAGGGGGGAACCTATCTGATCGGCGCCGCCCTCACCGGAGGTGACGTGACGCTGGAAGATGCCCATGCCGCCGATCTGGCGCCGCTCCTGGACAAACTGGCGGAGGTGGGCGCCCAAATCGACGTCGGCCCCGCGGGAATTCGCGTTTGCGCAGTCGGCGATCTGCGGGCCGCCGACCTGACGACGGCACCGCACCCCGGCTTTCCGACCGACCTCCAGGCTCAGTTCATGGCGCTGCTGACCCAGACGCACGGCGTCGCGACGATCCGCGAAACCATCTTTGAAAATCGCTTCCAGCATGCTCCGGAGCTGATGCGGATGGGCGCCGACGTCCATGTGGACGGCGGCAGCGCCCGGATTCAGGGGCCGACGCCGCTCGCCGGGGCCAACGTGATGGCCACCGATCTGCGCGCCTCGGCGTGCCTGGTGCTCGCCGGGGTGGTGGCGCAGGGAGAGACGGTGGTGGAGCGCATCTACCACCTGGACCGGGGCTACGAGGGGATGGAATTGAAATTGCAGAAGTTGGGCGCGCAGGTCGCCCGCCGGGCGGCTTCCGAGGCCTGAGGAGCGATTCCTCGGCGCGGGAAGCCGGCCGCGGATCCAGCGCAGCTCCCCGGAATGCTCACGACGCTCACTCTCGCCCTCGCCGTCACCGTCGCCGATCCCCGGCCGGCCCTGATGGAGCTGCAGCTCGCCGGCAAGCCGCGGGAGGCTCTCGCCCGGATCGCCGAAGAACAGGCCGCGCGGCCGGAAGCCTCGCGCAAGCTGGGCCTCGATTTCCTGCGCGGGCATCTGCTCGACGGGCTCGGCGAGCCGTCTCTGGCGAGCGAAGCCTTCGGTGCGGCGATCAACGGCCTGCCCGTGCTCGCCCTGCACGCGCGCTATCGCCTCGCGCTCGACCAGGAGCGCATGCAGCACCCGGAGGTGGCGGCCGGCCTGGCCGCCGCCGTGGTGACCGCCCAGCCACCTCCCCCCTTGCTGGGCAATGCCGTCCTGCTCCTCACCCGCACTCTCGAGCGCGGTGGGGATTGCCGCCTGCTGCGCGGCATCGAGCCGGAGCGCTACCCGCAGGTGGAGCGGCGGCGCCTGCTGGTCGCGCAAGGGGACTGCGCCTTGCGCGGCGGGATGCGCGAGCTGGCCCGCAACGTCTACGTGCGCCTCCTTCAGGAGAGCCCGCGCGACGATCCGGGCCGGATTTCCGCCGAGCGGCTGGCCGGTCTCATCTCGGCCGAAGAGCGCGGCCGCACGGCGATGCTCCTGGGGATCGCCTTCCAGCAGCACCGCGATTTCGACCGCGCGCTGCGCCACCTGCGCCTGGCGCTCGGCGGACGGGAGAGCCTCACCGAACGCGAGACCACCGAGACGCTCTACGCCCAGGCGAACGCCCACTTCTGGCAGGAGCGCTATGGCCCGGCGGCGCTGCTGTTCGGCGAGATCGCCGAGCAGGCGCGGACCCCGGCGGAGCGCGCCCGCGCCCTCCACCAGCAGGGCCTGTCCTATGAGCTGCTCCTGCAATGGGGCCTCGCGGCGAAGAGCTTCCGGCTCGCCTATCTCGCCGAGCCACAAGGAGAGAAGGCCGCGCCGTCCCTGCTCTCGGCGTTGCGCCTGGACTGGCGCAGCGGCCGGGAGGCGGAGGCTCTGTCGCTCTACTCCCTTCTCCTGGGCCGCCGCGAGTGGCGCGAGGCGGCCTTTCGCGCCTCCCTGTTCCTCGCCTCCTCGGACGTCGTCCGCGGCCGGCGTGACCGGGTGCGCGCCTGGCTGCGCCAGGCGGTTCCCGAGACGTCCGACGATCGTCTCGAGCTGGCGTACTGGCGAGGCCGCGCCGCCGAGCTGAACAAGGACCCGGCCGGCGCCGTCGCCGCCTATCTCGACACCCTCCGTCCCGACCTCTGGCATCCGCTGGCCCAGGCGGCTCTCCAAAGGCTCGCCGCGCCCTCTCTCGCCCGGGCGGCGCAGTCCGAAGGCCGGCGCCTCGCGGGGTTGAACGACCCCGGCTCCCTCCATGGCGCCTGGCTCCTCCTCGGCAGTGAAGATCCGGCCGGGCTGGGGGCCCGCCGCAAGCTTCGCGAGGCCCTGCTGGCCGAGAAGGCGACGCAGCCGTTTCTGCGGCTCTACCAGGTTCCGGTGGCCAGCTGGCCCCTCTGGAAGGAGCCGCTGACGCGGCCGGAGGAGCTCCTCCTCGCCCTGGGTCTCTGGGCCGAGGGAGCCGGCGCGGTGCGCACGCATTTCCCGGTGACCCATCCGGCCCTGGCCTACACGGGGAGCCTGCTCCTCGCGCGCCATGGCGACCATGGCCGTTCCATCCTCCTGGCGGAGGACCTGCGGAAGCGGCTGCCGCCGCGGCTGCCTTTGGAGATGATGGCACGCGGCTTTCGCCAGGTCCTCCATCCGATTCCCTATCAGAGCGCCATCCTCGCCCAGGGGCGCCTGCGGGGCGTGGATCCGGACCTGCTGGCCGCGGTCATCCGCGAAGAGAGCCGCTTCGACCGCAATGCCCTGTCCCCGGTCGCGGCGCGCGGATTGACGCAGCTCACCCTGCCGACGGCGTTGCGCGTCGCCGCCCAGATCGACCTCGGCAAGGTGGCTCCGGAGGACCTGTACCGCCCCGAGCTGTCCGTGGCGCTCGGTGCCGCCTACCTGGGAACGCTCGCCAGGGCGTTTCAGGGAAACGATTTTCTGGCCGTCGCCGCCTACTCCGCGGGAGAGCCGCAGGCCCGGCTCTGGCGGAGCTGGGCCTACAGCCCGGAGATGGAGGAATACTTCTCGAAGGTCGGCGATGGCGAGACCCGCGACTACCTGCGCCGCGTCCTCGCCGGCCGCGCCCACTACGCCGAGCTTTACTGAGCGCTGCGGTCGAGGGGAACCCGGCCGCAGCGGCTTCCTACCTCAGGCTTCGGCGGTGGTGGCGAAGCCGTCCCACAAAACCCACTCGCCGCCCCACTCGCCGACAGCTTCCGTCTTGGCGACCTCGCGGAGTGCCTTCAGGTCGAACCCCTGAAGCCTGCGCAAGGCAGCCAGCAGCGGCGTCTCCTCGCGGTCCAATCGCTCGACAAACTCTTCGATGTTCATCGCTTCTCCTCTCAAAACGCGCGCGGACCATCCGCGAGCGTTCACGGACGGCGCACTCTTCGTGCGCTGAAACTATGTCGCCGTTGCGGACATTGTTGTCGTGAGGACGTGCCAACAGCAGCGGAGAGAGGATACGATGAGTCGAGGTCAGGTGTAAACCTGACGTCTGTGGTGCCGAAAGAAAACGGCCCGGGCCGGTCCTGGGCTAGAATCCGTTGGAGGAGTCTTGATGCCGATCACCATCGCCACCTGGAACGTCAATGGGCTCCGTGCCCGGCGCGAGCGGTTTCTCGCCTGGCTCGCCGAGGACCACCCTTCCGTGGTCTGCCTGCAAGAGGTCAAGGCTGCACCGGCCCAGCTGTCGGACGACCTTCTGACGCTGGAGGGCTATTGGTGTTTCTGGCACGGAGCCGGCGGGTACTCCGGGGTGGGCCTGCATCTGCGCCGCGCGGATTTCCCGGAGGAGCCGGTGTTCTTCCACCCCGGCTTCGACCATGAGACCCGGATCGTCGCCGCCGCCCTGGGTGATCTCGTGGTGGCATCCGCCTACGTGCCGAACGGGGGAAAGGACTTCGCCGCCAAGCTGACGTTTCTGGAACAGCTGCGCGATTGGGTGGGGGAGGTTCATGCGCAGGGGAGGCGCCTGCTCCTCTGTGGCGACCTGAACGTGACGCGGACGGACCAGGACGTTCACCCGAAAGAGCGCAAGACCGGGGCCATCGGCCAACGGCCGGAGGAACGAGAGCTCTTTGCCCAGCTCCTTGCGCAGGGGCTGGTGGACATCGGCCGCACCCTCGATCCGGACAACGAAGGCCTCTTCACCTGGTGGGCGCCCTGGCGCAACCTGCGGCAGCGCAACATCGGCTGGCGCATCGACTACGTGCTGGCCAGCGCCTCTCTGGCCGCGGCGGCCACGGCCGCAAGGGTCCTCACCGACGTGGACGGAAGCGACCACGCTCCGGTGATGGTGGTGCTCGAGACAGAGCCTCGGTAGGACCGCCCTCCTACCGAGACACCAAGCGCCGCCTCAGGCGCGGGAGAGCTCGGCCTCCCCGTCAATCCAGGGATACCAGCCGAAGGTGGTGGCTCCCGACGCCTGGATGGTCCCGAGATCGGTTCGGCGCAGCCGCTGAAGAGCCTTCAGCAGCGGGGTCGAGGACGACTTCGTGTTCAGAGTCTCCGCAAACTCATTAATGGTCACCGGACTCCTCCTTTGGAAAGACGGTGCGTCGCGGCCTCGCGGCCCATCTGCCGCAAAAGCCGGGCCGCTCCGTTCTCTCCTGGTTCAATGTATGCCGGCAACTGTACTCCACACCGAGTGGGTTATCAACAAGTTTTCGAAACTCCATCCGCCTCATTCGCCGATCGCGAGAGGCTTCCATTCCGGGAGGAGCTGGAACTTCGTCTCCTGCACCTGGGTGCGGAAGGCGGCCACGTCCTCGGCGAGGAGGCGATTCAAGCCGTCCAGCGCCTGCCCGGTCTCTTTCTCCACCTTGGCGAGGGAGGCGAGCTGTGCCGGAGTCGGCGCATCCCAGGAGGAAGCCAGAGAGCGCGCGATGCTGCCGATGCGGCGCTCGAGGTCGGTGTCCTGGGTGAGCCCTTTCTCCTCTTCCGTCTGCCAGAACTGCCGCTCGATCGTGTCCAGCTTCTTCTGGAGACCGCGGGCCGCGTCGAGAACCGCCTTCCGGGCCGGATCGGCCGCCGTGCCCCCCTTCTTCGCCGCCTCCTCGTCGCGGCGCAGCTGCGCGGTGACGGCGTCGACGTCCCGGCGAATGCGCTGGATGCGCTCGACGCCGTCCGCCGTCACGTTGAGGAGATGGTTGGCCCGCCGGATGGCGGCGATGTTGGCTTCGCGGGCCCCGGCCGCCAGGGTGAAGCGCGGGTCTCCCAGCACCTGCACCGTGCCCTCGGCGCTCTGGCCCCCGTAGCTGACCCGCAGGGTGTAGGTGCCGGGAAGCACCTCGGGACCGCGGGATCGGCGGAATTCCGAAAACGCCTCGTCCTCACTCCCCTTGCGCGGGATGCGCCTGGGGGAATCCGAGCGCAGGTCCCAGGCGGCGCGGTTGACGCCGAGCTTCACGGGAGCCTCGAAGGTGCGGATCACCGCTCCCGCGGCGTCGAGCACCTCGACCTTGGCCTGCGGGCCTCTGCGCCCGGCGCCCTCCTCGGCCGGCGGCTCTCCTTTTTCCTTCCCAGGCACCGACGATGCGGCTTTCTCTCGCGCCTCCTTTTCCTTGCGCGCCTTTTCGGTCTCTGCGTCTGGATGCGCCAGTCCCGGTGCGTTCAGGGAGAAGGTGAGAAGGGCGCCGTAGGGACGGTTCTCACCGCGGAAGTCGCCGTTGCCCGGGAACCGCTCGCCCGCTCCCTGCGCCTGGCGGTATTGCTGGGCGTCCGGGATCGGGAACAGATGGAGAGGCTTCTTCTGCACCGCTTCCGACATCTCACGCAGGGGCCGGACGTCGTCCAGCACGAAGAACGCCCGGCCGTGGGTACCGAGGACCAGGTCCTCCTCCCGCGGATGGATGACCAGGTCCATCACCGAGGTGGTGGGCACCCCGTGCGTCCACTGCGTCCACTCCTTGCCGCCGTCGAACGACACCCAGAGCCCCACCTCGGTGCCGAGGAAGAGCAGGTCCGGGTCCTTCAGATCCTGCACCAGGCGCAGGGCATAGCCCCGCAGCTTGCGGGTCGCCAGGCTGGTCCAGGTGCGGCCGTAGTCCGTGGTCTTGTAGACGTAGGGAGTCATGTCCGACCGCCGGTGGTTGTCGAGCACCACGAAAGCGGTCGCGGCGTCGAACGGCGAGGCCTCCACATGGGGGATGTAGGTGTTCGCGGGGACCCCGGGCAGGTTCTTCTCGACGCTCGTCCAGGTCGCTCCGCCGTCACGGGTGACGTGCAGGCGGCCGTCGTCGCTGCCGGCCCACAGGACGCCGCGCGCCCGCGGGCTGGGAGCCAGAGCGACGAGGGTGGTGAAATTCTCGGCGCCGGACACGTCCAGGGTGAGCCCGCCGGTGTTGCGGTCCTGCCACTCCTTCTTGTTAGTGGTCAGGTCGGGGCTGATCACCGTCCAGGTCTCACCGCGGTCGGCCGACTTGTGGACGAACTGGCTGCCGAGATAGATCGTGTCCGGCTCGAAGGGATCGAGAGCGAACGCCGCGTTCCAGTTGAAGCGCAGCTCTTCGCCCTCGCGCGGCGCCGGCTGGACGTCCTTGCGCTCTCCGGTGTACAGATTCCAGCGGATGAGGTCCCCCCCCTGGCTCAGGGCGTACCCACGCTTCGAGTCGCGGGGATCCGGCGCGACGTCGAAACCGTCGCCGAAGCCGACCTCGTTCCAGTGGTGGTGGCGGATGCCGCCACCCTCCCACACGGTGTTCGGACCCCGCCAGGAGCCGTTGTCCTGCATGCCGCCATAGACGTTGTACGGGCGGTCCATGTCCACCCGGACGTGGTAGAGCTGGGCGACCGGCAGGTCGCCCACGAAGCGCCAGGTGGCTCCCCGGTCGCCGCTCACGAAGACGCCCCCGTCGTTGCCGTTCAGGATGCGGCGTGGCTCGGCGGGATCGATCCACATCGCGTGATGGTCCGGATGCACGGCGCGAAAGCCCGCCAGGCTGGAAAAGCTCTTGCCGCCGTCGGTGGAGACGTCGAGCGCCGAGGCCAGCCGGTAGATCCGGTTCGGATCCGCCGGATCGACGCGCAGGTCCGCGTAGTAGAACGGCCGCGGCGACACGGTGGCCTCGGTGTTCACCGCCTTGAAGCTCTGGCCGCCGTCGGTGGAACGCAGGAGCACGTTCTTCTCCGCCTCGACGAGGGCGTAGACGATCCGGGCATCGGAGCGGGCGATGGCGACGCCGATCCGCCCCAGGTCCCCCTTGGGCAGGCCGTCCGCTTCGGTCAGTCTCCGCCAGGTGGTCCCGCCGTCATGGGTGAGGTAGAGGCCGGACCCCGGGCCGCCGGAGCGAAACGCCCAGGGCTGGCGGCGATAGTCCCAGAGGGCGGCGAAGAGCTTGTTCGGATTCTGTGGATCGATCGCCAGATCGGCGGCCCCGGTCTTCTCGTCGACGAAGAGGACGCGCTGCCAGGTGGCGCCGCCGTCTTCGGTCTTGTAGACGCCACGCTCGGGATTCTCTCCCCAGGCCTCTCCCAGCGCCGCCACCCAGGCCACCCGCGGATCGGTGGGATGAAGGATGATGCGGCTCACCCGCTCCGTCTTTTCCAGGCCGAGGCGCCGCCAGGTCCTGCCGCCGTCCAGGGTCTTGAACACCCCTTCGCCCACCGAGACGCTGTTGCGCGGGTTGCCTTCCCCGGTTCCCACCCAGACCACGTCGGGATTGTTGGGATCGATCGCCAGGGCCCCGATCGAAGCCACCGGCTGGGTGTCGAACACCGGGGTCCACGTCAAACCGCCGTTGACCGATTTCCAGACTCCGCCGCCGGCGGTGCCCACCCAGACCAGATTCGGATCGCGCGCCCACCCTTCGACGACGGCGATACGGCCGCTCATCGCGGCGGGGCCGATGGCCCGGGCTTTCATCCCGGCGAGGAGCGAAAGATCCACGCCGGCCCGCAGGGGGGCTGCGAGCCCGGTGAGAAGGGGGAACAGAGCAAGAAGCAGGGCGAGACGAGAGCTTTTTTTCACGGCAGACACCTCCACGAGTCGGGCAGACGGCGGTCAGCGGAGACTCTACTCTGTCAGACCCCGGTTCTCGTCGCCAGACTCCTGCCGGCCGCTCCTGCCGCGGGTGCCGCCGTCCCCCCCCTTACGGGTAGTAGCCCCGCATCGTCTTCGCCTCCATCCCGGGCTTGTTGACCATCTTGAGCTCCACGGTGCGGAAGTCGGTGGAGCCGGTGGTGTTGGTGGACTGGTAGGCGATCAGGTACTGCGAGCGCAGCTCCTTCTCGATCGTGGTGTAGATGCCGGCGAGCTGGCTCGCGCCCGCCACCTGGAAGAAGCGGCCACCGGTCTCTTCGGCGATCTTCTCCATCTTCTTCTTGTCGACGTCGCCGCCCAGGCCGATGGTGTAGATGGTGACGCCGGCCCGGCGGGCGTATTCGAGCGCCTCCTCGTAGGTGAAGCGGCTCCCTTCGTCCTTGCCGTCGGAGAGCAGGAGCACGGCGCGCTGACCCTTGACCCCGTTGTTGTAGTAGAGCGCGAAGACCACGGTGTCGTAGAAGGCGGTGCCGCGCTCGGCCTTGATGCCGGCGAGGCCGCCGGCCAGGGCGGTGTGGTCGTTGGTGAATTTGGTGGTCAGGGTCGGCCGGTCGTTGAACAGCAGCACCGCCGCGCGGTCCTTGGGGCGGATGGTCTCCTGCAAGAACCGGAGCGCCGCCTGGCGGGCTTCTTCGAGGCTCTTTTCCATGGAGGCCGAGACGTCCAGGGCCACCGTGGCATGGATCGGCAGGTCGGTCACCCGCTCGAAGCGGGCGATCTCCTGGCGCGTGCCGTCCTCGGTCACCGCAAAGTCCTTCTTCTCGAGCCCTTCCACGGGATGCCCGGCCCGGTCGAAGACCGAGGTGTAGAGCTCGACGAAATCGACGTCCACCTCGTCCAGATAGTCCGGGGCGTTGACGAAGACCAGGTCCTCGGTGGTGTTGCCGTCGGTCAGGGTGCCGACCGCCCGCACGTAGGCGAGCTCTTCGTTCTTCGGCAGGATGATCGGCTGGGTGAACGGCGGCTGGTACAGGGTGGCCACCCGCGTCTCGTTCAGGTAGAGCTCGACCTTGCCCAGCACCTCGCCGTCCGGGACGTCGGTTTCGACGCGGGCGAGCAGGCTGTTCTGATAGCGCCGGCCGCGCTGCGGCTCGACGAGGCGGACGCGGAAGCGCTGGCCGGCCGCGTTGATCAGCAGCTCGTCCCCGGCGATCTCCTTGCCGTTCGCATCGTAGGCGGTGACGGTCAGCCGGCGGGGCCGGGGGAGCGAGCCGAGGTCCAGCTCGACGCTGTAGGGCGGCTTCTTCTTGGTGAGCACCGGCTTGCCGTCGAGGGCGAAGGTGGCGCTCGCGATGTCACCGGTGGCGAGGGTGTCGAAGCGCAGCATCCCCGCCTGCAGGTCCCCCGGTGGCCGCAGGATCTTCATCGTCGTCTCGCCGTTCGACATCGCGGCGTAGGCCTCGGCGAGCACCTTGGCGCTCTCCTTCTCCTCCGGCGTCTGCGGCGGCGGCACCACGGCGGCCGACTCTTCCATCGAGGGGACGGTGAGCGGCCGTTCCACGCGGAAGAGCTTGCCCGAATTGACGTCCTCCAGGCGCAGGATGAAGACGTACTCCCCCGGGCGCAGGTAGCGCTGGAAGACGAGCGGCAAGACCTCGTCCGCGGCGGGCTGTGCATCGCTGCCGGGGACGTCGAAGCGGTAGCGGAAGGTGTCGAACAGCACGCCGTTCTGCAACACCTCGCCGTTGATCAGAAAGTTGTACGAGCGGTGCTCGCCGAGCTTCCCGAGGCCGGCGTCGGCCGGCGCCACGGTGAGCAGGCCCTCGGTCACGGTGCGGTTCTGGTAGCGCCCGGGGAAGGTGAGGTCGAGCTTGGCGTTGAGCAGCGCCGCCCCTTCGGGGACGTCGGTCGAGTAGGCGCCGAAGGAGGAGACCCACTCGCCGCCGGGACCCTCGGGCTTGCTCTCGATGCGCGACTGGATCGTGGTATAGCCCATCCGCTGGTTGGCGACCCAGGCGATGCCGGCCGCCAGCTTGTCACCGTCGCGGCAGCCGTTGACGATCTCGCGGAGGCTGTGCCGTTCGCCCGTTGCGAGGTTGGCCGCACCGGTGTCGGAAAAGAGCGTGTCGAGGCCTTCGAGCGGGTTCCAGATGCGGTAGAGACCGGCGCCCCACTTGCGGTAGAAGACGACGATGAACTCGTACTTCAAGCGGTCGCTGCCCGGGTAGAACCACACCTCCAACGGCCAGAGGATGGTGGAGCAGGTCGAGACGACGACGCCGGCCGGCGCCCCGTTGAGCAGCAGGATGCGGGCGCGGTCGTCGGTCAGCTTGCCGTAGCGGCTGCGGGCTTCCTGGACGTAGGCGGTGTACCGGTCGTGGTATTCGTTGCGCGCCGTCCCCTTGTAAGGGTCGCGCACCTCCCAGAAGCGTTTGATGAAGGCGTCGCGCTGGTAGTCCTTCTCCAGGGTCAGGAAGGAGACCAGCTCCTCGTCGGTGATGATCGGGTCGACCTCTTCGAGGAAAGCCTGATACGCCTCCGGCAGCTTCTCGATCGCCGCCTTGATCTCCTTGCGCTCGGCGCGGGTGATCTTGTCTTTGTCTTTGACCCGTTCCGGTTCCGCAGCCGTGGCGGACGCGGCGAGGCCGGGGAGGAGAAGGGCGAGAAGGAGGAGAGGGCGGAATGCGTGCATCGTCTTCATCGGTTTGCCTGTGTCGGGTGCAACACCCATGCCGGTCGCCGGTTAGAATACAGGTTCCATGGCTTTCGTCTACCTCGACAACAACGCGACCACGCCGCTCCACCCCCGGGCCCGGGAGGCGATGCTCCCCTGGCTGGGGGAGAGGCACGGCAATCCATCGTCGATCCACCGCTTCGGCCAGGCGGCCCGCAACGCCGTGGAAGAGGCGCGCGAGCAGGTCGCGCTCCTCCTCGGCGCCCGCGCCGCCGAGGTCGTGTTCACCGCCTCCGGCACCGAGGCGAACAACGCCGTCCTCGCTCATGTGACGGGCGGCGCCGGGCGGCCGGGGCATCTGCTGCTCTCGGCGGTGGAGCATCCGTCGATCCGCGAGATGGCCCTCCGCCTCGCCCGGCTGGGCTGGGAGGTGACGCGGGTGTCTCCCGGAGCGGACGGCGTGGTACCCGCGGACGCGATGCGCGCCGCGCTGCGCACCGACACCCGGCTGGTGGCCCTGATGCTCGCCAACAACGAGCTGGGGACCCTGCAGCCGGTGCCCGAGGTGGCGCAAGCCTGCCGGGCGCGCGGGATTCCCCTTCTCTGCGACGCCGTCCAGGCCGTGGGCAAGATCCCGGTGGACGTCGACGAGCTGGGGGCCGACTACGTGACGGTGGGCGCCCACAAGTTTCACGGCCCGCTCGGCGCGGCGGCCCTCTGGGTGCGCGCGGGCGTCGAGATCTCCCCGTACCTGGTGGGCGGTGGCCAGGAGCGGCGGCGGCGGGCGGGGACGGAGAACGTCGCCGCCCTGGCCGGTTTCGGTGCGGCGGCGGCGGCGGCGATGGACGAGCTGGCGCACCGCACCGCGTACCTCGCCGCCCTGCGCGACCGGTTCGAGGCCGCCTTGCCGCAGCGGGCGCCGGGTGCGCTGGTGCACTGCGCCGGGGCGCCGCGCCTGCCCAACACCTCGCACATCGCCCTCCCCGGCGTCGAAGGGGAATCGCTGCTCATCCGTCTCGACGTGGAGGGCATCGCCGTCTCCACCGGCTCGGCCTGCTCCTCCGGCACCGTGGAGCCGAGCAAGACGCTGCTCGCCATGGGCCTGTCGCGCGACGAGGCGCTCTCCTCCCTGCGGGTGAGCTTCGGCATGATGAACCGCGCCGAGGAGGTCGATCACGCCCTCGACGTCCTGGCCCGCGAGGTGGCCGAGCTGCGCCGGGTCGCACCGGTCGCCGAGGCGGCGGCGCGATGAGCGCGTGGACCCCGACCGAGCCGGATCTGTCCGGGTTGACCGCGGTCGCGATGAGCGGCGGCCTCGACTCGTCGGTGGCCGCCTGGCTGCTCGCCCGCCAGGGGGTGCCGGTGATCGGCCTCTCCATGCTCCTCTGGGACCACTCCGGGGTGGAGGCGCACGGCCGCTGCTGTGGCGCCCTCGACCTGGGCGATGCCCGGCGGGTGGCCGGCCAGGTGGGCATTGCCCACTACACGCTGCGCATGGACGAGGAGTTCCGCGCCAAGGTGGTCGATCCCTTCGTCGAGGACTACCTCGCCGGCCGCACGCCGAGCCCCTGCGTGCGCTGCAACACCTGGGTCAAGTTCGACCTGCTCCTGGAGCGGGCGCGCCGGCTGGGAGCCTCGCGGGTGGCGACCGGCCACTACGCGCGCATCCTGCCGGGCGCCGACGGCCCCGAGCTGCACACCGCGCTCGACACGGCCAAGGATCAGAGCTACTACCTCTTCGAGCTGACCCGGGAGCAGCTCGCCGCCTCCCTCTTCCCGCTCGGTGCGATGGAGAAGCCGCAGGTGCGCGAGATCGCCCGCACGGCCGGCCTGGTGGTCGCCGAGAAGGGGGAGAGCATGGAGATCTGCTTCGTCTCCGGCGGTGTGCGCGAGTTCGTCGAGGCGCAGGTGGCCGGACATCCGGAGCGCTACGCCGCGGCGGGACGGGTGGCGCTCGCCGCGCCGGCCCGGCTGACCGACGCCGCCGGGAACCGGTTGGGCGAGGGGGAGCCGTTCTACCGCTACACCGTCGGGCAGCGGCGCGGCCTGGGGCTCGCCGCGAAAAGCCCGCTCTTCGTGCTGGCCATCGAGCCCGGCGAGAACCGCGTGGTGGTCGGCGAGGCGCAGGACCTGCTGGCGCCCGGGCTCCACGGCGAGCGCCTGCACTGGATCGGCCCGCCGCCGGCCGGCCCGGTCGAGGCCACGGTCAAGATCCGCTCCCGCCATCCCGGCGTCGCCGCGCGCATCCATGCGCTGGGGGCAGGGCGGGCCCGCATCGACTTCGCCGAGCCGCAGCGCGGGGTCACCCCCGGCCAGGCCGCCGTCTTCTACCAGGGAACCCGCGTGCTCGGCGGGTGCTGGATCCAGGACCGGACGTAGGTGCGCAGACTTCCTCTTCTCCTCTCCATCGGTCTCCTCCTGCTGACCGCCTGCGACAACCGCCCGCCGCGGCGGCTGATCCGCGTCGGCTCGCTGGTGGAGGTGGCGGCGCAGGGGCCGGTCGCGCTGCCGGCGGGGCCGGCCACCCCGGAGGCACCCCTCCTGGTGCAACAGGGGCTGGACGCCGCCCGGACGGCCCGCCTGCGTCTGCGGGCGAAGGGCTCGGTGGGCGTCGCGACCCTGGCCTGGAGCCTGCTCGGCGACGGCGGCTTCCCCCCCTTCCGCAGCCTCAGCTTTCCTCTCGCGCCGGACGGCCGGGAGCACACCTACGAGATCGACCTGCAGCGCGAGCCGTACTGGACCGGCCGCGTCACCGCCCTGCGGCTGAGCATCGAGACGGGACGGCTCGATGTGCTGGAGCTGATCGGCGAGCCGGCGACCACCCCCTACCGGTCGATGTCGCTCGACGGCGTGACCCGGCCCTCCCTGCCCGGGCTCGACCGGACGGAGGTCCGCCTGCCCGCCGATCTTCCGGAGGGCTCGTCCTTCGAAACCTGGCTGGGAATCGTCCCCGAGCACGACCGGAAAGGGACGCGCGCCCTCTTCCGCGCCTGGTGCGAGATCGACCGGCGCCCGGTCGTCTGGTGGGAGGAGACGCTCGAAGGCGGGACCGATCCGCGGGGTTGGCGTCACGTCCGCAAAGAGCTGCCGCCGGGGAGCCGCTGGCTGGCGCTGGATGTCTCGGTGACCCGCCGCGGCGAGCCGCTGCCGGAAGGCGTCGCGCTGTGGGGAGACCCGGTGATCGTGACGCCGGGCCGGGCGGAGGGGCGCAACCTGGTGGTGATCCTCGTCGACACCCTGCGCGCCGACCGTCTGGGAAGCTATGGCGCCACCAAGGGCCTGACGCCGCGCCTCGACCGCTTCGCCGCCGCATCGACCCGCTTCGCCCAGCTGCGCGCGCCGACGTCCTGGACCTTGCCGAGCGTGTCCTCCCTGATGACCGGCCTGCAACCGCAGACCCACGGCGCCGGCGTGCGCTACGGCAACTTCGCCCCCACCGGGTTGACCGACGGCGTCCGCACCCTCGCCGAGACGCTCCAGGAGGCCGGCTTCTCCACCCAGGGGATCTACTTCAACATCTACGTGAACCCCGCCTTCGGCCTGCACCAGGGGTTCGACGAGTACACCTCGATCGAAGACCGCGCCTCGGTGCTGGTCGACCGGGCGCTCGAGAATCTCGAACGCACCGGGCCGGATCGCCGCACGTTCCTCTATCTCCACCTGTTCGATCCGCACAACCCCTATGAGCCGCCGCCGGCGGAGTGCGAGAGCGTGGCGCGCCGCCTCGTCCCGGACCATGGAGGCCGTCCCTGCGCGGCCGACCGCCGGCCCGAGCTGCCGATTCCGCCGCGCGCGGAGTGGCGCTGGCAGGAGGCGCTCTATGACGCCGAGGTCGCCGCGACCGACCGGGAGATCGGCCGGTTCCTGGACGGATTGGAGAAGCTCGGCCGGGCGGACGACACGGTCGTGCTCGTGGTCAGCGATCACGGCGAGGAATTCTGGACCCGGCTGGACGCCGAGCGCGTCCGCGGCTACGAGCCGAATGCCGACCATGGCCATACCTTCTATGAAGAGCTGCTCCACGTGCCGGCGCTGCTGCGCGTACCGGGCCGGCCGCCCGGTGTCGTCGAGACTCCGGTCGAGATGGCCGACCTGTTCCCCACCCTGCTGCACCAGGTGGGCGTTGCGGTGCCGCCGGTGCAGGGGAAGGATCTGACCCCTCTGCTCGACGGTGCACCACCGGCCGGCCGGCCGACGCTGCTCGCCGACCTCATCCTGCACGGTCCGCCGCGCTGGTCGGTGCGCCGCGGTCCCTGGAAGCTGATCGTGCCGCTCGATCCCTCCCTGCTTGTGGAGCTGTATGACCTGGACGCCGATCCCGGCGAGCTGCGCGATCTCGCCGCGGCCCGTCCCGATCTGGTGGCTGCGCTGCGCACCGCCGGAGAGCGCGAGCTCGCCGCACGGCGCCGCGACCGCTCCCGCTTCGTAGCCGGCGACGGCTCGCAGAGCGCCACCTATCTGGAGTGGAACCACATCACGCGCCTGCGGTCGCTCGGGTATCTGAAGTAGCGCGGCAGCCACCTGTTGCGGCCCGCGCCCCACGGCGGTGCGCTGTTACCGCGGTAGGAGCGGCTGCACCCCAGGGTGCAATGGCTGCACCCATGGTAGGAACAGCTGCACCCCAGGGTGCAGTGGCTGCACCCGCGGTAGGAACAGCTGCACCCCAGGGTGCAGTGGCTGCACCCGCGGTAGGAGCGGCTGCACCCCAGGGTGCAGTGGCTGCACCCGCCGTAGGAGCGGCTGCACCCCAGGGTGCAATGGCTGCACCCCTGGTAGGAACGGCTGCACCCCCGGGTGCAGTGGCTGCACCGCCGGCAGGAACGCCTGCACCCATGGTAGGAGTGACTGCACCCGCGGGTGCAACGACTGCACCGCCTCCAGGCCTACGCGCTGAAGCCCCGATGACCCC
Organism: Holophagales bacterium UBA5704; assembly: GCA_002420005.1. Classification (GTDB taxonomy): domain Bacteria; phylum Acidobacteriota; class Thermoanaerobaculia; order Multivoradales; family UBA5704; genus UBA5704. The sequence goes on along the minus strand of DIHE01000133.1, from coordinate 9,676 downwards.
CCGTCCCTCCTACGCCGCAAACGCCAGCTCGGGCTGGTGCTCCGCGCGGAACAAATAGCGCAGCACCTTCCCGGCCAGCTCGGCGGTGGCTTCTTCCTTGTCCGCCGCGTCCTTGAAGAGCTGCAGGGCTTTTTCGGCCTCGGGATGGACACCGCGCTTCCGGAAGGCTTCGACCAGCTCGGTGGCCATCGCCTTCACCTCTTCCGTGCTGCCTTCCGCCAGCAGGAACGGGGCGATCTCCAGGTCGGCCAGGGCCACGTCGTACCACATGTCGCGCGCGGCGAAGGCGCGGCGCGCCTCGCCGAGCAGCCTCTGGGCCTCCATCGGCCTCCCCAGGCCGGCGGCGATGCGCCCGCGCAGCCAGAGGACCCGGCACGCCTCGCCCTCGTCGGCTCCCACCAGCTCGCTCACCCGCTGCACCAGCGGGCCGGCGGCGGCGAACCGGCCGAGGTGGGTGTGCACCACGGCGGTGTTGAAGAGCAGCATGTACTTCAAGCGGGGGTCCCCCTCGCGCTCCACCAGCGGCTCCGCGGCCTGGAAGGTTTCGAGCGCGCGCCCGTAGTCGCCCATCACCACCAGGATGTAGCCCTTCTTGAGCAGGATACGCCCCTGGCTGTGACTCACGGGAAAGGCTTCGTCGAGCAGGGTCAAGGCTTTCTCCGGCTGGCGCTCGTCCCGGCACAAAGAGGCCTCCAGGTCGAGAAGCCGCCCTGGGTCGAGCAGGTTCCAGGGGTCGGCGCCCGCCTGGTGTAGCAGTTTCGCCTCCTCCATGCCCTCTCGTGCGGCCACCAGCTCGCCTTGGACCCTCTGGACGTTCGGGAGGTGGCCTGCCGCGTAGCCTTCCACGTAGAGGCGCCAGCTCTCCGGCCCGGGGATCCGTACCGCGATCTCCCGCGCGAGTTGCGCGAGCGAAGCTGCCCGGTCAAGCTCGCGGGTTACCTGTTTCACAGATTCTGCGCAGCACTTTTCCGTTAGCGCCCACTGCTGGTACTCCCGCCCCACGCGGACCACGGCCACCTGCTGGTCCGCCGGAAGGGGCTCCAGGCGCGCCCAGAGCGCCGCCGCGCGATCGCGGTCCTCGGCTTTGGGGCTTGGGCCACCGGGGGGCAGCCGGAGCAGGCGCTCGGCCACCCGGTTCGCCAGAGCACCGGCCGCCCGGAGAAAGGCCGACCGGCCCAGCCCCGGTCGCCGTTGCGGCTGGCGCAGGACATCGACAAAGAGCAGAATCTCCTCTCCCGCCGCGACGGTCAGGTCCGCACCTGCCGCCTGGAGGCGCAGATGGTTCTGGGAGGGCTCGACCTTGCCCTGCTCGTAGCGGTCCTGCAGCCCGGGATCGATGTGGGTCTTGGCTCCGAACGCGGCCTGCGACAAGCCGGAGACCGCCCGGAACAGCCGGGAGAGAAGCTGCCTCGCGGACAGCAGCCGGCCTACCGGCAGGGCGGAGGGATTTTTCCCGGTTCGCTGGCGGAGGATAGCGGGAAGGCGCGACCCGCGCGGACCATGGAGGCCCGCACCCGGCGCCGCGCCGGAGAGAACCCCATGCGCACCCTCCTTTTCCTCGCCACCCTCATCGCCCTCCTTCTGGCCTTCCATTCCTCCGGGCCTGCGGGCCTGCCGGACCTGCGGCTCCTCGCGCCGGCAGGTTGCATCATGGACCCCGACGGCCGGAGTGGCTCCGGTGCCCCGCAGCCCTTGAGCGACGCTGGCTGTGGCATGGACCCCGACGGCTGCCCCCGGGACCGGTGAGCCGGTGAACCGGAGGCCCGGGTTGTGGCGCGCCTGGACCAGGTAGTCCCCGATGCGGCGGGCCAGATCGGCGGTCGCCTCTTCGCGGTCTGTCGCCGCGTGGAAGAGCCGCAGGGCGGCCAGGGCCTCCGGATGCACCCCTTTAGCTTCAAAGGTCTCGACCAGCTCCCGGGCGAGGGCCTGGACTTCCGGGAACTTGCCCTCATCAAGGAGCAGGCCGGCGAGGTCCTGACGGGCCAGGGCGACGTCGTACCACATCTCGCGGTCGGCGAACTGTTGCGCCGCGAGCTCCAGCAGGGCGCGTGCCTCCGCCGGACAGCCCAGGCCGGCGGCGATCCGGCCGTCCAACCAATGCAGCCGCGGCACCTCGGTCTCGTCACCTCTTGCGTCGACGCTCTCGCGGACCAGCCGCGCCAGCCCGGCCGCGGTGCTGAACCGACCGCGCCGGGTGCAGGCGACGGCGAGATTGAATCGCGCCATGTACAGGAGCCGTGGATCGCCCTGATGTTCGACGAGCGGGATCGCCCGGGTGAGGGTTCGGATAGCGCCCACATCATCACCCATGACTTGAAGGATGAACCCCTTCTTGACCAGGACGCGCCCCGGGTTGTGGCTCACCGGGAACGCCCGGTCGAGGAGGGTTAGGGATTGGCCGAAATCGCGCTCGTCCCGGCAGAGGGAGGCTTCCAGATCGAGCAGCCGGCCGGGGTCGAGCACGCGGTCGGGGTCCCACCCGGCCTCCCAATGCTGTTTCGCCGGCTCGATCCCGGCCCGGGATTCGAGCAAATTCCCGGCCACCCGCAGGACGTTCGGCGGGTGGGCCATGGCGTAGCCCCGAACGCGGCGGCACCAGCCGGCCGGGCCTTGGACCCTTTCGGCGATCTCGACGGCGAGCCGGGCCAGAGAGGCCGCGAGGTCGAGGTCGCGAGAGGCCGCCGCCGAGGACTCGGCGCAGACCCGCTCCATCAGCCACCAGGTCTGGGCTTCGCGGCAGTGGTGGACGACCGCCAGCCGTTGTTCTTCGGTCATGTCCTGGAGAAGGGTCCAGAGCTGGTCGGCGTGCCACCGGGCGGCTTCGAGGTGCTCGGGGCGCGGGTAGGCGTCGAACGGCGGAAGTTGGCGCGACAGCCGGGCGCCTTCGACGAAGGCCTGGCGCAGCAGTCGCTCCCCCTCGCGGAGGCCGCGCTCGACCTCCTCGTGCTCCTCGGCGGACAGGTCGTCCTCGGCGGCGAGGCTCGCCAGGCTTTCGAGGCAGCGGCCGACGATCTGCACCTGTGCCGGCCGGCGGGTCACCGCGGCGAGCAGAGTGGCGAACAGCTCGTCCTCGATGGAGAGGCGGCCGAGAATCTTGGAGACCTGCTTGGGATCGATGCCACACCGGGCACCCACCTGCTTGAGATCCAGCCCGTGCCAGAGCGCCAGGACCCGGATGAGCAGCGAACGGAAACGACGCACCATACCCTTCCTCCACGGAAACGAGGCGGCCTGTACCAACAGAAGTGCTTCACGGCGACCCGGCGTGACAAGAAAGGAAAGGAGAGTGCCCGGAGCGAAAAAGCGGCCCTGGATACAGGTGGAAGTGTAGCACTGTCATCCCTACGCTTTCCCATCATGAAGAGCGTAAAGCAACGGCCAAGACAGCAGGGAAGGCGAGTGCCCGCCACGCGGCATGAGCCGGACACCCGGCCGGCAGGCGCTGGACCTTCAAAGGGTCACCGCCGAGCTGGGGAGCACCGCGACCGAGGAAGCGTGGGAGTCGGTGATCGAGCCGGCCCTGGAGGCCGTGCGCCTGCTGGCCGACCCGGGCCTGCCGGCCTCGCGGCGGCGGCCGCCAGCCAGCTGCGCACCTTCGCCCGCCTGGCCCAGCCGGCCGGCCTGCGGCCGATCCCCTTCCGGGTGCACTGGCCGGCGCCGGCCGAGGCGCCCGGTGCCGAGGAGACCCATTGAGAGGCCCGGTGCCGCGTTGCCGGCTCTCTGAGGAGGAGTCGCCTTGTGTTGCAGTACGTCCGCCCGCCCGGGGCGTCGGTTCCCTCCACCCGGGCGGGCCTTTTTCAGAAAGGAAGAGAGATGACCGATCTGCAGACCGTGACCGAAGCGCGATTGCGCGAGATCCTCGCCCTGCTCGCCGCGGCCGGGCAGAACTTGATGGCGCTGCACGCGAGCTTGCCGGTGTCACCGCAGGAAGATGCGATGCTGGCCGGCGAGGAAGACCCCGACTTCTCTTTCAAGGCCCGCACGACGATCGAGTGCGTCCAGAACGACCACCTGAACGCGGTGATCGCCGCCTTGCAGCCGCTCCTGGACCCGCGGGAAGGCTGAGCCGGGCCGGCTTCCCTTCCTCCCGGGGAAGCCCTTCCGCGGAGAGCCGGCTGCGCCCGAGGTCGGGCGCTCTCTACAGAACCAGCACCTCACAGGGTCCCCCCACCTCCCCCGGCGGCGTTCCGGCACGCCGGCGGACGAGCCCGGTGCCATGGGCATAGGCGGCGAGATCGTGCGAGCCCTTCGGCGGATACGGCGTGACGTGGAGCACGCCGTCGCGCGCCTCCACCTCCGCCGCGGAGAAGCGGTCGCGCGGGCCGGCGGCGGGGACGGGGCGGGTGAGGACACCGTGCAGGGCAGCGCTCCACCAGCCGTCTGAAAACCCCATCAGCCGGCGCAGCGCCGGGCGGACGAACAGCTGGAAGCTCACCATCACCGAGGCGGGATTGCCCGGCAGCCCGAACACCAGACCGCCGGCATGGGTGGCGAAGACGAACGGCTTGCCCGGCTGGATGGCCACCGCGTCGAAGTGGATCGTACAGCCGAGGTCTGCGAAGACCCCTTCCACCAGGTCCAGCTCTCCCATGGACACACCGCCGCACAGCAGGAGGACGTCCGCGCGAAGCCCCTCCCGGACTTTCTCCCGCAGCACCTCGACCCGATCCGGCGCGATCCCCAGCGAGGTGAAGGAGAGGCCGAGGGACGCTCCGGCGGCGAGCAGGAAGTCGGTGTGGGAGTCGCGGAGCTGCCCGGGCGCCGGGACGGTCTCCGGCGGTACCACCTCGTCGCCGGTGGTGAGCACGGCCACGCCGGGGGCGCGGACCACCGGCAGCTCCGCGAGGCCGTGGGTGGCGAGGAGCGACAAGGCGCCCGGGGTGAGCAGGGCGCCCGCCGGAAGGAGCGGCGCCCCGGCGGCGAGGATCTCGCCGCGGCGGCGGATGTGGTCCCCCGGCCCGGCCTGGGCATGGAAGACCACCGTCTCGCGCCCGCCGTCGGTGGCCTCCACCGGGATCACGCGGTCGGCTCCGAGAGGCACCGGTGCACCGGTCATGATGCGCACCACCGCCGGAGGCTCCAACCGGTAGCCCGGCGCCGCGCCGGCCGGGATCATCGCCGCGACCGGCCGGCTCTCCCCGGCCCGTACCGGCCCGGTCAGGGCGTAGCCGTCCATCGCCGAGACGTCCGCCGCCGGCACGTCCACGGTGGCGGTGAGCGCCCGGGCCAGCACCCGGCCGCGGGCGGCGCGGCGGGCGATCCATTCCTCTCCCCGCGGGACGCAGAGGGCGGCGATGCGGGACCAGGCTTCGTCAGGGTGGAGCATGCGGTGGAACCTCCGGAACCGTCACCGAATCGTCAAAAGACGCACATGATATACTCCGCACGAATTTTTCCCCCAAGGCTGGGCTCCCAACGACGGAGGCTTGCCCGTGACAACGGTCGAGAACACATTTCAGTACCGCGGCGATCTTGCGCAGACCGCCTTGCCCGAGATTCTCACCACGATCGACCGGTTCCAGGTGCCGGGCGTCATCGAGGCGGTGCGCGACGGCGTCTCGAAGAAGGTGTACATCAAGGAAGGCAACGTGGTCCACGCCTCCTCGTCGGATCGCGAGGACAGTCTCGGCAACTATCTCCAGCGCGCCGGCATCCTTTCGCCCGAGGTGTTCGCGGAGACCATGGCCGAACGCGAGCGGACGAACCGGCGGTATGGCCACCTGCTCATCGAGAAAGGCGTCCTGGCGCCCGGCGAGATCTACCGGGCGATCCGCCAGCAGATCGAGGCCGTCGTCTGGAGCCTGTTCTACTGGCAGGATGGCGGAGTCATCTTCAGCATCGGGGACTTCCGGGAGCCGGATGCGATCAAGATCCAGCTCCCGATGCGGCAGGTGATTCTGCAAGGCATCAAGCGGGCCCCCAACGCCAAGGCCCTGGTCGCCCGCCTGGGGCGGAAAGAGACGGTCTTCGAACCTTGTTATCGGGTCGAGGATCTGATCGAGCTGGCGCTCGATGCCGACGAGTACAAGCTTCTGCAGTTGATCGACGGCCGGCGGACCCTCTTCGAGGTCTGCACCCAGGGGCCGCACGGCGCCGCCGAGAACGGCAAGGCGATGTACGCCTTCCAGGTGCTCCAGATCATCCGCCCGGTGGCGGTGGCACCGGAGCGTCTCGTCCGGGAGGAGCAGATGACCGGCGCGATCAAGATCCGGCTGAAGACCACGGGTGACAAGTACAGCACGTAAGAGGAACGGGAGTCGAAGAATGCCGATCTATGAGTATGAATGTCTGAGTTGTGGGAAGCGGACGGAGCGATTGGAGAAGATGGACGGTCCTCCCCTCGCCGCCTGCCCCGCGTGTGGTGCCGAGGTCAAGAAGCTGATGTCCGCTCCGGCTGTGCAGTTCAAGGGGAGCGGCTGGTACGTCACCGACTACGCCGGCAAGGGGAAGAGCTCGGCGACCAAGCTGCCGGACGCCAAAGGCGAGTCCGGTGGCGAGGCCAAGAGCGAGACCAAGCCCGAAACGAAAAGCGAGAGCAAAACGGAGACGAAGAGCGAGGGCAAGAGCTCCTCGTCCGGAAGCGCCTAGACGCTCCGCCCACCTCATCCGTAGACACCGGACAGAGACGAGCTTTTCAAGGGGGCGGAGGGTGAAATACCTCCGCCCCCTCTTCCTGTTCCTGCTTCCGAAGCGCCGCTCGCCTCCGCCGGCCGCCGCCGCGCACCGAAGGCCTTGCAGGCCCTGAAGGAGATCCATGAAGCACCCCGCCCGTCGTTCCCTGGCCCTCTGTTTCCTCGCCGTCCTTCCCTTGCTGGCCTGGCCTGCCCGGGCCACCACCTATCAGCGCATGGAAGACGCGGTCCTCGCCGACCAGGCGGCGACCATCGTCCGCGCCCGGGTGGTCGAGAGCGCCGCGGCGACGCTCGGTGGCCGGCCGGCCACCGACTACATTGTGGAGGTGGAGCGGGTGCTCAAAGGCGATGTCCCCGGAAGCACCCTGGTGATCCGCGTCCCCGGGGGTGTGCGGCCGGACGGGCAGGGTCTGAAGATCTGGGGGGCTCCCCGGATGGCTCCGGGGGAGAGCACCCTGTTGTTCTTGAACCCGGCGGACGACGGCACCTTCCGCATCCTGCATTTGATGCTCGGCGCCTTTCACCTGCGGACCTTCCAGGGGACGTTTCTGGCGTTGCGCGACCTGTCCGAGGCGCACGAGGTGGTGGTGGAGGGCGCCACCCGGGTTCAGGAAGAGCTGCGGGACTTCGAGCGGTTCGCCGACTGGATCGCCGACCGGAGTGCCGGCATCGTACGGGAGAGCGACTACCTGGTGCGCGAGACCGGCGGACCCCGTCCTGCCATCGACGCTTTCACGCTGCTGCGCTGGGACGACGGCAACGCGATCCGCTGGTTCGACTTCGACCTGGGGCGGACCCTGTCCTGGCGGGTCCACTCGGGGGGCCAGCCCGGCCTCAGTCTCGACGAGACCATCGCGGCCTTCAACGTCGGCCTGCAGACCTGGACCAACGACGCGGCGACCAACATCCGCTACAGCTATGCCGGCACCACCTCGGCGTCCCAGGGCTTTCAGGGGGACGACGGTGTCAACGCGATCCTCTTCAACGACCCGAACGACGATTCGTCCGGCTCCTTCGACTGCGGCTCGGGCGGCGTGATTGCGATCGGAGGCCCCTGGTTCAACGAAGCGACGCGCCTCTACAAGGGGACGCCTTTCCATGAGAGCATCGAAGCGGACATCGTGACCAACGACGGCACGAGCTGTTTCTTCGGGAACAACATCTCGGCGGCCGAGGAGGTCTTCACCCACGAGCTCGGCCACACCCTGGGGCTCGGCCACTCGCAGAGCCGGGAAGCCATCATGTTCGCCCGCGCCCACAACGACGGCCGCGGCGCCCGTCTCCATGGAGACGACCTGGCGGCCATCGCGTCGCTCTACAGCACCGGCGGCGGCAACCCGAATACCGGGCCGAAGGCGCCCACCAATCTGGTGGTGGTGGCCTCGACCGCCTCGTCGGTGGTCCTGGGATGGCAGGACAACGCCAACGACGAGACCAGCTTCCGCCTGGAGCGCAAGACCGGGAATGGCTCCTACAGCGAGATCCAGACCCTGGCGGCCAACACCGAGGAGGCCGGTGTCGCGAACCTGGCTCCCGGCACCACCTTCTCCTTCCGGGTGCGAGCCTCCAACGCCTCCGGCAATTCGGGCTACAGCAACGTCGTCCAGATACAGACCCCGTCGGTCAACACGCTGGAGGCGCCGACCGGCTTGAAGGCCCTCGCCCGTTCGGCCACGGAAGCACACCTCACCTGGACGGATCGATCGAACGGAGAGACCGGCTTCCGCATCGAGCGCTCGGCGTCCGGCGGCGCCTTCACCGACATCGGCGCCGCGGTGGCTGCGAATGCCACGAGCGCCCTCGTCCGCGGGCTGACCGCCGGCACCGCCTACCAGTTCCGGGTGCGGGCCACCGGGGCGAACAGCACGTTCTCCGCCTTCAGCAACACGGCCGCGGCCACCACCGGCACCGGAGCGGCCCCCGCCTGTGCCGCCACCGGCCCGGCGGTCTGCCTGTTCGGCAACCGCTTCCAGGTGGAGGTGGACTGGCGCACCACCACCCAGTCGGGCCACGGCACGCTGACCCGGCAGTCGGACGAATCGGCGACCGTCTGGTTCTTCGACGCCGCGAACACCGAGCTGATCGTCAAGGTCCTCGACGGCCGCCCCGTGAACGGCTCCTTCTGGGTCTTCTCGGGCGCGCTGTCGGATGTCGAGTACTGGATCAAGATCACCGACGTCCAGACCGGCCAGGTGCGGATCTGGCACAACCGCTCCGGCCAGACGCGCGGTCTCGCCGACACCCAGGCCTTCCAGGGCACGGGGGACGATCCCTCCGACCTCGTCCCCGTCCGCGAGCTGACCTCGACGGCCCCGGCCCCTGCCTTGGCCCAGAGCAACGGCGCCCCCGGCGTGTGCGCCACGAGCGCGAACGCCCTCTGCCTGGCCGGCCGCTTCCTCGTCGAAGCGCGCTTCAAGAACGGCGGCTCCGAGTCCGCAGCGGGCGCGATTTCGGACAGCACCAACACCGGCTTCCTCTGGTACTTCACCGCCTCGAACATCGAGATGGTGGTGAAGGTCCTCGACGGCCGCGGCATCAACGGCAAGTTCTGGGTCTTCTACGGCGCCCTCTCGAACGTCGAGTCCTGGGTGCGCGTCACCGACACCCAGACCGGAAAAGTCCGCGAGTACCACAACCTCCAAGGCTCCCTCGCCACCCTGGCGGACACCTCGGCGTTCTGACCGCCCCTTGCCCCCCTTGCCCCCCTCTCCCGTGCGGGAGAGGGGGATCCGTCACCTTCCGCCGCCTGGCCCCGGCGGGCTGATCCCGGAAGCAGAAACGCCGGCCGCGGGGAGCACCTTCGAAACCCCGGTAGGGCGTGCCATTCCTTCAAACATCCAGGTTTGCGAGGAAGTCTCCCGGTCTGACAGAGTAGGCGCAGGAGTGGGTTGCATGAAGCCGGAAAATCTTGAGGCCATCTACCGACTGTCGCCGATCCAGGAAGGAATCCTTTTTCACGTCCTGAACGAGCCGGAGGATGGGCTCTACGTCCGGCAACTGCTGGTCGATCTCTCCGGCACCCTCGAGGTGGACCGGTTGCGGGA
>DIHE01000148.1 GCA_002420005.1 Holophagales bacterium UBA5704 | reverse complement strand
CGTTGACACGAACGTCCTCAGCGAGCTGGTGAGGAAGCGGCCGGACCCCGGTGTTCTGGAGTGGGCGGAGGGAATCCGGCAGGTGGCCCTCAGTGCCATCACGGTGGAGGAGGTGTGCTTCGGGCTCGCCTGGAAGCCGGCTCCCCGGATCGCGCGCTGGTTCGAGGAGTTCCTCCGCACCCACTGCGAGGTTCTGCCGGTGACCGCCGAGATCGCACAACGGTCGGGCGAACTTCGTGGCCGTCTTCAAGCGCGCGGTGTGACCCGGGAATCCGCAGACACTCTCATCGCCGCGACCGCCGAGGTGCACCAACTCACCCTCGTCACCCGCAACGTGCGGCATTTTGAGGGCTGCGGCATCTCGTTGCTCAACCCATTCCGAGAACCGGCAGGAGACCCGAACGGCCTTCGGTGAAGCTTGTCCGATCACTTCCGGGCGCGCGGATTCAGAGCAGCTCCGCCGCCGCGCCGCCTGTGCCCTCCTTGGGCCGCGTCCTGGCCTTGTGGACGTTCTCCTGGAGGATGCGGATGGCTTCGTGGGCGTCCTGCCTCTGCTGTTCCAGGAATTCCGCCGAAGGAAGGATGTCCGGCAGTGCTTTTGTGTAGTACTCCTTGTTCGGGAAATTGACCTCGATGCGCTCGCTGTTCTCCAAGGCGAAAAAGAGCGAGGGCACATCGTCCACCAGCACCGGCTTGGTGATTCCGTCGCGAACCACCTGAATCTCCCGAAATTGCGAGCGGGTCTCGATGAGAGAAACCGTGTTGTAGTTGTGCACGCGGCGTCGAGCCGCTTTGCGGCCGGAGATGAAGTCATAGAAGACGTGGAAGCTGGCGAACTCGTCCTCGCCGAGAAACAGGAATTCGATGGCCCAGACGCCGTAGAGCGCTACGTTCTTGCCGTCATGGTCCATGCCGGCGCGCCGGGCATGCAGGTGCGCCCGCAGGTCGTCGTACTTCAGGTAGAGCGGCTCGATCTTGTCCGGTGGTTGCAGCTCCGCGGGCCCCCGAAGGCAGAAGACGTTGTTTCCTGAACGCGCCTTGACCAGCCGGCCTTCCTGGCCGGACTGGCGAAGGAAATCCCCACGCAGCTCGTCCAGCTCCTCGAGCAACCATGCATGAACCTGCTCCTCACTGGGGCCTTCCGGAATCTGCCTGGCCAGGGTTTCAACCTTTCTCTCGATCTCGAGAGCTTTCTGCTCGGAAGCTTCCGCGGTTTCCTCGGCTATCCTTCTTCGTTTGGCGAGAGGCTGCTCAAGTTTCGAGGACTCTCTCTGATGCCAGGCGATATAGGAGGCTACTTTCTGTTGTGCGAGGGCTTCGGATGACTTCACCCGGGAGTCAACGTCACGTTGGCCGACGAGCAAATAAACGAACCCGACGCCAGCCGTAATCACCGCTGCCCCGAGCATCTGTTCGCCAATCCCACCGGGAAATTTTTTCACGAAAGCGAATGCCGCCAACAAGGCAAGGAGGCCGCCTAGAAATAGTCGTGCTCCCCGGTTTCGTTGCCGCTCCTGCTCTTTCTGAGCCCCAGTAACCCATTGCGTTCGCCGCTCAGTCAACCTGGTCTCCCAATCTGCCAGCGCCTTGGCAGTCTCCTCCTTGTGATAGGCCATTTTCCTGACGAGGCTCTCCTCCCCGTGCTCGAAGTTCTGCCGAATAGCAGCAGCCTCTGCCCGAAGCCATGCGGCCTCGGCCCTCAGGGGCGCAAGGATGAGCCTGCTATCAAGAGGAAAAAAGAAGTCCCATATCCTCACGCGCCGCATCTTGGAGCTGTCCGCCTGGGCCGCGGCGACCAGCTCATCACGATCCGCCCGGCTCGGATAGCCTGGATGGTTTGGGAGGAAGTCCCAGACATCCTCAGTCATTGTGTGCTCCATGGAATCCCTCCATTGAGAGGCAGATCGCCCTTCTTGTTCGCGCGTTCATTGGTAGTTTAAGGAGCAATTCCTCCAGCGCGGGGGCCGGATCAGCAGATCGTATCCCCTCCGCAAGCTCCGTTGCAGAAAGGTCGAAATCGTTCGCCAGGCCGTGCACCTCGAAGTAGTCCAGGTCCATCACTAGCATCAAGAGGAGGGCGGGCCTCCAGGAGCGGTCGAGACTCCTGGCGCTGCGAAGGTGGCGCACCACCCGGTGTCTCTCGGCCGTACCGATGCCATTGACCGACCGCCCGGCGAGGAGGGTCAGCGCGCAGAGATAGTGGTAGACAGGCGTCTCTCGATCCGGCTCGACCACCACCCGCAGGAGGCTCAGGCTCCGGGCGTAGTCTTGAGCTTCCAGGGCTCCCTGGGTGGCTGCGAGCGTGCACGCGGTGCGGGGCTTCTCTTCGGAAAGGGATTCCCTGACCCACTCCTCGTGCTCGGCCTTGATGCGGAGCAGCTCCTCGACAGGGTGATCCTCCGGCGCTTTGTCGATCCGGCTGTGGTCCGTGGGGCAAAGAAGGATCAGGTTGGAATAGAGATCTCGCTCGGCCAGTGTCAGCGGGCTTTGGCCGCGAGGTCCGCCGGGTTCTCTGGCAACAATATGCGCCTGCTCGCCGAGCGGGAAGGCTGCGGAGGTGCCTTGTGCGTCGAACGACAGCTCGATGCGGCACATGGCGCAGCGGTTCCCGCTGCGGCCCCACAGGAGCTTGATGTCTGGGTCTCGGATCGCCACTGTGCTCACTTCCTCGCGCGCGGATGGGCGTCGCGGTAGACGGACAACAGGCGCTCCACCTCCAGATGGGTGTATTTCTGGGTGGTGGAGAGCGAGCTGTGGCCGAGCAGCTCCTGGATGGTGCGCAGGTCGGCTCCGGCTTCCAGGAGGTGGGTGGCGAAGGTGTGACGCATCGTGTGGGGATGGACGCCGCGCGCCACCGCGGCCTGGTCCACCCAGCGGTCGAGGATGTTGCGGATCGAGCGGTCGGTGAGCCGGCCACCGCGGTGGTTGAGGAAGACGGGCTCGCTGCCCAGATCCTCCGGGGCTCCGGCGCGTAGGCTCTCCCAGACCTCCAGCCAGTGCCGCAAGGCCTCGGCGGCCGGGCGGCCGAATGGCACCATGCGCTCTTTGTTCCCCTTGCCGCGCACGCGCAACACCCGGGCGGACAGGTCGATCGCCTGCCAGTCGAGGCCGACCAGCTCGCTGACGCGCAGACCGGCGGCATACAGAAGCTCCAGGATGGCCTGATCGCGCCGCGCCAGCCGCTCGTCGCGCACCTCGCCGGCCGCCGGGGCTTCCAAAAGGTTTTCCACCTCGCCGGGACGCAGATGGCGCGGCAGGGTCTTGGGGATCTTGGGAGTCCGCACGGCCTGGGCCGGATTGGCGGCGAGCATCCCTTGCAGGCAGGCGTAGCGGAACAGGCTGCGCACCGCCGAGAGCATCGGCGCCTGGCTGCGCTTGGCGAGCCCGTCGCGGGTGAGCGCGGCGAGAAACGAGCGCACCGCCATGGCGTCCACGTCCTCCGGACGCACCGCGTCCACCTCCTTGCCCAGATAGTCGCGGGCGAGAAACAGCAGGAACCGCTGGAGGGCCTCGTCGTACTTGCGCACCGTGTTCGGCGAGGCGTTGCGCTCGCCGTCCAGATGCTGCAGGTAGGCGTGGATCAGACGGCGCATGCCCCCTCCCCTAGCCCCTTCCCCGCAGAGCGGGAGAGGGGGACTCTTCCTGCATGCCCTGGTCCTCCTCGGGAGGGAGGTGGCGCCCTCTCCCGCTTTGCGGGGGAGGGACGGGGAGGGGGTTGCGTTGCGCCCAGGCCTGGAGGTCCGCGCGGGCGCGCTCGGCGAAGGCGGCGCGGCGATCCGCTTTGCGGAAGCGCTCCGGAAGCTCCTCGAACAGGCCGTAGTTGATGTTGGCCGGCTGGAAGTGCTTGGGGTCCGACTCGGTCAGATGCCGGGCGAGGGCACCGAGCGCGGTGGTCGGCGGGAAGGGCTCGGGCGTGCGGCCCTGCCGTTCGAGGGTCAGATAGAGGCCGATGGCGAGCCCGGTGGCGGCGGATTCGAGGTAGCCCTCGACGCCGGTGATCTGGCCGGCCAAGCGGACGCGCGGCGCGCCGTGGAGCCGGTAGAGCTTGTCGAGATGCGTCGGCGCGTTGATGAACGTGTTGCGGTGGATCTGCCCGAAGCGCTCGAAGCGCGCGTTTTCAAGGCCGGGGATCATGCGCAGCACGCGCTGCTGCTCGCCCCACTTCATCCGCGACTGGAAGCCCACCAGGTTGAGATGGCTCTTCGCCAGGTTCTCCTGGCGCATCTGCACCACCGCCCAAGGCCGCCGGCCGTCGGGGCCGCGGAGGCCCACCGGCTTCATCGGGCCATAGCGCAGAGTGTCCAGCCCGCGCCGGGCGAGCTCCTCGATCGGCAGGCAGCCCTCGAAGAAGATGGCCTTCTCGAACTCGTGCGGCGCCACCACCTCGGCTTCCTGCACGGCTTGATGGAACGCGAGGTACTGCTCCTTGTCCATCGGAGCATTCAGATAATCCTCGCCGTCCCCCTTGCCGTAGCGCGACTGCCAGAAGAGCTTGGACAGGTCCAGGCTGTCCGCCTCGACGATCGGCGCGATGGCGTCATAGAAGTAGAGGTACTCGCTGCCCAGCATCCCGCGCAGCCGCTGCGACATGGCCTCGGAGGTGAGCGGCCCGGTCCCGACGACCAGGTCCCCTTCCGGAAGCTCGTCGACCTCCTCGCGCCGCAGCTCGATGCGAGGGTGCGTGGCGATGCGGGACGTCACCCGTTCGGCAAACCGGTCGCGGTCGACGGCGAGCGCTCCCCCGGCCGGCACGGCGGTGGCGCGGGCCGAGCCGATGATCAGCGAATCGAAGGACTCCATCTCGCGCTTGAGCAGCCCGGCGGCATGGAACGGATCGTCGCTGCGCAGCGAGTTGCTGCATACCAGCTCGGCGAGATCTCCGGACTTGTGGGCAGGCGTCGAGCGTACCGGCCGCATCTCGTGGAGCACCACCTCCACCCCACGTTCCGCGAGCTGCCAGGCGCACTCCGATCCGGCGAAGCCGCCGCCGATGACATGGATGGGGTTGGTCATGGCGGGGATTATAGGTCCCCGCCGGCCGGGAGAGGGGGAAACCTACGGCGTCCAGCCGATCTCCTCCGCCGTGACCTCCGCATCCGGCTCGACGGCGAACGCCACCTGATAGAGGGAGGCCGGCCGCAGGCGTCCTTCGATCTCCTGCCAGACCTCATCCGCGGTGGGAACCGGATCGGCCCGCCGCGGGGTGGCGGCCAGGGCGTCGAGATCGATCAAGGCCTTGGGCTCCTTCAGGTTGTTGCGGACGTAGAGGAGCACCGGATCCGGTGCGAGCCAACGTCCTTCCAGGGAGCGCAGGGCTTCCCAGAGGCCGGGGCCGACGGCCACGAGGGCCTTGCCGCCTTCGGCGACCTCGAAGCCTTCGGGCCGTTCGAGAGGGCGGCCGGGGAGACGGACGACCAGGCGCGCCGGAAAAGGGTCATAGACGAGGTGGGACAGCTCGTCCGGGGAGTGATCCTCTCCCGGCGCCACGAGTAGGACGGCCATCACCTTCTCCATCGCCTCTTCCAGGCGTTTGACCCGTTTCTGTTCGTCCTCGTCCAACGGGTCGAGCCCGGCGCGGACGTCGTCGGTCAGCAGGTCGCTGAACAGAGTCCCGAGGCAGGAGTGGGCGCGGTCGGGGTGCTCGTCCAGGTAAGCCCAGAGGGCTCCGGCTTCCCGCAGGTAGGCGGCGACGTCGCCGCTCCAGGTCTCCAGGGTCTGCTCGACCACGTCGCGCTGCCGTCGCGTGGCCCGGCCGGCGGCACCCGGGGAGATGGAGAGCTCGGCGACGCCGTCCCGGATCTCGTAGGACACGGCGAGCGAGGTGTCTCCAAAGAAGGCGCCGAGCTTCCTCGGCTCATCGGCCACCGCGGAGCGGGTGCCACGGCGGATCTCCCCGAGCTGCTTTTCCCAGGCGAACCGCTCGGCGACGGGCTCCAGGGAGGCGAAGCGCCCGCCCCAGGCGTCGGACCCCGTTTCCAGCTCTTGGCGCACCCGCTCCATCCGGCGGGCGAGAGCCTGGTTCTTCTCGTCCGCGTCGGCCACCTCCACAGTACTGGTCACCACGAAGGAGCCATCGCGCAGAAAGCGCAGGTCGAGGGTTTCGAGAACCGGGGGTTCGAAGCAGGCGCCGAGTCCCAGAAGCAGGAGCAGGAGGGATACCATCAGAAGCGGTCGGTGGTGGCGGGTCATACCGCGGATTCTAGTCATTCTGGCCTCCGGGGGGCCGGGGATGCTAGGATTCCGCCGCTGCGATTCCCCGCGGCGCGGACTTCCTGGTATGATCCGCGCGCCGCAAGCGGGATGGCCCCGAACGGCCCGCCGTCTTGACATCGAGCGCCCTTAGCTCAGCTGGATAGAGCGACAGCCTCCGAAGCTGTAGGTCAGAGGTTCGAATCCTCTAGGGCGCACCACCTTCTCGCTCCCCTCCACGTTCGATCCTGGACAACCCACCCCCGGGCGGCGCGCTTGGCGTATGCTGGCCTCGTGGTTTCGACTCTTCTTTTCATCTGGGCCTTCTGTCTCGCCGGTGGTTTCGTCCTCTGGTCGGTGAGTGTCGCCCGCCGGGACGTCAGCCTCATCGACATCTTCTGGGGACCGGGCTTCGTGGCCGCCGCGGTCATCGCCTGGCTCCGCGCCGAGGCCTCTTCTCCCTTACAGATGCTGGTCCTCGCCATGGTGGCGGTCTGGGGCCTGCGGCTCGCTGTGCACATCGCCTGGCGCGGGTGGGGGCATGGGGAGGACCGGCGGTATGCCGCGATGCGCAAGCAGCGGGGGGATAGCTTCTGGTGGCAAAGCCTGTTCACCGTCTTCGGGCTCCAGGCCACGCTGGTGGCGCTGCTCTGCACGCCCCTCGTCCTCGTCCAGCTCCGGCCGGTCGTGCAACCCATCTGGTGCATCGTCGGCTGCGTACTCTGGATGGTGGGTTTCTTCTTCGAAGCGGTGGCCGATGCGCAGCTCGTGGCGTTTCAGCGCGATCCGACGAGCCGCGGGCGGGTGCTTGACACCGGGCTCTGGCGCTATAGCCGGCACCCGAACTACTTCGGGGAGTCTCTCCTCTGGTGGGGCTTCGGCCTCTGCGCGCTCGGTGTGTCCGGCGGTGTCTGGACGCTCTATGCCCCGCTGGTGATGACTCTTCTCCTGCTGCGCGTCTCCGGCGTCCCCCTGCTCGAAGCGGGGATGGCGAGCCGCCGCCCCGGGTACCGCGAGTATGTGGAACGCACCAGCTCGTTTCTCCCCCGGCCGCCGCGCAAGACCGGGGGCGGCGCATGAAGGTCGCCGTCGTCGGTGCGGGGATCGCGGGGCTGGCGGCGGCGCGGTCGCTCTCGGGACGCCATGAGCTGCACGTGTTCGACGCGGCACCGCGGGCCGGTGGGCATGCGCTGACCGCCGAGGTGGAGGAGGGGGGCCGCCGCTTTCCGGTGGACATGGGGTTCATCGTCTACAACCGCCGCAACTATCCGGGCTTCTGTGCCCTGCTCGACGAGCTGGGGGTCGAGACCGTCGAAAGCTCGATGGGCTTCAGCGCCTCGGATCCCGCCACCGGGTTCGAGTACAGCGGCGAGGGTCTCTCCGCCCTCTTCGCCCGGCGCCGCAATCTGCTCGATCCCCGGTTCTGGGGGATCGTGGCCGGCGCCTGGCGGTTCTATCGGGCAGGGACGCGGGAGCTCGCCGCCGGCCGCCACCGCTCGCTGGCGGCGTTCGCGCAGGAGAGCCGGCTGCCGCAGTCGTTCGTCGATCTCTACCTGCGCCCGATGGCGGGCGCCATCTGGTCGATGCCGGTCGAGCAGGTGCTCGACTTCCCGGCGGCGACGCTGCTCACCTTCTTCCGCCAGCACGGTCTGCTCGATCTGCTCGACCGGCCGCAGTGGCGCACGGTGCGTGGCGGCTCCCGGACCTACGTGGCGGCTCTCACCGCGCGGCTCGACGCCACCTTCCACCTCGGCGCCCCGGTGCGGTCGATCCGCCGGCTCGATCCCGGGGTGGAGATCGCGGTGGCCGGCGAGACGCTGCGTTTCGATCAGGTCGTGCTCGCCCTGCACAGCGACCAGGCGCTCGCCGCGCTCGCCGATCCCACGCCCGCCGAGCGGGAGGTGCTGGGCGCCATCCGCTACCGGGCGAGCGATGTCGCCCTGCACAGCGATGCCGCGCTCCTGCCGCGCCGACGCCGCGCCTGGGCGAGCTGGAACGTCCGGCTCGACGGGGCGGAGAGCCTCGGGGTGACCTATCTGATGAACCTGCTGCAGCCGCTGCCCACCGAGACCCCGTGGTGCGTGACGCTCAACCGCACCGCGGCGATCGATCCCGCCCGGCTGTGCCGCCAGGAGGAGATGGCCCACCCGCAATTCGACGCCGCGGCGGTGGCCGCGCAGGAGCGGTGGGAGGAGATCAGCGGGCGGCGGAGCACCCACTACGGCGGCGCGTATTGGCGCTATGGCTTCCACGAGGACGGCCTGTGGAGCGGCCGGCGCGCGGCCGAGGCGGTCGCCCAGACCGCGGCGCGGGCCGCCTGAGGCCCCTGCGAGCCTGTCGCCATGGAGAGCGCCCTCTATCTCGGGACCGTGCGCCACCGCCGTTTTGCGCCGCGCGGTCACCGCTTCACCTACCCGCTGTTCCTGCTCGCCGTCGATCTCGACGAGCTCGACGCGGTGGGCCGGGTGAGCAACTGGCTCTCGACGACCGGACCCGCTCTGGCCTGGTTGCGGCGGCGCGACTACTTCGGCGATCCGGCCCTCCCGTGGGCGGAGGAGGTCCGCCGCCTCGTCGCGGAACGGACGGGCCGCCGGCCGGCCGGCCCGGTGCGCCTGCTCACCAACCCGCGCACGCTCGGCTTTCGCATGAACCCGGTCAGCTTCTACTTCTGTCACGACGCCGAGGGCGCGCTGGCCGCGGTGGTGGCCGAGGTCACCAATACGCCGTGGGACGAGCGCCATCTGTATGTGGTCGAGAGCGGCGATCCGGCCGCGGCGCGCGGCGGCACCTGGGAGGCGCGGTTCGCCAAGGAGCTGCACGTCTCGCCGTTCTTCCCGATGGACCACGAGTACCGCTGGCTGATCCGGCCGCCGGGGGAGCGCCTGCTGGTGCACATGGAGAACCTGCACGCCGGGAGCAAGGTTTTCGACGCCACCCTCCAGCTCGCCCGCCATCCGCTCGACGCCCGAACCTTGCGCCGGGTCCTGTTCCGGTACCCGGCGATGACGCTGAGGATCTTTGTATGGATCTACTGGCAGGCCGCTCTGCTGAAGCTGCGCGGCATCCCGTTTCATCCGCATCCCCCCGCACCGGCTCCGAAGGCGGGCTGAGCCGGCGGCTCGTGCTCGGCCGCCTGGAGCGGCTGACCGGCGGCGAGCTTCTCCTGCGCGAGGCCGGAACGGAGACCCGCCTCGGCCGGCCCGCCGCCGACGGCCTCCGCGCCGAGCTGGAGGTGCGCGATCCGCGCTTCTGGCGGGAGCTCACGACCGGCGGCAGCCTGGGCGCCGCCGAGGCCTACCTGGCCGGCTGGTGGGACAGCCGGGACTTGACCGCCCTGGTACGGCTGATGGCGCGCGACCGCTCGGTGACCGGCCATCTGGAGTCCGGCCTCGCCCGCCTCGGCCACCTCGCCGCCCGCGTCTGGCATGCGCTGCGCCCCAACTCGCGCACCGGGAGCCGCAAGAACATCGAGGCCCACTACGATCTCGGGAACGACTTCTTCGCCACCTTCCTCGACGCCTCGATGACCTACTCGGCGGCCTTGTTCGAGACGCCGGGCCTCACTCTGGAGGAGGCGCAGGAGGCCAAGATCGACCGCCTCTGCCGCAAGCTCCAGCTCACCGCGGACGACCATCTGCTGGAGATCGGCACCGGGTGGGGCAGCTTCGCGGTCCACGCGGCCGGCCGGTATGGCTGCCGGGTGACCACGACGACCATCTCGCCCTCGCAGCACGCCGTGGCCGTCCAACGGGTGGCCGCGGCCGGGCTGGAGGACCGGGTGGAGATCCTCCAGAAGGACTACCGCGACTTGACGGGGACCTACTCGAAGATCGTCTCGGTGGAGATGATCGAGGCGGTCGGCCATCGCTATCTGCCCACCTTCTTCGCCACCCTCGACCGGCTGCTGCGCCCGGACGGCCTCGTGGCGCTCCAGGCGATCACCATCGCCGACCGCAACTACGAGGCGGCGTTGCAGAGCGTCGACTTCATCCAGCGCTACATCTTCCCCGGCGGCTTCATCCCCTCGCTGACCGCGCTCGCCACGGCGGCCTCGCGGTCGAGCGGGCTGACGCCGCTGCACGTCGAGGACCTCGGGCTGCACTACGCCGAGACGCTCTGCCACTGGCGGGACCGCTTCGAAGCGGCGCGCGACCGCATCCTCGCCCAGGGCTACCCGGAGCGGTTCCTCCGTCTCTGGCGGTACTACCTCTGCTATTGCGAAGGCGGCTTTCGCGAGCGGGTGATCGGCGACGCGCAGATCCTCTTCGCCGGCCCGCAGTTCCGTGGGCAGACGCTCCTGGGGACCCTGCGTGAAGCGTGAGGCGCTCGGGGCGCTCGCCCTGTTCGTGGTCTACCAGGCGGTCTGGTTCGGTGCCGTGGCCTCCGCGGCGCGCGGCTGGATCTGGATCGGGCCGGCGCTCGTCGCGCTCTTCGTCCTCGGCTTTGCGCTGCGCCTGGAGCGCGGCCTCCGCGGCCGCTGGCTGCTGGCGGTCGCCCTGCTGGGCCTCGCCGGCACCGTGGCGGATTCGACGCTGGCGGCCTGCGGCTTCGTGCGCTTCAACGCGGAGCTCCTCCCCGGGGTCGCCTCGCCCTGGATCACCTCTCTCTGGTGTTTGATGGCGGTCGCGCTCCCCGGCCTCGGCCTGCTCCTCGCGCGCCGGCCGTGGCTCGCCGCGCTGCTGGGGGCGGTGGGTGGTCCCGCGGCCTACGCGGCCGGGGTCCGGATGGGCGCCGCAACCTTCCCGGAGCCGGCCTGGCCGAGCCTGCTGGCGATCGGTGTGGAGTGGGGGATCGCCTTCCCGCTGATGCTGCGCGTCCCGGCCCTCGTCCGGCCCGACGCCGGAGGTGCGCGATGATCTCCTCCCTGCTCGACCGCGGCCTGCTCCCCGATCCGGTGATCCGCTTCGGCATCCGCCGCCTGCTGGCGGAGCGTCTGCGCGACGAGCGGAGCCGAGAGCCCGCCGCGCCCGCCGCGCGGCTGGAGCACTGGGTCCGCCGGCTGAGCGCCGAACCGGTGGCGCTCTCCACGGACGCCGCCAACCGCCAGCACTACGAGGTGCCCGCGGAGTTTTTCCGCCAGGTCCTCGGGCCGCGGCTGAAATACAGCTGCTGCCTCTGGCCCGCGGGCGTCTCGACGCTCGCCGCGGCGGAAGAGGAGATGCTTGCCGTCACCACCGACCGGGCGCGCATCGAGGACGGCCAGACGGTGCTCGACCTCGGCTGCGGATGGGGCGCGCTGACCCTCTACCTCGCCGAGCGGTTTCCGCATTGCCGCCTCCTCGCCGTCTCCAACTCGCGGAGCCAGGGGGACTGGATCACCGCCGAGGCCGCGAGGCGGGGTCTCGGCAACGTCCGCCACCAGGTCGCGGACGTCAACAGCTTCGCGCCCGCCGAACGCTTCGATCGCATCGTCTCGGTCGAGATGTTCGAGCACGTCCGCAACTACGCCGTCCTGCTCGACCGGATCGCCTCCTGGCTCCTCCCCGGCGGCCACCTCTTCGTCCACGTCTTCTGCCACCGCGAGCTGACCTACGCCTTCGAAGACAACGGCCCCGGGGACTGGATGGCCCGCCACTTCTTCACCGACGGCCTGATGCCCGCCGCCGGCCTCCTCCCCGCCTTCCAGGGGCCGCTCACCCTCACCGGGCAATGGCCGGTCTCCGGCGTGCACTACCAGAAGACCTCCGAGGCCTGGCTGCAGAACCTCGACGCCTCCCGCGGCGCGGCGCTCGCCTTGTTCGAGCAGGTCTATGGCCGCGGCCAGGGGCGTCTCTGGCTGGAGCGCTGGCGGATCTTCTTTCTCGCCTGCGCCGAGCTGTTCGGCGCCGCGGGCGGAGACGAGTGGAGGGTGCAGCACTATCTGTTCACGGCGGCGCGATAGGATGCGCGCCGTGCCCACCGACCTCGCCCGGCCCTTCCGTCTGCTCTACCAAGGCCCGCGCGGCGCGGCGCCGGGGGTGGTGAACCCGTACCGTGAGGAGGACCCGGAGCTCGACGGGCGGGGGGCGGCGAAGCAGCGGCGGCGCAACCTGGAGGCCTACGTGGAGCGGGTCGGCTCCGTCCGCCGGCTGCTGCTCGGCGAGGCGCTGGGGTACCGCGGCGGACGCTTCTCCGGGATCGCCTTCACCAGCGAGCGGCAGCTCGCGGGCGAGGAGGGCCGCCGGTTGCCGTGGGCCGTAGGCCCACCGTTCGCCGCGACCAGCTGCAATCCGGCGCTCTGGCTGGAGCCGTCCGGCAGCGTGGTCTGGGACGCCCTGGGCGGCCTGCCGCAGGACACCCTGCTCTGGAATGCCTTCCCCTGGCACCCGCACGCGGCGCAGGGTCCCCTCAGCAACCGTACTCCCGAGCGTCCGCTGTGGCGGGCCAATCTGCACGTGCTGGAGGCGCTGCTCGCCGCGCTGGGACCGGTGCGCGTGCTGGCCGTCGGCCGCACCTCGCAGGCGGCGCTCGCCGAGCTCGGTGTCACGGCCGAGGCCCTCCGCCACCCCGCGCACGGCGGCGCCTCTCTGTTCCGCTCGCAGCTCCAGGCCGAGCTGGCGCGCCGCCGGTAGATACGGAGGCAGGGCGGCCTAGTCGAGCCCCGGCTTGCCGAGCGCGCGGGCGACGCTGAAGGAGCCCGAGCCGCGGGCGGCGATGTAGAGGAAGACGAAGGCATAGAGAGCGGCCAGCTCGCCGCCGTTCTCGACCGGCCAGGTTCCCCTCGGCTGATGCGCCATGAAATAGGCCACGGCCATCAAGCCGCTGGACAGAAACGCGGCCCAACTCGCAAAGAGGCCGATCAGGATGAGAAGGCCGCCGACCAGCTCGATCATCCCGGCCACCCAGGCCAGACTGCCCACCGGGACCGCCTCCCCGCCGATCAGCCCGAGGATCTTCTGAAGACCGTGGAACAGGAACAGGAAGCCGGCGACGCAGCGGAGCAGGGCGTAGATCTTGTCGGAGTGGCGACCCAGAATACGGCTCATCTGATCCTCCCGGGGCAAGGCCCCATGAACCCCAGCCGCCCGGCGCAGCCGGGGCCGATTCAGGGGAGCCTAACACGCGATCTTTGGTAAAGTGGCCGCGAGGCCCCTATGATCACGCTCCCCTACGGTATCGCCGACTTCCGCCGCATCCGTCGGGAGGGCATGGCCTACGTCGATCGGACGGCCTACATCTCCCGGATCGAGCGGTTGGGCAGCGCCCTCGTCTTCCTGCGCCCGCGCCGCTTCGGCAAGTCGCTGTGGCTCCAGACCCTCGCCAATTACTACGACCTGCGCCGCGCCGAGGAGTTTGCCCCTCTCTTCGGGGACTTGGCCATCGGCCGCTCGCCGACTCCCCTGGCCAATCACTTCTTCATCCTCCAGTGGAATTTCTCCGTCATCGATCCCGGCGGTGGTGTCGGGCAGATCGCCGAAAGCCTCCGCGAGCACGTCAGCTCCTCGGTCAAAGAGCTGGTCTCGGACTATGAGGGTCGTCTGCCTGCCGAGGTGGACACGGCGGGGAGCACCGCGGCCATCCTCGCCAGCCTTCTCAGCGTGGTCCGCAGGACACCCCACAGGCTCTACCTCCTGATCGACGAGTACGACAACTTTGTCAACGAGGTCATGGCCAGGGACGTCGACACCTACCGGGCTCTGGTCCGCACCGACGGCCCCTTCAAGCTGCTCTTCAAAGCGGTCAAGAGCGCCATGGAAGGCAAGGGTCTGGAACGGGTCTTCATCACCGGTGTCTCACCGGTCGCGCTGAACGACCTGACGAGCGGGTTCAACATCGCCCAGGACGTCTCCCTGGAGCCGGAGCTCGCCGGCCTCTGCGGCTTCGGGGAATCCGAGATCCGCGGCCTCCTGGAGCAGATCGCGCAGGAGCAGGACCTGGCCTCCGCAGCCGTCGAGGACGCCGCTGCGACGATGCGCACCTGGTACAACGGCTACCGCTTCACCAAGTCCGCGGGCTCGAGGGACGCGCTGGTCTACAACCCCACGAACGTCCTCTACTTCCTCAACCATCTCCACCGGCAGGGCGTCCCCCCGGAGCAGCTCTACGACGAGAACCTGCGCACCGACCACGGCAAGCTCGCCTTCCTCGCCCGCACCGCCGCCGGTGCCGGCGTCATCGAGGAGCTCACAGAAGGCGACGGGGAGATCGCCATCCCGCGCCTGGAGACCAGCTTCTCCCTCGAAAGCCTGCTGACGCAGCTCCAGCACGATCGCAGCTCGATCGCCTCGCTGCTTTATTTCATGGGACTGCTCACCCTGACCGACGTTCCCGGGCGGTTGCGGATTCCGAATCTGGTGGTGAAGAAGCTCTTCCTCGACCGCCTCCTGGAGATCTACCTGCCCGCGCCGGGCGACAGCTCCGCAGCGCGGGAGATCGCCTTGCGCTTCTTCCAGAGCGGCGACCTTGCGCCTCTTCTCGCCTTCTTCGAGAAAAAGCTCCTGCCGGTCCTCTCCAACCGGGACCGCGGTGGTCTCAATGAGATGGCGGTCAAGACGCTCTTCCTCTCCATCCTCTTCGACGACACGCGCTACGTCGTCTCGTCGGAGCTCGAGCTGGAGCGGTCCTACGCGGACCTCTGCCTTCTCGTTCGGCCCGAGATGCGCCGTCATGGCTACCTCGACTTCCTTTTCGAGCTCAAGCTTGTCCGCCGCAGGGACCTGGGGCGGAGCGGCCAGGAGCTTCGCGAGATGGATACGGAGGCCCTGCGGCAGCTCCCCGCGGTCGCCCGGGCCCTGACCGAGGCACGGGAGCAGGCAAGCCGGTATGACGCCGCGTTCCGGCGTCAGCACGGCGAGGCGCTCAACCTGCGCAGCTTCGCGGTTGTCACCGTGGGCCTGGAGCGGATCCTCGGCGAGGAGGTCGGCGGTTCCCTTGATGAAACCCGTTGAACGTTGAACCGGGAACGACCTGCCGACGACCCTTCAAGACCTCGGGCCTTCCATGGAGCGAGCGGGGGGTGGCAGGAGCAGGCTCGCGACAATGGAGAGGACCAGCACGGCCGCCACCGTTCCCAGCATCCACAGAATGGGGATCTTGTAGACCCCCATGAGCAACATTTTGATCCCCACCAGGGTGACGATGGCGGCGAGGCCGTATCCCAGAAGATGAAAGCGATCCGCCATATCGGCCAGCAGGAAGTACATGGCGCGCAACCCGAGGATCGCGAACGTATTTGCCGCAAAGACGACAAACGGGTCGCCCGTCACGGCGAAGATGGCCGGGATGCTGTCGACGGCAAAGATGAGATCGGTGACCTCGACCAGCACAAGGACGAGAAACAGCGGAGTGAGAGCCCGCTTCCCGTTCTCGATCACGGAGAATCGTTCACCATGCAGGTCGCTGGTGATGCGCAAGTGGCCGCGGAGCCAGCGCAGGAGCGCATTGGAGCCGAGGTCGCTCTTCTGGCCGGAGAACAGGAACATCTTGATGCCGGTCGCGACCAGAAACAGGCCGAATACATAGAAGATCCAGGAGAACTGCTGAATCAGGAGGGCCCCGAGGTAAATCAACACGGCTCTCATCAGAATCGCGCCGACCACCCCCCAAAGGAGGACGCGCTTCTGAAACTCCGGCGGGATCGAGAAGTAGGTGAAGATCGTGATCCAGACGAAGACGTTCTCGATCGCGAGGCCCTTTTCGATCAGGTAGCCCGTCGCATATTCAAGTGCCTTTGCGTCGGCGACCTCGGGGCCGAACTGACCCTTGAGATGCCACCAGAACCAGGCACCGAAGGCGCCGGCCGCGGCAAACCACACGACCGACCACCAGGCCGCCTCTTTCACCGAGACCTTGTGGCTTCCCTGAGCCCGCAGCAGCACGAAGTCCACGGCGAGCAGGATGACGACGAGCAAACTGAAGCCTGCGTACAGAAGCGGCGTTCCGGTGTGCGGGATGTCGGTCATGGGAGATCTCCTGTTCTCGGGAGCTCGATGCGCTGACGCTGATCCGGCTGCCTACCGCGATCCCAGCGGCTGAAAGTACTCCGTCCCCTTGATCGGCCGGGCGAGCCGGTGGATGAGCTCGTCGAAGTCCTCGGGGCGCTGCGGGAAGTTCAGGTGGCGGGTGTCGACGACCAGCAGGGGGGAGCGGTCGTAGTAGTGGTAGTAGTGGTTGTAGGCGTCGATCAGCTCGGAGAGGTAGTCCTCCGAGATCGTCTTCTCGAAGCTCCGCGCCCGGCGGCGGATGCGGTCCATGCAGGTTCCCACGTCGGCGACCAGGTGGATGACCAGGTCGGGCACCGGCACCTGCGGCTCCAGCAGCGCGAAGAGCTTGTCGAACAGCATCAGCTCGTCGTCCGACAGGTTCAGGTAGGCGAAGATCCGGTTCTTCTGGATCGTGTAGTCGGCGACGAGGAAGCGGTCGAACAGCTCGCGCTGGGCGATCTCCTGCTGCTGCTTGTAGCGCGACAGGAGGAAGTAGAGCTCGGTCTGGAAGGCGGCGCCCGGGCGGTCCTGGTAGAAGTCGGGGAGGAAGGGATTGTCCACATCCTCCAGGATCTTCACCCCTTCATAGCGGCGCGTGAGCAGCTCGACCAGGGTGGTCTTGCCCACCCCGATCGGGCCGTCCACGGCCACGTAATGGAATCCGAGCGGCTCGGGCTTCACGGGGGCCGGTCAGGAGGCGACGGCCGCCTCGGCCGGTCGCGGAGTCAGCGGGTTGTACATCGTGTCGCGCTCCACCGGAACGAAGCCCGCCTCCCGCACGATCCGCTCGAGCTCCGGGCGCGAGAGCTGCTGCGAGGTCCCGGCGCCGGCCATGTGGTAGATCTTCTCCTCCACCACCGTGCCGTCGAGGTCGTCGGCGCCGAAGCGCAGGGCCACCTGCGCGAGCCGGGGGGTGATCATCACCCAGTAGGCTTTGATGTGCGGAATGTTGTCCAGCACCAGCCGGGCCGTCGCGATGTGGCGCAGGTCGTCCAGCCCGGTGGTGTGGTACTTGAGCCCCATGTAGTTGTTCTCGGGGTGGTAGGCGAGCGGGATGAAGGCGTTGAAGCCGCCCGTCTCGTCCTGGAGGTCGCGCAGGCGCATCAGGTGGTCGACCTTGTGCTCCGGCTTCTCCACGTGACCGTAGAGCATGGTGCAGTTGCTGCGGATCCCCATCTTGTGGGCGATGCGGTGCACCTCGATCCACTCGTCCGCGTCGAGCTTGCCGTCGCAGATGATCTCCCGCACCTCGGGGTGGAAGATCTCGGCGCCGCCACCGGGGAGCGAGCCCAGGCCGGCGTCGCGCAGGCGCACCAGCACCTCGGCGAGGGACAGCTTCTCGCGCTTGGCGAACCAGCCGATCTCGATCGCGGTGAACGCCTTCAGGTGGGCGTTCGGGAAGCGCTCGCGCAGGCCGCGCATCATCTCCAGGTACCAGTCCAGCGACAGGTCGGGATGCAGGCCGCCGACGATGTGGAACTCGGTGACCGCGTTGCCCCCCTGCTCCGCCGCATGCTTGTACACGTCCTCGTGGCTCATCTCCCAGGCGTGCTCTTCCCCCGGCAGGGCCGCGAAGCTGCAGAACTTGCAGTTGTAGGTGTAGACACAGACGTTCGTCGGGTTGATGTGCCGGTTGACGTTGAAGAACGTCCGGTTGCCGTGCAGCCGCCGGCGCACCGTGTCGGCCAGACGGCCGAGATGGAGCACATGCGGGGTGGTCAGGCAGACCATCGTGTCGGCGGCATCGAGGCGGACGCCGTCGCGCACCTTGGTGGCGATCTCGCGCAGCGGCGCGGGAAAAGTCTCCGGGAGGATCGGGGGGGGTGTTTCTTCGATCACGGGAGGAGTATATCAAGAGCGGTCGTCGCGAAGAGCCAGAGCGACAGGACGCCGTTGGCGGTGAAGAACGCCGCGTTCAGGCGCGACAGGTCGCCGGGCCGGACGATCCAGTGCTGGTAGCCGAGGAGGAGGAGGCAACCGGTCCAGCCGGTCCAGAAGCCGGCCCCCAACCCGGGGACGAGCTGCGGCAGCAGCGCGAGGAGCCCGAGCATGAGGACGTGGAGGACGGCGGAGATCACCAGCGCCGGCACCTCGCCGAAGCGGGCCGGGATGGAGAACAGGCCGCTCCGGCGGTCGAACTCCAGGTCCTGCAGGGCATACAGCACGTCGAAGCCGGCCACCCAGAGGAGGACGGCGCCGGACAGCACGAACGGGGCCGTGGCAAAGGCGCCGCGCACCGCGATCCAGGCGCCGAGCGGCGCGCCGGCCAGGGAGAGGCCGAGAACGAGGTGGGAGGCCCAGGTGAACCGCTTGGTGTAGGAGTAGAGGAAGAGGACGACCAGCGCCACCGGCGAGAAGGCGAGGGTCAGCGGGTTGAGCTGCCAGGCGGCGAGGAGCAGCAGGGCCGAGCTGGCGGCGATGAACAGGGTCACCGCCGCAGGGCTGACCAGGCCGGCCGGAAGGGCGCGGCCGGCGGTGCGCGGATTGGCCGCGTCGATCCGCCGGTCCACCAGGCGGTTGAATCCCATCGCGGCGCTGCGCGCGCCGACCATGGCGACGACGATCCACAGCACCGTCCGCCACGACGGCCACCCCCGGGCGGCCAGAATCATCCCCAGGAAGGCGAAGGGGAGCGCGAACAGCGTGTGCTCGAACTTGATCATCTCGAGCACGACGGCGAGGGTTTGCAGCGGCGAGCGGCGGGCGGTGGGCGGTGTCATGGGCGCTCCTCTCCCCAGCGCAGTCCCGGCTCCCCCGGCTCGCGGACGCCGCACGAGTCGAGGAGACGCAAGGTGTAGTGATCGAGGAAGCGGCCGAGGTCCTCGCCGCCGATGTAGAAAGCGGGCACCGGAGGCAGGAGCACCGCGCCGGCATAGACGAGACGGCGCATGTTTTCGATGTGCACCAGGCTGTAGGGGGTCTCGCGGAAGCCGAGCACCAGGGGCCAGCGCTCCTTGAGCGCCACGGCGCCGGCGCGGTGGATGAGCGTCCGCGCCGAGCCGGTGGCGAGCGCGCCGAGGGTGCCGGCGCTGCACGGCAGCACGAGGGTCCCGGTCAACGGGTAGGAGCCCGACGCGATCGGCGCGTCGAGCTCGTTGTCGCGGTGCACCCGCACCTTCGCCCGCGCTTCCGGCGCGAGACCCGCGGCATCCGCCAGGTCGGCCGCGCCGGTCTGCTCCGGCCCCAGCTCATGGCGCAGCACCTGGCTCGCCCCCGCCGAGACCGCGAGATGCACGGTCTCGACCTCCGGGTGCGCCGCGAGCCGCCCGAGCACGTGGCGGGGCAGCAGCATGCCGGAGGCACCGGAGACGAGGAGGGCGATGCGGTGCGCCATGGCGAGGATGGTATGCCAAAGGACGGCAAGGACGGCAAGGACATCCAGTTCCTCTCGGCCCTTGTTGTCCTTGGAGACCTTGTCGTCCTTGGTCTTTTTTCCTACGCCACCGCCACCACCGGATGCACCCGGTTCCGGCCGCTGTGCTTCGCCGCATAGAGCGCTGCATCGGCGGCGGCGATCAGGTCGCGGGAGGTCACCTTGCCGGTGGTCCCGCGCAGGTCGTCGAGCGACGCGAGCCCGATCGACAGGGTGACGCACAGGGCCGAACCGTCGTCCAGGGTCACCGGTGTGCCCTGCACCAGCGAGCGGACCTTCTCGGCGACGTCGACCGCCCCCCAGATTTCGGTCTCCGGCAGGATGAGGAGGAATTCCTCGCCTCCATAGCGCCCGATCCAGTCGGTGCTGCGCAGCGAGCCGGCCACCACCTGGGAAATCCGCCGCAGGAGGGAGTCCCCGGCGAGGTGGCCGTGCCGGTCGTTCACGTCCTTGAAGCGGTCGAGATCGGCCATCGCGATGGTCAGCGGCCGTTGGTAGCGCAGCGCGCGCTCCAGCTCCTTGTCGAGCTGCTCCAGGATCGCCTCGCGGCGGAGCAGGCCGGTGAGACCTTCGTAGGTGGCGGAGACGAACAGCCGTGCGTTCTCGAACACCGTGGCGACGTGGTGGGCGAGGAGGGACAGGAGGTCCACCTCTTCACCGGGATAGCTCCGCCGCCCTTCCTTGCCGCCGACGAGGAGGACGCCGATCAATCGATCCTGGGAGACCAGAGGAATGCCGAGACCGTCCGGGTCGAAGCCGGGCACCCGTTGCGCCAGGACCGCGCTGCGCGCCGCGAGCTGCCCGGCCGGCAGGGGACGCCGGGAGCGCCGCAGGTGATCGACCGCCGGATCGTCCAGGGGAAGAAGCGAGCTCTCGGCCTCGACGCCTCCCGCGGTGGCCAGCACGGAGAGGAGGCCGGTCTCGGGATCGGCGATCAGCAGGGTCGCCGTGCGGGCGCCGAAGATCTCTTCGAGCCGGTCCACCAGATGCCGCCCCATGAGGGGGAGCCGGCCCAGGGCGGGAAGCTCGCCGGCCAGCGCGACCAGCCGCTGGCGCAGCGCCTGCCGTTCTGGAAAGAAGCGCCGGTCGATCAGACCCTGCAGCGTCTGGCGCAACGGCGCAAAGAGCAGGCCGAGCAGAAGCGTCGACGCGGAGACCACCCAGACCGAGTGTTCCCCACCGGGGACCAGGCGGGAAAAGATGAAGCCGCCGGCCCCGAGGGCGGTGTAGAAGACGAGGATCAGGGCACCGGTCACCGCCGCATAGAGCAGGCTGCGCCGCACCACCAGCTCGATGTCGAAGAGCTGATAGCGGTAGATGGCGGCGAAGAGAGCCAGCGGGAAGCAGAGGAGGATGCCCGATTCCAGGGCGTCCAGCCAGGGAGGCGCCTCCAGGCCGAGCCGGGTGAGCACCGACGAGGCGAGCAGGAACAAAAACCAGGGCAGCGTGCCGGCCAGCACGAGACCGGCCTGGTGGCGCCCGATCTCTTCTCTGGCGCGGAGCGCCTGGGACGCGAGCAGAAGGGAGACCATCACCGCCCAGAGGGCGAGCCCATACCCCTGCATGAAGCCGCCGATGGACTCGCTGCTCCACGGGAACACCCGACGGCCCAGGACCTCTTCGGTGAGATAGGACATGCAGGTCATCAGGCCGGCGCCCAGACTGATCGCGTAATAAAGCGGGATCACCCAGGGACGGGCGCGCAACCAGGATGGGCGATCCGGGATCAGAGACGCCAGATGGAGCTGGAGCCCCATCTGCAGGCCGGTCAACACGTAGTAGACTGCGAGATAGACCGGCCGCATCCAGAGGGTCCCCACCGAGCCGGCCGGCGGCAGCACCAGCTCCACCGCGACGGCCAGCGAGAACCCCTGCAGAAGACGGCTGCGCAGATCCCCGGAGCCGTGCAGCCAGGCGAGCAGGGCGATCCCGAGATAGAAGAACGCCGTCAACCCATCGATGGCGAAGGTCGTCCAGGTACTCCACGACGGGCTCACACCCGGAGCCACCGTGACGTACAGCAGCTCCCCCCGGCGCCGGACCTGGACCTCCACCGTCGTCCCGCGACGGAACCCGGCGGCCTCCCACTGATAGTCCGCCAAGGTCCGCACCGGCCGGCCGTTCACCGCCAGGATCTCGTCGCCTGCGCGCAACCCCGCCCGCGCCGCCGGCAAGCCGGAACTGACCTCCTGCGCCAGGATGCCTTCGGCACCCTGGCCGGTGAGAATCCCGATCCGCCGGTCCCCGCTGCGCACCGCCTCGCGCGCCCGGAGACACAACAGCCCAATGGTCCCCAAGAGAAGAACCGAGATCACCGCCAGCCGCAGGAAGCGCTCTCCCGTCAATGTAGATCTCTCGAAATGTTTGTCGTTCCGGAAATTTTACTGCATTTCCATACGGATGCCAACGGGGTCCTCCCTCCGGCCTTCGGGAATGGTAGGATCTCACCGATGCCACGCCATCCGAACTTCTCTCCTTCGGTCCTCGACATCGCGGGAGCGGTCTACTCTGCGCTGGCCCACCGGCTGGCGACCCACAAGGGGGAGGTCTACCCGCTGCACGTGGGGGATACCTGGATGGAGCCGCCGGAGGGATGCCGGATGGAGGATCTGCGGGTCGCCGAACATCCCGGCATGCACCGCTACGCGGCCCCGCAAGGGCTGCCGGCGCTCCTCGACGCCCTCGTCGAGCAGACGCGGGCGCGCAGCGGGGCACCGACCGAGCGGGAGAACATCCTGGTGACGACCGGGGCGACCGGCGGCCTGGGCGCGGTGGCCGGTGCCATCCTTGCCCCCGGGGACGAAGTGCTGCTTCTCGCACCGCACTGGCCGCTGATCACCGGCATCGTGCAGTCGTTCCATGGAGTCGCCGTGGAGGTTCCCTTTTTCGGCCGGGCCGACTCGCCGGAGAGCGCGGTCGAGGTGGTGCGTGAATACCTCACCGATCGTTCCGTGGCCCTCTACTTCAACACCCCGAGCAATCCGACCGGGCGCACCATCCCCCGCCCCTGGATCGAGGCCCTCGTCGAGTGGGCGCGCCGCGAGGACCTTTGGATCCTCTCCGACGAGGTCTATGAGGACTACATCTTCAGCGGTGAGCCCCATACCTATTGCCGGCCGCTCGCGCCGGAGCGCACCTTCGCCGCGCACTCCTTCTCCAAGGCCTACGGGATGGCGGGCAACCGCTGCGGGCATATCGCCGGTCCGGCGGGCGCCATGAAAGAGCTGCGCAAGATCGGCGTTCACAGCTTTTACAGCACCCCCACGGCGTCGCAGCTCGCGGCGCTGCGCGTGCTGCAGGGGCCGGGAGAGGCCTGGGTGGGACAGGCGCGCGAGCGCTACCGCGCCGTCGGAGAGCGCGCCGCCGCCCGGCTGGGCGTCGCACCGCCGCAGGGAAGCACGTTCCTCTTCCTGGACGTGGCGGATCGGCTCGACGGGCGCGGCCTCACCGGTTTTCTCGAAGATTGTGTGGACCGGGGGCTGTTTGCCGCGCCGGGACCGAGCTTCGGACCCTATCCGACCCACGTCCGGATCTGTTTCACCGCCGCGCCGCCCGACGTCGTGGAGCGTGGCGTCGAGGTGCTCGCCGCGTTGCTGGGGCGATGAGATGGCCGCCATCGAGGATCCGAGCCTTCTGGGCAAGCTGGAGCTGTTCCAGGGATTGACCCTCGACCAGCTCGCGGACATCAACCGCCTGCTGCGCTCCTCGGTGATCCCGTCGGGCACCCACTTCATCACCGCCGAGCAGCCGGGCGAGGTGGTCTACGTCATCCTCGAAGGCACGGTGAAGATCTACGTCAGCCGCGAAGACGGCCGCGAGGTCATCCTCGCCTTCCTCGGGCCGGGCGACACGGTGGGGGAGATGAGCCTGGTCGACAGCTCCGGCCGCTCCGCCAACGTGGTGACCACGGAGCGCTCCCGCCTCCTGTGGATGGACCGGGCCGCCTTCCAGACCTGCCTGCGCGACCTGAGCCCGCTGGCCAACAACCTCATCCGCCTGCTCGCCAACCGCCTGCGCTTCGCCAACGAGCAGATCCAGGCCTTGTGCAGTCTCGACGTCCCCGGCCGGGTCGCCCGCCAGATCCTCGCCATGGCCGACCGCTATGGAAGCCCGCGATCCGGCGAGAAGGCCTCCGCCGGTGCGACGATCATCCCGCTGCGCCTCACCCAGAGCGACCTCGGCGAGATCGTCGGCGCCTCGCGCGAACGGGTCAACCAGGTCGTCGTGGACTTCAAACAGCAGAAGCTCATCGCCGTGGACGGCGATCACCGCATCCAGGTCCTGGACCGCAAGGGCCTCGCCCGCTTCTGCCGCTGAGGGCCAGCCCCGGCAACGTGGCGAGCCACACCCTGCGCCGGGCATCAATGCCCGGGCTGGCAGCGGCGCCGGGTGAACCCGGCTTCAAGCCCCATTCATGGGGCGCTGCTGCTAGCCCGGCGATTCATCGCCGGGCGCCAGGTGCGCGGCCTCCGCGTCCCCCATCTCCACGCCACCCGCCGGGAAGTACTCCGTCCAGCGCCGCGACACGGTCGCCGCCGTCTCGCCGTCGCACGAGACCTCCTTGGGAAATCCCGGCTTCAGGCGGGCGTCGATCAGCACCGGTGCCTGATAGGCGAGGTGGTGCCGCACCACGCGGGTGGCCGCCGCGTGGATGTCGGCCGCCGGCTCGAAGCGGGTGAAGGTGGTCCACAGGAAATTCATCGGGCTGGCCACCGCCCGCCGCGGCTCGTCGGAGAGCACGAGGAGCGGCCAGCCGGCGAAGGCTGGATGCGTCACGAAGCGCGCCGCGGCGCCGGGGTCCGCGGAGAAGGCCGGCCCGCCGAGCACCAGGCAGCCCGGGCAGAACACCCGCACCTCGGTGACGCCCTGCGGCAGCTCGGCCGCCGAGAACTCGCGCGGCAGGTCGCGCACCGGGTCTCCCAGGCCGAGCCAGATGCCCTTCGAGCCCTCGTTGACCTCCGGGCCGGTGTAGTCCAGGGTGTCCATCGACAGGTTGGAGAAGACGTAGAGGTCGGTCTCCGGATGGGTGCGTTCGAGGACGTGCTCCAGCGTGCGCGGGAAGTCCTTGAGGTCGACCGGCCGGTCGGTGACGAGCAGGAACTTGGTGAGCGAGAGCTGCCCTTCGCCCAGGATGCGGAAGGCGCTCGCCATCGCCTCGCGCTTGTACCGCTCCTTGACCACCGCCGCGGACAGCGAGTGGTAGCCGGTCTCGCCGTACGACCAGAGCTGCTCCACCGCCGGCATGACGAGCGGAAACAGCGGCGAGAGCAGCTCCTGCAGCAGGTCGCCGATGAAGAAATCCTCCTGGCGCGGCTTGCCCACGACGGTCGCCGGAAAGATGGCGCCGTTGCGCCGGGCCATCCGCCGCACCCGGAAGACCGGGTAGTCGTGGCGGAGCGAGTAGTAGCCGTAGTGATCGCCGAACGGTCCCTCCGGCCGCCGCTCGCGCGGCGCCACCTCGCCGATCAGGGCGAATTCCGCGCCGGCGGCGAGCGGATGCGGTCCCACGCCTTCCACCAGCGGCAGCTTCTGGCCGGCGAGCAGCGAGGCGAGCATCAGCTCCGGGACGTTTTCCGGCAGCGGCGCGATGGCGGCGAGGATCAGGGCGGGCGGGCCGCCCAGGAAGACGGTCACCGGCAGGCTCTTCCCCTGCGCCTCCGCCACCTTGTAATGGAAGCCGCCGCCCTTGCCGATCTGCCAGTGCATGCCGGTGGTCTGCCGGTCGTGCACCTGCATGCGGTACATCCCCAGGTTGTGCCCTTTGCCTTCGGGGTGCTCGGTGTAGACCAACGGCAGGGTGACGAAGGGGCCGCCGTCCTCCGGCCAGGTGGTGAGCACCGGCAGGCGGTCGAGGCGGACGTCGTCGGTCACCACGTCGGCCACCGGGCCATACGGCAATCGGCGGGTGCCGATGCGCAGCGCCTCGCGGGCGACGTCGCGCGCCCCCCAGAGCTTGCCGGGCGTCGGCGGCAGAAGCGTCTCCGCGAGATGGACGAGGCGGCGGATGAGGCGCTGCGGCCGGGTGCCGAACGCCAGCTCGGCCCGCCGCAGGGTGCCGAAGAGGTTGGTCGCCAGCGGGAACGCCGCGCCGCGGACGTTGGTGAACAAGAGGGCCGGCCCCCCCGCGGCGATCACGCGGCGGTGGATCTCGGCAGCCTCCAGATGGGCATCGACAGGAGCCTCCACCACGGCAAGGTCGCCATCACGGCGGAGGTGGTCGAGGAAGGAGCGCAGGTCGGGAAAGAGAGGCTCTCGCATCAGAGGGGAGTGTATCTCTCAACGATCCTGCCAGGTGGTGGTATCGCTACCGGCGTCGGTCTCCCCGCGTGCCGCATCCCGGCTCGTTGGCATCGACCTACCGGGCCGGACAAGAGGCGGGCCTCTCCGTGCCTGGCCTGCTGAATACGCGCTTCCGGTGTGGGCCTCCCCAATGCCGCCTGGGCCTTGCCGCGGCCGCCGGGGCCGATTCCCCGCCCCCCGAGGTTCTGGGGCGGGAGGAGGATTAGAGTTCAGAAGCGGCTTGGTGGTTTTTTGCGCAGCCGAACCGCCCAACCTAAGAATTCAGGAAAATCGAGATGAATACTGACAGCTGGCGCCTCGCCAAGATTAATTACGCGGAGAGCTTCTACGTAATACTCCTCGCCAGATTCATCTTCACGGGCTATAAATTTGAAGCATTCTACCATAACTCGGGGCCGGCGTTGGCCACCCTGCACGACTTCCCTCTGATGGCTGGCCACCGCAGCTTCAGAGGTTGTCGCATGAACCAGCATGGGCTTCGAGCGATCGGGCTTCTCGCCGGTTATCCCCCACTGGAGTCGGTCAACCCCCTCCTCCTCGTTGAGTCCGCTTCTCAGGTCAACCCAAGTGAACCGTTTCAGGAAGATAGGCAGCATAGGTTTTTCCGGAGCGCCGGGCAGGAGTACAGGGATCACAGGTAGGTCGCGGGCCACGAACTCGGCGAGACAACCTCGCATCTCCTTGTCTTGCCATGGGCCGAGGCCATCCTTGCCGACCAGCACGGCGGCGGCCCCGGTGGTCTCGATGACCTCTTCCAGGGCTTCTTGCCAGGGCCGGCCTGGGACCAGTTCCCATTCGTCCAGCCACACTTTCAATCCCCGGGCGCGAAGCACCGAAGCACCTCGGAAAGCTTGCGGATGGCAAGCTTGTCCTTGCTGTTGTGGCTCAGGAAGACATCGAAGCTCTCGGTCATTCGCGGAGAGATTCTAGCGCAGGTCAGGCGAATGAAGGGGCCGGCGGGACGCCGGCTGCCGAGGTACGAAGCTCGTATCCGCGCTGCCGCACTTGTGGAGCCAGCGGCGGTCCCCATCCTCGACCCGGTGAAGGCGTAACTGCTGTGCCGGTCCTGGCGACCGGAAGACATCGAAGGAACCCGAGACGGGGCCTCTGACCCGCCTCTCTCGAGATGGAAGACCGGCCTCTTTGGGCGGCCGATCCGTCTCGCGGGGTGGAAGATCCACATTGTCGTGAGACGTTTCCACCTGAGGTGCCCCCCAGGGCCTTCGTCCGGCCTGCGAGCCGTCGGTGACAGAGAGTAGCTTCTGGGCTACACTGAACACGTGCGTGTGGAGAAGACCGAGGAGTACCGTGTCTGGATCGACGAGCTCAAGGATCGGGCGGGCCGAGCCCGAATCCTGGTTCGGGTGGACCGCCTGATTCACGGAAACCCGGGCCAACACAGGGAGCTGACTGATGGTGTAGCAGAGCTGAAGATCGACTTCGGCCCTGGGTACCGCGTCTACTACACGCAAAGAGGGGAGCGACTGCTGCTGCTTCTCGCAGGAGGAGATAAGTCGTCGCAGCAAAGGGACATCGCGACGGCGATCCGGCTCGCCAAGGGCTTCCAGGAGTGATTCACAATGTCTCAGTCCGCCACGAAGAAGACGAAAACCAAGACGACCCCCTACGACGTCGCCGAGCACCTCCGGACACCCGAAGAGATGGCCGCCTATCTCGACGCCTGGTTTGAGGAAGCTCCGGACGATGCCACAGGCATTGCCCGAGCCCTCGGTGACATCGCACGCGCGAAGGGAATGACCCAGGTCGCCAAGGACGCCGGCCTGAGCCGCGAGAGTCTGTATCGGGCGCTCAGTGCGGATGGGAACCCGAGCTTTGCCACGATCCTGAAGGTTGCGAAAGCTCTTGGGGTGAAGCTCCACGCTGCAGCGGCGTAGGACCGCCGGAGCCCTGAAGCAGGGCTCCGGTGTGCACTCGGTGCAGGTCGACAACCTGGCGCGGGGCGCGCTATTGTCCAGGCGCTCGAGAGTCTCGTCGAGGTCGTCGCAGTCTGAGACAAATACCCATGGCCGAGCCCGCCGCCCTTCCCTCCACCCCCTCCGCCCCCC
>DIHE01000026.1:11966-12127 GCA_002420005.1 Holophagales bacterium UBA5704 | reverse complement strand
GGCGCTCACCGCCACCCAGGCGGTGATCCAAGGCTACGGGGCCGAACATCTGGAGGAGAACCTCGCGGCGGGTCTCCAAGGGGACTTCGGTCGCCTGCGCTTCGCCTTGCGCACCGCGGCCGGCCCGGCAGAGGCCGCTCTTCCGGAAGACGTGCGCCGCA
>DIHE01000026.1:232-11764 GCA_002420005.1 Holophagales bacterium UBA5704 | reverse complement strand
TGCGGCGCACGTCTTCCGGAAGACGTGCGCCGCAATCTGGCGCTCGGCCGCTCGCTCGTCGAGCGCTACGCCGGCATCGAAGCGGCCTCCGCCCGCGCGGCCCATGTCGAGGTGCTGGACAAATTCGCGACCCTGGAGCAGGAGCTGCCCGGCGCCAGCGACCCGCTCGGCCTGCGGGCCAAGGCCGCCGCCGCCCTGGAGGAACAGGCCGAGGCGCTCGCCCGCGAAGGAAAGTACGCCGAGGCCCAGGCGCCCCTCGAAACGGTGCTGCGCACCTGGCCGCAGCGCGACGTGGCCCGCGAGCGCACCCGGATCTACGCGGAGGCGCGGGACCTGACCGCGCGGCAGGAAGCACTGCTCGAGGCCCTCCCCAACGCCGAGCGCAAGCGCCAGCCGCACGAAGGCCTGGAGATGCTGCGCGGCGTCGAGCCGGTCCCCCACCTCGCCGCGCAATTCGCCGACCTCCGGAAGCGTCTGGAAGAGCAGCTCGCCGTCCTCGACCGGCAGCCGCCGAAGATCCTTCTGCGCGACGGCTATTTCCTCGACTACGACCGCGGCCAGGTGATCGAGGTGAGCTTCCGGGTCACCGATGACTACCTGGTGAAGAGCGTGAAGCTCCTGGTGCGCCCCGAAGGAGGCCGCTGGCGCGAGGTGCCGCTGGAGCGCTCGACCCTGGGCTACACCGCCGAGATCCGCCCGGACGTGCACCGCAACGGCAACCTCCAGATGTACGCCGTCGCCACCGACGCCTCCGGCCACGAAGGCTTCTTCGGCACCCCGGACGCGCCGAAGACCGTCCAGCGGCGCAAAGGCTTCGAGCGGATGGTGAACTAGGGGGCGGTTCGCCCCGGCTCACGAACCCGTGGGGCGCTTCCTCCGGCGCATCGGCTTGACGCCGTAGAGCAGGAGCTTGTCGGAGTAGGGGCCGATCCTGCCGCGGATCAGGCTGCGGATGGAGATGGTGTCGTCCTGGGCTTCCCGCAATGCCTCGTCCAGCTCCACGGCGACTTCGCGCAGCTGCGCCGTCAGGGCCACATGCCGCTCGTAAAGGGCCTGCGCCTGGCTGTGGCTGTCCCGGAGCTTCGCCAGCACCGAGGCGAAGGGTTCCGCCCCCCACGGGAGGTCGGCGGAGCCGCGGATGGTCTCGATCAAGTGGCGGGCGGCTTGAAGCTGGTTGGCACGGGAATCACGCGGCATCGGTCGGCCTCCTTCGGCATTCCGGAGGGCACCGGTTATACAGGCTCTTCCGGGGAGGGTCAACGGGAACGAGGACAGGGGAAGGAATGGGAAGGGGGGCGTGCTCACGGCACGCCCCCCGGGGAGATGGAGGGATGGATCGAGGGATCAGGCGGCAGGCTTGGAGTGCGGAGAGACCACGGCACCCGGCGTCGTTCCGGTGGCCCCTCCCTGGGTCTTCTTCTTGGCGGTGGCGAGAGGTGCCCTCTTCGAGCGCTGGCGCACCGGGGCCACCCCGAAGTGTGCGAGCCGCTCATTGCGGGGACCGAGCTTCCCCTTGGCGACGGCGCGCACCGACATCGCGGCATCCTTCGCCCTCCGGATGGCGGCGCCGAGCAGCTGCGACGTCTCCAGTCGAACAGCCACCAGCTCCACCTGCCGGGCCTTGAGAGCCTTCATCTCCGCCAGGGCCTCCACGAGCTCCGCGCGCTCGGTGGCGAGACCCGCCTGCTGCCCCGGAGAGCTCAGGTCGATGGCGTCAATCAGGCCGTCGGCGTGCTTGACAAATTCGGCATACGACACGGTATCCATACTGCTTCTCCTTACGGAAACTCCGGGACCGACATTGGCACCGGAAGATCAGCCGTTTTACCGAGGCCGGCAGGTTTGGGCCGGATTCCGTTTCCCCTGCCCGCCTCGTACGACAGATTCTACGACCGACC
This sequence comes from Holophagales bacterium UBA5704, assembly GCA_002420005.1. GTDB lineage: Bacteria > Acidobacteriota > Thermoanaerobaculia > Multivoradales > UBA5704 > UBA5704. Next base: position 9,866 of record DIHE01000026.1, on the reverse strand, counting down.
CGAGTCGGCCGTCTAGTCTTTTTTGGAGATTTTTCGGATTTTTTCTCTTCTCTTGTGAGGGAAGAGCCTTCCCTCGCCGAAGGAGTCTTTGCTACCGCGAGGGAAGCACCGTCCCTCGCCGAAGGAGCCGCTGCTACCGCGAGGGAAAGGCCTTCCCCGGCGTGGGCCGGCCACGCTCGCCTCGGCGGCCACGCCCCAGAGTTGGGGGTTGACGCCCCCAATGCGGATGGTCAGGCCCCAGAACCGGATGGCCAGGCCCTAGGACCGGGCGGCCAGGCCCCAGGACCGGATGGCCAGGCCCCAGGACCGGATGGCCAGGCCCCAGAGCCGGATGGCCAGGCCCCAGAGCCGCACGGTCACCCCCCAGAGCCGCACGGTCACGCCCCAGGACCGGACGGTCACGCCCCAAGGTCGGACGGCCAGGCCCCAAGGTCGGACGGTCCTGAGCAGAGGCCGGAGGGTGACGCCCCGGACTTGGGGCGTGGCCGCCGAACCTTGGGGGGTGAGGCCCCAGATTCGGAGGGTGGGTCAAGAAGGCATCAGCGGCAACCGCCCGGTCGCCCCGGCGTCCGCCTTGGCGAGCGGCTTGCCTGCTTGCGCGTGCTTCCCCTGGTCAACCAGGCTCTCGGGCCTGCCGCAGGCGGTTTTCCAGGGCTGCCACGTCCTCGGGGCAGAGCTTCCGGATGCGCGGATAGTTCTGGGCCGCGCGCGGCCCGAGCCGTTCTCGGCCACCAAAAGGCGCCCCGGTGAGCCCTTTCTGGTGGGCATAACGGTCGAAGTAGGCCTCCTTGGCGTTCGCCGCTTCTCGGATCGACTTCCAGGACCAGGAACGGGGCAGGTCGGTCAGGCCGGCCAATGCCCAGACTTCGATCTCCTGCCAGGCGTTCTCGGCGAAGAATCGCCCTTCGGCGCCGAGGAATCGAGTAGCCTCGCGTTCGAGGGCCGCGAGGCTCTCCTTGCGGCCGGCGAGGCCATCGCGATCGACAACGAGGAGGAAGCAGTCGACCATGCCGCGATAGCGGTCGAGGATTTCCTGGATGCGAGGCCACTTCAGCGCCTCGCGGACACCCCCGAGCAGCGGATCTTTGCAGATGCGGACTCTGGCCTTGCGGCCACAGGCTGCGAGCATCTTCTCCAGGATCGGCTTCAGGAGGTGCTCGTCCTTCCGGAAGTCCTCCGGGATGGCGAGAACGTTGAAGCTCAACGGCTCGCCTCGGTGCCCATCAGCTCGGCGGCGTCCTCGAGCCAGCCGGTCGCAAAGAGCCGGCCGAGGTCCTGCGATTCGAGGATGCGGCGAACGTCGGGAAGATCGACGATGCGGATCGCTCCAGAGGAGTCCTCGTGCTCCCGCCGGTAGAGCAGGACCGCATCCTCCCGTGCTGCCGGCGACAGGTAGGCGAGGAGCTGCGGGTTGTGGGTCGTGGCGACCACCTGGCAGCCGTAATGCCGGGTCGCCTGCTCGATGACGTCGAGCAGAAGGTGCAGCCGCGTCGGATGGAGGCCGTTGTCGATCTCCTCAATGAAGAAGAGGTGGCCCGACTTCCCGGTGAGCAAGGCCGCCGCCAAGGCGAGAAAGCGCAGCGTCCCGTCGGAGGCGCTCAGGGCCGAGATCTCGCGACCTCCCGCTTCGACCAGATAGACGAGCACCCGGCCGGCGAGGTCCTCATGGAAGCGCAGGTCGACGACGTCGAGCGGGGTCAAGCCGCGCAGCCAGCCCAGCAGAGCCTCTTTCTTCGCGGCGTCCGCCGTGAGATTGAGGAGGACGGTCGACAGGTTCTCTCCTCGATCCCCTAAAGACTGCTCGCCGGGTGTCGAAGGAAGCCGCATCGCGTCGGGTGCGAGATCCAGGAAGCGGATGTTCTTGAGGGCTTCGACGAGGGGCCCGGCTTCACTCAACCGGGTAAGGGACGGCCGCCCTGCCGGAGGCCCACCGACATAGGCTTTGTGGTCATCCACGAAGAGATCTTCGTCTTGAACGCCGAGGGCCTTGAGGTCTGCATGAAATCCTACCGTGACGGTGTATTTGCACCGTTTGCCTCGCGGGAGGTCCACGGCGGCTTCCAGGTTGAAGGAGTCCCCGCCAGCCCGGATGATCTCTCGGCCCCCGCCGCGGATGCCCCGCCAGAGCAAGAGCCCTCCCGGCCCCCACTTCTCATCCATCACCTCGGCGACGGTGAAGCCCTGCGCGCAGCCGTGGAGAAACCGGAGAGCGTCCTGGACGTTGCTCTTGCCCGATGCGTTGGTGCCGACCAGCACGGTGAACGGCCCGAAGGCGATCCGGGTGTCCCGGAAGCTCTTGAAATCAACGAGCTTCAGTGAGCGGAGCATCATCCGGGAATCATAACCCGCCCCCGGACCTCCCTGAGCGTTCGACCCTGGTGAACTAGGTCGGCATCAGCGGCAACCGCCCGGTCGCCCCGGCGTCCGCCTTGGCGAGCGGCTTCTCTTCCTCTTCCTCCGGCTCCGCCTCGCCCGGGTTGCGGAAGAGGTTCGAGTCCAGGTTGTACTGCCGTGTGTAGAGGGCGTGATAGCGGCCGCCCAGCGCGAGCAGCTCGTCGTGGCGCCCGCGCTCCACGATCTCGCCCTGCTCCAGGACGAGGATCGTGTCGGCCCGCCGGATGGTCGACAGGCGGTGGGCGATGACGAACGTGGTCCGCCCCTTCATCAGCTCGGTCAGCCCCTCCTGGATCAGCGCTTCGCTCTCGCTGTCCAGCGAAGACGTCGCCTCGTCGAGGATCAGGATGCGCGGATCGGCCAGGATGGCGCGGGCGATCGCCACCCGCTGGCGCTCGCCGCCGGAGAGCTTGACGCCGCGTTCCCCCACCACCGTCTCATAGCCCTCGGGCAGCTTGCGCACGAAGTCGTCGCAGCGGGCGATCTCCGCGGCGCGCAGCACGTCCTCCGGCGGCGCATCCGGCCGCGCATAAGCGATGTTTTCGTAGACCGTACCGTCGAACAGGAAGTTGTCCTGGAAGACCACCCCGAGGTGCGACCGGTAGTCGTGGAGCTTCACCTGCGCCAGGTCGTGGCCGTCCACCAGGACGCTCCCGGAGGTGGGGCGGTGGAAGGCGGCGATCAGGCCGATCAGCGTGCTCTTGCCGGAGCCGGACGGCCCGACCAGCGCCGTCGAGGTGCCCGGCTCCGCCACCAGGGAGAGGCCGCGCAACACCGGCGCGTCCTCCTTGTAGTGGAAGCGGACGTCGCGCAGCTCGACCCGCCCGTCGATCCGCTCCAGGCGGTGGCGGGAGGCTTCGTCCGCATCCTCCGGCACCTCGTTGCGGATCTCCCGGATGCGCTCCAGGCCGGCGAACGCCTCGGTGAGCTGGCTGCCGATGTTGGTGATCTGCACCACCGGGCCGACCAGCAGGCCCAGGTAGAGCGTGAAGGAGACGAAGGAGCCGAGGGTCAGGCGGCCGGAGAGCACCTCGTTGGCACCGACCGACATGATGCTCACGCCGATGACGCCGAGCAGCAGGGTCGAGGCGGCACCGATCAGCGAGAAGCTGGTGATCGTCTGCGCGACGTTGCGGAACAGCCGGTGGGCGCCCTTGGCGAACACCAGGGCCTCGCGGCGCTCCGCACCATAGGCCTTCACCACCCGCACGCCCGAGAACGACTCGGTGAGCCGTCCGGAGAGGTCCGCGTTGATCCGCGAGCGGTCGCGAAACAGCGGACGCAGGACCTTGAAGGCGCGCAGCATGATGAAGCCGAACAGCGAGAGGACGGCGATCGTGATGAGGGTGAGCTTGGCGCTCAGGTAGAAGAGGATGCCGATGGCGAGCACCGCCGTCACCATGCCGCCGACCACCTCGACGAGCCCGGTCCCCACCAGGTTGCGGAGCCCTTCGGCGTCGTTCATCACCCGCGACAGCAGAGCGCCGGCCTTGGTCTGCTCGAAGTAGCCGACCGGCAGGCGGCTCACGTGGCGCTGCACGGTGCGCCGCATCTCGGTGATCGAGCGCTGCGCCGCCTTGCCCAGCACCTGCGACAGGCTGAAGCTGGTCGCCGCCTGCAGCAGGGTGGCGGTGCCGGCCGCGAGGATCAGCCAGGTCAGCATCTGGCGGTTGCCGTGGCCGATCACGTCGTCGAGGAGGTATTTGGTGGTGCCGGGCAGGACCAGGCCGCAGAGGCGGTTGATCGCCATCAGCCCGAGGCCGAGGGCGAGGCGCCCCTTGCGGGCGCGCATCAGGTCCACGGCATCGGCGAGAACCACCCGCAGCGCGAGGGGTTTCTTCGGCGGGCGGCCCGCCACGTCACCGGGGTCGCGCAGCGGAGTGCGCTGCTTGGAAGAAACGAGACCCCCGTAAAGGCCGGCGCGCGCCGGCCGCCGGGGGAGAGTCGACACAGGCTCACTCACGCTCATGAGGTGGGGAACAACGAAGGTCCGCAAAAGATTCGAGGCCCGCCGCGGCGGCTACTTGCGGCGGGAGGGATCGAAGCGCAGGACCTCCGCCGAGCGCTCCGGAGCTTCCGCCGCCGCCGGCTCATCGACCGCCTCGACCGCCTCGGCCTGTTCGGCCGGCGCCTCGCCGGCCGCCTGCGGGCCGGGGGTTTCGAAGCGCAGGACCAGCTCGACGGAGGGATCGACGAAGGCGGTGACCGCCGCGAGCGGCACGGTCAGGCGCTGGCGGCTCCCGCTGAAGGAGAGGGTGACGGAGAACGCCTCCTCGTCCGCGTAGAGGTCCCAGTACTGGCGCTGCACCACGATCTTCATCTCGTCGGGGTACAGGTCGCGCAAGAACTTGGGCAGATGCACCCCGGGATGCCGGGTGCGGAAGGCGATCAGAAAGTGATGATCGCCGGGCAGCCCGTGCTCGGCCGCCTGGACCAGGACCCGCCGCACCACGTCGCGCAGCGCATCCTGGATGAGTCTGGGGTAGTCGATCCGGTCCATCTCCACAGCGGCCCTCCCGTCCGGGCGAGCATGGCATGGTTCTCAGGGAAGGTCCACCGTCCCGGCCGGGGTCCAGGGACCGCAGCGCACGATGCGCCCGAGCGTCTTCAGCGTCCCCCGCAGGGTGCCGTACTTGCGGATCGCCGCCTCGCCGTAGTGGCTGCAGGTCGGCTGGAAGCGGCACCGCACCCCCGCGCTCCGGAAGAGAGGGGAGAGCGTCGCCTGGTAGAGGTCGATCGCACCGAGGAGGACGCGGGCGCTCACCTGGTGCTGCGGCGCCAGCGAAAAATCCACCGCGAGAAGAGCGCACAGGACTCCGGCGGCGACCCAGAGACGGCGGCGCCGGCTCACCAGGGCAGGGTCCCCGTGGCGAGGCGGCCCATCCAGAAGGCGACCAGGACGGCGAGATGCCCCAGCGCCAGCCGTTCGAAACTCGCCGGTGGCCGCGGCTCCCGGCCGCGGGCGAGAGCCACACCCCAGAGGACCCAGACGACGGCCAGCTCCGCGGCGAGGACATAGGCCAGCAGGTGGTCGGACGCCGCCGCGGCCCACTCCCCTTTGGCGAGATGTGCGAAGGCCCGGGTCATGCCGCACCCGGGGCAAGGAAGGCCGGAGAGCCGGCGCATCAGGCAGACGCTGTTCTGCGCCCCCGGCGCCGGCACCCACAGATGAAGAAGGAAGAAGCACCCGAGGGCCGCAAGGCCGGCCAGCGCCCAGCGGCCGAAGGGGGACGGCTTCCGCATGCGGACTAGAACCGGCTCACGTGCTCCGAGATGCCCGGGATGATCAGCCGCTGGCCGTTGACGCCCTTGACGATGGCCATGATGCGGGCGGCCAGGAACCCGACCCAGACCAGCATGCGTGCGATACCGAGGATGCAGCCGAAGCTTCCCCAGATCTGGGAGAGGACGATCCCGACGATCCAGAGGGCGGTCTGGAGGACGATCTCGGCGATCAGGATCACCAAGCCATGCTTCGCGTGCCACTGCACCTCGGTGTCCTCTTTCTCGACCAGGAACGGCACGATGAAGAGAATCCAGATGTAGGACAGGATGATCATCAGGCTCCGGTTGGGGCTGACGGCACCGGAGGGGGGGGCAGGAGGAAGAGGATTGTAAGGGGGCGGCGGCGGAACACCAGGTTCACTCATGAGAAGACCTCCTTTGAGGAACAGTCTATACCGAGATCCGCCAGGGCATCGCGCAGTGCCGCCACCCGCCCCTCGTGGACGGCGAGGACGAGCCGCGCCTCGGCACCGTACTCCTCACCCTCCAGCTCGACCTCGGGCGGATGCACCAGGCGCTTCACGGCGCCGACCTTTTCATACGGCACGCGCAGGGCCAGCCGCTCGGTCGGCACGCGCAGGGCGACCGGCAGCAGGGGGAGCGCGTCGCGCGTCGCGCCGGCATAGGCCCGGGCAAGCCCTCCCTTGCCCAGCTTGGTGCCGCCGTACCAGCGGACGACGACGGCGACGACGTCCGACAGGCCCGCACCGCGCAGGACCTGGAGGATCGGCACCCCCGCGGTCCCCGCCGGCTCCCCGGCGTCGGAGCTGCGCTCGCGCGGCGGATCGCCGAGGCGCCAGGCCCAGCAGTGGTGCGTGGCATCGGGGTGCTCGCGCGCCACGGCGGCGAGCCGCGCCCGCGCCGCCTCCTCGTCCGCCGCCGGGCCGAGGAGGGCGAGGAAGCGCGACCCCTTCTCGCGGATCTCGGCGCGCGCCTCGCCCGCCGGGCTCCGGTAGGCGGGCATTCAGGAGCGCCCGCTGACCCGTTCGTAGAGCGCCCGGTAGCGGCCGACGATCGGGTCCTGGCCGAACTCCTCCACCGCCCGCCGCCGCCCGGCGGCCCCGAACGCGCGGCGCACCGGCTCGTCGCCGAGCAGACGCAGCGCCGCCTCCGCCATGCCGTCCACGTCGCCCACCGGGAGCAGGTGGCCGCAGACCCCTTCCTCCACCACCTCCGGCAGGCCGCCCGCGTTGGTGGTGATCACCGGCACCTCGCACGACATGGCCTCCAGGGCGGCCAAGCCGAACGACTCGGACTCCGAGGGCAGGAGGAAGAGGTCGGCGCCCACCAGGACCTCCTCGATGAGCGGCAGGCTGCCGACGAAGGTGATGGCGTGGCACAGGCCGTTCTCGCGGCAGTGCTGCTCCACCCGGCCGCGCTCCGGGCCGTCGCCGACCATCAACAGGCGCACCGACGGCATCCGGCGATAGACCCGGCGGAAGGTCTCGACGACGTCGATCACCCGCTTGACCGGCCGGAAGTTGGAGATGTGGACCACCAGGCGCTCCCCCGGCTCGGCCCAGCGGCGCGCGCCGGGACCGCCGCGCGCCTGCTCATAGCGCACCGGATCGATGAAGTTCGGGATCACGTGGATCTCGTTGGTCACGCCGAGCTGCTCCACGGTCTGGCCGCGCAGCGACTGCGACACCGCGGTCACCGCGTCGCTCTGCATCACCCCCCAGCGGGTGGTCTCCAGGTAGTTCGGATCGGCACCCACCAGGGTGACGTCGGTGCCGTGGAGCGTGGTCACCACCGGCAGCGCCTGCGGCGCCAGGATCTCGCGCGCCAGGACCGCCGACACCGCGTTCGGCACCGCGTAGTGCACGTGCAGCACGTCGAGGTGCTGGTGGCGGGCCACCTCGACCATCTTGGTGGTCAGGGCGAGCGAATACGGCGGGTACTGGTCGAACAGGGGATAGCGCGGCGTCACCACCTCGTGGAAGAAGACCCGCGGCGTGCACGGGGCGAGGCGCGACGGCAGCGCATAGCTGATCACGTGCACCTCGTCCCCCCGCTGCGCCAGGGCCATCGCCAGCTCGGTCGCCACGATGCCGGAGCCGCCGTACGTCGGATAGCAGCTGATCCCGACCCTCATCGCAGACCTCCCGGGAGCACGGTGAACAGATCCGCCACCGCCAGGGGGAGCCGGCTCCACAGCGGCTCGCCCAGCTCGGCGCCGATCATCTGGCCGAAGTGGCGGGCGCGGCCTTCGACGGTGAGGCGGAACTCCCGGCTCCCCACCTTGGTCTTCGGTGCGTCCGCGGGCTCCGGCGCCGCCCCGGGCTGGAAGATCTGGCTGCGGTAGGCATTGAGGGAGGCCATCTTCTGCTCCCAGACGGCGGTGACGTCCACGATGAGCGAGGGCTCGAAGCCGTCGTGCTGCATGTAGGAGAAGACCGCCGCCGGCCGGTGCGGCGGGCCGGCGGGTCCCCGGTTGGCGAGCCCGGCATAGAAGCAGGCGTCGGCCACCAGCCGGTGCGAGCGGCCATGGTCCGGATGGCGGTCGCTCGGGGTGGGACCGAGCACCAGCTCCGGCTGGAACCGGCGCAGCACCTCGATCACCGCGTCCTCCTCCGCCTCGCCGTGGCGCAGGGCGCCGTCCCCGCAGTCGAGAAAGACGAGCTCCACGGCGCCCAGGGCCGCGGCGGCCGCCTCCGCTTCGCGCTGCCGTTCCTCGGCCGTGCCCCGGGTGCCGCGCTCGCCGCGGGTCAGGTGGACGATGCCCACCTTCCGGCCCCGGCTCGCCAGGAGGGCCACGATGCCGCCGCAGCCCAGCTCCACGTCATCGGGATGCGATCCGATCGCGAGAGCGTCCAGCTTCATGACCATCCCTCCTTGCGCGCGGGCGAGATCACCTGGAGCACCGCGGCGTCGAGCCCCATCTGCTCCCAGTAGCTCGCCGCGAAGCGCTCTCCGTACTTGCCTTGAAAATGAGCGGCGGCGATCACCCGCTCCTGCATCTTGCCGAGGGGCAGGCAGGCCTCGCGGAGCTGGTCCACCCGGCGGGCGCGCACCTCGTTCTGGCGCGCCGCCGCGGCGATCGCCTTCTCGCCGAAGGTGTCGAGGGCGCGCAGGATCTGCTCCCGCGTCTTGTCGTACGGCCGTTCCAGGTTGGCGTCCGCCGCGAGCGCCGTGCCGCGCAGCTCGTCGAGCGCCGTGGCGACCCGGGCGCGGATCGGCGCCACGAAGTCGCCCCCTTCGTGCGCGGTCAGCGCGCGGTCGAGCTGCTGGCGGTCGCCCAGGAGGTCGGCGAGACCGACGCCCAGCTCCTCGATCTTTTCGATCTGGTGCCCTTCGAGGACCAGCGTCTGCGGGCGCAGCGCCACCCACGGCGCATCGACCTCCAGCACCGGGTAGACCGCCGCGACCTGCGCCATGTAGGAGAGCTCGCCCGGCCCGAGCACCTGGAGGACGGTGCCGAGCACGGCGTCCTGGATCGCGCCGCGGGCGAGCACGCCGGGGGTCACCACCGCCGGGTTCTCGTCGATGATCTGCAGCAGCTCTGCGACGGTGCCGCCGCCGTCCTCGCGTCCGCGCAGGCCCCAGCCGTCGCCGTCGGAGCGCCATTCGATGCGCCGCCGCTCGCCCCGGGACACCAGGAAGAGCGGGCTCGCACCGCGCTGCGGGCTCACCTGGAGGCTGTGGCCGCGCTCCCGGACCCGCGCGTCCTGGCGCTCCAGCGCCTCCTCGACCGCCACCCGCCGCTCGACGACCCGGCGCNNGAGCTCGTCGGCCCGGCCGACGCCGCGCTCGAGGACGTCGCCGTCTACAGCCCGCCCGCGCTCGCCGCCGTGCTGCAGGATGGCGTCCACTGGGGCGTCCCGCTGAGCGCCAAGTCGGTCGCGCTCTACGTCAACACCAGGCTCGTCCAACATGTCCCTGAGACCCTGGAGGAGCTCGCCGCGCTCCAGCCGTCGCTCCCGGACGGCGTGTTCGCGCTCGCCTACGAGGCCCA
>DIHE01000026.1:0-131 GCA_002420005.1 Holophagales bacterium UBA5704 | reverse complement strand
CCCGCCGCTCGACGACCCGGCGCAGCCACGGCCGTTGGGCCGCCTTGAGCGCCGGATGCATGGAGTCGAGGAGGAGGGGGCAGTGCGCGCCCAGCATCCCGGCGAGCAGGCGGGCGAAGGCCTCGCCGAAG
>DIHE01000190.1 GCA_002420005.1 Holophagales bacterium UBA5704 | reverse complement strand
ACCCACCCCCCACCCCAACGGGTAGGACAACCCACTACCCTGTCGCCAACGAGAGACCGTCCGGCCGGCCGTGTCGGGAATGTAAGATCTACGTCCAGACTACGCGCAGGTTCACAACCCGCTATCTGCCCTCCACTTGGTGTGGGCCGAAAGAGACGGGAGGAGATCCAGCTCATGAGACCGTATCGACTTCTGCTTCCGCTCTGTGCCGTGGCGCTCCTGGCCTTCGTGGGCTTCGGGTTCGCGTCACCGCAGGAGCCACCCGCCGAACCGGCCGTCGCGCCGGTCACCCCCCAAGGCTATGCAGGAAGTGAAACCTGCGTGGCATGCCACAGCGAAGTCGGCGACCAGCTCGCCACCACCGTCCATGGCAAGGCGGCCTTCGCGCGCAAAGCGACGCAAGGCTGCGAAAGCTGCCATGGTCCCGCCGCGGCCCACGCCGAGAATCCGGACGATCCGGCATTGCGGCCGAAGATCACGAAGCTCGCCAAGAGCCAGCAGTCCGCCGTCTGCCAGACCTGCCACGACGGCAAGAACCAGTTCTTCTGGCACGGCAGCACCCACCAGAAGCGTGGCGTCACCTGCATCGACTGCCACAGCGTGCACAACCCCAAATCGGAGAACAGCCAGCTCAAAGCCAAGAACGAGACGGAAGCCTGCCTCACCTGTCACAAGGACGTCCGCGCCGAGATGTGGAAGACGTCGCACCATCCCATCCGCGAGGGAGAGATGACCTGCGCCGATTGCCACAACCCGCACGGCACCCAGACGCCGAAGATGATCAAGGCGGTGTCGGTCAACGAGCAGTGCTACACCTGCCACACCGAGAAGCGCGGACCGTTCCTCTGGGAGCACGCGCCGGTGCGGGAGAACTGCCTGAGCTGCCACACCCCGCACGGCTCCAACCACCTCAAGCTGCAGAAGACCTCGGTCCCCTACCTCTGCCAGCAGTGCCACGCCAACACGCGCCACCCCGGTACGCTCTACGACGGCCTGCGCGTTCCGACGCTCGAGAACCCCTCGACCAGCAGCAACCGCCTGTTCAACCGGTCGTGCGCCGACTGTCACAACCTGATTCACGGCAGCAACCATCCGTCAGCCCCGTACCTGGGTCACTAGGAGGACGCCATGCGCATCACACGAATCACCGCCCTGGCTGCCGGAGCACTCCTCTGGGCGAGCCTGGCGCCGCTCGCGGCCCAGGAGGCGGCACAAGGTGAGGCGAAGGGGTTTTCCTTCCGCGTGGACCAGTTCGTCCTCTCCTACATGAACAGCGACACCGACACGAATTCGGCCAAGTTCAGCGAATATCGTGATCTGGAAGATGGCGTGACCGGGATGCTGCGTCTGTCGGGCGAGAGCGCCGACGGCGAGCGGTACCTCGACTTCAACGCCGACAACATCGCCTACGACGACGCGCGCTATACCTTCGGGTACGGCGTGGTCGGCCGCTACAGCTTCGACGTCGACTACAACCTGATCGTCCACAACTTCGGCAACGACGCGCGGATGCTGTTCAACCGCACGGGCGGCGGCCGCTATGAGATCGCCGATGCGACGCAGACCGCGTTGCAGAACGCGGCCACGGCCAACCGGTCGCTGCTCACCTTCGCCTTCCTCAACAACCTCCTCGCCCCCTACATCGCCAATGCCACACGGGTGGACGTGGGCCTGCAGCGCGACCGCCTGCGGGTGCGCGCCGACCTCGGCAAGATGGCGGCGTTCAACTGGGGCGTCGAGTACTTCCGGGAGGAGAGGGACGGTACGCGGCCGTTCGGTGCGACCTTCGGGTTCAACAACATCACCGAGCTGCCCGAGCCGATCGACTACACCACCCAGGACACCGAGGTGTCGGGCGAATGGAACGGCGAGAAGGCCGGCCTGCGCTTCGGCTACCGCATGTCCACCTTCAAGAACGGCATCCCCACGGTGTACTGGGACAACCCGTTCCGCATCACCAACTCCACGGATGCCTCGGCCTATCAGGCCCCCGGCACCTCCTCGGTGGCCGGCGCAGCGATCGGCTTCGCCGACCTCGCACCGGACAACAAGTCCGACCAGCTCTTCCTGACCGGGCGCGCCAAATTCGGCACCTGGTTCCTGAACGGCAGCGCGGCCACCGTCACCATGAAGCAGGACGACGCGCTGCTCCCCTACACCCTCAACAACTCGATCGTCGGGATCAACTTCAACGGCTCGACGTTCGATCCGACCAACGCGGCGAACCTGCCGGCGAGGAACGCCGACAACAAAGTCGACGTGACCAACCTCACCGCCCAGGCGGGAACGGACATCGGGGAGAATTTCGACCTGACCTTCCGGTATCGCTACTACGACTACGACAACACCTCGAAGCGGATCGAGTTCCCCGGCTACGTGCGGTACCACGGCGTCTGGGAAGACATCGCCCGCGTCAACGTTCCCTACAGCTACACCCGCGACGACATCAGCGGCGAATTCGGCTGGAACATCGGCACCAAGAGCCGGCTCGCCCTGTCGTACGGCCTCCAGACCTGGGACCGCAAGTACCGCGAGGTGGAGAGCTCGGACGAGGACGTCCTGCGCGTCACCTTCGACACCCGGCCTTTCGACAAGCTCACCTTGCGGGCGCGCTGGGAGAACGGCGACCGCACGATCGACGGCTACGACGTCGAGGCTTCGGAAGCCACTTTCCTCCACCCCGAGGGCGTCACGCTCCCGGAGGCGCTGCGCCGGTTCGACGAGGCGGAGCGTTCCTATGACGACTACAACCTCCAGGCCCAGTGGTTCGCCACCGACTCCTGGAACGCCACCTTCGGTGTCACCGGACGGGACGAGGACTACGACGAGAGCGAGCTCGGCCTGGTCTCCGACGACATCTTCCAGTACAACGCCGAGATCGCCTACGTGCCGAGCGACGCGCTGAGCTTCTACCTGTTCGGCCAGTGGGCGGATCGCCAGACCTTCATGATCTCGCGGCAGTCCGGGGCGACCCCCTCGACGCGCGAGCTCGACAACTGGGAAGTGGACTTCGACGAGAGCACGGCGACGCTGGGCCTCGGCTTCACCTCCACCTTCGCCGAGCGCTGGACGGCCGACGTCTCGCTGCGCCGTTCCGACTCGAACGGCGACGCCGACTTCACCGCCTTCGCCGGCGGCCTCCCCCTGGGGACCCGTCCCGCAGCCCAGGACTTCGCCAACTACGAGGACAACGAGCTCACCGCGGCCATGGCCAAGCTGGGCTTCAAGATCAACGACCGCTTCAACCTCGGCCTCGGCTACCTCTGGGAGGACTACACCCTCGACAGCTTCATCAGCCAGGACCTGCAGTTCTACCTGCCCGGCGCCCTGCTGCTCAACGGCAACAACGGCAGCTACGAAGGCAGCGTCCTCTACTTCGACGTGGGCATGCGGTTCTAGGGCTCACGCCCCTCTCCTGTACAGAAAGGCCGCCCCGGTGACGGGGCGGCTTTTTCGTTTCACGGGCTGCCCTTGCCCCACCCGCCTCCCGCCGGATATCCTCCTCACTGCCGCAGGAAGCGCGCCCACCCGCCCGCATCGCCCCGGGGGGATTCTCAGAGGAGAGAGGTCATGGATCTGGATCGCCGTATCATTGATGGCTGGCACAGCCCGAGCCTCGGGCAGGAGATGCCGATCGTCTCCTATGGACACTGGGGACACCCGATCCTGCTCTTCCCCACCGCGGCGGCGGACTTCCTCGAAAACGAGCGGTTCGGCCTGGTCGGCGCCATCGCGCCGATGATCAACGGCGGGCGCGTCCGGCTGTTCTCGATCAACAGCATCAACAACCAGTCCTGGATGGACAAGAGCCTGCCCGTCCCCGAGCAGGCCCGCCGCCAGGCGCTTTACAACCGGTACATCGAGGACGAGGTCGTCCCCTACATCCGCACGGTCTGCCAGTCCCAGGACCTGCGGATCGCCACCGCGGGCGCCAGCTTCGGCGGCTTCCATGCCGCCAACACCCTGTTCCGCCGGCCCGACCTGTTCGACGCCGTCATCGCGATGAGCGGCTTCTACGACCTCGACGCCGACTACCTGCGCGGCTACAGCGACGACAACGTCTATTTCAACAACCCGGTCTGGTATCTGTCGAACCTGGAAGGACCGAATCTTCACCTGCTCCGCAACACCTGCAAGATCCACGTCCTGACCGGCCAGGGAGCCTATGAGGCCCCCCAGGCCTCCCGCACGCTCTCCGACGTCCTCCACCGCAAAGGCATCCCGCATTTCCTCGACATGTGGGGGCACGACGTCAACCACGACTGGCCGTGGTGGCGCAAGATGCTCCCCTACTCGATCGACCTCATGGGGTGGTGACGGGCCGCCTGGACGGCGGCGGCGCTCAGAACTGGTAGCTGAGCGCCGCGAAGCCCACCCAGCCGAGGTCGTCCTCGACGATCGGGCTGTCCGCGATGCTCCCGGCAAGGCGCTCGGCTTTCACGAAGCCCTGGAAGACGATCTTGCGGGTCACCGGCGCGAAGGCGCTCAACCCGGCGGTCAGGTTGAAGGCGCCTTCCCCCTCATAGGCCGGACGGCCCGGCCGGGCTTCCTCCGGGCGCACCCCGGCGTAGTAGTCGACGAACGAGGCGCTCTGCCACACCGCGCCGACGCTGGGTTCGAGCCGGAACGGGCCACGGCGCAGCGGTACGAACGCCTCGAAAGACACCTCCTGCCCACCACTGCGGCCGAGAAGATCGGCGAGCGGCGTCAAGCGCAGGCCGAAGCGCTCCCTCTCCCAGGTCAGAACAAAACCGCCATCGGCGCTCTTGCGCCGGGGCTCCATGCCGGCGAGGAAGGGGCTGTCGTCTTCATCGAAACCGCCGAACCGCGCACGGGCGATCACGTCGGCCTGGAATCCCTCCGCGTCGAACAGCCGGTAGCCGGCGGTGATCCCCCGGAAGTAGAACCGCTTGTAGGAAAACGAGATCGCCGGCACGACGAGGAGGTCGTCGGACGCTCCCTTGTAGGGCTCGGGCGAGCTGATGGCGGCGAGGCCGAGGGCGAATTGAGGTTTGTTCGGGTCCGGCGGCTGGGCGGCGGCGGCCTCTCCCAAAGCCAGGGTGACGACGAGCACGGCGGGGATCTTTCTCAGGGTCATCCATCTTCTCCTCGCTCGGAGTATCCCAGAGAAGGCGGAGATTCGTCCGGATGTCCAGGTGTCGGCGATTCCGGCAAAGGCGGCGGCACGGCTTCGAGAGCAGCCGGAGCCTGCGCCGCGGCGGCGGCGCGGCAGAGGTCCTCGTAGACCGTACGGGCCTTCGCCTCACGCAGCCGGAAGCGGATCTGCACCCGAGCCCGCTTGCCGAAGGCGGTGACGATCCACGACGGGAGCACGAGGCCGGCCAGGCCGGCGAGCCCGAAAAGACCGGCGGTGACCCAGATGCCGATGCGCCAGGCCGGAGCCTCACCGAAGGCCATGCCGATCAGGACGAGGATCGGCGCCACCGCGAGGAGCCTCCACGGCCCGGGTCCCCCGCCCGGCTCGCGGTGCAGGGTGGCGAGCAGCACTTCGTCGTAGAAGACCCGCCGCCGCACGATCTCGAAGCGGTTGCTCGCATCGACCTCCAACGCCTCCGCGGTACGGAAGATCCGCTGCCGTTCGTTCCAGGCGACGAGCGTGCCCAGGTATTCGCGCCGGGGCGCCGTCATTTGCCCACCTCGCTGAGGAAGGCATAGAGGATGAAGATGGAGCCGCCGATCTGCAGCAAGGCGAGCAGAGCCGACAGGATCAGCGAGACCATGCCTCCCCGCTCGCCGAGCTCCCGGCGCTGGCGGAACCCGCGCCAGACGAAATAAAGGGCCACCGGCCCGGTCAGCAGGCCGAAGAAGGAGACGAGACAGCCGAAGAGCCCGACGGAGACCGCAAGACCGCGGAAGTCCTTGACCCGGGTCTGCGCCGAAGGGAGCGCCCCTTCGCTCGCCAGGCGGTCGAAGCAGGACGGGCACAGCTCCAGACCGTCCATGGTGATCCGGCAGAGGGCGCACATGAAGACGCCGCAACGGGAGCAGTGCGCCACCGCGGCGTTGCCGGCGTGGCGGCCACATGGAAGCCCGCCGTCCGGACCCGCTTCCAGCAACGAAGCCACCACCTCGGCGCGCTCCTCCGGGGGGGCAAAGGGGGTCGCCTCGAACCGGTGGTTGCAGGCGGGACAGCTCTGTTCCCCCGCCACAACGATCTCGAGGTCGAGCGGCATCCGGCACCGCGGACAGGCGGGACCGATGTACGGTCCCCGGCGCAGCTCAGCCATTCCACTCCACCACGCGGGTCTTGGCGGCCATGTCGTGGATACAGGTGCGATCCTGGCCGAAGGCCGTCACATAGTCGACGAGCGCGCAAAACAGGCTGATCAGCTGGCGCATGGCGGCCCGGCCATAGGCCTGGCCTCGGGTGATGTCGTTCCCCTCGGGCGTGACGACCTTGATCTTCATGATCTTCTTGCCGAAGGTCTGGCCGCTGCGCGCCAGCATCTCGCCCTCGTAGACAATCCAGACGCCGGCCACGAGGAGGGTGAGGACGAGCTGAAGGCCGAGTATCGCACCCGCGAAGGCTTCTTCCGGAGGTTTGCCTTCGCTCATCCCCAACCCGACGAACAGCAGTGCGAATCCACCGATGATGACGATCATCATGGGGACGCCGACAATCAATCCATCCAGGAAGATCGCCATGAACCGCTGGCCGATCCGGGCCAGCTCGAGCTGGTGCTGCACCGGAACGCCGGCCCGCAGGTCTCGCAGGGCTTCGGCCTTGCACTCGGCGCAGTAGGTCTGACCGCCGACCTGGACGATGCAATCCATGCAAAAGGACTGACCGCACCGCGAGCAAGCCCATAGGGGTCCTTCGATCGACGGATGGTTCTTGCAGGGCATTCGAGAGTCTCCAGGAAACGTTGGTGTGACGGCAGCCATTCTAACAGAGGCGCTTCGGCTCCTCTTGCGGGTAGAATGAGGCTGCCCTTGCGACCCACCGTCCCCCACCGCTGCTTCAACCATCCGGATCGCCCGGCGCTGGCGATCTGTGTCGATTGCCGCAAACCGCTCTGCCAGGGATGCTCGACGCTGTGGGAGGGGATCCACTGCTGCGTCGATTGTCTGGCGAAACGTCGGGCGACGGCCGGAGAGCGCAGCGGCGGCCTGCGCCTCGTGTTCCTGACCGTGGCGACGCTCGCTCTCCTCGCCGTCGCAACGATCCTGCGCAGCTGGATCGGTGCCGCTCTCGCGGAGGTGCTGTGAGATGAGCCGCCGCGAGCTGACGACCGGGGCGGTGCTCGACACGGCGGTGGATCTGGTCTCCCGCCGGCTCCCGGGGATGGCGGGACTGCTGATGCTGGCCTCTCTCCCGCTGCGCTTTCTGGAGGCCTGGCTCGCCAATCGCCTGCTGCAGCTCGGCGACAAGGCCTCGGAGCATGTCTCCTATCTGACCGGCCTGTCCGTCTGGGTGACGCTCTCCTTGCTGCTCGCCTTCTGGGGCCGGGCGGTCTGGGCGCGCTCCTGCACGCTGGCGCTCACCGGCGGGGAGGCCGAACGCCGGATCTCCTGGCGCGAGCGGCTGCGGCTCTCCCCCGCCGGTCTCGTGTCCTATCTTTACGCCGCGACCGTGGCCGAGGTGCTCTTCTTCGCCCTGGGCTGGACGCTCGTGGCCCTCCCGGTCCTCGCCGTGCTGGGCGGGCTCGCGGCGGCGACCTCGGCTCTGGACCACCGGCCGGGGCTCTTCGCGTCGCTGGGCCACGTGCTGCGCCACGCCCGGCCGTTCGGCGTGCTCGCCGGGCTCACACTGGTCTTTCTGATGGGCGTGCCGGTCGTGTTCCTCAACCTGAGCATGCTGTTCCAGATCCTGGTCTGGGCGGCCGGGGGGATGACCGGCACGGCCGGTGCGTGGTGGGAGGTCGCCCTGAGCTGGGAGAATCAACAGTTCGTCGTGCTCGCGTGCGCCGGTGCGATCCTCCTCCTCGAACCGTTCTGGCTGGCAGCCCTGGTCGTGGCGGTGCGCCAGGCACGCGCACGGCAGAGCGGCGAGGATCTGGCCGCCTGGTTCGCGGCGCTGCGCCCGCCCGTGCAGGAGGAGGCATGAGCCGCCGCCTCTTGCTCGCCGCCCTGCTGCTCCTGCCGTCAGGTGCGTACGCCGAGGACCTCCCGGTCGCCGTCTACCGGGAGCGGCTGGTGGCGATCGACGCCCGGCTCCAGTCCGGCGACTGGGTGGGTGCCCGCACCGCGGCGCGGGATCTCCTGGACGACAAGGTCGTAGACGGCCGAGACGTCCTCGCTCCGGACCTCTCCGTGCTGCGCCCGCTGGCCGAGGCGCCGACCGCCCGCGCCGCGCGCTCGGCCGGAGCCCGCGTGGCCCGCCTCGCCGCCGCGCTCGCCGCCGCCGCGCCGGCCCGGCCCGCACCCGCCGACGAGAAGCTCCTCGCCGAGGTGCGTGCCCGCCAAGCCCTGGCCGAGCTGCCGGAGGGCGGAGCGCTGCCCCAGAAGAACACGGGGCTGCTCGAAGCCCTCGCCGACTTCCTTCGTCCTTTCGCCGAGTGGGTCGAGGCGACGTGGGAGAAGCTCATGGAATGGCTGGCACGGCTGTGGCCGGACGCTCCGGACAAGCCTGTCTTCCTCGGCCTCGACGTCCCTTCCCTGGTGACGATCCTGGTCGTGGTGCTCGCCGCGATCGCGCTCTGGCTCGGGGTGCGGGCGATCCGCAACCGGCGCCGCCGCGCTCCGGCGGCCCCGGCCGCAGCCACACCCCCACCGCCGGCCGCCGATGAAGATCCGCTCTCCCGCGGCGCCAACGAATGGGAGCGCTATGGCGCCGAGCTCGCCGCCGCCGGCCGCTTCCGCGAAGCGATCCGCGCCTGGTACCACGCCGTCCTGGTGACCCTGTTCCGGCGCGGCGCCCTGCACTTCCGCAAGGGCCGGACGAACTGGGAGTACGTGGCCGCCCTCGCCCCCGGGTACGAGTGGCGCCCCCGCTTCATCGAGCTGACCCGCCACTTCGAGCGCGAATGGTACGGCCGCGACCGGAGCACCGCGGAGTCGTTTCAGGAAGCCGAAGACATGGCCCGGAGCCTGCTCGCCGACTTCGTGGAGGCCGCATGAAGCGTGGCGCCTGGCTCGCCGGGCTCGCCGTCGCCCTCTACCTCGCGGGAGTCGCCATCCAGGTCCGCGCCGACCGCCGGTCGGTGCGTGAGGTCTTCCCTCCCGGTTCGGTGCTCAACACCGGCGGCCCCGGCCTCTCCCTCGCCTATGCCTATCTGCAGGCCAAGGCCCCCGGCCGCGTCGCTGTGCTGCGGCGGCGCATCGAGCCCTCCGAGGTGCCGGCCCGGGCGGTGGTGTTCCGGGTGCGGGCTTCGCGGGTGCCGTTGCTGTTGGCGGAAGAAGAAGGGGCAGAAGATGAAAAGGACGAGAAGGACGGCAAGGACAATCAGGACCAGGACAACCAGGACCAGGACAACCAGGACGAGGCGGATCGGCGGCGGCCTCCTCTGTTGACGGAGCTGGAGGAGGAGTGGGTGCGGGGTGGGGGTCGGCTGGTGCTCGCCCTCGACGGTGGGTATGGCCCGGTGGAGCTGGCGCCGATCCACGGCAAGAAAGGGGTGCGCAAGGTCTTTCCCCTGTGGCCCGGGGTGTTGCGGATCGCCGCCACCGATCCTTGGGCGCTGTCCGGCCCTCCGGTCACCGGGGGGCATGCCGTGTTTCTGGCGGGCGAGGCACCGATCGTGACCCGCCTTCCGCTGGGCGCGGGGGATGTGATCCTGCTGTCGGTCGCGGAGATCTTCGCCAACGAGAACCTGGGCAAAGCCCATCACCTGGCTCTCCTCCAGGGACTGGCCGGGATCGCAGAGGGCCGGCCGGTGCGCTTCGACGAGCGCGCGCACGGCCTGGGTGAGAATGCCGGCGTCCTCGAAACGCTCGCCTCCTGGCGGCTCGGTCCCCTTCTCGTCTTCGCCGCCGCGGCCGCCCTGCTCGCCGGCTGGCGCGCCGCCGTGCGCCTCGGGCCGCCGGATCGCGACGACCGCGACACGCGCTCGGAGGCGGTCGAGCTGCTCGACTCCCTGGCCGACCTCTACGACCGCGCGCTGCGGCGCGGCGACGCGATCCGCCTCTACCATGAGAGCTTCGTCCACGCCGTCGGCGCCGAAACCGGCCTGCGCGGAGCGGCTCTCGCCGCACGGGCCGGCACCCTTCTCGAACAGGCCTCCGAAGGCAAGGGCTGGGAAACCCCGGCCGCCGAGGACAACCTGCCGCGCGACCGCTTCGAGCGGGCGCTCTCGACGTTGAACCAGGCTTTCAGGAGATTGCAGGATGCAAAGCACAAGTGAGGTCTCGGAGCGGTGGCGCCTCCTCAAGGAGGGGCTCGACCGCATCGTCATGGGGCAGGAGCGGGTGAAGGAGCAGCTCCTCGTCTGCCTGCTGGCCGGCGGGCATGCTCTCCTCGAAGGCGTGCCGGGAACCGGCAAGACGCTCCTCGCCCTCGCCCTCGCGCGCCTCATCGGCTGCCGCTTCCGGCGCATCCAGTTCACCCCGGACCTGATGCCGGCCGACCTCCTGGGCACCAGCATCTACAACCAGAAGACCCAGGACTTCGAGTTTCACCCTGGCCCGATCTTCGCCGACCTGCTGCTCGCCGACGAGGTCAACCGCACCCCGCCGCGCACCCAGGCGGCGCTCCTCGAAGCGATGCAGGAGCGGGCTGCGACGCTCGACGGGGAACGGCGCGAGATCTCCCCGGTCTTCACCGTGCTCGCCACCCAGAACCCGGTCGAGTTCGAGGGTACCTACCCGCTCCCCGAGGCGCAGCGCGACCGCTTCCTCCTGAAGATCGTCATCGACTACCCGCAGGCGGCCGAAGAGGCCACCATGCTCTCCGCCTACGCCGCCGGCCGGCGCCTGCACGACGACGCGGTGCGCGAGCTCACCCCCCTCCTCACCCCGGAAGAGCTGCTGCACTCGCGGCGCATCGCCGCCGAGCAGATGCGGGTCGAGGAGCACATCCTTGGCTACATCCTGGGCATCGTCACCGCCACCCGCGGCCATGAGGCGATCCACATCGGCGCCGGGCCGCGCGCCTCGCTCGCCCTCCTGGAGAGCAGCCGCGCCCTGGCCCTCCTGCGCGGGCGGGACTTCGTCACCCCGGACGACGTCAAGGAGATGGCCGCCCCGGTCCTCGACCACCGCCTCATCCTGACCCCGGAGGCGGAGATGGAAGGCACGAACCTCCCCGATCTCCTGCGCCAGATCTTCGAGAAGGTGGAAGTCCCGCGGTGAGAGCCGTCCAGGCTCTGGTCACCGTTCCACCGTACGCCCCCTTCCTCGCGGACGTGGCGGCGCATCCGCTCGTCGCCGGCCTGCGGCTCAACACGGTGATGCCGCTCGCCGAGCCCCCGGCGGTCGTGCTCACCCGCCTCGCCGCACTCGGCCCGCCCCTCTGGGTGGATCTGAAGAGCCGGCAGCTGCGCGTGGCGGAGGCGGCCTTGCCTCCCTACACCGCGGTGCGCCTGAGCCATCGAATCCACGTGCACACCCCGACCGACGCCTTCTTCGCCGACGGCCGGCAGCACGCCCGCATCGCCGCCGTCGAGGGCGACCGGCTGATCCTGGAAGACGGGCCCCGCCGGGTGATCGGCCCGGGGGAGTCGGTCAACATCCCGCATCCCTCGCTGCGGGTGGAAGGGACGCTCACCGAGACCGACCGCGCTTATCTCGCCGCGATGCGGGAGACCGGGCAACGGCGGGTGATGCTGTCCTACGTCGAGAGCCCGGCGGACGTGGAGGCGGTGCGCGAGCACCTCCCCGACGCCGAGATCCTCCTCAAGATCGAGAGCCGGCGCGGCCTCGCCTTCGCGCGGACCCACGACGCCCGGCTCGGCCGCCTGGTGGCGGCGCGCGGCGATCTCTTCGTCGAGGTGGTGGAGCCGCACCGGATCCTCGGCGCCCTGCGCGACGTTCTCACCGCAGACCCGCAGGCGATCGTGGCGAGCCGGCTCTTTCCCTCCCTCGCCCGCCATCCCGTTCCAGAAGCGGCGGAGATCGGCGACGCCGCGTTTCTCCTCGCCCTCGGCTACCGCACCTTCCTCCTCGGCGACGAGGTCTGCCTGCAGCGCGACTCCGTGCTCGCCGCGCTCGAGCTCCTGGCTGCCGTCGCCCGCGAGATGGAGAACCGCACCTGAAGATCGCCCTGGCGCAGATCGACTCGCGCATCGGCGACTTCGACGGCAACCGCCGCCGCGCGGTCGCCGCCGTCCGGGAAGGCGCCCGCCGCGGCGCCGACCTGGTGGTCCTGCCGGAGCTGGCCCTCCCCGGCTATCCGCCGCGCGACCTGCTGCTCGATCCCGCGTTCGTCGACCGCACCCTGGCCGTCACCGCCGAGCTGGCCCGCGAGCTCGCCGGTTCGCCCCCGATCCTCGTCGGCACCCTCGCGCGCTCCGGGTCCACCACACCCGGCCATCCCGGCCTGTGGAACGCCGCCGCGCTGCTGCGCGACGGCACGGTCGCCGCAGTCGTCGCCAAGCGGCTGCTTCCCGCCTACGACGTGTTCCACGAGACCCGCTGGTTCTGCCCCGGACCCCCGTCGTCTCCGCTCGACATCGCGGGCCGCAGGGTCGGCGTCCTGATCTGTGAAGACTTGTGGGACGAGGGCTATCCGGATCACCCGGCCGCCGAGCTGGCGGCGGCCGGCGCGGACCTGCTGATCACGATCTCGTCGTCTCCGTACCGCGGCGGCATCCTCCCCCGCCGGCTCTACCATGCCGCGCGCACCGGCCTGCCGCTCGTCTACGTCAACGCCGTGGGAGCGAACGACGAGCTGATCTTCGACGGCCGGAGCTTCGTGATGGATGAGAAGGGAGCGCTCGCGGCCCGTCTGCCCGGTTTTCGCGAGGCGGTGGAGGTGGTCGACCTGGAAGCCTCGCCGGCGCCGGAGCCGCTGACGGAGCCGCCGCCGGAGGAGGAGCTCTTCGAGGCCCTGTGCCTCGGGGTGCGGGACTTCGTGGCGAAGAACAACCTGCGCCGGGTCTTTCTGGGCCTGTCCGGGGGCGTGGACTCGGCCCTCGTCGCGTGCATCGCCGCCGCCGCGGTCGGACCCGGCGCGGTCACCGCGCTCGCCCTGCCCTCGCGCCACACCGATCCGCGCTCCACGGAGTGCGCGCGCGAGCTGGCCGAGCTGCTGGGCATCCGCTTCGAGGTCCATCCCCTGGAGCCCCTGCACGCCGCCGCCCGCGCGTCCCTGGCCCCTCTGCTGGACGCAGCCGGAGCGGACACGGTCGACGAGAACCTCCAGGCCCGCCTGCGGATGCTGGTGCTCACCGCCTGGGTGAACCGCCATGGCGGCCTGCTGCTCAACACCAGCAACAAGACCGAGCTGGCGCTGGGCTACGGCACGCTCTACGGCGATCTGGGAGGGACCCTGAGCGTGCTGGGGGACGTCACCAAGCCGGCCGTCTACGCCCTGGCCCGCTGGGTGGCGGCCCACCGCGTGCCGATCCCCCCCTTCATCCTCGACCGTCCGCCCACGGCCGAGCTCAAGCCGGACCAGATCGATCCGTTCGACTACCCCACCGTGGCGCCGGCCGTCGAAGCCCTGGTCCTGGGAGAACGGCCGGAGATCGATCCTGCGCCCTGGCAGCGCCGGCTCCACGCCGCCGAGCACAAGCGCCGGCACCACGGCCTCATCCTCAAGGTCACCGAGCGCGCCTTCGGCACCGGGCGGATGATGCCGGTCACGCGGCGGTGAGGGACGCCTTCCGTCAGAAGGCCCCAGTGTCCGCCACGCTGGCCAGCCGGCCTTTCGGATTGGAATAAGTCTTCACCGTCCCGGTCTGCGTGTCGGTCACCGTCAACGTGTACTCCACATTCGACAAGGCGCCGTAGAAGACCCAGAACTTGCCATTCAGCGGCCGGCCGTCGAGGACCTTCAGGACGACCTCCACGTTGCCGGCGTCGAAGAACCAGAAATAGCCGGTGTCGCCGCCGGAGAGCGGGACGGCCTTTCCCGCTCCGGTGTGGCCCTGAAAATCCTTCCAGCGCGCTTCGACGGCGAAACGGCCTCCGTTCAGGCAGAGCCGCGCCGGGCCGGGTGTGCAACTCCCGGTGGCGTGGACGGATCGGCTCGCCACAAGCGGCACCTCCCCCACCTCCGGAGCCGGGCCTTCGGTGACCACACCGGCGAGCGATGCGCCGAGCGGACCAAAAGCTTGTGTATCCGCCACGCTTCCCAGGCGGCCTGGCAGGTTGGTGTAGCGGCGGGCGGCACCGGTGAGGGTGTCGGTCACCGTGACCGCGTACTCCACATTCGAAAGGGCGCCGAAAAAGACCCAATGATGGCCGTTGAGGCTCCGCCCGTCGAGGACCTTGACGATGACCTCGACGTTGGCGGCATCGAAAAACCAGAAGGTGCCGGTGTCCGGCGTCAAGGCCGTCGCGTGCCCCCGGCCGCCGTCCCGGAGCCCGGTGCGCCAGTCCACTTCGACCTTGAAACGCCCGGCGGACAAGCAGAGCACGGTGGCGGCCGGCACACAGGAGGCGCCCTCCGGAGAGTACACCCAGGGCTCCCGGCCATGGAGGCCGTCGTCGGCCGTGAAGAAGAGACGGCCGCCACCACCGGCGGTCAGCTCCTGGGGATTCGAGGAAAAGGCACCCGGTGCGATGTCCTGGACGAGCCGGGTACCCTCCGCCGTGCCGTCGGTCTCCCAAAGCTCGATCCCGTGCTCCGCCTCGCGGGCCGCGAAATACAGCCGGCTTCCCAGGGCGGTCAGCTCCATCGGAAACGAGCCATCCTCCCCCGGTGCGATGTCGTGCACCTGCACCGTGCCGGCCGCCGTCCCGTCGGTACGCCAGAGCTCACTGCCGCTCTCGCCGTCATCCAGCCGGAAGAAGAGGAGGCTGCCCAGCGAGGTGAGCTCGGCGGGAGCCGGAGAGGAGAATCCTCCGAACGCTCCGAACGTCCGCAGTCGCTGCGTTCCGCCGGGGGCTCCCGTCGACCGCCAGAGGGCCAGGCGCGAGGGATTCTCAGGGGTTCCGGCCAGAAAAAAGAGAGCACCGCCATGGGTGGCCATCTCCCCCAGAGCGGCGGTCTCGGCACCGGTCACGGGCCAGGTGCCGGCCGCGGTGCCATCCGTACGCCAGATCTCCGCTCCAAAGCCCGAAGAGGCCCGAAAGAACGTGACATTGCCCAGGGATGCTCCGGTGGCGTTGCCGAAGGTCCTGATGCCGGCGGGCAGAGGAATCTCCCGGGTACCCGCAGTGGTCCCATCCGTCCTCCACACGCGGCGGCTCGTATGAAACGAAAGGAGCGCCCACGACCCGGCCGACGAGAGGGTCGCCGCCTCGTTCGGAAGGGTGGCGATGCGCCTGGTTCCGGCGGCGGTGCCGTCGCTCGCCCAGAGGTTGATCCCAGCCGCCTCGCGCAGCAGAAAAACCGCCCGGCTCCCCGCGATCTCGAGCTGAACGACGTCCTCGGATTCCGGGGTCAGCCGGAGGCTCCCACCCGGCGTCCCGTCGACTCTCCAGAGCCCGTCAATCCCCCAGCCGAGGGTCAGCGGCCCGAGCGCCGCGAGAGCATCCTGCCATCCGCCGTCGATCGGCACGGTGGTCTCGGAGGTCCCCTGCGTGTCCCAGAGCCGGTCGCTTCCGAACGAGACCAGGAAGCGGACGCCCGCGGGCGTAGGGACCAAAGCGTGGGGCGAGGAGCTCCATCCATTCCTCCGGATGGACGCAACACCCTCGGTGCCCTGGGGTGTACCGTCGGACACCCAGAGATCTGGATCCACGTTGTAGCTCAGCGGCGCAAACAGCCCCCTCCCACCCAGAACCACCGGCGGCACAGGGAGGACTCCAGAGACCTCTCCGCCGACGCCGATCAGGCGACGGGTCCCCGCGGCGGTTCCGTCGCTCGCCCACAGGGCGTTGTCGAAGGGAGATTCCAGGCCGGCGGCGAAGAAGACCTTGCCGAGGAGAGCGGTCAGACGGGCGACCCGGCAGCAGGCACAAAAGGCGCGCACCCGCCGCGTTCCGGCTCCTGTACCGTCGGTCATCCAGAGATCCGCCGCGGGTGGTTTCTCGTCCGGTAGCTGGCACCCCGAAGCGCTCACCGCGGGGAAAAACACCTTGGCCCCCACGCGGACCATCTCGAAATCCTTGGCCAGGGTGGGGCAGCCAGCTTCGCAGCGGTCGAGCGGCACCGTCGATTCCGGCCGGCCGGCTGTGCTCCAAAGGCGCGATCCGGTCAAGCCGTCGTTGGCCGGAAAGACCCGTAGGCCACCCAGCTTCTCGACCCGCCACGAGTCCGCAAAAGGGTTCGCGTTGGCGAAGCCGGTGATCGGCCGGGTACCGGCGGCGGTCCCGTCGCTCGTCCACACCTCGCGGCCCGATGTTCCGTCCTCGGCCACGAAAGTCAGCGTTCCACCGCTCTCCTGAAGGAGGAAGCCCGGATCGGCAGGCGCCAGGTTCGTGATTCGCCGCGTCCCGGCCTCAGTGCCGTCGCTCGCCCACAAATCGAGACCCTCGTCCTCGGCAACGAAGAAGAGGAGCGAGCCCGCGACCACCAGGGAACGTGGCTTTCTGAAGCTCGTCCAGAGGTGGAGCCGAACGGTCCCTTCCGGCGTGCCGTCCGACCGCCAGAGGCCGGCGCCTTCCGCATCGACGGCGGAGAAAAAGACCTGCGAGCCCAGCGGGGTCATCTCATGGAGCCGCGGGTCGACGAAGGAAAGGGTGATCTCGCGCAGGCGCCTCGTGCCGGCTTCCGTGCCGTCCGTCGTCCACAGCCCGCAGCCCTCTTCGCCGTGGGAGCGGCCGGAGAAGAAGACCCGGGGGCCGGCGACGGCGGCGGCCGCAACCTCGGTCGACTGGCACCTTTCCGGCCCTCCCGTTCGGGAGCGGGCGAGAAGACGGGTCCCCGGCCGCGTTCCGTCACTTCGCCAAAGCTCTGAATCCGCGAGCTCGCGACGGAGCAGGAAAACACCGGCCCCATCCACCGCCCCCAGCAGGTCGACGGTCGAGGAACAGGGCCCGGGGCAGGCGTCGAGAAGAGGCCCTGTGCCAGCTTCGGTCCCGTCCGAGACCCACACCTCGCGTCCGCTCGAAGGCTCTTCCGCCGCGAAAAGCGCCACCTTACCGAGCGACAGGAACCTCCCTTCGACGCTTCCCTCGGTCCCGGTGTCAACGCCTGGCTCACCGATGTCCGTGAGCAGCGACGGAACGGCCGCTTGGAGCGGCCCGGTACCAAGAAGCGCCAGGACGGCAGTCCCGAGCACGAAGACACAGCGATGGATGCGCATGCTCAGGGGGCTCCGGTATCCGCTAACGCCCGGCCGCGGCCATCAGGATCGCCGGAACCGCGCGCCGCACGGCCTAGTGACCGTCGCCCTTCTCCAGGCTCTCGAAGACCGTGGCGATCCAGGCCTCTGTCTTGATGAAGCCGCTCCCCCACTCCTTCCACTCGTCGGGCAGGCCTTCCTTCTGGATCGTCGCGAGGTCCTTGCCGGCGTCCTTCTTCGCCTTCACCAGGCTCGAGGTGGTGGCCAGCATGTCGCGGTAGGTCTTCAGATCGGCCGGGGTCGAGAGGGGACCGTGGCCGGGGATGATCTTCGCGTCGGCCGGGAGGCGCGCGAGGACCTTGTCCAGGTTGGCGATCAGGCCCTGGACGCTGCCGCCGCTGCCCAGGTCGACGAAGGGAAAGCGCCCGGCGAAAAAGTCGTCCCCCAGGTGGACCACGTTCGAGCCGGTGAAGAAGATGACGCTGTCGCCGTCTGTATGGCCGTGCGGGAAGTGGATCGCCTGGATCTCCTCGCCGTTGAAATGGATCGACAACGCATCGGGGAAGGTGATGACCGGCAAGGCTTCTTTCGGAGAGGCCGGTGTCACCTCTCCAAACACCGTCTGGTCGGTGGAGAGCCGCTTGCGCACGTTCTCGTGGGCGATGACCGTCCCTTCCTTGCTGAACGCGGCGTTGCTCCCGGTATGGTCGCCGTGCCAATGGGTGTTGAGGATGAATTGCAGTTTCCCGGGATCGAGCTGGCGCAGCGCGGCGCGGATCTTGTCGGCCAACGGCGCAAACTGGTCGTCGACGATGAGGATGCCGTCAGGCCCCACCGAAGCGCCGATGTTGCCGCCCGCCCCCTCCAGCATGTAGACGCTGCCGGCGACCCGGGTCGCCTTGATCTCGACCTTCGAAAAATCGCGGTCCTGGGCCGCCACCAGGCCGGCGGCGGGCAGACACAGCAGAAACGCGCTCAGAATCCGGAATTTGCAAGCCATTCGATCTCCCCCTTGTCGTCATCGTGTTGAAGACTGCACGCGGACCTTATCATGCGGTGCCGGCCCTCAGGACGGCAGGCCGCCGCGCGGCAGGACGGCGCCGGCGGGGCCTCGCGCGTCGTCCCCCATCCCCCGGTAGCGGGCGGCGTCGATGTCGTACTGCTGCATCTTGGTGTAGAAGTTCTTGTAATCGATCTTCGCCAGCCGCGCGGCCAGGCTGATGTTGCCACCGGCCCGGCGCAGGCAGCGGCTGAGGTAATCGCGCTCGAAACGCTCGATCATCCGCTGCTTGGCGGCGCGGAAGCCCTCGCCGACCGGTAGGACCTCCTCTTCGACCTCGGCGGGAAGGGGCGCCTCCCAGCTCTGGAGCGTCTCGGGCAGATGCCGCACCTCGATCGTCTCCCCTTCCGACATCAGCACGGCCCTTTGCAGGAAGTTCTGCAGCTCGCGGATGTTCCCGGGGTAGTCATAGGCGAGGAGCAGGCGCTCCGCCTCGGGAGCCAGCCGCTTCGGGCCGCGCCGGCCGGCGTGCTGGTCGATCAGCCGGCGGATGAGGAGGGGCAGGTCCGAGCGGCGCTCGCGCAACGAGGGCAGGCGGATCTCCACCACGTTCAAGCGGTAGAGGAAATCCCGCCGCATCCTTCCCTCGCGTGCCATCTCCTCCAGATCGCGGTTGGTCGCCGCCACGATCCGCGCATTCGCCTTGCGGATCTGCGTGCTGCCGACCCGCGAGTAGTCGCCGTTCTCCAGGATCCGCAGCAGCTTGACCTGGAGCGAGGGCGGCAGCTCACCCACCTCGTCGAGCATCAAGGTGCCCTCGTCGGCGCGCTCGAACCAGCCGGGATGGTCGCGCACGGCGCCGGTGAAGGCGCCGCGGGCGTGGCCGAACAGCTCCGACTCCAGAAGCGCCTCCGGCAGGGCGCCGCAGTTGATCGGGACGAACGGCTTGTCGCGCCGCCGGCTGTTCAGGTGGATGGCGCGGGCGATCAGCTCCTTGCCCGTACCGCTCTCCCCCTGGATCAGCACGGTGGCATCCGAATCCGCGACCTGCGCCACCATGCGCATCACCTCCACCATCTTCGGGTCCTTCCCGACGATGGCCTGAAAGTCATAGCGCGTCCGCAGCTCCTTGGACAGCAAGCCGATGTGGCGGGTGAGCTGGCGCCGCTCCAAGGCGTTCCTCGCCGCCAGGGAGACCAGGTCCGAAAAGCTCCCCACCAGCCGCACCGTCTCCTCGGTGAAAGCCTCCTCGGCGCTGCGGTCGAGGTAGACCAGCCCCAGGGTCCGGCCGAGATCGCGGATCGGCTGGCAGATCACCGACAAACTGCGCCAGCCGTCGCGGCGGCCGATCGAGCTCTCGTCCAGCACGTTGGCGTGCCACAAGGGGACCCCTTCGAGCCGGACCCGCTCCAGCAACGCCTGGCTCACCTGAAGCTCCGGCTCGTCCAGGTCCTGCGGCCGGAGATGGCGAAGCACCTCGAAGACCGTCTCCCCTTCCGCATTGAACAGCCGGATGATGCCCCGCTCCGCCTCGCACAGCTCGATCACGCCATCGATGGCGATGGTCAGCATCTTGTCCACCTCGCGCTCGGCGAGGACCGATTTTCCCAGCTCCAACAGTCGTTCGAGTTTCGTCATTCTGGTGTTCCCGCCAGAGTCTATGGCAAACACACCCAAACGGGAAGACCCCAAATGGGATGGCGCGAGCTCTCGATCGGGCCTGGGAGCCGGCCGCCTCCCGGGGAATCCAGAGGGCATCCGGGAGAAGCCGGACCTGGCACCGAGTTTGCCTAGGGAAGGAGCGGCGACAACGACCGCCTCAACGGCGGCGCCTCCTCAGGGACGGGTGACGACTCCTGTCCCTCTTTTTTTGTCTGGACGCCGGGCAAACCGGCCGGGGGGCTGGCGGCGTACTACGGACGAACCTGAAATCGACCGAGGAGAGCAGCCGATGGCCTTCCCCCCTGACCAGCCGACCCCCCACTTCCCGTACCAGATCGAAGCCCGCATCGGCGAAGGGGCCATGGGTCTGGTCTACCGGGCCGTCGAGCCCGCCTTGGAACGGCCGGTGGCGATCAAGGTGCTGCGCCCCCAGCTTCTCGCCGGAGAGGAACCCGCGGTGGCGCGCGAGCACCGGCAGCGCTTCCTGCAGGAGGCGCGGGCCGCCGCGGCGTTGTCGCACCCCGGCGTGACCACCATCTACCGTATCGGCGAGGAGGAGGGGACGCCCTACATCGCCATGGAATGGCTGGCCGGGCACACGCTGGAGCAGGTGCTGCGCGACGAAGGGCTGCTGGCACCGGAGCGGGCGGCACGCCTGGGTCTGGAGCTGCTCGCCGCGCTCGATGCCGCACACCGCTCGGGGGTGGTGCACCGCGACATCAAGCCGGCCAATCTGGTCCTGCTCCACGACGGGCGGCTCAAGGTCACCGACTTCGGCATCGCCCGCCTGCGCGGCTCGGACCTGGTGAAGACGCAGGCCGGCTTCGTGCTCGCCACGCCGCGGTTCGCCTCGCCCGAGCAGCTCCGCGGGGAGGAGGTGGACGGCCGCTCCGATCTGTTCTCGGTCGGCATCCTCCTCTACCAGACTCTCACCGGCTCCACCCCGTTCCGGGGCGACGACTTCTACCAGGTCGCCACCGCCGTCTTCCGCGACGAGCCCGCGCCGCTGCGCACGGTGAATCCGGCGGTCCCGGTGGGGCTGGCGGCGGTGATCGAGAAGGCGCTGCGCAAGGAACGCGAGGATCGCTGGCAGAGCGCCGCGGACATGCGCTCGGCCCTGGAGGCGGCGCTCGCCGAGACCTCGTTCGCCCTGGCCGAGGTCAACCTGGCCGCCAGTCCCACCCGGGCGACCCGGCGGCCGGCGATGCCCTCGGCCGGAGCCCCGGTTCTCCAGGGCCTGCCGCGCGAGGCCTGGCAGGCCGCGGTGGCCGCCGCCCGCAGCTGGAAGAGCCGGGACCTGGGTGTCCGTCCGACCCGGCCCCTGCTCGACCGGCTGGTCGACCGGCCGCTGCATGCACCCGCGTTCGCCGGCGCGGCGCGGATCGGCGACGCCTTTCTGTTCTTCGCCGACGGTCTCCTTCTCGGTGCGGTGGACGTGGTCTCCGGAGACTCCGGCGATGCGGTCGTCGAGCATCTCCCGGCTCTCGCACCCGCCGAGCTGCACCCGGCACCGGAGCCGGAAGGGCCGCGCCTGGCGCGCGTGCTCGCCGCGCTCCTCCATCCGCCGAAGCCGCGCCACGGCGATCTCGACTCCTCCTTCGTCAACCTGCCGGCCCTGGGCGCCAAGCTGCAAGAGGAGGGATTCGACGGCATCCTCCGTTTCTGCCGGCCGGACTCCTGTGCCTGGCTGCTGTTCTGTGCGGGTCGCCCGGCCCTCGCCCTCTACTCCACCGGCTGGGACGGCGTCCCCATCGAGCAGCCCTGGGAAGAGTGGGTTTCCGGCGTCGCGCTGCGCGCCCACGTCGAGGAGAGCGCCGCGGTCCCCGCCTTCTTCTCCTACCGGCGCGAGCTGCGCAATCGCGAGCTGGCCGTCGAGCTGCGCCCCGGCGAGCCGGCCGAGAAGAACCGCCTCCTCGGCGGCACCCGCCGCCTGCCCGCCACCGCCGTGCTCGCCCCGCAAGGGACTCCCTGCACGCTCGCCCCGCTCGAAGGCGACCCGGTCCACCGCTTCCTCCGTTGGTCGCTGGAGGAGCTGGCGCCGTTCTTCCGCGAGCGCGACAAGGCGGGCAAATGGAAATATCTGGTGGAATGGCTCGCCGAGGTGCGCACCGCGCGCCTGCACCACGACCTCCCCCACCCGGGCTCCGGAGAGTCCGACACCTTCGACCTCGCGACCTTCGACGGCGACGGCCGCGCCCTGCACCTCGCCGACCGCGTCGCCCACGCCACGCCGGAGGTTCTCGACGACTTCCGCCGCCGGGTGATCCGCGCCAAGACCGCCCGCCTCAAGACCGGCGACGTCGGCGCCGCCCTCCTCGTCGCCCGCCGCTTCGACGATGCGACGCTGGACGCCTGGAGAGCCGGCCTCAAGGAGAGCGGCGGCTCCGGCCGCTGGTCCTTCGAAGAGGCCTTCACGCGCTACGAAGGCTTCGTCCGCATCGGCCCCCGCCGCGGCTTCCACCTCCTGCTGGTGGAAGAAGCGGCGGATGGGAGCTTCACGCCCGTGTTGCCGTGAGGGCACGCGGCAGGTAGACCTCGAACGTGGTTCCCTTCCCCGGCTCGCTCGCCACCGCCACGAAACCGCCGTGCCGGCGGGCGATGCCGTAGATCGTGGCGAGACCCAGGCCGCGGGCGCTTCCCGGCTTCGTGGTGAAGAAGGGCTCGAAAATCCGGTCGCGGATCGCAGCGGGGATGCCCGTTCCGCGGTCGGTCACGGCGAGCCGCACGTAGTCTCCCGGCGGCACCGCCGGCTGCCCGCGCAAGTCGCGCGCGCCGAGCCGGCAATTGGCGGTTTCCACCGTGACCAGGCCCTCGGCGGGGCCGGCTTCCTTGGCATTCACCACCAGGTTCACCACCACCTGCTCCACCTGGGTGGGATCCGCCTCGACGCACCAGAGACCGGCGGTGCGCCGTACCTCCAGCTGCACAGCTTCACCCAGCAGGCCCTGGAGGGTCGGAGCCAGCTCGCGGACCAGCCCGTCCAGGTCGAGCAGCTCCGGCTCGATCGGCTGCTGGCGACTGAAGGCGAGAAGCCGCCGGATCAATGCCGTCACCTTGCCCGCCGTGCCGAGAACCATCTTCATCCGGGCGTCGATCGGTCCACCGGCAGGGACCTGCTCCTGCACCAGCTCGCACTGGCTGGAGATCGCCGCGATGTAGTTGTTCATGTCGTGCGCGAGACCGCCGGCCAGCCGGCCCACGGCTTCGAGCCGCTGCGCCTCGACCAGCTGGGCTTCGCTGCGTCGCAGGGCTTCCTCGGCATGGCGCCTGTGCTGCTCGTTGCTGTAGAGACCCCAGGCGGCGAAGCCCACCACCGCCAGCCAGCCCGTCCACAGGATCAGAAAAGCCACCTGCGCCCGGGAAGACGCCTTCTCCTGGCGGTCTCGCGCCAGCCGCTCCAGACCTGCGGCCGAGGCATCGAGCACGCCGAAGAGACGATCGAACTCCTGGTCCAGGGGCGAACCGATTCCGATGTCCCCGGGGCCGCCCAGCCCCGCCAGCCGCCGGCCCGCCACCTCGCGGAGGCCGTCGAGCTGGCGGCGTACTTCTTTCACCTGAGATCGCAGGAGAGGATCGTCGAGACGGGCCCCCGTGACCAGCGCATCGGCCGCGGCGCCGGCCCTCTCCAGACGGAGGTGCAGTCCCTGGAGGTCGACCGCGTCGCCGCTGACGTATTCCTCCAGCCAGAGGTGGGCGACCGCCACCTCGCGCCGGATCTCGACGGTGCCCATGATCACCGCCGAGCTCTCGGCGAGCAGCCGTTCACGGAGCTGGAACGTCGCCACCAGCAGCAGGGCCGCCGTCGCACCCAGGGCGAGGACGAGGAGGGAGAGCCAGGCAGGAGAACGGCCGCGCGGCGCAACGGGCGGCTCAGGCGCGCCGGCTGCGGAGGACATAGCCGATCCCCTTGAGCGTGTGCAGAAGCCTCTCCGCCCGGTCGCCGTCGATCTTGCGGCGCAGCCGGTGCACGGTCACGTCGATCACGTTGCTCAGGGGATCGAACGAATCGTCCCAGACGTGCTCCGCGATCTCCCCCCGGCTCACCACCCGGTCCCGGTTGAGCAGCAGGTATTCGAGGAGGGCCAGCTCCTTGGGGGACAGGTCGAGCGCGGCCCCTGCCACCGTCACCCGCCGGGCCGAGCGGTCCATCTCCAGGTCGTCCGCCTGCAGCAGGTCTTGCAGAGGCCGCACGCCCCGGCGCAGCAGGCTGCGCACCCGGGCGCGCAGCTCGACCAGGGAGAACGGTTTGGTCAGATAGTCGTCGGCTCCTGTGTCGAGGCCATCCACCCGGTCGTGGACCCCGGAGCGGCCGGTCAGCATGAGGACCGGCGTCTCCCGGCCGGCCCGGCGCCACGTCCGCAACAGGTCGATCCCGCTCGGCGGCGGAATCGTCCAGTCGAGGATGATCAAGTCATAGGTGTTGACCGCGGCCAGCTCATCCGCCTCGGCGCCGTCGCACGCGCGGTCCACGGCATGGCTCTCCTGCCGCAAGGCCTCGACGACCGCCTCCGCCAGTACCTCCTCGTCTTCTACGACCAGAATCCTCATGACGTCGGCCACCCCGATCAAGAATCGTGGGGGCGACTCTAGCGGATTCTCGCCCGCGGCGCGACGTGCCTCCTCTTCTGCCCGCCGGATCGGGCGCCCCCCCTACCTCGCCGTGAACGTGAAGAACGGCGCCTTCTGGAGCGCCAGGCCGGCGGAGGGGACTTCCAGGAAGACGAAGTAGAGGCCTTCTTCAGGGGGATGGAAGCGGATCTCGTAGACGCCGTCGGCTTGCTCGACGGCCCAGTGGCGCTGTTGCCAGACGCCGGGCGACAGGAAGGTGAGGACGCGGACGTCCTTGAGCCCGGTCTTGGCCGCGCCGCTGTCCGGATCGGTCAGGCGGAAGCGGACGGCCACCTCCTCCCCCACCTTCACCTCCCGGTTCTCGGTGCGCAGCTCGACGCCGAGCGGCTTCTTGCTGCGCTCCCGGGCGAGGACGGGGTCCTCCTCGACGTGGACCGGAAAGCAGTGGACGATGCGCGGGGCGTCCAGGAAGACGGCCAGCTCGTAGTCGCCCGCTCCGGTCAGGCGTGCCACGGTTTCGTAGACGCCCGGCCGGATCTCGCGCAGAGTGCGGTCGACCACCAGGACGGCGCGCGGCTGCCGGCCGTAGTTCTGGAAGTGCCCCATCGGCGCGGCCATCCCCTCCTTGTAGAAGTAGATCGCCTTGTCCTCGGGATTCGCCACCAGGACGGCCGCCTCGCCGGCCGCCGAGACGATGCCGTCCGCCGGCACGCCGCCGGTGGAACGGCCGGGGGGGTGCTGGCCGCCGGGGAAGTCGACGAGCGGCACCGGCCGCCCCTCCTCCCCCACGGTCTTCAGGGGAATCATCAGCACCTGGTCGGTGCCCTGGTGCCGGATGTAGGCCAGCTCCTCGGAGAAGGTCACCTGGTCCGGCCCTTCGCCGACATCCGCGGTCTGGATGATGCGGCCGGAGGCGGCGTCGAGAAGGTGGACGAGGTTCTTCTCCGGATGGACGACAAAGCCGAGCCGGCCTCCCGGCGCAAAACGGAGGCGGCCGAGGCCGGGCTCGGCCTGGGCCCGCGCCACCGGCTCCGCGGCGTCGGGGCGCAGGGCGACGAGCGCACCGTCGCCGGCCAGGGAGGCCCAGGCGGCGCCGGCCGCCACCGACCAGTCGATCGAGACCGGCCGGGGCCCCACCGCCACCTCCCGCACCCGGGCCAGGGCGCCGGTGTCGTAGACGGCCACCGTGCCGGCGGCGTCATCGGTGAGGAAGGCCCACCGGCTGTCGTGGCTCAGGACGAGATCGTGGCGCCCTTTGCCGGCGGGAAGGGTGCGGACGACCTGCGCCGCGCGGGCGTCGATCACCGTCACCGCCCCCTCCCCCGCCACCCAGACATACTGGCCGTCCGCCTGCAGGGCGATGCGATGGGGCCTCTGTCCGGCGGGGAGGTTGGCGAGCACCTTCCAGGTGTCGGTGTCGACCACCGCCACCAGGCCGGGATCGGGCAGGGCGACGAACAGCCGCTTGCCGTCCGGGGTCAACACCCAGTCCTCGCCGCGGCCTTCCAGGAAGACCATGGTGAGCAGCTTGCTGTTGCCGAAGCCGAACAGGGGATCGACCACGGAGAGCGTGGCGTTGTCGTTCAAGGTGATGACGTAGTAGACGTTCAGGTCCAGCTCGGGCCGGGTGAGCAGGCCGCCGCCCAGGAAGGACTGCACCTTCTCGCGGCAGCCGGCGGCCTTCTGCGGCCCGCCCGCGGCCTGCCGGGCGTCGAGCCAGGCCGCGGGGAAGTTGTTGGTCAGCGGGGTTCCGGTGTTGGTGTCGGAAAGGCTCAGGCGGAAACGGGCGGACTGCCCTTCCCGCAGCGGCTCACCGGCCACCAGGGGCTCGACCGCGAGATCGATCGCGATCCCCTCCTGGACGACCCGGCCGTCGGGTGAAGCCGGGAGGACCGGCCCTGCAGGCTCTGCACCACCGACCGGCATCCCGCCGCAGACGGCCAGGGCGATTCCGAAGCCGAGGTACAGAGCGCTCTTCATGGCAGGTCCTCCCTGGGGGGTCATGCCGCTTATCGTACCCGCATCAGCGCCCAGAGGCCGTTGTCGAACCCGATGCTGACGAAATCACGGATGAGGTAGTCGCCCGGGACGCGCGAGGCGCCACCGGCACCGTTGCGCACCACGGCGTCGAAGTGGTTGGTGGGACCATGGCCGAACCGCGCGCCTTCCCAGAAGGAGAAGGTGTTGCGGCCGATCCGGGTCGAGTTGCTGACGTAGGGCTCCTTGTCCCACTGATGACCGTGGACGGAGAACACCTCGTTGCGGCTGTGGCCACCGCTCTGGAGCACCCGGAAGCGCACGGCGTCGCCCGCCGAGACGAGGAACACCGGGGTCACCGGGTCACCGGGCAGGGCGGTGGGCAGCGGCACGGGCGGATTGCCGACCTTGCCGTTGGAGACCACGTCCCACCAGTCGGTGAGGTTGCGGGTGGTGGTGGTCGGCGTCTCGGAGGCGTGCCCCATCCGCTTCCACAAGGGCTCGGTGCGGTAGTTCAGAGCCTTCTGGCCGCTGTCCTCGGCGTCGTCGTTGACCCCCAGGCTGCGCACCGGGGTACCGTAATTGGGGAACCCGGCCGGCAACCGGCGGCCGACGACCTCGTCGTCCGAGAGCCCGCCGATCCGCATGTTGACGTCGTTCTGGAACTGCAGGACGAGCTCGCGGAAGCGGGCGTCCTGGCTGGAGAGCGCCAGCGGGTTTTCCACCGTCGCCGAGGCGCGGGTGCACCCGAAGATCGGATTGCCGAGGGCGTCATAGGTGCAGTCTTCCGCCCAGCTCGCGTTCTGCGGCTCGATGATCAGGGCGCCGATCGCCCCCTTGCTCGCGTGCTCGATGCGGTCGGACGAGATGAGGTTGGTGGCCCCGAACTCGATCGGGGTCGGGGTCACGGTGCCGTCCGGGTTGATGAAGACGTCGCCCGCGTACCACTTGTAGGTCCGGCTGCCGCCCGGCGGTGCCGTCTGGGTGGCATTGCCGTTGACCGCGGTGTTGATCCCGATGTCGGCGCCGTCATAGCGGGTGACGTCGTAATAGAGGAGCTGCGGATGCAGGCCGACCCGGC
The DNA here is from genome assembly GCA_002420005.1 of Holophagales bacterium UBA5704. Lineage (GTDB taxonomy): Bacteria > Acidobacteriota > Thermoanaerobaculia > Multivoradales > UBA5704 > UBA5704. The sequence goes on along the minus strand of DIHE01000190.1, from coordinate 15,079 downwards.
TCGAGGGCCGGATGTCGTTGGCGTTGAAGCCTTCGACGATCATCGGCAGCGTGTTGTAGCCGTCGAGCTCCAGAGGCTGCGCCGGCAGCGCATTGCGCAGGGTGAGCTCGATGCACTCCCCGGCGCGGGCACGCAGGACGAGGGGCTCGACCGGCGCGCCGGTCTTGAGCTTCTTGACGCCCCCGACCGTCGTCAGGTCGGTCGTCCGCACGTACAGGATGCCGGTCGGATCGGAGAGCTTGCCGAGCGCTCCATCATCGCGCGAGTTGTAGACGATCGCCCCGTTGGGCAGCGCCGTCGAGGCCGCCACCGCGGTGACGTCGAAGGCGCGCAAGGGGGCGGCCTTCGGGCAGGAGAAGTCGAACGCGCCCACCGCGCCGGGTTCCAGGTTGGCCCGGCCGTTGGGGTTGGTCGACAGGGTGACCAGGTCCTGGCGCCGGCCGCTGTAGGCGCGGAAGATGCCCCAGATGCCGTTCCACAGGTCGTCGGTGGACGAGCCGGCGCTGTACAGGCGGTCGATGTAGGGACCGCTGCCGTTCTTGATGAGCTGGGGCACGATGAACTCGTAGTGCTCGGAGATCCCCATCATCTGGCTGTTGCGGTACCCGGAATTGGGGTCGGACGGCTCGAACAGCCACTTGATCCCGTGGATGTTGAAGTTGTGCCCTTCCTCATGGGCGCCGACGAGGATGCGGATGTGCACCCGGTCGTTCTCATAGGCGCGGACGAGGGGCGTATACGGATCCCCCGGCCGCAGGTCGGTGGTCAGCGGCGGATAGAAGGCGGGCTGGACGTTCAAGTCCGCATCGGCCCGCGTGACGGTGGAAGAGAAGGCGAGCGACAGGTCGCCCGCGTCGCCCGCCGCCTGGCCGTTGGTCAGCGGATCGCGCACGCGCAGCGCCAGCGGCTCGTTGCGGTAGTTGATCACCATGGTGCCGGACTCGTCCGCCGAGACCAGCTCGGGGCAGGTCGCCGCCCCGTTCGGGCACTGCCGCTCCACAAGGTCGTTGTTGGTGCTGAGCAGGATCTCCTCTTTGCCGGGAGGATTGACCGGCTGGCCGTCCCAATAGGCCTGCTGGAAGTCGCCGAACTCGAAGAGGAACTCGCGGAAGGTCTCCTTCTCGCCTTCGATCACCGCCTGCCACGAGGTCGGGCCGCCGTCTTCGCGCAAGCCGAACTGCACGCCGGTCTCGTTGTGGAACCAACGCGAGCCCTTCTCTTCGATCACCAGGCCGGCATAGAGGCCCGCCTGCTGATGGGTCGAGGGGCCGTAGTGGTCATGCGTGAAGACGGTGCGCAGGGTGCGGTCATTGCCCGCATTGTCCTGCACCGGGTCGGCCCACCAGCGCTGCACGGTGGTCTGGGCGCCCATCCACTCGCCGTGCGGACCCGGGCCGAAGAACGGATGCGCCACGGCGACCGGACACTTCTCCGGGCTGACGTCGCCCGGAGCGCATCCGTTGTAGGCGCGGATGGCGTTGATGCGCTGGCGCACCTCGCCGGGGCTCAGGCTGCCGTCCTCATAGTTGTAGCCGTTGCCGCCGCCGTCGGAGGCGAGGACGTCGAACTTCACCAGGTGGATGTGCTGGCCGAGGATGTCGGTCGGCGTGCGCACCTCGAAGTCGTCCTGCTCGTAGTAGTCCGGCACCAGGTTGGTGAACTCGTAGCGGATGCAGTCGTCGCTGTTGGCGCGGAAGAACAGCGGCTCCGGCGGCTTGGTGCCGGCGATGAAGTCGTTGACGTCCTGCCAGAGCGAGGAGATGCGCTGCTGGCCGAAATGCCAGCCCTTCTTGTTGAAGGTCGCGTCGAGCTGGATGTCGGCGCCCTGGTAGCGGATCGGCCGCGCGGTCGCCGGGCAGGGATCGGCGAACGGTGCGCCCTGGATGCGCGCCTTGCCGTTCAGCTTGAACAAGCCGGGCGCTCCACCGGGGGTGAACGTCGCCACCGTCGGCTGCTCGTGGAACTTCATCGCCACGTCTTCGACCGCGGTGCCGGCCTCGGGGAGCCAGTTGACATTGAGAGTCACCGAATCCTTGCTGAAGTCGAGCGGCGTCAATGTCGACACCGCCGTGCCTCCGGCGACGACGTGGCGCTCCAGGCCTCCGCTGTCCACCACGTCGAGCGGCGGGCTGGGCGGCCGGTGGCCGGCGATGCCGGGGACGAAGAACGGAAAGCCGGGATGCCCGGCACCGGTGACCTGCACCTGCCCCCCCACGATGGAGACCGCGGCCGGCAGCGGCGCCATGGGCTTGCCGGGGAGCGGTACGACGGCAGGGATCGGCGTGCCGGCGGCGATCTCGCCATCCGGCAGCGCCCGGCTCCCGGCGGCGGGCCGGCCTCTGTCGGTCAGCACGGTCCCCAGCTCGAGGACGTCGTGCACGCGCCAGAGCGCCCACATGCCCTGCGCGAAGTGGGGATAGAAGTGGCAGTGGAAGATCGAGTCCCCCGCCGTCAGGTTGCGGTTGCCGCTCCCTTCATAGGCGATTTCGGTGGTGAAGGAAGATCCGGGTCCGAGCGCCTGGCTGTCCAAATAGCTCGAAGTGTCGCTGTCGGCCGAATAGAGCCATTGATGGGCGTGCAAATGGTGGATGTGATGCTCTTTCGAGCCGGCGTGCATCACGCGGTACCGGGTGTGATCCGAAAGATAGCTGTGGTAGACGTTCGACGGGTCGTCCGGATAAAAGGCCCTGGTCGCCTTGGGGCCGGGGGTCGGCGCACACGGGTTGCCGTTGCGCAGACCTTGCACGTCCGGCTGGAACAGGGGATCGCTCGACACCGAATTCGGATCACCGGTGGTGACCATGCACGGCGCATTGGCCGGCACGTCGACCACCATGGCGGGATCGCCCACCGCCCACGAAGTCAGGAAGAACTCCTCGAACTTGCAATCGACGCAGTCCCACATCGGGCCGACACCCAGGCGGTTGGCGAGCACCTCGGCGCCGACGCCGCCGGTGCCGTAATTGATCGCAAATCCGTCGCGCCCGCTGTGCAGCGTATGGCTCCACTGGGCCTGCTCGAAGTGCGGGAAGGCCTGCACGGCTCCGATTTCATCGTGATAGATGATGGTGAACTCGCGGAACGGCTCGAAACGCCGGGGATAGGTGTACCGGTTGAGCGGAAACGCCGCTTCCGGGAAGGCGCCGCCTGTGGCGGGCGAGGAGCCGGAAATGATCGCGGTCAGATCGCTGTGCACGATGTTGTTGCCGGCATCCAGCATGGAGAGGACGGGCGTGCCGGCCCGCGGATGCCCGGCGGGATACACCGCTTCATAGTTGAGGATCGGGTACCCGCCGGCGGTCCCGGTGGTGGCGTAGCCGAGATCGTTGCGGGTGACCTGGCTGCGGTACCAGCGCGCGCCCGCCGGCTCGACGACGATGGCACCGAAGAGACCGGAGTTGATCTGCCCGCCGTCGCCCTCGCCGCCGCTGGTGGTGCCCATGCTGTACAGCAGGTGCTCCCCTTCACGGCCCGCCCGCAGGGTGTAGGTGGCGTATTGCCCCACATTGGCCAGTCCGTTCGGGTTGGTGCCCACGAAGGAGCCGTCGTCGGTGTTCGCCGAGACCAGCTCCATGCCGATGGCATGAACGGATGCCCATCGCGTGGCCGGCTGCTCCTGGTCCACCTGGCCCGGGCTCAGCAGGTTCTGGAAGGTGATGCGCAGGCAGTCGCCGACGTTCATCCGCAAGACCAGGGGGCGCGGGCGCTTGTCGGAGCGCAGCTGCACCGCGCCGGGCTGGAGAATGTCGGTCGGCGACGAGGCGGATGGGACGACGTCGCGGCGCAGGGCGAAGATCATGCCCTGGGGCTGCACCGCGCCCAGCCGGTTCCAGAAAAACACCTGGTCCAGGGCGACGACGTCGGCGAACAGCAGGCGGGCGCAGCCCGCCGGCACGGTGTCGTCCGCCGGGAAGGCCGCAACGGCCGGCCCGGCGGCGGCGAACAGCAAGAGCAGGCTACAGCTCAGCAGAAGACGAATCCTTCGAGACCAATCGGACATGGTTCCCTCCTTGGCGTCAGCCCGGGTTCACCAAGGAGGTTAGAGAGCAGCTTCTTACAGGACCATTACAGGGAATCCCCGACCCTTTACTCCCGGGCCGTCGGGTCCGCCTGCGCACGCAGCCCGTCCAGGTCCAGCCGGGCGGCCGCTTCGAGCAGCTTCGGGTCCGCGAACGGCGCCGCCGTCATTGCGCCGAGCTTGTAGCCCTTCGTGACATAGGCGTTCTCCACCAGGTCGTTGAGCGCCATCGGCATCCGGCCGGCCGTGGCGAGGGCCAAGGAGCCCAGGCGGTAGGGGCCGGCCACCTTGCGATCGTGGAACATCAGGCCGTAGAAGGAGAGGCGGATCCAGCGCCGGCCCGGCTCCAGCTGCGCCGCCGCCTGGGCGGTCCCGATGGGCTCCCCTTGCAGGGAATAGAGGGTCCCGGAGAGATGGAAGCGGCCGGCCTCCCGCACGTCGACTTCGGCGGAGAGGATCAGGTTGCCGTCCTTGACCGTGTCGCGGTAACGGCCGGTCAGGCGCGCGGAGGGGTTGCTGTAGAGGAAGCCACCGGCGGCCTGGCGCAGGTCGCCGTCGAGCAGGCGCGCGGTGGTGCGCACCATGTACGGCGCGGCACCGTCCGGCTCCAGGCCGGCGGGAAGGGTGAGGCGGGCGGACCAGATGCCGTCTCCGGCACGGCGGTCGGGGGTACGCCCATCGTCGCGATACGCCACCTGGGCCACGATCTCCCCGGCGGGGCCGGCGATCTCGCCGTTGACCTCCAGCGGCAGGGACGGCTCCCCGAGGGAGAGCAGCTCGGCGTAGAGGTCGATCGGCTTGCCGACCTCGACCGACACCTGCGAGGCCCAGACCGACAGCTCCGGCCCGGCGCCTTCGGGGCCGCGGCGGCTCTGCTTGGTGGGGGTGCGCTGGGTACGCACCGGGTCCGCCTCCCCGGCGCGCAGGACGCGGGAGCTCTCGGGATAGCGCGCCTGCTCGCGGTAGGCGCGGGCCGTCCGGAGCGCCAGCTCGCCGGGTTGCGGCAGGTCGCTCTGCGCCTGCGCCGGCAGCGCGAGCCCGGTGAGGGTGAGAACGGTGAGGGTCGCGATCGCGGGGTGCTTCAGGGTACCGAACATGTTCATGTCTCCTCGCTCGTTCTCAATAAAGGATGCTGATGAAGCGCGCCGTGGTCATCGAGCTCTGCACCGTCGTATTGGCCGCACAGGGAACACCGCTGCAGGTCCAGATGCCGCCGGGGATCTGCTTGCGCACGTCGGAGTCGCTGTCGTCCCGCTCGTCACTGTGGTTCTCGTGCGCCGCGTCCAGGTTGGCGAACCCGGAGGACTCCTGCTTGTTGGAGTTGTTGCAGACGTTCGAGTTGTCATAGCTCGCCGTGGCGCTGCCCCCGCAGGCGAAGATCGAGGCGTATTGCACGACGCCGTCGTCCTCGCCGTTCAGGCAGGCGCTGGCGCCGAAGATCGCTTCATAGCCGCCGGTGAGGTAGACGGTCCGGGCCGGCGCATTGGCAAAGGTCCGCACCTGGACGTCGTCCGAGCTGCGCAGCCAGTAGGTGGCGTCGTCGCAGCTCTGGATGAAGATGGCGATGAAGCTGCACAGGGGATTGCTCTGCAGGCAGACGGCGTCCGCCCCCTGCGAGCCGCGGTGCGCGCCGCCGGTGGTGATCACCAGGCTCAGCCGCTGCGCCACCTGGTCGTACGGGCCGTTCAAGTTGAAGTTGGGATCGGAGGCGTCGTTGTTGCCCAGGATGAAGTCCATCACCGCTCCGCCCATGCTGTGCGCGATCACCCAGAAGGTGCCGCCCTGGGCATAGGTCTTGGAGCAGCGGCGGCCGCCGGCGTCGGCGCCGCCATTCGTCGCATTGACGATCTCGTTCGCGACCTCGCCGGCCGACTGGGACTCCCAATACGGCCGGGTGCCGTTGTAGCCCACCACGTAGTAGGGGGTGGCGAAGCTCTTGGTGGCGGTGCGGACGAAGTCCGCCGAGCCGTTGACCCAGTAGTTGCGGGCCGAGGTGTAGCTGGTGTAGGTGTTGGTGTTGGTCTGCTTGCCGTGGACGAAGATCAGACACGGCTGAGCGGCGGCCGAGCCGGCGAGCGCGAACAGCGCCAAGGCCAGCAGGCCCGGAGGAAGCAAACGGCGTCCTGACATTCTGAGACTCCTTCTCCTGAGAGGAACGGATCGCGGCAGCGATCTCTATAAGGGAAGGTGCCGCAGAGGGCTCCGAGCGAGCCGCCCGGGTGGAATCGCGTACAATGCGGCGATGCAAATCGCCGCCGCTGTCGCCGTGGGCCTGGTGGCCCTGCTCCATCTCTACTTCCTCGTGCTGGAGATGTTCTTCTGGACGAAGCCGCTCGGCCGCCGGGCGTTCGGCCTCACCCGCGAATTCGCCGAAGCGTCGAAGGCGCTCGCCGCGAACCAGGGGCTCTACAACGGATTCCTCGCCGCAGGCCTCCTCTGGGGGCTCAGCCTCGGCGCCGAGGGGCTCGCGATCCGGCTGTTCTTCCTGATCTGCGTGGTCGTCGCCGGCCTCTTCGGCGCCGCCACCGCGAGCCGCAAGATCCTCTATGTGCAGGCGCTCCCCGGCGCCGTCGCGCTCGCGCTCACCTGGCTGGGCCGCTGAGCCCTATTCGTAATACCCGGTGACGTCGATCGCCAGGTGCAGCGTTCCTGCTGAGCCGTTCTTCACCTTGATGCCGCCGCTCGCGTCGGTGGCGAGGCCCACCGTCGCATTGTTGCTCAGGATGGCGCCCGCGGCGAAGGTGATGGAGGCTGCGACCGGCTCGGCCAGGTTCGCAGGAAACAGGGTGAGGTAGCCGGCGGCGGCCGGTTGGATCGCCGTCAGGTTGAGCATCAGCGCCTTCGCCGTCGCGGGAACGCCGCAGGTTCCGGTGAGCACGAACGTGCGCGTGGCCCCGGCCACCAGGGCCGGGCCGGCCAGCGGTCCCGCCGGATTGCGGGTGTCGACGATGCGGCAGGGGGTGAGGGTGTAGAAGTCCCGCGGCGTCGGCGGGACCGCCGGGCTGCAGGCGCTCGCGAGACCCGCATTCGTGAGGGTGACGGAGTCGACGTACCAGCCGGCCGCCGCGGTGGCCTGGTCGTCTCCCGCATGCCAGCGCAGCCGCGCTCCGGCCGCGCCGGCGAAGGAGCCGAGGTTGACGTTGACCTGGGTCATCGCTCCCACCGTCCCCTGGCACCAGGCGCGCCGGCCGCCGATCGGATTGCCGAACGACGCATTCACCGTGCCGTTGAACAGGCCGGAGGTGAACGCCGCATCCGGCACCACGCTCCAGGCCGTGCCGCCATCGGTCGAGATCTCCAGGGTGCCGCCGTCATAGCACTGGGTGCCGGCGAGGTTGGTCTCAAAGGCGTAGGTGTGCCAGAACGAGAGCGCCGTCCCGGCGAGCACGCCGAACGGCGGGGTGACCAGGACGCGATCCGAGGCCGCCGCCTGGCTCGCCGAGAGCCAGGAGTGCGTCGGGGTCTGGGACTGCGCGGTGGACGCCACCCAGTCGGCGGCGCCGGCCAGCGGGCCATGGGTCCAGCCGGCGTTGTCGAATCCTCCGCCGGAGAGGGCGCCTTCGAAGGTCTCGGTGAAGGTTCCGGTCGCGACCGGGCCGGCCGGCGCGGCGCTCCGCTCGACGGTGTTCGTCTCGGCGGCCCCGTTCGAGCCGTCGACCGCGCGCACGACATAGAAGTAGGTGGTGCCGTTCGCGAGCGGCGACGTATCGGCATAGGAGGTGCCTGAGAGGCCGGCCGCCACCAGGCTCGCCGGTCCCGCAACGAAGCCGGGGGTGGTCGAGCGGTAGACGTTGTAGCTGACCGGGCCGGCACAGACCGCCGTCGCGGCGCTCCAGGCGAGGCTCACGCCGCAGGTCGCCGTCGCGGCGCTGGTGGCGCTCGTGAGCCCGGCGAAGGCCGGCGGCCGGGTGCACGTCCCCGTCGCCGTGGCCTGCGCGCAGCCCGAGACCGGCGACTCGCAGCGGCCGGAGGCATCGACGCCCACCACCCGGTAGGCATAGGTCGTGCCGCCCGAGACCGTGGTGTCGAGGAAGGGCGAGCCGGCGACCGGGCCGGCGATGCGGGTGAACGCACCGGGGGCCGCGCAGGTCCCCACCGCCCGCTCGACATGGAACGCCGAGGCGGCCGGCGCGCCGTTGCCCCAGGTGAGCTGGATCTGGTTGGCGGCGATCGCAGAGGCCGTGCCGATCGCCGGTGCACCCGGCGGGGTGCACGCCGGGTCGGTGATCTTCGCCGTCCAGATCTCCTCGAACCCGCCGCCCCGGCGGTCGGTCCAGGTGGGGAAGAAGACCCCGGAGATGCCTGACAGACCGTTGGCATCGCCGTACTGGTTGCCGGCATCGGCCCCGGCGGTCGTCTCGTCCGTCGCCGCCGAGGTCACCTGGACCGCCGGGAGCCACGTCAGGCCGTCGTTGAACGAGGCCTGGTACCAGAGGTGGGTCTGCGTCCTGCCCGGATCGCCCACGGTGTCGTAATAGACGAGGGCGAGCGCGCCCGTCGCCTCGTCGACCAGGAGCGCCGGGTTGAACTGATCGTTGAGCGAGGCCTGGTGGTTGACCATCACCGCCGGAGACCAGGTGGCGCCGCCGTCCGCCGAGCGGGCGAACCAGATGCGGGTCTTGCAGGCGGAGGCTGCATCGCCGCCCGGCTCGTGGGCCGGCGCATTGCACCCGGCGGTGCCGGTCAGGTCGGTCCAGGCCGCATAGGCCAGGTTCTTGCCCGCCGTCCGCCAGGCGGCGGCGGAGATCCGGAGCAGGGCGCGGCGCTGGTTGAAGGCGGGCACCCCGATGTCATAGCTGTCGAACGTCGTGGCCACCTGGACCGGCGTGCCGAAGGAGGTGCCGCCATTGGTGGATTTGACGGCGAAGATCTTGCGGCCCACCGTCGCCGGCCAGAATCCGAAGACGTCGCCGAACGCATTCGTCGTCACGTCGCCGCCGATCGCCGTGCCGGCGGTCTCGGCACCGCTCACCTGCAGCGGGGTCTGCCAGGAGCCGGCCGGGCCGGTGCGCCGGTTGATGAAGGCCGGCGCGCCGTTGACCCAGAGGGCATAGACGTTGTCCTTGAACGGCGAGGTGTCGCTGTGATCGACCCACAGCGCCGGTTTGTCGACGTTGGTCTGGGCGCCGGAGAACGTGGCGTCGAAGGTCCAGGTCGCGCCGCCGTTCACCGACTTGTAGGCGCGCATCCGGAAGAGCGTCCCCCCGGCATCGACGCCGATCGTCGTCGCCCAGGCGGTACCGTCCGACGTCCAGTCGACGGCCGGATCGGAATGGAAGGCGTCCCCCGGCTGCAACGGCAGCGTGGTCTGGCTCCAGCTCGCGCCGCCGTCGGCGGAATGGAACTGGGCCTGCGCGCCGCCGCCGGTGACGTTGTCCGAGGCGGCGAGGATCTTCAGCGGGTCCCTGGGATTGACGCGGACGTCGGAGGCGCTGCGCGGCGCCCCCGGGGCGCCGGAGATCCGCATCTCCCCGGTGACCGCCGCCAGGCGATCCGGCCCTTCGTCGGATTCCGGCGCGCCGGGCAGCAGGTCCTGATGGGTGCGCATCCAGGCGTACACCTGGCGCAGCACCGGCGGATAACCGCCGGTGGGGTCTGCGGCGGAACCGACCGTCTCCGGGTGGGCTTTGCGCCAGGCCACCCGCAGCCAGAGGGGAATGCCGAGGCGGTCTTCGGCCTCGCCTTCGCGCAGGCCGGAAAAATCCTGGTGGGCGGCGATGAACCGTTCCAGCGCGCTCCCCGGCACCACGGCATCCGCCTGCAATTGTGTTTCGAGAGCCGGCCACTCCACGTCGGCCCCGGCCGCAAGGCGGACAGACCCGAAGGCGACGAGAAGCGCGACGAGCAGACAGGACCGTTTGACCATGAAGGACCTCTCGGGTTGCGCTGCGCGGTCGAAGCGTACCATGCCGCCGGAACCGGATAGACTCTCCGCCCATCATGAACGTCTCGCGGCAGCTCGTGGCCCCCCTCTCCCGCCGTCGCTTCGCCGGCCTTCTCGGCGCCGGTTTCGCCGCTGCGGCCCTGCCCCCCTCCTCCCCCGCCGCGGCCGAGCCCACGGTGGGCCCCGACCTCGGGACGGTGATCCGGCTGAGCTCCAACGAAAACCCCTACGGACCGTCCCCCGCCGTCTACGACGCCCTGCGTGCGGCCTTCGGCCGGGCCTGGCGCTATCCCGACGAGGCGGAGCAGGCGCTGGTCGAAGACCTCGCCCGGCTGCATGGCGTGGCGCCCGATCACGTCCTCCTCGGCAACGGCTCCGGCGAGATCCTCCAGCTCGCCGCCGCGGCGTTCACCGGCCCGGGCCGTCCGGCCGTGCTCGCCGATCCGGCGTTCGAGGCGGTCGCCCGCTATGCCCGGACGAAAGGCGCCGAGGTGGTCCGCGTCCCGTTGACCGCCGACCATCGCCACGATCTCGAGAAGATGCTCACGGTCACCCGGTTCACCGGCCTGCTCTACGTGTGCAATCCAAACAATCCCACCGGCACGGTGACCTCGGGCCTGGGCGACGCGCCGCCCCGCCTGCCGTCCGGTGCGGTGCTGTTGGTCGACGAGGCCTACCACCACTATGCGGCCGAAGGCGCGGCCGGCGACGGCTACACCTCCGCCCTGCCCCTCCTCGCCAGGCACCCGAACCTTCTCGTGACCCGCACGTTTTCCAAGATCTTCGGCCTGGCCGGGCTGCGTCTCGGCTATGCCGTGGCCCGGCCGGAGACGATCGACCGCCTGCGCTATCATCAGACGCTCGACGCCGTGAACGGCCAGGCCATCGCCGCCGCCCGCGCCGCTCTCCAGGACACCGGTCATCTGGAGTCCTGCCGCCGGCGCAACCAGGAGATCCGCACCTGGGTGGCCGCCGAGCTGGCGGCGCGCGGCTTCACCTCGCTGCCGTCCCAGGCGAATTTTTTGATGACCGACCTGCGCCGGGACGTCCAGCCGGTGATCGACGCCCTGCGCACCCGCGGCGTCGAAGTCGGCCGTCGCTTCCCCGCCTTGCCGACCTACCTGCGGGTCACCGTCGGCACCCGGCCGCAGATGGAGAGCTTCCTGCGGGCGCTGGCCGCGGTGCTCGCGACCTGAGCCCTCACAGCCCGCGCCGGATCGCCTGCGAAAACTCCTCTCCTTCCCCCACCTTCTGCGCGTCGTCGTCGATCCGGAAATGGTCCCGGGCTTCCGCGAAGGGCAGGTCGGTGTCGAGCAGGCCCAGCTCATAGGCCAGCTCGTCCGCATAGCCCGGGAGGAGTACCCGGTAGCTCCAAGGATGCACCTTGCCGGGAGCCAGCTCGTTGACGTGGCGCACGATGCTGGTGGTGCAGGTGTTGGTGAGGGTGTTGTAAAACTCGGGATGGTCGCGCAGGTGGTTGGCGCGGGCGAGCATGCCGAGGAACAAGTGCCGCACCTGCTCGCGCGACGCCCGGATCGGATACAGATGGACCGGGTCGCGGCGATGGTTGGTCCGCAGCCGGATCAGGTCGCGCTCGTCGCCGACGACGTAGGTGATCTCGTACTGCCGCAGCAGCCCCTTCCAGGGAGAGAACGACTCGCCTTTCTCCTTGCGGATCTCGGCCGAGATCGCCAGAAACTCCTCCCCGGCGAACTCGAAGCTGAGCAGCGTATGCGCCGGCCCGCGCCATTCCGTCTCGAACGGCTCGACCAGGAACCAGACCCTCTCCAGGCGGCCGAGGTCGTACGAGCGCTCCTCCCAGGAAACGTCGAAGTCGGCCGCCGAGCGGTAGCGGGCATGGCGGACGTTGTAGACCTCCACCCGGTCTCCGGCGATTTGCGCCCAGGGCAGCCGCGCCTGGTCCGGCGTCCAGTCGCGATCGTTGGACGGCCGGGGACCGAAGAGGAGCCAAGCGAGGACACCGGCCATCACGGCCGACGCGGCGAGAAGGATGAAACGGACGATGCGGTGGCGCACAAAGGGAATTGTACCCCCCGCGGCTCCGGCCTTCTCTCTCTAGGCGGAAAGGGAGCGAAGTGCTACCCTTTTGGCCTGATGAGGCGCCTCCGCATTCAGGTCTCGCCGCCGCACGTGACGACGCAACCTCCCCAGCCGCTCCACCACCAGCCCGGCTTGGCCCACGCCCTCCCCACGGGTGTGCGGACGAAGATGGAAAGCCTCTTCGGTGCCGACTTCTCCAACGTCCGGGTGCAGGTCGGCCCGCAGGCCCCTTCCGTGGGTGCGCTGGCCTTCGCCCGCGGCTCTCATCTTCACTTTGCTCCCGGCCAGTATGATCCCGCGTCGGCCCGAGGGCGGCGACTCCTCGCCCACGAGCTGACCCACGTGGTCCAGCAGCGCAGCGGCCGGGCGAAGAGTGCGCAGGATCGGTTCGGCCCGACGATCCTCCAGGATCCGGGGCTGGAAGCCGAAGCGGAGCGCATGGGCAATCTGGCGGCGGCACGGCCCGGGTCGCCGCCGTCCCGGCCGGCCGGTGGCGCGGTGGCGGGGACCTCCGAGCGCGCCCAGCCCTCCGCTCCCGCACGCTTCCGGGCACCGGATGCCGGCGCGGCACAGCCGATTCAGAGAGCGCTCAACCTCGGCTGGGTGCCGGCGAAACCGGGGGCCTGGCGCACCACGACGACGAAGGTCGGGAACGGCCCCACGACGAAGGGCGGCGGCATCTTCTACAAAGGGAAACGGGCGGCCCTCGAAGGCAACAATCAGGTGAATGCCAACGCCGCCGGCGCCGTGCCGGCTCCCGTCCTGGTGGCACCGGGAGCCGGCTATCCCGTCTCCGACAACCCGGCTCTCTTCGCCCCAGGGGCCTTGCTCACCCAGGCCATGGCCTCCGCCATCGCCCCCGAAGTCGATCACATCGTGGAAAAGGTCGACGGCGGGGCCAACGACTACGAAAATGCCCGCCTTCTCAGCAAAGACGAGAACAACAACCCGGCGACACCGCGTCCGCTGATTCCCAGCCAGGGAGGAGCGGTTGCCGCGACGCGGCTCCGGGTGTACACGCCGATCAACATCAAGGTGAAGAACGGCCCCCCGCACTACGGGCTGGCCGCCGGCAAGGCCTTTCTCACCGGGAGCAAGCTCAGCCTCAACGACGTCAAGGCTCTGAACCTCTGGTCCGGGGCTCCCGCCCCGGCAAACTGGGCAGGTTTCACCAAGGCCATGCACGCCAAAATCCAAGCGCAGACTCCCGCGCCGGGATGGAAGGCCGTGGGCGGCGGCCTCCAGATCAAGGTCTGGTAGACACGATGGCCGGCGGCAGCCCGCGGCAGGTGGTCCCGCCACCTCCCCCTCCTGCCGCCGTTCGGTTCTCCGCGTCCAACCTCTGGCGGGAGCAGCGGCGGTTCTACCTTGAAAAGGGCATTGGCGCCTGGAGCTCGCAGGTCCCCTATCAGGCGACGTGCAATCCCGTCCTCGCCAATGCGTACGCCCAGCTGATCGTCCGGTTCCTCCAGGACCGCGCCCGCGCCGGCCCGCCGCCGGCGCATCCCGCCGTCCTTCTGGAGCTCGGCAGCGGCCCGGGCCTCTTCGGCTTCCTGACCGTGACTCGCCTGCTCGAGCTGCTGGAGATGCTCGCGCTGCCGGAGCTGCGTTTTCTCTATGTGATGAGCGACTTCTCCGCAGAAAACGTCGCCTTCTGGCGAACCCGCCCGGAGCTTGCGCCACTGGTCCGGCAGGGGGTCCTCGACTTCGCACAGTACGACGTCGGCGCCGGCGGAGACCTGCAGCTGCTCGAGTCGGGGCTGCTCCTGGACCGCGGGCGCTTCGCCCAGAACGGCGGGGAGCCTTTGATCGTCCTTGCCAACTATGTGTTCGACACCCTGCCGCAGGACGTTTTCCGGATGGCGGGAGGCCGCCTGCTCGAAGGGCGTACGACGGGTTTGCCCGAGGGTGTTTCCTTGCCGACGCTCGACAACTCCCTGCTGGCCCTGAGCCAGCTCGGAGTCGGTCTGGAATTCCACGAGGCGGCCCTGCCGTACTACGGGGACCCGTTCTTCGACGCCGTCCTCAAGGAGTACCTGGAGGCGCCGGGGGAACAGAGCGTCCTCTTCCCTCTCCACGCCCTCCAGGGGCTGCGCGACCTTGCGGAGATCGCGCAGGGCCACGTCCTGTTGATCGCCACGGACAAGGCTTTGAGCCATCGGCCGCCGGGGCTCTCGGCCGAGGCCTCGGACCTCGCCATGCACGGCGCCTCCTTCTCCCTGCTGGTCAACTTTCATGCCCTCGGCGCGTACGTCCTGGCCCGCGGCGGTTCCGTCGTGCATCAGCCGATGCCGCAGACGATCAATACGTCCGTGTTCTACCTGGGTGGATCGCTCGACCGGCTCCCGGAGACGAAGTCCGCCATCTCCACCTTCCTGCTCGACTTCAGCCCGGGCCATCTGTTGACCCTGCTCGGTCAGTCGGGCACTCCGGAAGCCTTCGGATCACCGGACTTTCTCCTGGCGATTCTCGACCTCGCCCGGTGGGATCCGAGCTACCTCAACGGCTGCATCGAACAGCTCGTCGAGCTCGCCAAAACGGCGGACCCGGTCCTCCACCAAGCTCTCCTGGACGGTCTGCACTGGTGCGCGGAGCAGCTCTACGCCCTTCCCGGCAACGATACAACCTTCGCCAACGCCGCCATCGCCTTCCAGGAGCTCAAGGACTATGCCACCGCCTTGAGCCTCCACCGCCGCGCCCTCGAAGCCTTCGGCGGCGAGCCGCGGGACCGCTACGCCAACACCCTCTACAACATGGGGCTCTGCCACTACCACCTGGGAGAGAAGGAAGAGGCGCTGGACGCCTTTCGCCGGGCCGACGCCGCCGCCCCGCGCAAGGACATGATGGCCAAAGGCTGGATCCATCACCTCACCGTGGAGGCCGAACCGCCCCGGTGAAGACGCCATCTCCCGCTTGCGCGATCCTTCCTCCTCAGCAATCAGGCCAGACCGTTCTTGTTGCGCGAGGCGCTGGAGGAAGCGGTGAAGGAGGGCGAAGGAAGGAGGGCCACCGCGCCGGCCGATTCGGTGGCCACGCGCGCTTCAGCGGTGACCGCCAGGCTTTGGGGGGTGAGGCCCCAAGCTTGGGGGGTGGCCGTCCGACTCTGGGGGGTGACC
>DIHE01000005.1 GCA_002420005.1 Holophagales bacterium UBA5704 | reverse complement strand
AGGGGCCGATCGCCCGTTGGGCCTATTTCTTTCGCGAGGCGGAGACCCTGGAGGGGGTGCCGCCGGCATTGCCGGAGAAGCCGTACCGGGACGCCCTGGAGGTGGCGCGGATGGCGGGCTTCGACCCCGAGGAGCTGGACCTCTACGATCGCGCGAAAATTGCCGAGCAGGACGCCCGCGGCGCGCTCAGCCTGGCGCAGCGACTCGGCCGTGAAGAGGGTCGTGAAGAGGGTCGCGCAGAGGGTCTGGAGAATGGCTTGCGCGAGTCGATCCGGTCCTTTTGCCGCGCTTTCCAGATCGATCTCGGCGGGGAGCGGGAGGCGGTCCTGGCCGGCCTGGAGGCCGAGGAGCTCAAGGCGTTGCAGGACCGCCTGTTCCGCGACCGGCGTTGGAGCTGACCCTGCGGCTCGCCGCCGCCGCCGACGCGACCTCGGACGACGTGTACGACCCCTTCGTGCTGTACCGGGTGACCGCGATGTCTTCCCGCTTTCTCCCGCGCTTTTTGGTATGATGTTGGTCGCTCCGTTCGCCGGGCTGGCCCTGATCCTCGCCTCGGTGGGGGGTATGGGGGCCTCGCCTAGTCCTTCGGCAAAGTCTGACCCTGGCCACGGCTGGAGTCCTTCTGGGGCTCGCCGGAGCTGCGGGCCTGACCCGTCTCCTGGCGGGACAGCTCTTCGGTGTCAGTCCGAGGGATATCCGGTGGTGGCCGCCCTTCTCACGCTGGTCGCCCTGGTGGCCGGCCGGGTCCCGGCACGCCGGGCGACCGGAGTCGATCCACCGCTCGCGATGCGATGATAAAAAAGTGTTCGGCGTTTGTCCCGCTTCGGCCACCTCGGAGCACTAAAGAGTCGACACGGACATCGTTCCGAACAGGATCTTGGACGCGCACTCCCTGTCGTCGCTCTTTCTGACGAAAAGAGCCTGAGTCACGGCAAGGATTTTTTGATGATGTACTTTTGGAGGGAACGACCATGAATCACGACGCACATGCGGAAGCTCTTGACTTCGAGTACCTCATTCTCGGCGCCGGACCGGCGGGCTTGCAGCTCGGCCATCATCTGGCGACGGCCGGCCGCAGCTACCTGATCCTGGAGCGCGGTGAAGGCCCCGGAACCTCCTTCAAACAGTATCCTCGGCATCGCACCCTGATCTCCTCCAACAAGGTCTACACCGGCTACGACGATCCCGAGATCAACCTGCGCTGGGACTGGAACTCTCTGCTGGCCGACGACGGCCGGCTCAATTTCGGCGACTACACCCGCAAGTACTTCCCGCCCGCCGACAAGCTCGTTCAATACCTCAATGACTACGCCGATTGCTACAACCTGAACATCCGGCGCAACACCCGGATCGTCCGGGTCGAGCGTCTCGGGGAAGGGATGGAAGGCTTCCGTCTCCTCGATGAGGCGTCGAACGTCTTCACCTGCCGGCGGCTGGTGGTGGCGACGGGCATTCCGAAGCCGGTCATTCCGGACATCCCGGGCGTCGAGCTGTGCGAGCAGTACGCCACCGTGTCGGTCGATCCGGAAGACTTCATCAACCAGCGCGTGCTGATCGTGGGCAAGGGCAACTCCGCGTTCGAGACGGCGGACAACCTGGTCGAGACGACCGCGATGATCCACGTCTGCAGCCCCGAGCCGGTCAAGCTGGCCTGGGCCACCCACTACGTCGGCAACCTGCGCGCGGTCAACAACAACTTCCTCGACACCTACCAGCTCAAGTCCCAGAACGCCGTCCTCGACGCCACCATCAACAAGATCGAGCGCAATGCCGAAGGCAAGCTGGCCGTCTCTCTGACCTACAGCCATGCCTGCGGCGAGACCGAGACGATCGTCTACGACCGGGTGATCTTCTGCACCGGCTTCGGCTTCGACGACTCGATCTATGCCGAGGACTGCCGGCCGGAGCTGGTGATCAAGAACCGCTTCCCGGCCCTGACCAGCGAGTGGGAGTCGACCAACGTCCCGGGCATGTACTTCGCCGGGACCCTGACCCACTCGCGCGACTACAAGAAGACGACCTCGGGCTTCATCCACGGCTTCCGCTACAATGTGCGCGCCCTGCACCGGATGCTCGAGAAGAAGTTCCACGGCAAGGAGCTGCCGAGCCGCGAGATCGAGCCCACCGTCGAAGGCCTGTTGACCGCCACCCTGGAGCGGATCAACCGCAGCTCGGCCCTCTGGCAGCAGTACGGCTTCCTGCACGACGTGATGATCGTCTCCTCGGACGGCTCCAGCGCCCGCTACTATGAAGAGTTGCCGCTCGCCTACGTGCACGAGACGGAGCTCAGCGCGAGCGGCCACTACTACACGCTCGCCCTGGAGTTCGGCCACATCCACGGCGATCCGTTCGCCATCGAGCGCAAGCCGGTGGTCGACGCGGCGGACGAGAGCGTCTTCCTCCACCCGGTGATCCGGCGCTGGAACGGCCCGCTGTTGGTGGCCGAGTACCACCTCCTGGAGAACCTGTTCGGCGAGTGGAAGGAGCTGGACAACCACGTCCAGCCGCTCCGCGAGTTCTTCGCCAAGCACCAGGAGGCGCCGGTCGGCGTCCAGAAGTAAAGCGCCCCCTCGCTTCGGGCCGAACGCCCTTCCGGAGCCCGCCTGCGCCCTTGCGCGGCGGGCTCTTCGCTTGATAGGCTGTGTCGTGCACCGGAGGAATGGAGGGAGCATGGACCCGGAGCTGAAGGCCTATTTCGACGAACGTTTTACGCGAATCGACGACCGCTTCGAGGAGACGTCGCGCCAGTTTGCGGGCGTCCGCAAGGAGCTCTCGGAGCTTCGCGAGGAGACGTCGGGTCAGATTGCGGGCGTCCGTAAGGAGCTCTCGGAGCTTCGCGAGGACACGGCCGCGCAGTTCTCCTCGCTTCGTGAGGAGCTTGCGGAGCTTCGCGAGGGGACCGCGGCACAGCTCTCGGAGCTTCGCGAGGAGAACCGCCATACCGGAGTTCTCTTGGAGGCCATGCGGAGCGACCTGCGTCTGGTGGCGGAGGGTGGGATGGGCGTCACCGAGCGGATGGAGGCCAATCAGCAGGAGAACCGGGTGTCCCTCCAGGAGGTCAAGGATGCTCTGGCGCCCTTCTATGTGAACCTGGATGGCCGGATGAAGGTGCTTGACCAGCAATTGCAGAGCTTCACTGTTCGGATGCAGGCCATGGATGGCCGCATGAAGGTCCTCGAATCCCGGGCGGATCGCCAGACCCGTGACGTCCTCGAGGCCATCCGCGAGAAGTTCGGGAAACCTCACGCCTGACCGCGCCACCTCATGCGTTCTGTGCCCCTTCTCGCCGGCCTCCTCCTCTGCGCCGCCTGTTCCTCCGCTCCGCCGCCACCGGTCGCCCCGCCATCCCTGGAGGAGCGGGCGCAGGCGGTCCTGGCGCAGACCTCCGGGACCTTGCGGCTCGCCGGCCTGCAGAAGCCGGTCACCGTCCTGCGCGATCCCTGGGGCATCCCCCACATCTATGCCGAGACCCAGGAGGACCTGTTCTTCGCCCAGGGATTCGTGGCGGCACAGGACCGCCTGTTCCAGATGGAGCTTTGGCGGCGGGCGGGTGAGGGCCGGCTCGCCGAGATCCTGGGACCGCGCGCGGTCGCCGGAGACCGCTTCGCCCGTCTCCTGCGCTACCGCGGGGACATGGACGCCGAATGGGCGAGCTATGCACCGGACGCGCGCGAGATCGTCACCGCCTTCGTTCGAGGCGTGAACGCCTTCATCGCCCAGAGCCGCGGCCGGCTGCCGCTGGAGTTCGAGCTGGCTGGCTTCACTCCCGAGCCCTGGACGCCCGAGGTGTGCCTGCTGCGCCATGCCTCCTGGGCGGTGACGCTCAACGCCGGCTCCGAGGTGGCGCGCGCCCGGCTTCTCCGGGAGGTGGGCGCCGAGCTGACCGAACGGTTCCTGCCGACCGATCCACCGAAGGCACTGGAGATCCCGCCGGGCCTCGATCTCACCGGGATCGATCCGGAGATCCTGGCCGGCTCCGGAGCGCTCCGCGGGCCGGTCTCGTTCCGCGACGGGAGCAACAACTGGGTGGTCTCCGGTGCTCTGTCCGCCACCGGCAAGCCGCTGCTGGCCAACGACCCCCACCGCGCCCTGCAGCTGCCGAGCCTGCGCTGGATGGTCCATCTCGTCGGGCCGGGCTGGAACGTCATCGGGGCGGGGGAACCGGCCCTGCCGGGGGTTTCGGCCGGCCACAACGACCGCGTCGGTTTCGGTTTCACCATCGTCGGCATCGACCAGCAGGATCTCGTCGTCGAGGAGACCCATCCGGACGATCCGGGCCTCGTCCGGTTCGGTGACGGCTGGGAGACCCTGCAGGTGGAGCGCCAGACGATCCGGGTGAAGGGGGGAGATCCGGTCGAGGTCGATCTCAAATGGACGCGCCATGGGCCCGTCCTGCACGAGGACCCCGCGCGTCGCCGGGCCTACGTGCTGCGCTGGGTGGGTGGCGAGCCGGGGACCGCCGGCTACCTCGGCGCCCTCTCGCTCAACCGGGCGCGAACCTGGGAGGAGTTCCAGAAAGCCGCGGCGCGCTGGAAGGTCCCCTCCGAGAACCTCCTCTATGCCGACGTGGACGGCAACATCGGCTGGCAGGTGGCGGGGCTCGCGCCGATCCGCAAAGGCTGGGATGGCCTGCTGCCCGTGCCGGGGGACGGCCGTTTCGAATGGCAGGGCTTCCTGCCGCCCGGTGAGCTGCCGTCGGCCTTCAATCCTCCCGGCGGCTTCCTGGCCACGGCGAACCACAACATCACCCCCGCCGGCTATCCGCACGTCCTGGGCTACGACTGGGCGCCGCCGGATCGTTACCAGCGGATCCTCCAGGCGTTCCGCGTACCGGGTGGCCAAAAATTCACCGTGCAGGACTTCCAGGAGCTGCAACACGACGTGCTGTCGGTGTCGGCGAAGCGGCTGCTCCGCCTGCTGGGGCTCGCCGGACGCACGCAGCCGGCGCAGGAGGCCCTGCGCCCCTGGATCGGCCGGCTGCTGCGCTGGGACGGGAGCCTCGGCAAGGACTCGGCGGAAGCGGCGGTCTATGCCCTCTGGAGCGCCGAGCTGCCCGCCGCGGTCTTCTCGCCGCAGCTCACCGCGGAGCAGTGGAAGCTGCTGGCACCGTCCGCTTCGCCCCAGCGCGCCGTCGAAGCCCTGGAAGCGGTGCGCCCCGAGGAGCGCGATGCGGTGCTCTACCGGACGCTCGCCGCGGCGCTCCAGAAGGCGGAAGAGAAGCTCGGCCCCGATCCGGCCTCGTGGCGCTGGGGTGCCCTGCACCAGACACCGTTTCGCCACCCCCTGTCCACCGGTGAAGCGCAGAGCGCCCTTCTCGACCTGCCGCCGGTGGAGCGGGGGGGCGACGCTGGGACCGTGAATGCGGCGGCGGGGCCGGGCTTCCAGGCGGTCCACGGCGCCTCGTTCCGCGAGATCCTGGACGTGGCGGACTGGGACCGCTCGGTGGCCACGAACGTGCCGGGCCAGTCCGGCCAGCCCGGCAGCCCGCATTACGCGGATCTGCTGCCGCTGTGGGCGGGGGGAGAGTACTTCCCGCTCCTGTTCAGCCGCGAGCAGGTGGACCTGCAGGCGAAGGACAAGCTGGTGCTGCAGCCCGGAAGTTGAGGATATCTTCCTGGCATGCGGCGGACCCCGTTCATCGCCGGTCTGATCGTCCTCTGTGGCCTCGGCCTCCTGCCGCGCCTCTGGAACCTTGGCGCCCAGGTGCTCGGCGACGACGAGGTGCACTCCGTCCGTTCCGCTCTGGGCCGGCCGGTCTCCCACATCCTCGTCACCTATGAGCTCACCGACAACTGCATCCCGCTGACCGCGTTCTGGCGGATGTTGCTCGATGCCGGCGTCCGTCCGGACGAGCAGATGCTCCGGCTGCCGGCCGTGGTGTCCGGCGCGCTTCTTCTCCTCGTCGCTCCGGCCTGGGCGGCGTGGCGGATCGGCCGCGGCCCGGCGCTGGTGTTCGCCGGGCTCCTGGCCCTCTCGCCGGGGCTGGTGATCTACAGCCGGATCGCCCGCTCGTATGCGCCGGTGGTCCTGCTGGGTTTCGGCGCGGTGGCGGCCTTCGAGGCCTGGTGGCGGCGGCCGTCGTGGCGGATGGGGGCCGTCTACGTCGGGCTGGCGGCCCTGGCGGCCTGGTTCCATCTGGGCGCAGCCACCTTCGTCGTCGCGCCGTTTCTGTTCGCCGTCGCCGACCTTCTCGTCCACCGGACCACGCAGCGCCTGCGGGCTCTCTTGGGGCTGGGGCTGGCGACCGGGCTGGCCTTTCTGGCGTTCCTCGTACCGGCGCTCGAATCGCTCCTGTTCCTGATCCTCTCCAAACAGGCGTCGAGCGGTGTCGGCCTCGCGGCCGCCTGGGACGTGTTGCAGCTCTTTGCGGGGAGCCGCCGGGTTTGGGTGACGGCCGCCTTCTGGCTGGTGGCGGCGGTGGGATGCATCCTCCTCGCCCGCTCGGAGCGCCGGCTGGCTCTCTACGTCGCGACCGTGGCTCTGGGGCATCTCGCCGGGTTGCTCTGGCTCGCACCGGAGGGGTATCAGTCCCCTCTCGTCCTGCACCGGTACCTCCTGGTGGTGCTCCCCTGGGTGCTGCTCGGGCCGGCCGTCGCGTTGGGCAGGGGCCGCGCGGCGCCGCTCCTCGCAGCCGGTGCACTGGCGGTGCTGGTGGCGGCCGGGCCGCTGGCCGAGCGGGCGCACTGGCGGACCTCGTTTCCCCACCACAACGACCATCTCGGTTTCTTCGCGGCGCGGCCGGTGCCGCGGCCCCGGCAGGTGCCGGCGTTCTACCGCAAGCTGGCGGCGGATGGTGGCTCGGAGGCGGTCCTGGAGTTTCCCTGGATCTCGATTTGGCGGGTCAACCGGAGTCTCTATCTCTATCAAGAGGTCCATGGCCGCGAGGTGGTCGTCTCCTCTCCCCGGAAGGTGCTGGACGATCCCCGGCTGGACCTCGACAACCAGGTCCCGGCCGATCCGAGCACTTTCCTGGCCAGCCGGGCACGTTGGCTCGTGGTCCATCGCGACCTGGGCGCGGAAGAGGCGCGCTGGGCGGAGCCTGTGGCCTTTCCACAGCCGCAGGTGCTGCCGCGCCTGAGCCCGATGTTCCGGCGCGTCGGTCCCGACATGATCCGCCGTCTCCGCCGCGCCTGGGGGGATCCGGACCACACGGATCGGTGGGTGGTGGTGTGGGATCTGGAGCGCGTGCGCAAAAAGCGGCAGCCGCCGATGCGGTAGGGCTCGCCGGGCGTTATACTTCCGGCAGCATGCCCCCATTCCTTCGCCGCTGTGGCGGCGTCCATTGCGCGGCGCTCCGCGGGATCGCCGGATTTCTTCTTCTCCTCGGCCTGTCGGCGGCTCCCGCCGTCGGCCGGAGCGGCCGCTGGACGTTGCAGCGCGGCGACGACCCGCGCCGGGCGGACCCGGCGCCGGGTGAAGCCGGTGGGCGGGTGGAGAGGTTCCCGGCCACCTGGCAGGAGCTCGGCTTGGCTGGGTATGACGGAGTGGTCTGGCTGCGGGCCCGCCTGCCGCTCGATGCGGAGGCGCAGCTCGCCGCCCGCGAGGGCCGTCTCGGCCTGCTCCTCGGCCCGTCGAGCTATGGTGGGTACGAAGTGTACGCGGGCGGGCGCCTCGTCGGCAGCTCTCAGGGCTGGGCCGGTGGTGTCGTTCGCCCCGTGTCCGAGGTTTTCAGCCTCCCCGCCGAGACCGTCGAGGACGGCCGGGTGGATCTCGCGCTGCGCGTGCGGCGGATCGGTTGGCTTTCGGATCGGCGGCCGGACGCCGCACCGGTGGCGGAGGTCCTCCTGGGGAGCGAGCCGGCTCTCGCCGACCGGATCGAAGTCGCGTCGAGCCGGCGCCTGCGCGGGGATCTGCCGCTTCTTCTGCTGTCCGGGCTATGCCTCGCCGCGGTCCTGAACCACCTCCTCCTCTATGGGCGCCGCCGGCGGCAGAGGGAGCACCTCTGGTTCGGGTTGATGACGCTCGGATTCGCCCTCAACACGCTCGCCAGCTCCTATTGGATCTACGAGATCACCGGCCGCTACGACCTGGCGGTGCGGCTGAGCGATCTGAGCGGGCACCTGTCCGCCGCTTTCGGCCTTCAGTTTCTGTGGACCTTCTTCAACCGGCCGATCGCCCGCGGGCTCCGCGCCTACCAGCTCTCGCACGTTCTGCTCGCCCTGCTGGTCGGGGCGGTGCCTTCCCTGCGCCTGGTGCTGGTCAGCCAGCCGGCACGGGGGCTCTGGCTGGCCCTCCTTCTGGTCGCCGCCGCGATCCTCCTCGTCCAGGAGATGCGGCGCGGCGATGCCGAGGCGCGGACGATGGCCCTGGGGGCGCTCGTCCTGGTGGCGGTGCAGGCCCTCGAGGTGGCCCGCCGGGCCTTCCCCTGGGGCTGGGGGGGCGTCGCGCTCTCCCCGTTCGGCTTCGCCGCCGTGCTGGTGGCCATGGATTGGGCGCATTCCGACCGGTTCCGGCGCGTCCATGCCGAGCTCGACGGGCTGCGTCTGCATCTGGAAGACCAGGTGCGGGAACGCACCGCCGCGCTGCTCGCCGCCAACCGGGAGGCGCTGAGCGCCCATCGCGCCAAGAGCCATTTCCTGACCAACATGAGCCATGAGATCCGCACGCCGATGAACGCCATCCTCGGCATGACGACGCTCCTGGAGACGACCCGGCTCACCCCCGAGCAGGGAAGCTACCTGGCGACCCTGCGGTCGAGCAGTGAAGAGCTTCTGGCGCTGATCGGCCGGGTCCTGGACTATTCCGAGATGGAGTCCGGAGGCGGTGAGGTCGAACGGGCGCCGTTCTCTCCGGCGACGGTGCTGCGCGAGAGCCTGGCGATCATCGCTCCTTTGGCAGAGCGCAAAGGCCTGGAGCTGCATCAAGCCGTCACTCCGGGAGCCCCGGAGATGTTGATCGGCGATGGTGCCCGCACCCGGCAGATCCTTCTGCTCCTGCTGGACAACGCAGTCAAATTCACGCCCCGTGGCGAGGTGCGCGTCAAGCTCACGTTCCGGCCTTTGGAGGGGAAGCGCTGGGAAGCCTGCTTTGCGGTCACCGACACGGGCATCGGGATCGAGCCGGAGAATCTGGAAAGGCTTTTCGCCGCCTTTCATCAGCTGGAGAGCTCCCTCACCCGCGAGCATGGCGGCGCAGGCCTCGGCCTGGCTCTCGCCAAACGGCTCACCGAGATCCTCGGCGGCACACTCTGTGCCGAGAGCATGCCCGGCCGCGGCTCGACGTTCTTCTTTACGCTGGTGGGGGAGGGGGCGTGAGGGGGGTGTCCCCCTGCGGCACCATCGTGCTTCCGATCGCCAGCAGATTGAACACGTTGTTGAGAACGAGCGAGCTGCCCAAGCCGAAGACGCCGGCCAGCGCTCCGGTGATGCAGAGGGAATTGGGGACCGCGGTCAGCCAGATGCTCCGCTCCACCCGGCGCCGGAGGTCCCGCGAGATCTCGAAGAGCAGCTCGAGATGGGTGAGGCCACCGTCCATGAAGATCACGTCCGCCACGTCGGTGGCGACGTCCGCGGCGCCGCGCAGCGAAATGGAGTAATCCGCCTGGCTGAGCGCCGCGGCGTCGTTGATCCCGTCGCCGACCATCGCCACCTTGAGCCCGCGATCCTGCAACCGCCGGACCCAGGCGGCCTTCTCCGCCGGGAGAACTTCGGCCGAGTAGTGCCGGAATCCCAGCAGATCCGCCAGGCTGCGCGTCGCCGCCTCCTGGTCGCCGGAGAGGAGGTGCACGTCGCGGATCCCATGCACCTCGTGAAGACGGCGGACCAGGTCGCGGGTCTCCGGCCGGGGCGAGGCGCGGAGCTCGAGAAGGCCGGCGAGCCGCCCGGCGACCGCCACGAAGACCGCGGAGTTGCCGGCGGCGTCGAGCTTCGCCAGGTGCTCGGCCATTCCTGCGGTGGCGATCCCGGAGCGCTCCAGAAAGCGCCGGCTCCCGACCAGGACCTGCTCGCCGTCGATCGCGACCTCGATGCCCATCCCCACTCGATAGTGCGAGTCGTCGACGGGCGGCGGTACGACGCCCGCCTGCAGCGCTTGCCGCCGGATCGCCCGGGCGATCGGGTGGCTGAATCGTTGCTCGGCGCAGGCGGCATACGAAAGGAGGCGGTCCTCGTCGAACGCGGAATCGCAGGGGACGATCGCTGCGACCACCGGCACCTCGGCCGTCAACGTCCCGGTCTTGTCGAAGATCACGGCATCCACCTGGTGGATCGACTCCAGGATCGAGCCGTTCTTGACCAGGATGCCGCTTCTCGCCGCCCGCGACAGCGCCGCGAGCAGGGCCGCGGGCGCCGCGATCCGGACGCCGGTGCCGAAATCGGCATTGATCACCGCCATCATCGCCCCCGGCCCGGAGAGCGCGAGACCCAGACCGCCGAGCCCGAGGGTGGGGAGGACCATCCGGTCGGCGAAATCCTCGGCCGCCGATTGCAGCCGGACCTTCTGCTCGAGGGCGCCTTCGATGATCCGCACGATCTGAACGGCCCTGGTGGCGCCACCCGTGCGGCGTACCTCGACGGCGATCTTGCCGGCGAGAAGCAAGGTTTTCGCCAGCACGTCCTCCCCGGTGGCCCGTTCGACCGGCACGAGCTCGCCGGTGAGCACGTGCTGGTCGACCACCGCCTCGCCCCAGAGGACCACGCCGTCCACCGGAATCTGCTCTCCGGAGCGCACCACGATCCGGTCGCCGGGCTGCAAGCTCTCGACGTTCCCCTCGATCTCGGCGCCGTCGACGAGCCGGCGGGCTTTGCGGACATCCCTGCCGAAGATCTCCGACAGCCGGAGCCGCGAGACGCGCATGGAGCCGGCGAGCAGGACGTCGCCCACGTCCACGGCCCAGACCATGAAGGCGCCGGCGAAGGTCTTGCCATAACCGAGCGCGAGGCCGATCACGGTGGCGTCGAGCACGTCGACCCGGATCTTCCTTTCCCGGAACAGCGCCGCAAAAGCCCGGTAGAACACATGGCCGGCTGCCAGGGCGGCCATCGCCCATGACGCCGGAGCCAGGAACGGGCTCGTGGCGGCGCAGACCGACAGGACGACGGAGCAGCTGGACAGGGTGAGCTGAAAGCCGGCCCGGTCGAGCGTCCGCGGTGCCGACCGATCGAGCCCGGAGCCGCGGCACCCGCAGAGAGCGGCGGCCAGCCCGTCGTTGAGCCGCTCCAGCAGCCCGTCGACCCCGAGTCGTCCATCGTGGCGGATCAGCACGCTGCCGGTGAGGGGATTGAGCGAGGCGTGGAGAACCTCGTCCGTCTCGAACAGCACCCGCTCGACGTGCTCGGCGGCACGCTGCGACCGGGAGAGCAGGGGATGGCGCAGCCGGATCCGGCCGGGAATCGCGCTGCGCACCGTCCAGGCTTCAGGAGGGGATCCCCGACGGCGGCGGTGATCGTCCATTTGCGGCATTCTAACAGAAGGGTCCCGCACCGCCGCGGCCCGTGGCCGTTCTTGCGCCGCCGGTCCTGACTCGACTACGATCCGTGCGACGCCAGGAGGGAGACACTTGCCGGCTGGAGGGCGGGCATGAAGTACAAGCTGCTGGGCAGAAGCGGCCTGCGGGTCTCGGAGCTTTGCCTCGGGACGATGACCTTCGGCGAAGACACGGGCCATGGTGCCGATCGCGCCGAGTGCGAGCGCCTCTTCGCGGCGTTTCGCGCGGCGGGCGGGAATTTTTTCGACACGGCGAACTTCTATGCCGGCGGGCGCAGCGAGGAGATCCTCGGCGCGCTCGTCCGGCCGGTGCGCCAGGAGGTCGTCCTCGCCACCAAATACTCGCTCTACGATCGGCCGGGCGATCCCAACAGCGGCGGCAACCACCGCAAGAACCTGGTCCAGTCGGTCGAGGGAAGCCTGCGGCGCTTGCAGACCGACTACCTCGACCTCCTGTACCTTCACGCCTGGGACTTCACGACGCCGGTCGACGAGGTGATGCGCTCGCTGGATGACCTCGTCCGCGCCGGCAAGCTGCTCTATCTCGGGATCTCCAACACTCCGGCCTGGATCATTTCCGGTGCCAACATGCTGGCCGAGGTGCGCGGCTGGACGCCGTTCGTCGGGATGCAGGTGGAATACAACCTGTTGCAGCGCACCGCGGATCGCGATCTCCTGCCGATGGCCCGGGCGCTGGATCTCGCAGTGACCGCCTGGGGTCCCCTCGCCGGCGGTGCGCTCAGCGGCAAGTATGCCCTCCCGCAGCCGGAGAGCGGGCGCCTGGTGATGAAACCCGGCACCCCCCGGCTCAACCGGCGGAGCCGGAGCATCACCCGCCGGGTGGTGCAGATCGCCGAGCGCCTCGGGTGCCGGCCGGTGCACGTGGCGCTCAACTGGCTGCGCGGACGTGGCCTGATCCCGGTGTTCGGCGCCCGCACGGCCGCACAGCTGCGCGAGAACCTGCAGTGCCTGGAGGTGCGGCTCGCCGCGGGCGACGTGCGGCGCCTCGACCGCGCGACCGAGGTCGAGCTGGGTTTTCCGCACGATCATCTGCGGCTCGGCGCGGTGCGCCACTACCTGTTCGGCGGCACCTGGGAGTCGATCGAGAACCACCGGCGGCGCGAGGAGGACCCCTAGATGGCGCGGCTGGGCTCCCTGCTGGGTCTCGCCGGCGAGCTGGGGGAGATCCGGCCGATCGATCAGGTCGATTTCCTGGCCGACGATCCCCGGGCCCTGGAGCTCTACCGGCTGGCGGGGCTCGAGCACCATGCGGCATCGGACCTCCGCTCGGTGGACCTGGCGCGGGCGAGTGTGCAGAAGACGCTGGACCTCGCCGGCGTGGCGCCCGGGGAGATCGATTTTCTTCTGTACCTGGGAGAGAGCCATGAGCGCGACGAGGTGGTGCAGGCGGACGAGGTGAACGAGCTTCTCCGCGCCACCGGGCTGACCGCCGCCTACCCGATCGGCCTCGCGTTGTCGCAGTGTGCGAACCTGGTGACCGGCTTGCGCGTCGCGTCGTCGCTGCTGCTCTCCGGCGCCGCCCGCCGGGTGATGGTGGTGAGCGTCGACAAGGCGCCGAAGCGGCCCGGCGGGCGCCGGATGCGGCCCGAGATGTCGGTGCGCAGCGATTCCGCGGTGAGCTGTCTGGTCGTGCCGCCCGGCGCCGGGGCGTTCGACCTCCTGGGTATCGTGCAGGAGAACGCTCCGGAGCAGCGGCAGCTCGCGGAGGCCGCGCGGCCCGGCGATCTCCAGATGGAGATGGGCAAGTTCCGCAACGTCCGCACGGTGGCGAAGCGGCTGCTCGCGCAGACCGGGCTCGAGCCGGCGCGGTTCCGCCGGGTGATCACCAACAACTACAACCGCGAGATCGCCAGGACGTTCGTCGGCTTGAGCGGCTTTCCGGCCGAGCTGGGCTTTTACGACAACATTCCCCGGCTGGCGCACGCGGTGGCCGGGGATCTGTTGATCAATCTGCGGGATCTCGCGGACTCCGGCGGCCTGGAGCCCGGAGACCACGTGTTTCTGCTCACCGACTCGATCTCGTCCACCTCGGCCTTCTGTGTGGAGGCCCTTCTGTGACCGGCGCCGGCGGCCTGGAATGGGAGGCCCTGGAGCTCCTGGCTGCCGGCCTCCCGGCGGCCGGCGCAGAGGAGCGCCTGCGGGCTCTGCTGAGGGCGCGGGAGCTGAGCTGGGGTGAGCTGCTCGAACAGGCGATCCGCCACAGACTGATCGCCGCGCTGGCCGTCCAGGTCGAGCGGCTCGCGGTCGCGCCGCCGCTGCGGATCGGCGAGCATCTGGCCCTCGTCCTGCGGGCGAACCGGCATCGCGTGCGGGTGCTCCAGGAGGAGGCGTGCCGGCTCGCCCGGCGCCTGGAGGCGGCGGGGGTCCGCTTCGCCGCGGTCAAGGGAGCCGTTCTCGCCTCGTCGCTCTATCGCGACTCCGGGGAGCGGATGATGGCCGACGTGGACTTTCTGATTCCACCCGCGGAGGGGCCGCAGGTGGAGCGGGTGCTGGACGACGCCGGCTACGTCGCGGGGCGCTACGATGCCGCCACCCGCCGCGTCGTCCACTTCTCCCGCCGGGAATCGATCGAGTTCCGGCTGCAGCCCCATCACCTGCCGCACCGCATCAAGCTCCTGGACGATCCGCTGGTCGATCACGTGGATGTCGGCTTCGCCACCCACCTCGCCTGGACGCGGGCGGGCTTCGAGGTGCCTCTGGAGCCGCTGTTGGCGGACGCGGTGGCGGTGCCGGTGGCCGCCGGGCGAGAGGAGCTGCCGGCCTTGCGGCCCGCGGACGAGCTGCTGCTCGCGGCGCTGGTCCTGTACAAATACGCGAGCTTCGCCGTCTATCTGGAGGCCGGCTGCGACGTCAGCCTGGCCGCCTTTGCGGACCTGGTCCGCCTGTGGCGGCACGGGGTGGACCCGGTGGTCCTGCGCGGCCGGCTCGCCGATCCGCAGCTCCGAAAAACGTTCACCTGGAGCCTGGAGCACACCGACCGCCTGTTCGGCACGGAGATCCTGCCGCGGCTGGGGCTGGCCTGGGAGGGCTCGGAGGACGAGCTGCACCAGGTGTTCTTCGCCGGCCGCGAGGTCCGGATCGCGCCGGGCGGCTTCCGCCGCCGGCTGTACAGCAAAGACCGGCGGCTCCTGTTCGCCGCCGGAGAGGAGATGCCGAGGTGAGCGCAACCGCCGGCGGGCAACGCCCGCTCAAGGACCTGTTCCAGCGGCTGATCGATCTTTCGGTCGACGCCTATTACAACCCGTACAAGACGTTCGTCTGGCCGGAGGAGCTGCCGCGCGGACGGTACTGGATGAGCCCGGAGCTGCTATCCGTCCACGGGACCCCCTGGATGGAGGAGCTCCCCGAAGAGCGCCTCCACGTGCTCGCGCAGTGGGAGATCGTCAATTTTCTGAGCCTGAGCGCGCACGGCATCCGCGAGCTCCTGCTGCACGTCCTGCAATGCATCCACACTCCGGGATTCGAGGACACCTCGGAATATTTCCACCACTTCATCGGCGAGGAAAACGAGCACATGTGGTTCTTCGCCCAGTTCTGCCGGCGCTACGGGGGCAAGATCTATCCGACCAAGCGGCTCAAATTCGACCGCTTCGAGGACCCCGGCCTGCGCAACTTCCTCGCCTTCGGCCAGATCCTGATCTTCGAGGAGATCGGTGACTTCTACAACCGCTCGATGGAGCGGGACGGGCGGCTGCCGGCGATCATCCAGCAGATCAACCACGTGCATCACGAAGACGAGTCCCGGCACATGGCGATGGGACGCCTGATCCTGAAACACATGCACGAGGATCTGCGCAGCTCTGTGCCGGAGGAGAGCCTGCGGGCGCTGGAGGCGAGCCTGCGCGGATACATGCAGGTGGTGATCGAAGCTTTTTACAACCCGGCGGTCTATGCCGATGCCGGTCTGGCGGAGCCCTATCAGCTGCGCCGCGACCTGCTGGCGCATCCCGCCCGAGCGCGGTTCCACGCCAGGGCCGTCGAGCGCATTCAGGGATTTCTCCTGGACACGGGAATCTTCAAGGAGCCGGTGTATGCATCCGAAGAGCGCGCCGTCTGAGACGGAGATCGAACAATCGCGGGAGATGGCCAGGGTCAAAGCCTGGCTGCTCACCGTCAACAAGGAGGCCGGCACGGTGGGCTGGGACACCGACCTGATCGCCGAGCGGATCCTCGATTCGCTGCAGATGGTCAATTTTCTGCTGTACATCGAGGAGGTGCGTGGGCGGGAGATCCGCGAGCAGATGATCCGCCCCGAATGCTTTCAGAGCCTGCGGGCCATTTATGAGAACTTTCTGCGTCCGTGAGAGGAGAGGACCATGACCTTCGACGAGCAAGAGCTGGAGACGCTGAGCGATTATTTCGGCAATGCGCCGGTGGCGTTGCACATGCTGGGCGCGGATGCGGTGGTGGCGCGCGCCAACCGGACGGAGCTCGAGACCCTGGGCTACCAGGACGCGCCGGCGGAGTACCTGGGCCATGACCTGCGGGAGTTCGTGGTGGAGCCGCGCCGGGTGGACGAGATGCTCGACCGTCTGGCCGCGGAGGGCGAGCTGCAGGACTTTCCGTTGACCCTGGTGCGGCGCGACGGCGGGCTGGTGCCGGTTCGCCTGTTCACCAGCGGCCGGCGGGACGGTGACCGTCTGGTGGGGGACCGTGCGGTGCTGATCCCGCGCGACGAGTCGCGCCGCCCCAAGGACGTGCCGGTCTTCCAGGGGGACACCCTCGCGCTGGCCGGCAAGAGCCGCGAGGAGAAAGAGGCCCTGTACCGGGACCTCAAGGATTTCTTCCAGCATGCACCGGTGAGCCTGCACATCGTCACCGCCGACGGGCGGGTCCGCTATACCAGCGCCCGCGAGCTGGAGGCGATGGGCTATGCGGAGAGCCCGGAGGACTATATCGGCCATCACATCGCCGAGTTCCATGCCGATCAGGCGGTGATCGACGAGATGCTCGAGAATCTGGTGAGCGGTGCGCCGCTGGTCGACCACCGGGCGAAGCTGCGCACGCGCGACGGCCGCATCCAGCCGGTGTTCATCTATTCGAGCTCGCGGATGAACGGCGGAGACTTCGTCAACACCCGCTGTTTCACCTTCCCCCTGCCCGCGGATGCCGAGGTCGAGAGCAGCATCCACCGGGCCTTCGTCTGGCCCCGCAATGAAGACTACGGCCTGCACGCCGAGCCCTCCGCCGATCTTTCCCGCGAGGCGGCGATGAGCCTGGCTCTGCGCTACGTCGCCGGCCGCAAGCGGCCCGAGGAGACGCTGGGTTTTCTCGCCGAGTGCAGCCGCCTGCTGGCCGGGACGTCCGATCTCGGCACGCGCCTCCGGGAGGTTCTGCGCCTGACCGCCGGCTATCTCGCCGACCGGGCGGCGGTGCACGTGCCGGCTGCGAACGGCGGCGGCGCCACGTGGTCCGCGGGGCGCGGTGCCGGTGTGGGTGGTGCCGCGGACGCCCTGCTCCAACGCGCCCTGGCGGGCGGCATCACGCACGCCTGTCTGGATGCCGGCGCCAGGAGAGGCGAAGAGCTGGAGCGGTCGCTGCTCGCCGAAGGTGTGAACGCTCTGCTCGTCGCCCCCATCCTGGTGCGCGGAACGGTGGCGGGAGCGCTCAGCCTGGCCCGCGCGGCGGACGCCGAGCGGACGACGTTCGGGCCGGCCGACCTCGCGCTCGCCGAGGAGCTGGCGCGTCGCCTGGCGCCGGAGCTGGAGATCGCGCGTCTGCGCGGGGAGCTGCATGGATAGGAGCGTCGTCGCGCTGATCCGGGAGAGCGCCACCCGGCACCCCGGGCGGGTCGCGGTTCTCTGCGGCGAGCGGCGGATCACCTATGGCGAGCTGGAAGAACGGAGCAACCAGCTCGCCCGGCTTCTTCTGCGCGAGCTGCCCGGGGCGTGCGGCCCCGAAAAGCTCCTCGGGATCTGCCTGCAGCGGTCGGAATGGCTGCTGCTCGCCATCCTGGCGATCTTCAAGACCGGCGCGGGTTATGTGCCGCTTGATCCCGGGTATCCGGCGGAACGCCTGGCCTACATCCTCGAAGACAGCCGGGCCCTGGCCGTGCTCACCGAGCCGGCGTTCGCGCCGCTCTGTGCCGGGGGGGGGCGGCGGCCGGTGTTCCTCCCGGATCTGGCAGCGGAGCTTGCGTCGGTGGACCCGGAGCCGCCGGCCCTCGTCCACGACCCGCGCCATCTCGCCTACGTGATGTATACGTCGGGCACCACCGGGCCTCCGAAGGGGGTGATGATCCAGCACGGCGGGTTGACCAACGTCCTCCTCTGGTCGGTCGAGGAGCTCGCGGAGTCTCCGTACGAGGTGGTCTTCGCCGGCAGCTCGGAGTGTTTCGACCTGTCGGTGTTCGAGCTCCTCTTCCCCTTGATCGCCGGCAAGTCGGTGCGCATCCTGAGCAATCTCACCCTTCCGCTGTATCTGAAGCGGCATTCCGGCGTATTGATCAACACGGTGCCGTCGCTGGTGCAGACCTTTGCGCAGCGGCCGGAAATCCTCCGCGGAGCGGCGGTGCTCAACCTCGTGGGGGAGGCGCTGCCTCCGGCGCTCCATCGGACGCTGCGCGCGGCGGGCGAGATGGAGATCCGCAACATCTATGGCACAACCGAGACCACCATCCATGCGCTGCATCAGAAGCTCGGCGCGGCAGAGGACGAGGTGCCGATCGGCCGGCCGATCACCGGCCTGCGTGCCTGCGTGGTGGACGGCGATCTGCAGCCGGCCGCCAGGGGTGAGATCCTGCTCGGCGGCACCGGCCTCGCCCGTGGCTACCTCGGCCGTCCGGACCTGACGGCCGAGAAATTCGTGCCCGATCCGTACGGCGATGGAGAGCGGCTCTATCGCACCGGCGATCTCGGTGGCATCCGGCCGGACGGGCTGTTCGCCTGTTACGGCCGGATCGACGATCAGATCAAGATCAAAGGGTTTCGCATCGAGCCGGGTGAGATCGCGAGCTACCTCGACCGCCACCCGAAGGTGCAGGCGTCGGTGATCCTCGCCGCGGCGGCGGCGGACGGCCAGACGCTGGTCGCCTTCGTCGTCTCGCAGCACGGCGATCTCACGGACGGCGAGCTGCGGAGCTTTCTCAAGAGCAAGCTCCCGCCGCACATGGTGCCGGGCCGGTTCGTGGTCCTGCCCGAGCTGCCCGTGACCGCGACCGGCAAGGTGGACCGCGGCGCGCTCCTGGAGCGGTTGTGAGCGCGGGTGCGCAAGCGCTCGGCGCGATCTGGCGGGAGGTTCTGTCCGGCGCGGAGCCCACGCCGGAGGCGAGCTTTTTCGCGCTCGGCGGCTCCAGCCTGCTGGCCACCCGGTTGCTGGCCCAGGTTCAGCAGACGTTCGGCGTGGAGCTGACGCTCCTCGACGTCTTCGAACATCCGACCTTCGGCGACCTCCGGCGCCTCGTCGACGAGCGGCTGCAGACAGGCCCGCCGCGGCTCGCCCGCATCCCGGACGCGGCGTCGTATGCGTTGTCGAGCGGTCAGCGGCGGCTGTGGATCGTCCAGGAGCTGCTCGAGCGCAAGGATCTCTACAACGTCGCCCGCGCGTTCGTGGTGCGCGGGCGCCTCGACGCCGACCTCCTGCGGCGCTCCTTTTCGGCGTTGGCGGCGCGGCATGAATCGTTGCGCACCTGGTTCTCTCTCGCCGGCTCGACACCGCGGCAGCACGTCGAGCCCGCGGTGCGGCTGGACTTCCGGGAGATCGACCTGCGCCATGTCCAGGGCGCCGCGGCGGTCGCCGGGGAGCTGGCGTACGACGAGGCCGCCCGGCCGTTCGACCTGACGACCCTGCCGTTGTTCCGGGTGCTCCTGCTGCGGCGCGCCGAGGAGGAGCACGAGCTGTTGTTCACCATCCATCACATCGTCGCGGACGGTTGGTCGCTGCACGTCCTCTTCCGCGACCTCTGGGCGATCCACGCCGCGCTCCAGGCCGGCGCCGAGCCCGCCTTGCCGCCGCTCGCGATCCAGTACCGCGACTTCGCCGCCTGGCAGAACGCCCGGCTCGCCGGGGGGGATCTCGACCGGCAGCGCGAGGTCTGGCGGCGCAAGCTGGCGGCGGGGGTTCCGGTGCTCGACCTGCCGTCGGACATCCCGCGGCCGGCGGTGCAGACCCACGACGGCGCCCGCGTGCGCCGTCCCGTCCCGCCGGCGCTCCACGCCGGCCTCCGGGAGCTGGCGGCGCGCGAGCGGGCGACGTTGTTCATGGGTCTGCTGGCGGTGGTCGACCTGGTGCTCCACCGCCACGCCGGCCAGACACGGATCGTGCTGGGGGCTCCGGTGTCCGGCCGGCTGCGCGCCGAGCTCGCGGAGCAGTCCGGGTTCTACGTCAACACGCTGTTGCTCGTCCAGGACGTGGATCCCCGCCAGACGTTCCTGGGCCTCTTGCACGCCGTCCGGCGTACCGTCGTCGCCGCGCATGAGAACCAGGAATATCCATTCGATACGCTGGTGGACGAGCTCGCGGTCGAGCGCCATCCGAGCCGGCATCCACTGTTCGACGTCCTGATCACGCTCAACGAGCCCGGCGTGGCGGCCGGTGCGGCCGCGGTGGCGGGGCTGGACATCCGGCCGATGAAGAGCGGTTACGAACGGAGCAAGTTCGATCTCTCGATCACCTTCGACCGGTTGCCGGACGAGCTGCTCCTGACGCTCAAATACAACCGGAGCCTGTTCCGGTCCGAGCGGATGGAGCGCCTGGCCGATCAGCTGCTCACGGTGATGGAGCGGGTGATCGAAAACCCGGAGCAACGGCTGGAGGAGATCCCGCTCGCTCTCCCGGAGGACCCGCAGGACGGGCTCACCGGGCCGCGCCTGGAGCTGGAGCCTGGCACGGTCGTGGACTGGCTCGCCACCCGGGCCGCGCGCCGGCCGGGCCGCATCGCCCTCGAAGCGGGCGGCGAGCGGATGACCTACGGAGAGCTCACGGAGCGCGCCGCCCGCCTGGCCGGCCTCCTGCGAAGGCGCGGCGCCGGCCCCGGCCAGGTGGTCGGCGTATGCCTCGAGCCCTCTCCCGCCCTCCTGGTGAGCGTCCTCGGTGTCCTCTGGAGCGGCGCGGCCTGCCTGCCGCTCGATCCCGGGCTGCCGCGGGAGCGCTTGGCGCTGCTGGTGGAGGAGGCGCGGGCCGCCGTGGTGTTGGAGGGAGACGAGCCGTCTCTCCCGGCCGCCGAGAGTCCCCGGAGGGCCGGGCTCGACGACCTCGCCTACGTCGTCTACACGTCCGGCTCGACCGGGGTGCCGAAGGGGGTGGCCATGCCGCACCGCTGCCTGGCGAACCTGCTGGCCTGGCAGCTGCAACAGCCGGGTTTCGGCCGGCCCCGGCGGACCCTGCAGGCCGCCCATGTCGGCTTCGACGTGTTTTTTCAGGAGGTCTTCTCGACCTGGCTGACCGGCGGCACGCTGGTGCTGGTCGGGGGCGGGCTGCGCGGGGATCCCGCGGCGTTTCAGGCGGCCTTGGAGGAGCATCGCATCGAGCGGCTGTTCCTGCCGCCGGTGTTGCTGCAGCACGTGGCCGCTGCAGCGGAGCGGGAGAACGCCCACTTGAGCGAGGTGATCGCCGCCGGCGAGCGGCTGCGGGTCACGCCGGCCCTGCGCAAGATGCTCGCGCCGGCGCCCGGCCGGCCCGGCTGCCGCCTGATCAATCAATATGGCCCGTCCGAGACCCATGTGGTGACCTCCTGCACGCTGCCGGCGGAGGTGGCGGCGTGGCCCGAGCATCCGTCGATCGGGCGGCCGGTGGCGAACACCCGCATCCACCTGCTCGACGGTGCCCTGCAACCGGTGCCGGCGGGTGTCCCGGGAGAGCTCTTCATCGCCGGGGAGAACCTGGCGCGAGGCTATCTCCACGCCCCGCGCCTCACGGCGGAGCGCTTCATCCCCGATCCTTTCGCGGCGGAGCCGGGAGAGCGGCTCTATCGCACGGGAGACTCCGCACGGCGGCTCTGGAGCGGCGAGATCGAGCTGCTCGGGCGGCTCGACGATCAGCTCAAGATCCGAGGCTTTCGCGTCGAGCCCGGGGAGGTGGAGGCGGTCCTCGCCCGGCATCCGGGGGTCCGGGAGGGTGTGGTGGTGGAAGACCCGCAGCACCGCGGCGAGCGCCTGCTCGCCTATGTGGTGATGCGACCGGAGGCGGCGGTGGAGGAGCAGGAGCTGGGGCGCTTCCTCGCCGCGCGCCTGCCGGCACACATGATTCCCTCCCTGTTCGTGCAGCTCGCCGCCTTTCCGCTCACCCCCAGCGGCAAGGTCGATCGCCGCCGCCTGCCGGCGGCGTCCGGCGGGGGCGAAGCCGGCCGGCAGCCGCACCGGCCCGCCGAGACGCCGCTCCAGGAGCGGCTGGTGGCCTGCTGGGAAGCGGTGCTCGACCGGCGGCCGGTCGGGATCGACGACAGCTTTTTCACGCTCGGCGGCCATTCGCTCCTCCTGGTGCGCCTCCTCGCCGAGATCCGTGAGCGGGCCGGTTTCGCGGTGCCGATGGCCTGGCTCTGGCGCCATCCGACCATCGAAGCCCTGGCGGCGCGGCTGCAAGAGGAGCCGTCCGGCGCGGCGCAACCCTCCCTCTTCGTCGATCTGGCGCAGGAGGCGCGGCTGCCGGAGGAGATCGTGCCGAGGGTCCCCCGGAACGATGGCACCGCGCCCCCCCGCCCGGTCCTGCTCACCGGCGCCACCGGATTCGTCGGCGCCTTTCTGCTGCGCGAGCTGCTCGACCGGACCTCCGGCCCGGTCCTGTGTCTCGTCCGTGCCGGCGGTGCGGCGCAGGCGGGCGGGCGGCTGGACGCGGCGCTCGCCTCCTACGGGCTCCGGCGCGCCGGGGACCGGGAGCGGATCGTACCGGTGCCCGGCGATCTCGCCCGGCCCTTTCTGGGGTTGGGAGAAGAGGGCTTCGCGCGCCGGGCGGCGGAGATCGGCGCCATCGTCCATTGTGGAGCCTCGGTCCATTTCACCTCGCCCTATACGGTGTCGCGGGTGGCGAACGTCGAGGGGACGATCGAGATCCTCCGTCTCTCGGCCGCGGCCGGCGGCGTGCCGGTGCATGCGATCTCGACCGTGGGCATCTTCTCCCTGCCGGATGGCGAGCACACCGAGACCGCTGCGATCGACGGGCAACGGCACTCGATCGTCAACGGCTATGCCGCGAGCAAATGGGTGGCCGAAAAGCTCCTCCAGGAGGCGCGCGGGCGGGGCTTGCCGACCCACCTCTACCGGCTCGGACGGGTGACCGGGCACAGCGTCACCGGTGCGGCGAACGGAAAGGATTTCTTTCACCGCCTGCTCGCCGGTGCGCTGGAGATCGGGACTTTCCCGGAGGAGCTGCTGGAGGTCGAGATCGATCTCACGCCGGTGGACTGGGTGGCCCGCGCGGTGGTTTCGCTGCTCCTCGCACCGGAGGAGGGCGCCGCGGACTGGCATCTGGTCAATCCGCGCCGCCTGTCGTACCGGTGCGTGCTGGAGGAGCTGGCACGCCTCGCCGGACGGCCGGTCGTCGGCTTGCCGTTCCGCGTCTGGCTGCGCCAGATCGAGGACGCCGCGGCGGCGGAAGTCTCGCCGCTGCACCGCATCGCCCCCGTGCTCTGCGATCCCGACTACCTGTTCAAGATCCGCACCGAAGCGAGGCGGGCGGTCAGCGTCCGCGCGTCCATGGCCCGTCTCGAGGCGCGGGGCCTTTCCTGCCCGGTCCCGGATGCGCGGCTCCTCGCGCTCCTCCATCGCGCGGTGCAGAGAGAGGCTGGTGCTGCATGGAGCTGAGCTTCGATCCGATCGTCCTCGGCGGCCCGATCGCCGCCGGCAAGTCCACCGTCGGCCTGGAGGTGGCCGAGCGGCTCGGGCGGCCGTGCATCGTGGCGGATCTGGTCAAAACCTATTACTACTGCCGGCAGGGCTACGACGCGGTCGCCGCCCGCCGGGCGCAAGCCGCGGGAGGCACCGAGGGGCGCGCCGCGGCCAACAAGCCCTATGACCTTTTCGCCGTGGAGAGCCTGCTGCGCGACTTTCGCGAGGGAGTGATCGATCTGGGTGCCGGCCACGCCTGTTATCTCGATCCCGCCCTGCGGGAGCGCGCCCGGGTGTTG
Organism: Holophagales bacterium UBA5704; assembly: GCA_002420005.1. Classification (GTDB taxonomy): domain Bacteria; phylum Acidobacteriota; class Thermoanaerobaculia; order Multivoradales; family UBA5704; genus UBA5704. Next base: position 113,017 of record DIHE01000005.1, on the reverse strand, counting down.
TTGGCGCCGCTTCAGAACACGTTTCTCCTGCTGCCGTCGCGCGATCCGGACCGCTCGCTGGCGGTCCTCGACGCGCGCATTCGGAGTCGCACGGATGCCACGGCGGAGGGGGAGGAGCGCACCGCGGCGCTGCTGCGCCTGAACCGTGCCTACCTCGCCGATCCTTCCTATGCGCAGCTCCTCCGCAAGCCGATCTACGCCGAAGACCGGCGTCCGGACGAGGTGGCGGACGAGATCGCGCGCCGCATCGCGCGGCCGGGGGCTCCGACGCGGGACCTCGACCTGTTGATCCTGGTGGGACCCAATGGCGTCGGCAAGTCGACGCTCGGCCGCTGTCTCGCCCGGCATCTCGGGTACCGGTTCCTCCCCGTCGAGGAATTCTGGAAGGCGCGCTATGCCACGATCGAGGAGATCTGGGCCAGGCTGCCGGAGGCGTTCCGGGCCTTCGAGGACCATGTCCGCGCGGAGCTGGCGGCGGACGGCACGCCGGTCGTGTTCGAATCCGGCGGACGCACACCGCACGACGTCGAGCTGATCGGCGTGCTCAGCGCGGCGTTCCGGACGCGGCTGGTGCGGGTGCATGCGGACCTCGACACCTGCCAGCGGCGGGTGCGGGAGCGGGGGACGAGCCGCAATTTCCCGAAGACGCCGGACTACGTCGCGCGGTGCCACGAAGAGTTCTTCGCCGCCTACGTCGGGCGCTACGACGTCGCGGAAGTGATCGAGAACCGGGACTTGCCGGAGGAGGAGATCTGCCGCCTCTTCCGCAACCTCGCCGAGGCCTGGCGCGCCGCGCCGGAGGCGGAGCGGTGGGGGAGCCGCATCCGTGCATGAGCCGGCACCGGCCTCTGCCTTGCGCTCTCGCCTGCCTGGATCTCGACGGCACGCTGATCGATCCGGAGGGAGACTCCGCGAGCCGGGAGACGCTCTCCCTGCTCCTCACCGTGGCGACCGCCCTGGGGACCCGGCTCGCCTATGCCACCGGCCGGGGTGCCGCGGAGGTGCACCAGCTCGTGGCGGCGGGCGAGCTGCCGCGGCCGGGCTTCCTGCTCGCCGAGCTGGGGACCGTCCTTTACGCCTGGGAGGAGGATGGGCCCCGCGAGATGGCGGAGAGCCCCGCCTGGACCGCGTGGGACGGCCCGCTCATCGAGCGGCTGGCCGGCGCGCGGCCGGAGCTTCGACCGCGGAGGCCGGAGCGCTCCGGTCCCTACAAGAAGACCTTCACCGTCGATGCGGGGGAGCAGGCCGCCGTGCGCGAGATCCTGGCGCGGCAGCTCACCGCCGCGGGCCTCCGTGTCCACCTGCTCTTCGAGCCGCCGAGCCTTCTCTTCGTGGTCCCCGCGGGCTCCGGCAAGGAGGTGGCGCTGCGCGTGTTGCGGTCGCGCCTCGGGATTGCGGCGGCCGACGTCCTGGCCGCCGGAGACGGCGAGGTCGACCGCGGGCTGTTGCGGGAAGCCGGGCAGGCCATCCTGGTCGGCAACGCCACCGAGGCCTTGAAGGATCAGGTGCGCCGCGAGGCGCCGCACGTCCACGTCGCGCAGCGGCGCAGCGCCGCCGGCGTGCTGGAGGGGCTCGCGGCCCTGTGGGGCGGATCCAAGGTCCCAGGTGGGCCGCGCGTTGACAGGGCTCTGCGGGAAGACTAGCATTTGAAGTATGTGGAACATCGCACTTGGCTTCGTCACCGGGGTGCTGTTCGCGCCGCAGGTCAAGAAAGTTCTGCGGCCGGCTTTGAAAGAGGTCGTGAAGGCCGGACTGGTGGTCGGCACCCAGATCCAGCAGATCGCCTCCGAGGTCAAGGAGGACCTGGAGGACCTGACCGCCGAGGCCTCGGCGGAGGTCCGGGCGCGCAGCGGTGCCGTGGCCCCGCCGCTCGCCGCAACCGAGGCCGGAGCCGCGGAGAATTGACCGGCGGCTCCTTGAGCCGAAGATCGGCGATTCCCGGCCGCGAGCGCTGGGAGTCTCCCGCTCTCCTGCGCCGGCCGCACCTCGTCGCGGCGTTCGAAAACCTGCTGCGCAGCGCGCCGGGCATCCTCCAGGTCGAAGGCAATGCCGTCACCGGGCGCGTGCTCGTCCTCTACGCCGAGCCGCTGACCAGCGGCGGTCTCGCAGACCTCCTGCAGGCGGCGTGGAGCCGCCTTCTCGCCACCTTCCAGAGCCCTCCCCGGCAGACCACGGACAAGGCCACGGCTCCGGCTCCCCAGGCCCCGGCCCGCGAGACGCTGGTTCCCAAGGTCACGACGAACCTGCTTCTGGCGGGAGGTCTCGTGGCTCTCGGCAGCCTGGTGCTCGGGCCGCTGGCCTTGTCGGCACCCGCTCTGCTGACCGCGGCGACCGTGGCCACCGCGGTGACCGCGGTCCAGTGGTGGCGGACCTGGAGCCGCACCCGGCCGGAGTCGTCCAGCGCGGACGCCGCGAGCTCGGTCCAGAAGTTCTCCGCGTACACCGCGAAATACCGGGGCCGCCTGCGCGTCGCCGCGTTCTGCTGCGTGATGCACAAGATCCTCGACCTGGCCTCTCCGCTCCTGGTCGGTCTCGGGCTGGCGATCGTCGCCACCAACGGCAGCCCGCTCCTGGCCGTCCTCGGCCTCGCGAGCCCGCAGACGCAGATCTGGTTCCTCGGTGGCCTGACCGCCGTCGTCTGGTCGTTCGAATCCTATTTCGAACGCACCTACGTCAAGCTCTGGCGGGATCTCGCGCAAGACATCCAGCACGATCTGCGGATGGACGCCTATGCGCACGTGCAGCGGCTTTCCGCCACCCATCTGGAGAGCGAGAGCACCGGCCGGGTCGCCGCCGTGCTCACCGACAACGTCAACCAGATCGAAAGCTTTTTGAACGAAGGAGCGAGCGAGCTGTTGCAGATGGCGACCAATTTCATCGTGGTCAGCCTGATCTACGTGCTCGCCGCGCCCAGCCTCGCCTGGGCGGCGCTCTTGCCGATGCCCCTCGTGCTGTGGGGAACGTTTGCGTTCCATGAGCGGATCGGCCCGCTGTACAAACGTGCCCGCGAGAAATCCGGCATTCTGAGCGGCCAGCTGGTGACCAACATCTCCGGCGTCGCCACGATCCGCAGCTACACCGCCGAAGGAACGGAAATCGGGCGCCTGCGCGGGCTCAGTCTCGACTACCGGGAAGCGAACCGTCAGGCGGTGGCGGAATTCTCGAATTTCCGTCCGCTCATCCGCCTGGCCATCCTGGTCGGTTTTTCCGCCACCATCGTGCTCGGCGGGCTCCAGGTGCTCGCCGGCGCGCTCAACCCGGGCACCTATGCGCTCACCCTGTTCCTGTCGCAACGTTTCCTGTGGCCGTTCGTCCATCTGGGCAATGCGATCGACAACTTCCAGAAGGCGGTGGCTTCGGTGGGGCGGGTGTTCGATCTGTTGCAGGCGCCGGTGGAGCCGGCGGGCGGCCCGGTGGCGTTGCCGCGCGCGGCGGTGCGAGGCGACGTCGCCTTCGCCGGCGTGACCTTCGCCTACCGCGAGGAGACCCCGGTGCTGGAAGGCTTTTCGCTCCACCTGCGCGCCGGCGAGACCACCGGCCTGGTGGGTGCGACCGGTGTGGGCAAGACGTCGATCGTCAAGCTGCTCCTGCGTTTCTACGACTGGAGCGCCGGGGAGGTCCGGCTCGACGGCCGGGACCTCCGCGAGCTGCGCACGCGCGACGTGCGCGACGCCATCGCCCTGGTGCGGCAAGACGAGTTCCTGTTCAGTGGTACGGTGTGGGAGAACATCGCCTACGGCCGGGAAGGGGCTTCCCGGGAGGACGTCGTCCGCGCCGCCCGGATCGCCCAGGCGCATGACTTCGTGGAGAGCCTGCCGCAGGGGTACGACTCGGTGATCGGCGAGCGGGGCATCAAGCTTTCCGGCGGCGAGCGCCAGCGCATCTGCATCGCCCGCGCCGTGCTCAAGGACGCCCCGATCCTCATCTTCGACGAGGCGACCTCGTCGGTCGACAACGAAACCGAGGCCGCCATCCACCAGGCCCTGGCGGAGATCTACGCCGGACGCACCGCGATCGTCATCACCCACCGCCTGTCCGCGGTGCGCAACGCCGCAACCATCCATGTGCTCGGCGAGAAGGGACGGATCGTCGAAACCGGCACCCACGACGAGCTGGTGAGCGCCGGCGGCTTCTACGCCGCCCTCTGGCGCGTCCAGGCGGGTGGCGACCTGGGCTGAGGAGCGGGAGAGCCGAGGCCTGAGCGTCAACCCTGGTGGGCGCGGGCGAGAACGCCGACGGCAGCGCCTATGCCCCCACCCGCCGCCGCCAGAACGCGCTCTCCGGCCATCTCTGTTCCTCCGCGTAGTACCGTGCCCGCACCCGGCTGTAGCTCTCGAACTCGCCTTCCACGGAGCGGGCATAGCGGGTCAGGCCGGCGGGGTCTCCCTTCGCCAGGAGGTCTCCCACGGCGTAGGAGGCGAAGATGCCGGAGCGCAGGCCTTTGAGGATGCCTTGGGAGGAGAGGGGATCGAAGAGGGAGGCGGCGTCTCCGACGGCGAGCCAGCCTCCCTCTCCCCCTTCGGTCACCGGATCGAGCCGGCGCGAAGGGGTGGCCCGCACGAGGACGGGGGTGGTCGGCCGGGCTCCTTGCAGGCGCCGACGGATGCTTTCGGTCGCGGCGAGCTGTCGGTCCCAGCCGGCGGGGTCTCCCAGCTCCATCGGCCGGGCGAGATCCGCGTCGGTCAGGCAGGCGGCGATGCGCAGGCCGCCGGGGAGGCCGGCGGTGTACCACCAGCCGCCGGCGAAGGCCTCCACCAGGGTGCCGGGATCGGTGCTCTCTCCTTCCTGGAACAGCCGCGCGAAGGCGGTCAGTTGATCGGTCGCCACGAAGCGGGCGCCGCAACGGCGGGCGAAGGCTGCGGCGGAGCCGGTGGCGTCGATCAGAAAGCGGGCGGTGCGCGGCGCGTCCGCCGCGGCCTTGGCAGGGTGCAGTCTCCAGGTGGTCCCCGTGCGCTCGGCGCGGCGCAGCCGGGTCTGGCGCAGAACGGTGACGCCCCGCCGCTCCGCTTCGGCGGCCAGGAGAGCATCGAAGGCGGCGCGGTCGAGGTGCCAGCCGTTTCCCTGGGTGGCGAAGAGGTAGGGCCGCTCCTGGGGCTCGGGTGCTCCCCAAGCGGCGGCGGTGCCGTGGATCTCGCGATGGATGTTGTGGCGGCCCTGGCCACGGAAGGCGTCCCAGACGCCGAGGTGCTCCAGCAGGCGCCGGGCGAGCGGCGGCAGGGTCTCGCCGACCCGCGGGCTCTCCCAGGCCGTGGCCTCGAAGAGCGCCACGGTGAGCTCCGGCGCATGCGCCCGCAAGGAGAGGCCGGCGGCACATCCCGCCGGACCTCCCCCCACGATGGCGACGTCGACGTGGTCTCGAGTCACTCCTTGGTCTTGTCCGCGGAGCGTTCAACCGCCAGGAACGGCGGCGGGCTCGGCGGCGGCACTTCGGACGGCTCGTCGCTCGCCGCCGGATTCTGGCGCACGAAGGCGAGCCGCCACCAGTCGGTGACCATCTTCAGGTCGCCGGCATAGGTACCCGGAATGCCCTGGGCCCAATCGACATACCGGTAGCCGGTCGGTTTCCCGTCCTTCCAGCCGGACACCTCCCAGACCTGGAGAGGCCGGTGCGCCGGCCACCAGAGGGTTTCCCACACCGACTGCTCCCGCGCCATCAGGGTGTCGCCTTCGCTCTCGGGGTAGATCTTGTTCCACTCCGCGTAGGTGACGTTGATCGTCTGCGTGGTGCACTCGTTGAAATCCGCCTGCCAGGGGAGGGCCGAGTACTTCGTCAGGTCCCCCGGCTGCAGGCCGACGTCGAAATTGCTGTCCTGGCTGAGCGGATTCTCGATGTAGCCGCTGTAGAAGACCGGCGACACCGAGGGGCCGTCGGCGTTGGCCTGGGCCGCGGTCTGGCCGAAGGAGGAGAAATTCGCATCGGCCTTGATGCGGTACGGCTCCACCCAGATCGCCGGGTTGCGGATGATCCAGCACACCTCGCCGCCCGGGCAGAACGCACCGCCGAGCAGGTTGCTGAGCACGCCCTGGTCGAGCTGCCGCCCGGTGTGCGGCTCCCAGCCGGCGTACGGCTGGAACGGGTCGGTATGGGGCCAACCCTCCATCTCCTCATTGATGAAGAGCCCCAGGGCCCACTGGCGCAGGATGTAGTACTGGTAGTCGGTCAGGCGCAGGAATTTCGACGGCAGGGAGTTGGAGATCGGATTGTCGCCGGCGAGGAGCGGCATCAGCGGCAGCCCATGCACCCGGCTGCTCGGTTTGGTTTCGATGCGGAACTCGTTCTCCTCGCCCGAGCGCCGCAGCAGGTCGAACAAGTACTGGCGATAGGCCCGGTAGGGGTCCTGGGTGCATTCCGCGAGGCATTCGGCCAGGCAGTCGGTCAACAATTTGCCGCCGTGGTGCAGCTTGAGCTGGTCGGCGAGCGCGATGCGGAACTGCTCCCAGAGGTCGGGATCGACCTTGCGCAGATGGAGGGCTTCCAGCGCCTGGTCGACCGCGTCGTCGAGCCGCTGTTTGGCCTCCGGGAAGCTCTGCGACGCCCTGCGCCAGGCGGCGAGATAGGCCCGCCCCTCGCGCGGCGGTTCCTCCCCCATCACCTCGTGGGCGAAGGCTTCCAGCGCGGCCCGCACGCTTTCGACGAAGGTCTTGACGCGGTGGCGGCTCGAGCCACCGGCCGCCTCCGGGCCTCCGGCCGCGGCGGCGCGCAGCAGGCGGGCGTGGTCCTTCTTCTCCAGCAGCTCCAGGACGGGACCGAGGGTCTCCAGGAACAGCTTGCCGCTGGTGTGCTTGGTGATGCATTCCGCCTCGCACTTCTTGAGCGCCTTGCGGTCGATGCGCGGCGGGACGCCGAGCTTGAACGGATCGAAATTGCCCCGCTTGGACTGGTTGTGGGGATAGTTCGACAGGGCCAGCACGTTCGCCAGATAGGTGAACATGTCGGCGCGGTAGAGGATCGGCCAGACGTCGCGATGGAACCACGGCCTGTAGTCGGGATTCCAGCGCAGGCGTTCCGCCCGCCACATGATCAGCGCCTCGGTGTCGGTGGGGGGGATGTGCGGCGGATCGTTGAACGTGCCGGCCTTGCCGTACAGGTCGGTGCGCTCGGCGAACTGGCGGATGGCCATGTCGTAGACCACGTCGTCGAGCGTCACCATGTCGAGGATCTGCGGCACGTAGGCCGGGTAGCCCACGAGCACCCAGGCCGGGGCTTCGACGTCGATGTAGCGGGTGGCTCCCACCTCCTCGGAATACATCACCAGGCGCGCCGTCACCGGGCCGTCGGAGATGTCGTCGAACCAGCCGTCGTTGTTGGCATAGGCGTCGATGCGCGGCTGGCCGAACTGGTCGAACAGGTAGGTCCCCGAATGGCCATGCCCGCCGAGCACGATCAGCCGTCCGCTGTCGTCGGTCTTGATCTCGCCCAGCGTGTCGATGGAGCAGGGCTGGAGCGGGGGCGGGAAGGTCGGCGCATAGACGTTGCCGCCGTTGCGGTCCATCTGCGCCGCGCGTTGGGTGCTGCAATTGATGATCCGGGGACCGGGATCGATGATCAATTGCTGGCGGGCGTTGTCGCCGGTCACCCCGGCGTTGCGCAGCGGATGGTCCGGGGCATAGCCGTGCTCGCCGTTGAGCTGCTGAAACTCATACCAGCAGGCCTTCTTGTTCGCCACCCACACGCGCCACTGAATGTCGGTCAGCACGCCCTGGTTGCCGCCACCCGAGATCGGGTCGCCGATCTTGAGCGGGCGACCTTCGGGGTGCTCCTCGTCATAGACGTAGATCTGGAAGCGCGCCGCCTGCCGCTTGATGCGCCCTTCCTTGTCCTTGAACGTCTTGACCGTCAGCTCGCTCTTGCCGTCGGGAGACAGCAGGGGATTGCCCTGCGCGTCGCAATCGATCGGCAAGGCGGCCGGCGCCTCGGGGGACAGGCAGAACTCCTCGGGGCTGTTGCCGAGGCGCGCGATGCCGATGCCGGGATGGATTTTATAGGTCTTGGCCATGGCGTCCTCACCTCAATCGAGAAAGTTCAGCGACACGCCTTCGAGGCGCAGGAGCTCGTTGTCTTCACAATAGTCCGCACCGATCACCACCAGGGTCACCTGCAGCGAGGTGGCGCCGGCTTCGAGCAGGCGGCGGGCGGTGCTGGTGACGTGGATGCGGTGGTTGCGCGGCGTGTTGTGGCTGCGCGGCCGCAGGTCGAACTTGCGGGCGCGGGCCGGCGGCAGGTCGCAATGGCCCGGGCCGCCGATGCAGGGGCCATGACCGAAGACCGCCAGGTAGCCGGCGTAGTTGTCGTGATCGATCGGCGTGTCCGCATTCGCATCCGGAAGGTTCAGGAAGACGCGGATGAAACAGGACCGCGGGAGCTGCGGCACGCGGTGCAGCCGCACCTCGGCCTGGCGGAAGGCACGCACCGGCTCGGGGACCTCGATCGGCTTCGACACGAACCGTCCCACCGGCGCGCCGAGGCCCACCGGGATGACGTACGAGCTGCGCACATATTCATAGCCGAAGCGCGAGATTTCGAGCGTATCGTGGATGGTGTAGCTCCAGGGTGTGAGTACCGAGGCGAGGTCCGCCGGCAGCGAATGTGGGTTCATCTGCTGCCATTCCCACCACAGGCGGTCGATGTTGACGTGGATCGGCCAGAACACCGGATCGTACGAGGCGGTCAGATTGCTGAACATGTCGCCGAATTGCGGCTGGGTGTACATGTCGTCCCGCGAGTGGAAGCGCCGGCCGGCGACGCGTACACCGCGGTTGCGGTTTTCGATCGCGCCTTCGGCTCCCTGGGCAGCCTTGGGATCGTAGTCCGGGTTCATGCCGCCGGTCCAGATGTGCATCGTGTTGTGCGGGTTCTGGTCGAGGAAGCCGAAGGAGTCGTTGTACAGGCTGCCGCCGCCGAAATCGCGGAAGGTGCGCAGCGCGAGGATCTCCGCGATGTCCTCCGGTTTCGGATAGTGATAGTGGATCACCTTGTTGATCGTCGATGGTTTGCCGTCGGAACCCGTATATTGCCCCGGATAGCGCAGCGGGTACCACAGCGCGTTGGCGGCGAGCAGCGCGTCGATGAAACGGTTGCGGTGCGCGCCCGTGGCATAGCCGGGCTCGTGGGTGACCGCCACGACGTCGGTGAAGAAGTGGCTGAGGGTGGCGTAGTGCTTGCCCGCCATGTGCTTCTTGAGGTCCCTGGCCGCCTTTTTCGTGATCGGCGGATCGGCCTTGGTCAGGCCGTCGATCGTCGCGTCGGTGAGAAAGGCCTGCAGCGACCGCGGGATGCGCAGTCCTTTCTCCGGATGGCGCGGGCAATACTGCGGCATGATGAAGTCCCAGTAGGGGAGGGTCACGCCGGGCACGCGGTCCTGGAGCGCCTGCTCGAACTCATACAGGTAGATGCGGTGCCAGGGCAGGAACCGTTCCCAGCCGTGCTGGCAGTGGTTCTGATGGATCAGCGCAATGTTGTTGTAGCTGCGCCAGTCCTCCGGCCACTTGTTCAGGCGGTACAGCTCGCGGAAGGCATGGCGGTACTTTTCGAGCTGGTCCGGGGTCATGCAGTCGAGGTTCATCCGCTGCTGGAGCTCGCCCTTCTGCTGGGCGTAGTCGTTGGCTCCGGTCACCGTGGTGTGGGTGGCCTGCAGGATGTCCTGCGCATTGTCGGGGCGGATGTCGGTGATCACCGGCGGTTCCATCGTCCCCGGCATGGCGAGCGAGGTGACCGGATGGCCCTTCTCCGGCAGGCCGTCGTCGATCCACTCGGCGATCTGCCGGATCTCCTCGTCCGCGACCGCCCGGCCGCCCCACGGCAGGCGGGGGAAGCGGGTGCCGTCGAACGGCGCTTCGCCCCGCAGGCCCTGGACGAGGCCGGAGGAGGCCGACCGGCTGGTGGCGCCGCCGCCGCTGCAGCAGCATGAGCCGGCGCTCTTTTCGGCGGCGATCATCTGGATCCCTTGCAGGCGGAAATCCGTCAGCTCTTCGAGCGGGAGGTGCCAGAAGCGGCCCACTCCCCCGTAGTCCGCCGTGCTGTCGCCGGCGGCTGCGTCGAGGATCTCTCGAACGCGGTTGTAACCTGTGGTGCGGCTGGCTTCGGCCATTGTGATGCGCTCCTACTGGGAAACCTCGTCTTCGTGAAACGGCTGAGACGGCAACGTCGATGCGCAGGGGCAGGTGGCCACGGGAGCCCGGGAGCCCCAGACGGCGGCGGCGGCGAGCGCCGCCATGCCGAGGACGACGAGAGCGGGTTGGGCGAGAAGGAACTTGCCCGCCTGGATCGCGAACGCGGCCGCCAGGGCGAGGCCGACCGGTGCCTTCCCCCGGCCGTGCCGGGCCTGCACCGCGATCGCGCCCACGGTCAGCGCCAGGCCGACCGCGGTGACCGGCGCGATCCACCGGCCATACGAGGCGGCCACGGACCACGCGAGGGTCACCGACGAGCCCAGGAAGCCCGCGTACGCCAACACGCACAACGGGCACTTCGGCGCCAGCGCCAAAGCGAGCGAGGAGAGAAGGAACAGTCGGCTGCGGCGTGCGGGTCGCGGGTGATCCACGGGCATTCAAGTCCCCCTTCTCGGGCGAGAGGCTTCAAAACAGAGCAACGGCTGTGCCAGTGGGCTGTCCGGGAAGCCCTCGCTCGGTGCTGCGGTGCCGACGTGTCACCGACACGTCGGCGACACGTCGGCACCCGATCTCCTGATCCTCCCGCTCTTGGGCGCTTGCGCTTCTCCCCGACTCGCGTATAATCCGGAGTCCCGAGCCGCGGAGCGGGCGTGCCCGCCTCCGCTTTCCTGTTCCTCTCTGTTCCGCGAGAAGCGGGACTGCCCAGGCCAAAGGGAGGTTGTACCAGACACATGCGTACGTACGAGCTGATGTTCGTCGTGGACCCCCGCGTCTCCGACGAAGAAGTGGTCACCATGACCCAGGACTACAAGACGATGATCACGGCGGGCAACACCGCCGAGGTCACCGCCGAAGAGAACTGGGGCCGGCGCAAGCTCGCCTATCCGATCAACAAGGTGAGCGAGGGCAAGTACGTCCTCTTCTTCATCCAGAGCCCGGATGGCAAGAACACGTTGCACGAAGTCGAGCACCGGATGCGCCAGAACGACAAGATCCTGCGCTTCCTCACGGTGCGCACCGACGAGGACCTGAAGCGGGCCTCCCGCCGCAATGCCGTGCCCACCCCGGGTGGCGGTGGCACCCCTCTCGTGGTGGACGATCCCGATGACGACGATCTCGATTCCGGAGAGGAGATCTGACCATGGCGCGTCCCAGAAAGGTCTTCTTCCGCCGCCGCAAGGTCTGCAAGTTCTGTGCAGACAAGATCGACTACATCGACTACAAGGACGTGAAGCTGCTGCAACAGTTCATCCCCGAGCGCTCCAAGATCCTGCCCCGGCGGATCTCCGGGACCTGTGCCCGGCACCAGCGCTTTTTGCAGCAGGCGATCAAGCGGGCGCGCCATCTGGCGCTGATCCCCTTCACCACGGACTAGGAGGCGGCCTTGAAAGTCATTTTGCTCAGTGACCAGCGGCACCTCGGCAAGCGCGGCGAGACGGTCGAGGTCAAGCCGGGTTTCGGCCGCAACTATCTCTTGCCCCAGGGCTTCGCCATGCCGGCCACGCCGGGTAACCAGAAGCTCTTCGAACAGCAGCGGACCAAGATCGAAGCGGCCCACGCCAAGGAGCGCTCCGCGGCCGAAGCGGTCAAGGCGAAGCTCGAAGGTCTCCGCATCGAGATCCCCAAGCGGGTCGGCGAGCGGGATACCCTCTACGGCTCGGTGACGGCCGGTGACGTCGCTCACGCGCTCGAAGCGAAGGGGGTCGTCGTCGACCGCCGCCGCATCGATCTCGTGGGCGGCATCAAGACCGTCGGCGACCACACGGTCCACGTCGACCTGCACCCCGAGGTGACGGCCGACGTCGTCGTCGCGGTCGTCCGCGAAGAGTAGTTTCCTCAAGGCGCGCGACGCATGGAGGCGAAACCCGAGCCCCCGGAGCGCCGCGCGCCGTCTCTCGACGATTTTGTCGTCGAGCCCACCCGCGATCTTCTCGACTGGCAATGGCTCTGGCGCGGTGACCATGGGTTTCCCGTGGCGAGCCATCGCGGTCTCGTCGGCCGTCTGGTCGTCCTGTTCAAGCGCCTCCTGCGGCCGTTCGTCAAGGCGCCCCAGCAGGACCTCTGGGACCGCCAGCGCACGTTCAACCTGATCCTCCTCGAGCACCTGATCCGCAACGAGGAGCACCGCGACGACCACCGCCGCCGGCTCGAATACCTGGAGGCCCTGCAGTCCGAGGGCATCCACGAGATCATGCGGCACAACGACGCCCTCTTCGCCCGCGCCGACCAGAAGCTCGACCGCTACCGCCGCGAGGTCCGCGACCTCCTCGGCAGTCTGGGCGCCGCCCTGGCGCACCTCGAATCCGCGCCGGCCGCGGAGACCCGCGAGGTTCTGGAGCGCGCCGTCGAGGAGCATGGTTACCTGGAGCTGGAGCGGCGCCATCGTGGAACCGAAGAGGAGATCCTCGACCGGATCTCGGTCTACCTCCCCTGGCTCACCACGTTGCCGGCCGGCAAGCCGGTTCTCGACCTCGGCTGCGGGCGCGGCGAGTCGCTCGCCCTGCTGCGCGAGCACGGCATCCCGGCGCGCGGCGTGGACAGCAGCGCCCGCATGGTGGCGCATTGCCGCGAACGGGGCCTCGACGCGAGCGAGGGAGACCTGTTCGGCACGCTGGCTGCGGTGGAGGCGGGGAGCCTGGGCGGTGTGGTCTCCTTCCACGTCATCGAGCACCTGCCGGCCGCCACGCTCGACCGCCTGGTCCGCCTGGCGTACCGCGCCCTCGCTCCGGGCGGCGTCCTGATCCTGGAGACGCCCAGCCCGCTCTCCCTTCTCGTCGCGGCGCGCAACTTCTGGCTTGACCCCACCCACGTGCGGCCGGTCCATCCCGAGAGCCTGAAGCTGCTCTACGAGCTCGCCGGCTTCGACCCGGTCGAGCGCCTCGACCTGCGCGCCTTCCCCGCGAGCGAGCGCCTGCCGGAGATCGACCTCGCCAAGGTCCCCGAGGAGCAGCGCCCGCTCGCCGACAAGGTGAACCGCCTGCGCGACCGCATCGACGAGCTGCTGTTCGGCTTCCAGGATTTCGGGATGGTGGGCCGGCGCTGACACGGAGGTCCGACGTACCCATGCGGATTCCAGCCCCCGGCTCCCTCCTGCTCCTCCTTCTCGCTCCGGCCGCCTTCGCCCAACCGGCCCCCGACAGAACGCTGGATGGCCTGGTCTGGCGCAGCCTCGGACCCACCCGGGGTGGAAGGGTCGTCACCGTGGCCGGCGTGCCGCAGCAGCCCGCCGTCTTCTACATGGGCACGACCGGCGGGGGCGTCTGGAAGACCGACGACGCGGGCACCCGTTGGCGCAATGTCTCGGATGGCTTCTTCGGCACCGGCTCGGTCGGTGCGATCGGTGTGAGCCCTTTCCGGCCGGAGGTGGTCTACGTCGGCATGGGCGAGTCGCCGGTGCGGATCAACATGAGCTCCTATGGCGACGGGGTGTACCGCTCGAACGACGGCGGGGCGACGTGGACCCACGTGGGCCTGGAGCGCACCCGGCAGATCGGTGCCGTGGTGGTTCATCCCACCAACCCCGAAGTGGCGTACGTCGCGGCGCAGGGGAATCACTGGGCGCCGTCGCCCGACCGCGGGGTCTACGGGACCACCGACGGCGGGCGCACCTGGGCTCTGTTGCTGGCGGGTGAGAACGACACCACCGGTGCCGTCGACCTCAAGCTCGATCCGGCCGATCCGAACGTTCTCTACGCGGCGATGTGGGACCATCTCCGCCGTCCCTGGCAGCTGCGCAGCGGGGGACCGGGAAGCGGGATTTTCAAGAGCCGGGATGCCGGGCGGACGTGGGTGCGCCTGACCGAGGGACTGCCGGCCTCGATGGGCAAGATCGGGATCGCGGTGGCGCCTTCCGATCCCTCCCGGCTCTATGCCGCGGTCGAAGCGGAGCGTTCTGTCCACGGGCTCTATCGGTCGGACGACGGAGGAGCCCACTGGCGGCGCGTCAACGCCTCGCGCCATGTCAGCACCCGCCCGTGGTACTACATGCACGTGGTCGCCGACCCCCGCGATCGCGACACGGTCTATGTGCCGTCGCAGAGCTTCTGGAAGTCCACCGACGGGGGCGTCACCTTCGCCTCGATCGAAACGGAGCATGCCGACTCGCACGCGCTCTGGATCCATCCGGCCGATCCGCGCACCATGGTTCTGGGGGGCGATGGGGGCGCCGCGGTCACCCGCAACGGCGGCGACACCTGGACGACGCTGCGCAATCAGCCCACGGCCCAGATCTACCGGGTGAGCACCGACGACCGCTTCCCTTACACGGTCTATGGCGCCCAGCAGGACGGGACGACGATGGGCCTCAAGAGCCGCCGCGACTTCGGAGACGGCACCGAGGAGGGCTACCCGGTCGGCGGCGGGGAGACCGGATTCGTGGTGCCGGACCCGTTCGAGCCGGACCTCGTCTATGCGGGCAGCGAGATCGGGGTCCTGGAGCGGTTCGACCATCGGACCCGGCGGGCCACGACCATCCTCGTCTACCCGGTCTTCCCGGAAGGGCGCAACCCGGGTGAGATGCCGCACCGCTTCGACGTCAATGCTCCGCTCGCGGTCTCGCGGCACACGCCGGGCACCCTCTACCACGGCGCCCAGCACGTTCTCCAATCGACCGACCGCGGGCAGAGCTGGCGGGTGATCAGCCCCGATCTGACCCGCAATCTCCCCGCGCAGCAGGGGCCGGGGGGCATCCCCTTCAGCAACGAGCGGATCGACGCCCACAACGCGCTCTCCTACATCGCCGAGTCGCCGCTCGATCCCGCGGTGCTCTGGGCCGGCTCGGACGACGGCCTGGTGCACCTGACCCGCGACGGCGGCGCCACCTGGACGAACGTGACGCCGGAGGACCGGGGGGATGCCCTCGTCAACGCGATCGACCCGTCGCCTCACACCCGCGGCACCGCGTTCGTCGCGATCCTGCGCAGCCGGTCGGGCGAGCTGACGCCGCTGATCTACCGGACGGACGACTTCGGAGCGTCCTGGCGGCTGATCGTGCAGGGCCTCCCCGAGGCGCCGGTGCGTGTGGTGCGCGAAGATCCCGTCCAGGCGGGTCTGCTGTTCGCCGGCACCGAGGTCGGGGTGTTCGTGTCGTTCGACGGCGGCGGCCGGTGGCGGTCGTTGCAGACGAATCTGCCGGTCACCCCGGTGACCGACCTCGTGGTGAAGGGGAACGATCTGGTGATCTCGACCCAGGGGCGCGGCTTCTGGGTGCTCGACGACATGTCTCCCTTGCGGTCGCTCTCCGGAGAGGGGACGCGGCTGTTCCCGGTGTCGGCCGCGATCGCAATGCGCGGCGCCGGCGCGCCGATCTACTTCTGGCTCGATGGTCGGGAGGCCGATGCTCCGGTCGAGATCGATGTCCTTGATGCCACCGGAACGACCGTACTCACGACTCTGCGGCTGCCGAAGGACGACAAGCCGCGAGCGGGGCTCCACCGGATGGTCTGGAACCTGTCGATCCAGCCACCGACGTCGATCGAAGGTGCTTTCGACGGCGAAGCCCCGGGGTTCCATGTCCGCCCCGGCCGCTACCGCGCGCGTCTCAAGAGCTGTCAGGGCACCTGCGAGCAGTCGTTCGAGGTGCAGCCGGATCCGCGCCTCGGCCCCGTGCCGGAGGCGGCGGTCGATCAGAAGTACGAGATGCTCGCCACGCTTTCGGCCGTCTTCGACGCGATGGCCCGCACCGTGAACCGATTCCACGCCGCGCGGCCGGTACTGGACGAGGCGGCGCGGCAGGGTGGCCGGAAAGGCCGGAAGGCCGCCTCTCTGCGGGAGGAGATCGACCGCTGGGAGGCGGGCGCGTTGGCCCGCGAGATCGAAGACGGCAACGATCGCGTAGACTTCGGGGGTCGATTGGCGTTCGACCTGATCGTGGCCATCTACTGGCTCGACGGATCGGAGCCGCCGGTGACCGCCGGATTTGCCGACGTGACGCGGGATCTTTCCGCGCGGTGGGAAGCCCTCGCGGCCTCCGCCCGTCCGCTGGCTCTGCGGATCGCCGACTTTGAGCACTGAGAAACGGAGGCACGCATGAAGCACTCATCCTGGGGAGTCGGGCTCGTTCTCTTCCTTCTGCTCGCCGCCGCCGGCCAGGGCCAGCCGCGCGTCGTCACCCCCGATCTGAGCACGATCAACGATGGCGCCAGCTGGACTCTCCATGACGCCACGGCCGAGGCGGTGGAGGTGGACGGCAGGAAGGCCGTCCGGCTGCGATCCAAAGGGGATTCCGCCGACGGCATCATCGGCATCGCCGTCTTCAACGGTTTCGAGCTCACCACGGGAACGATCGAGATCGAATTGAAGGGGAAGAACGTCCGGCAGGAGAGCTTCGTGGGAGTCGCGTTCAACGTGGCCGGAGCGAAGACGTTCGAGGCGGTGTACTTCCGGCCGTTCAACTTCAGAGCCGAGGGAGTCTTCAAGGGGCGGGCGGTGCAGTATGTCTCCTGGCCGGCGAACACCTGGGAGAAGCTGCGCGAGTCACAGCCGGGCGTCTTCGAAGCGCCGGTCCAGCCGGTGCCCGATCCGGACGGGTGGTTCCGCGCCCGGATCGAGATCGGCGAGAAGCAGGTCCGCGTGTTCGTCGAGTCGGCGGCCGAGCCGAGCCTGACGGTCGAGCGCCTGGCCGAAGGCGGCAAAGGTCGGCCGGTCGGGCTGTTCGTGGACGTGTCGGATGGGCTGTATGCCCATTTCAAGGTCTCCGCCGATTCCTGAGCTTCAACGCACCGGCGGCCGCGGCGCCTCGCCTTCGCCCGGCGGCGGTGGGGGTGCCTCGGTTTCGCCGCTCCCGGGACGGCCGGGCATCTTCTCCCCCTCCTTGGGGATGTAGAACTGCTTCTGCTGGTACCACGGCAGGCTGGTGATGGTGGACCACTGCGCGCTCGACTCGCGGGCCGGCTCGGTGCCGGCGACGAAGGCTTCCTTGATGGTCCGGCCGCCGCTCGCCAAGAGGCCGCTCTGGTAGTCGATGTCCTTGACGGTGACGCCGGCCGGGACCGGGAACGTCTCGCCTTTCTGCAGCCAGCCGGTCTCCAGCCCGTCTTCCGCGATCAGGCGCCAGATGGGGACGGCGGCCACGGCGCCGCTCATGCCGGCACCGAGCGACCGCTTCACGTCATAGCCCATCCAGGTGAGGATCGTGTAGCGCGGGGTGTAGCCCACGAACCAGGCGTCGGAGAAATCGTCCGTCGTTCCCGTCTTGCCGGCGATGTCGATGGGGAGGTCGTGCAGGGTGTAGGCCGTGCCGTGATCGATCACGCCTTCCATCATGTGGGTCAGCACGTAGGCGACGCCCGCGCTGGTCGAGATGTAGGAGGCCGGGAAGTGCTGCTCCAGCAAGTGGCCGTCCGGCTCGGTGATCTTGCGGATCAGGTGGGGCTCGACGTGCACGCCCTGGTTGGCGATGGTGGCATAGGCGGCGGCGAGCTCCATCGGCACGAGGTCCGCCGCGCCGAGGGAGATGCTCGGATAGTTGGGCAGCGGCGTGCGGATGCCGCAGCGCTGGGAGAAATCGATCACCCGGCGGCCGCCCACCAGATCCCACAGCTTGACCGCGGGAATGTTGATCGACTGCTCCAGGGCGCGCCGCAGGGTCACGATGCCGGCGTGCTTGTGGTAGTAGTTTTCCGGCCGATAGCTCATCCGGCCGTCGCCGCCGAGGAAGGCGGTCGGTGCATCGAGGAGCGTATCGGAAGGGGTCCAGCCGGCCTCCAGGGCGGTGCCGTAGACGAACGGCTTGAAGGCCGAGCCCACCTGCCGCCGGGCCTGGGTGATGCGGTTGAACTTGTTGCGTGCGAAATCCCACCCCCCGACCATGCCGACCACGGCGCCGGTGCGGTTCTCCAGGACCACCGCCGCCGCCTCCATGCGCGGCTCCTGCTCCAGGTGCAGGCGCAGCTCCGGTGGCGCCGTGGCCGCCGGTGCCGTACCGTCCTTGGCCTTCTCGTCCTTCTTCCCTTCGACGGGTTGCAGGCTGAACCAGGCCACCGCGCCGCGCTTCAGGAGCTTGTCCGGCGTCCTCCGGGTCCAGGCGGTGCCGGCCGCGGTCAGGGTGTACACCTCGCCGCCGATCTTGATGCGGGCGGTCTGCCCTCCGCTCTCCAGGACGATCCCCTGGTACCAGCGGCCGGGCACCGGCTTGCCGTGGCTCCAGGTGGGGAGCTGCTGGGTTTCGATGTCCGCCGATTCGAGCGTCGCCAGCGGGCCGCGCCAGCCGCGGGTGCGGTCGAGCCGCAGCAGGCCGGCGCGCACCGCCTTCTCGGTGGCCTGCTGGATGCGCGGATCGAGCGTCGTGCGCACCTGCAGGCCCCCTTCATACAGGGCGGTCGCGCCGTATTTGGTCTCCAGATACTTGCGGATGTCCTCGGCGAAGTAGGGGGCGACGGCCTGCTCGGGCTGCTGGGAGGTCACGAGGAGCGGCTGTTCCACGGCCTGCTCATACTGCCGGCGGGTGATGTAGCGCTCGTCCAGCATCCGGCGCAGCACCCGGTCGCGCTGGCGCGTCACCTGCTCGGGATTGCGATAGGGGCTGTAGCGGCTCGGCGCCGGGATGATGCCGGCGAGGGTCGCCGCTTCGGTCAGGCTGAGCTTGGCCGCCGGTTTGCCGAAGTAATAGCGGGAGGCCGCCTCGAACCCGTAGTTGCCGTGCCCGAGGTTGACCAGATTCAGATACAGGGCCAGGATCTGCGGCTTGCTGAGGTTCTTCTCCAGCTCGACCGCGACGAACGCCTCCTCGATCTTGCGGCTCCAGGTGCGAGCCCGCGTCAGGTACAGGCTGCGGGCGAGCTGCATCGTGATCGTCGAGGCGCCTTCGACCACCTTGCCGGCGCGCAGGTCGGTCCAGGCGGCGCGCAGGATGCCGACGGCATCGACGCCGCCGTGCTGGAAGAAGTTGGCATCCTCCGAGGCGAGCACCGCCTGTTGCACGATCTTGGGGATCTCCGACTCCTTGAGCATCACCCGGCGCTCGCGGGCGAAGGTGGCGAAGACCGAGCCGTCCGCGGCGTAGAGCTGCGTCACCAGGCTGGGGGTGTAACCGACCAGCGACTCCACCCGGGGCACATGGATGGCCGCGGCCACCGTGACTCCGGTGAGGGCCCCCAGGAAGAGGGCGACCACTACGGGGAGTGCCCAGCGCATCAGCCGTCGCCCCGGTGGACGGGCCGGACGCGGCGATCTGGCGGGAGGAGGGCTGGAAGGAAGCGGATCGTATCGCACGCCTTCATTATAGGGCGAGCCGGAGGGCTCCCGGGGAGGCCGCTCCTCGGATAGGATGGAGCTGCACTCTGGACGATTGGAGAATCCGATGGTGGAGCCCCCCCAGCAGCCGTCTTCCGACGAAACCCCGAGCCCCTTCCACCCGGCGAGCGTCCCGGTGCGCCCTCCGGGGGCGTCCGGTTGCAGCAAGCCGTTGCTGATCGGTTGCGGCGGGCTGGTCGCCCTGCTCGGGATCGGATTCCTTCTGCTGCTCCTCAATGGACCGAAGGTCCTGCAGTGGGCGTTCGAGACCATGGAGCAGGATCTCACCAGCCGCCTCGGCCCGGACGTCACGCCGGAGGACCGCACCCGCCTCGCCGCCGCCTTCGCAGACGTACACCGGGCGCTGGCGAAGAAACCGCCTGCCATCGACGTCAAGAAATTCCAGGCCTTCGAGGGCAAGTTCCTGGAGGTCGCCTCGACGCCCAGGCCGCTGACCCACAGGGATGTGCAGGACCTCATCCGGCTGCTGGAAGATCTGGCGGGGACCCCCTCTCCGGCTCCGTGAAGGGGCGGAGAGGGGGCGGAAGTGGGGTAGAATCCCTCCATGGCGGATTTTCAGCTCATCTCCCGCTTCTCCCCCCAGGGTGACCAGCCGGCGGCGATCGCGCAGCTCGTCGAAGGCGTGCGCCGCGGCGACAAGGAACAGGTCCTGCTCGGGGTGACGGGATCGGGGAAGACGTTCACGATCGCCAAGATGATCGAGACGCTGAACCGGCCGACCCTCGTCCTCTCCCACAACAAGATCCTCGCGGCCCAGCTCTTCCAGGAGTTCCGGAGCTTCTTCCCGCACAACGCCGTCGAGTATTTCGTCTCCTACTACGACTACTACCAGCCGGAGGCCTACGTTCCGGCGACCGACACCTACATCGAGAAAGAGACCAGCATCAACGAGGAGATCGACCGGCTGCGCCTGCGCGCCACCAAGTCGCTGTTCGAACGGCGCGACGTGATCCTCGTCGCCTCGGTCTCCTGCATCTACGGTCTCGGCTCGCCGGAAGCCTTCTTCGGCATGCTCCAATTTTTCAGCAAGGGGGATGACGAAGGCATGGAGCCGGTCCTGCGGCGGCTCGTCGAGATGCAGTACGAGCGCACCAACATGGACCTCTACCACGGCAGCTTCCGGGTGCGCGGCGACGTGATCGAGATCCTGCCGGCGTATGAAGAGGTGGGTCTGCGCGTCGAGTACTTCGGCGACGAGATCGAGCGCATCACCCGCTTCGACGTCCTGCGCGGCGACGTCCTCTACGAGCTGGACCGCATCGCGGTCTATCCCCGCACCCACTACGTGACGCCCAAGGACCGCCTGGAGCGCGCGATCGACGGCATCAAGATCGAGCTGGAGGAGCGGCTCGCCATCCTGGAGGCCGAGGGAAAGCTCTTGGAGCGCCAGCGGCTGGAGCAGCGCACGCGCTTCGACCTGGAGATGCTCAAGGAGATCGGCTACTGCCACGGCATCGAGAACTACTCGCGCCACCTCTCCGGCCGCGCCGCCGGGGAGCCGCCGCCGACCCTGTTCGACTACTTCCCCGAGGACTACCTGGTGGTGATGGACGAGAGCCACCAGACCATCCCGCAGGTGCGCGGCATGTACCACGGCGACCGCTCGCGCAAGACGACGCTGGTCGACTTCGGCTTCCGCCTCCCTTCGGCGCTCGACAACCGGCCGCTCACCTTCGACGAGTGGGACGCGCGGGTCGGCCAGCGCGTCTACGTCTCGGCG
Source organism: Holophagales bacterium UBA5704 (assembly GCA_002420005.1). Classification (GTDB taxonomy): domain Bacteria; phylum Acidobacteriota; class Thermoanaerobaculia; order Multivoradales; family UBA5704; genus UBA5704. The sequence continues at coordinate 91,935 of DIHE01000005.1, read as the reverse complement.
ACCCCGGCGCCGTGGGAGCTGACGCGCACCGGCGGCGTGGTGGTGGAGCAGGTCATCCGTCCCACCGGCCTGCTCGATCCGGTCATCGAGGTGCGGCCGGCCAAGGGGCAGGTGGACGACCTGGTGGGGGAGATCCGCAAGGTGGTGGCGCGCAAGGAGCGCGTCCTGGTCACCACCCTGACCAAGCGGATGGCGGAGGAGCTGACCCAGTACTTCCAGGAGCTGGCCCTGCGGGTGCGCTACCTGCACAGCGACGTGGAGACCCTGGAGCGCGTCGAGATCGTCACCGGTCTGCGCCGCGGCGACTTCGACATCCTGGTGGGGATCAACCTGCTGCGCGAGGGCCTCGACCTCCCCGAGGTCTCGCTCGTCGCCATCCTCGACGCCGACAAGGAAGGGTTTCTGCGCAGCACCACCTCGCTCATCCAGACCGCCGGCCGCGGGGCGAGAAACCTGAACGGCCGGGTGATCTTCTACGCCGACGGCATGACCGACTCGATGCAGCGCGCGCTCGACGAGACCGCGCGGCGCCGCATCAAGCAGCAGGCCTACAACGAGGAGCACGGCATCGAGCCGGCGTCGATCCTCAAGGACATTCACAACCCGCTGGTGCAGATGAGCCAGCTCGACCTCTATTCCGCCGGCCCCCAGCGCCTCGCCGAGATCGCCGAGTCGAGCGACGTCCCCCTCGCCGAGCGGATTTCGCGCCTGGAGAAAGACATGCGAGCCCACGCCAAGCGCCTGGAGTTCGAGGAGGCCGCGGAGCTGCGCAACAAAATCCGCGAGCTGCGGGAGCTGCAGATTTACGCGGGCTAGGCCGCGAGATCCACCATGGCGCCACGTCGAAAGAAGACCGCGGCCGACCTCGCGACGTTCGATCCGAAGCCCTCTCTGCGCTTCGGCGCGAAGGTCCTCGGCGCGCTGAAGACCGAGCACGCGCTGATCGGCAAAGTCGCCATGTGGTATTGGCTGGAGAATCCGGCCGACCACGAATACACCAAGGACGTGGATTTTGCCGTCCCGCATGCCTTGATGCCCGCCTTGGTGGAGAAGCTCCGCGCCGCCGACATGCAGGTCCGCCCCCTCTCCATCGGTGGAGTGCATGCGATGAGCGAGCCTGCAGGAATCCGGGCGGATTTCATCGACCGGTCGAGCGAAGAATGGGGTGATCTCCAGCCGCTCTACCGGGATGTGATGGCTTCTGCGATGCAGTCGGACGACCGGCTGTCCGGCGTTCCCGTCGCCTCGCCGGAGCATCTGGTCACGATGAAGCTCGGCGCGGCGACCGACAAGGACGAGCGCGACGCGATGCGGCTCCTCGCGAAGGTCGAGGACCTGGACGTCGACAAGACCCGGGACCTCGTGAAGAGGTTCCTGGGTCCGAGCGGCATCGGGCGGCTCGAAGAATGCCTCCGGCGTGCAGGCCACCCCAGGGCGAAGCGGGCTTACATGGAGAGCTCGTAGGGAGGAGTTGGTGGAGAGCCCGGCGATGCTCTCAGGGCTGCCTTCTTGCCGACCGCCTCCGAGGTACGACAGGGGTCCGTGCCGCTTCCGGGAGCGCGGTACGTCCCTCGGCGCGGGTCGAGGCTTCGAGAATGGTCATCCCCACCAGCTCTTCGCCGCGATAGCGGAGCAGCACCCCCTCGCCGACCTCCTGGGTGTCCGTGGCCCTCTGTGGGCGCCGAAAGCTGATGTAGAGGACATCGGCCTCCTTGTCGTAGTCCACCGAGAAATGCCCCATCGGGAACTTCAAGAGAAGAGGTATGGCTTGGGTCACGGCCTGGACGGTCAGTGGCATCAGGTTCGCTTCCATATCGCCTTCCTCCGGTCGATCTTGCGGCAAAAATAGGCCGTTACGATGAATCCATCACTGCGTGAAACCTCGCGGTAGATCACGCACAGGTGGCGCAGTTGACCGAGGCTTCGAACCGCGATGAGAGAGCCTCCGTACCCCGGCACAATGATGTCAGGGTTGGCCACGGTCTCCAAGACCTCATCGTAGTACCCTGCCACCTCATCGTGGTTCTCCACGATGTGGAGCCACCTTTCCGCCGTGAGGCGGATGGGCACACCGGCGATCGAATCCGTGATCTCCATCTGGCGGCTTCTCGCGGTACCACTCCGGCTGCCATCGTAACATGTGCCTCCAGGAGCCGGAGCCCGCTTCTTGCGGCCTGCACGACTCGGCGGCGCCGGCCTTGACCAACTTCTGCTCCTTGCCTTGGAACCCGCTGGGCGCCCACCCGCCGGGGCCGACTCCACGACCTTTCCCGGCTTCACGGGATTCGGCTATGCTTCGGCTCTCGGCTCTCGGCTCTCGGCTCTTGCCTGGCGACGCCAATGACCTACGCGCATGACATTTTCTTCAGCTACTCGCGGAAAGACCCGGTCCTGGACTGGGTACGCCTCTTCAAGCGTACGCTCGAAGACTGGTTGCGGGAGACAATGACCGAGGAGCCGCGGATCTTCCGGGACGAGGACTCGCTGAAGACGGGTACGACGTGGCCCTTGGCCCTGCAGCAGGGGCTCCATCGATCGAAGGTGGTCGTTGCAGTGCTGTCTCCCAGCTACTTCCGCTCTCCCTGGTGCCGAGCCGAGTGGAGCAGCATGCGGCAGCGAGAGCAGCAGCTGGGTCTTCGCACCCAGGGGAGAACGCGCGGCCTCATCTACCCCATCTGTTTCCACGATGGCGACTGTTTTCCGCCGGACGCGAAAGACATCCAGCACAAGGATTTGAGCCGCTGGAACCGAGCGTCCCCGTCCTTTCGGCGCACCGTGGGGTACGACAAGTTCCTCAGCGAAGTCCAGATCATTGCTGAAGAGCTGGCAGGCCTGCTACAGACAGTACCGGCTTGGCAGGAGGACTTCCCGATTCTCCTGCCGGAGACTACCGAAGGCATTGAGAGATTCGTGATGGGGGTTCCACGGTTATGAGCGGCACCGTCATCACCTTCTACTCCTTCAAAGGGGGCGTCGGCCGTACTCAGGCACTGGCCAACGCCGGCACTCTCCTGTCGATCTGGGGCTATCGCGTCCTGTGTGTCGACTGGGACCTCGAAGCACCCGGCCTCCACCGCTACTTCGGGCGCTGGCTTTCCACTCCTGCCTCCGAAGGGCTGGTGGAGATCATTGCCGAGCACGCCGCGGGGCAGGAAGCCGATTGGCGCAGCCGCATCCAGAAGGTTGCGTTTCCCCAGGAGGCTGCGCGCCGAGCATCTCTCGACTTCCTGGCTGCCGGCCGTTTCGACAGGCAGTACGTGGAACGCCTTCAGGCCCTCAATTGGGATGCCCTGTATCGAGACAGCCACTTCGGCGAATGGCTGGAAGACCTTCGGGCCGCCTGGAAAGATGCTTACGACTTCGTTCTGATCGACAGTCGAACCGGCTTCACCGACCTGGGCGGCATCTGCACGATCCAGCTTCCCGACATTCTGGTCCTGCTCTTCACCGCGAGCCAGCAGAGTCTGGATGGCATTCTGGATGTCGCCCAACGAGCCTCCGAGCGCCAGGGGCACCTTCCTTTCGACCGCGCGAGCCTGCCGTGTGTGCCTGTTCCCACCCGTTTCGAAGCCCGGGTGGAGCTCGAAATCGCGAAGGAATGGTTGGAGACCTTCTCGACCTGTCTGCGCCCCCTCTATCAGGATTGGCTGTCTGCCAACGTAGAGCCTCGTGAGCTTCTCGACATCCTTCGCATCCCTTACGTGCCGTACTGGAGTTTCGGGGAGAAGATGCCGGTCCTGGACGAAGGTATCCGGGACCCGGAGAGCCTCGGCTTCTCGTTCGCCACGTTGGCTGCCCTGCTGGCTCATGGGCTGGATCAGACCGAGCTTCTCGTGACCAGTCGGGATGCCTTTGTTGCAGCTGCCGGAGGTGATGGTGATGCCTCTCTGGAGGAGCCGGACCTGCCGCACTACCTGGAGCGCCTGCGCGCCGCCCACCGCGACCTGCCCATCGCCGGCTTCGCCACTCGGGTGCGCTTGCCGATCCGGCTGGAGAGCGTCTACGTGCCGCTGCGGGCGCGGATGTTCCACCATGCGATGGAAAGCGAGCACCAGAAGGGCGGGACGTTCCGCGATCCCGTTTTCGCAGAGTGCGAAGACCGCGAGGTGCCGTTCGACGAGGCACTTCCTCTCGCCGGGAAGCACGGCCTCTGCGGCGCCATCGTCCTCGGCGATCCGGGTACCGGCAAGACCACGCTCCTCAAGCACTTTGTCCTCGCCGTCACCGATCCCGCCGTGGGTCCCGGGCGCCTGGGTCTTCCGCCGGACACCGTGCCAGTGCTTCTTGAGCTGCGGCGAGTGAAGAATCCCGCCGCCGGCCTGGCGGCCGCCTTGACCGGCGCGATCGAGCAGGTCGCACCGGGCCTCGACGCCGCGGCCTTCGCGAAGCGTCTGCTGCGCCACGACCACCTGCTGCTCCTGGTCGACGGCCTGGACGAGATCGCTGACGCCGCCGAGCGCGCCGCGGTGTCCCGCTGGCTCGAAGCGGCGGTCGGCGTGCTCCCGCAGAGCGTCTTCGTGGTGACCAGCCGCTACGCCGGCTACAAAGGCGATGCGCGCCTCACCGGCCGCTTCCTGGAGCTGCACGTGCGCGACCTGACGGAGCCGGAGGCCCGGGGCTTTCTCCGCGCCTGGTACGGCGCGGTGGAAGCGCAGGCCGAGCTGGGCCGTGCGCCGGAGGTGGCGGAGAAACTCGCGACGGAAGGCGCGGAGGATCTCGCCCTGCGCCTCTTCACGCAGGACGATCCGCGAACGGTGAGCCTGCGAGATCTGGCGACGAATCCGCTGCTCTTGCAGATCCTCTGCCTCGTCCACCGCGACCGGAAGCGCCTGCCCGAGCGGCGGGTGGATCTCTATGGCGAGTGCTGCACGGTCCTGCTCCAGCTCTGGAGAGAGGCCAAGGGAATGCCCGTCGTCCTGACCGCCGCGCAGGCGCAGATGCTCCTCCAACCGCTGGCTTGGTGGCTCCACACGCAGGGCCGCAAGGAGGCGGCCACAGAGGAGATCCTGCCGCTCCTGGCCGAGCCGTTGTCCGAGCTGGGCCGCGGTCCCGCGGAAGGCCGGGCTCTCCTGGAGGCGATCCGCGACCAGTCCGGCCTGTTGGTTAACGTCGGCCCGGCCTTCGCCTTTCTCCACCTGAGCTTCCAGGAATACCTGAGCGCCCGCCACGTGCAGGATCAAGTCGTCCGCGCCCCGGAACTCCTCTTGGGTCTCGCCGGGCATTTTGGCGAGACTTGGTGGCGAGAAGTGATCCTCCTCGCTGTGGGGCTCGATACTCCGAGCCTATTCGAGCCGCTGCTGGCCAGTCTGCTGCGGTTTGAGATTCTCCACCGTGACGTGCGCCTCGCCGACGACCTTCTCCGAGATGCCTCCATAGTGACGCCTCGGCCGCTCCTCGCGGCACTTACCGCAGGGATCGCGAGCGCACAGGAACGCTACCACGCCCTGCGCCTCCTTCGCGCGATTCCCGGTTGGGGCTCAGAGGGCGAAACCGCTTTCGTCCGCCCTCTGCTGGGCGATCCGGACGCACAGGTGGCGGGCATGGCAGCTGAGCTGTTGGGCATAGATCAATCGGTTCTGCAGAGGCTTTGGCGCGGCGAGCCGGCCGTGGGTGAGGAGCGGCGGAACGAGGCGGATGGAACGGTTCTGCTGTACGTGCCTGGAGGAGAGTACACCCTGGGGGCCGATGACATGCCGGATTCCGGGAAGCCCATTCATCGCGTCGTTCTCAGCCCATTCTGGATTGCCAAGTATCCGGTGACGAACGAGCAGTATAGTCGCTTCCTGGCGGCGAACCAAGGTGCTCCCGAGCCCCAATACTGGACGGACAAGCATTTCAATCAGCCCGAGCAGCCAGTGGTTGGGGTGAGCTGGAAGGAGGCGCAGGCTTATTGCCAGTGGGCTGGCCTGCGGCTGCCGACTGAGGCGCAGTGGGAGGCGGCGGCGCGGGCGAAGGATGGGCGGCGCTACCCCTGGGGGAACGATGAGCCCACGCCGGCGCACGCCAATTTCGGCAATCGGGAAGGCCGGACGACCTCTGTGGGATCCTACCCCAAGGGGGCGGGACCTTTCGGCGCATTGGACCAAGCGGGGAACGTCTGGGAGTGGTGTGAGGACAGCTTGAATGCGGAGGACTACCGAGAGCGCGTCGGGCAGCGGGACCCTCTCGCCACCACCGGCGAAACCACTTCCCGGTGTTTGCGGGGCGGGTCGTGGCTTGTCGAGGCCAACAGCCTGGCTGTGGCATTCCGCGCCGGGGCCAGTGCTTCGGCTCGGACCAGGAACTTTGGTTTTCGTTGTCTGTCGCCTGCCGGCCCGGAACCTTAATTCCTTTGCGGGGTAGGGGGGAGCTACTCATCTGGAAGCAGGCAGGTTTCCCAAAGAGGCTCACCATGCGCTATGCGATCGTCAGCGAAAATGCCGGGCCCAACTACTCCGCGTATGTGCCGGATCTGCCTGGCTGTATCGCCACGGGTGCGACGATTGAGGACGTGGAACGCGAAATCCGTGAGGCGATCGAGTTTCATCTGGAGGGGCTGCGCGAAGATGGTTCACCCATCCCGCAGCCGTCCAGCGCTGTTCGCTACGTCGACATCGCGGCCTGAGGAGGGCAACGACGTGATGCACATCCGGCGCGCCCACGAAAGCGAGGCGGGTCTCCTGTCCTCCATCGCCTTCGCCGCCAAGGGGCACTGGCCCTATTCCCCGGCCCAGCTCCTCGCTTGGCGCGAAGACCTCACGGTAACGGCCGAGATGGTGGCGGCGTGCCCGGCCTGGGTCGCCGAGGTCGATGGTGAGGTGGTGGGCTTCTTCGTTCTGGCGTCGGCTTCGCCGAGCTGGTCCCTCGAGCATCTATGGGTGTTGCCCTCGCACATGGGGCGCGGCGTGGGGCGGGCTCTGCTCGCGCAGGCCGCCCGTCTCGCCGCCGAGGGAGGGTCTTCCGGGCTCGCCATCAATGCCGATCCGTATGCCGAGCCGTTCTACCTGGCATGTGGCGCAGAGCGGGTGGGCTCGCTCGCGGCACCGATCGCGGGAGAGCCGCAGAGGGTGCGGCCCCAGCTTGTGCTCCGGTGGCGGCCGGCCGCCGGACGATGACCGGAGCCGGCGCGGTGGGGCTCTACCGCCTTATCGCCTGTATTCGATATACCGCGCGGTCTCGTCCGCCACCTCGCGCCCGCACAGGCGCTCGACTACGTAGAAGGCCATGTCGATGCCCGAGGCCACTCCGGCCGAGGTGATGATGGTGTCGTCGACCACCCGCAGCTCGCGCTCGACGATGGCTCCCGTGCCGAGGGATTCGAGGAGGTCGAGGGCCGCCCAGTGGGTGGTGGCCCGGCGGCCTTCCAGGAGCCCGGCTTTGCCCAGGAGGAGAGAGCCGGTGCAGACCGAGGTGACCTGTCGCGCCGCTGCGGCTGTGCGACGGATCCAGTCCAGGGTCTCCTCGTCCCCAAGGAGCGTCCGCGTCCCGAATCCACCCGGGACCACCAACAGGTCGATCCGCGGCGCATCCTCAAAGTCGTGATGGGGGATCACGAGGAGGCCGCCGGTGGCCGTGACCGGGCTCTTGGATTTGGCCACGGTGAAGACCTGGAACGGTGCGCTGTCGTCCGAACGGCGCGACTCGGGGCCGGGGACCAGCCGTGTTCGGGAAAAGACCTCGAAGGGGCCCGCGAAATCGAGCACCTCGACGTTGTCGAAAATCAGGATGCCGATGCTTTGGCGCGTCATGTGGAGCCCCCGGGCGCGGTGAACGCGATCCGACCGTAGAGCCGGTATCATACGACAGCTCATTGAGCTGCCGGCCGCGCCCCCTGGGAGCGTCGGCGTCTCGCGCCAGGAGGAGGACGTGATGCACATCCGGCGGGCCGAAGAATGCGAGGCGGACCTCCTGTCCTCCATCGCCTTTGCCGCCAAGGCGCACTGGCCTTATGCCCCGGCGCAGCTCGCCGCGTGGCGGGAAGACCTCACGGTGTCGGCCGGGATGGTGGCGGCCTGTCCGACCTGGCTCGCAGAGATCGAGGGGGAGGCGGTCGGCTTCTTCGTCCTGGTTCCGGCTTCGCCGAGTTGGATCCTCGAGCATCTCTGGGTGCTGCCTTCGCACATGGGGCGTGGCGTGGGGCGGGCTCTTCTCTCGCAGGCCGCCCGTCTCGCCGCCGAGGGTGGAGCTTGCGGCCTCGCCATCGATGCCGATCCGTATGCCGAGCCGTTCTACCGGGCGTGTGGCGCAGAGCGGGTGGGCTCGATCGCGGCTCCGATCGCGGGCGAGCCGCAGAGGGTGCGGCCCCAGCTGGAGCTCCGGCTGCGTCCCGGCCCGGCCGCCATGCAGCGCGGCTGCTCCTCTACGCCGCCCGGCGCGAGCCCATCCGCTGGTCTATGATCGTGGCGTGCCGGCCGAAGAGAGGGTGGCTCGCCACCTGCTCGCCGGGACAGATCACGGAGGCAGGGTTGGATCATGAGAAAGGCAAAGGGATCGGAACAGTGAGCGGCGCGCAAGGCACCATCCGGCAGACACTCGTCGTCTTCGCCAAGAACAAGAAACGGGTCTCCGCTTTCTACCGGGAGACCCTCGGCCTCCAGGCGGTGGAGGAAGATCCCTCGCACGACCTTCTGCAAGGGCCGGGCGTCGAGCTGGTCATTCACTCCATCCCGAAGCAGTACGCCGAGGAGATCAAGATCACCCGGCCGCCGCAGGTGCGCGAGGAGAGCTCCTTCAAACCGGCTTTCCTCGTGCCGGATCTCGAGGCGGTTCGGCGCGCCGCCGAAGCGACCGGTGGATTCCTCCGGCCGCAAGAGTCGGCCTGGACGTTCCGGGGCGCGACGGTTCTGGATGGGTGGGACCCGGAAGGCAACGTCGTGCAGTTCAGGCAGCTCGACGCCGGATGAGCGTCCCGTCTCCCCACCCTCTCGCCGACCGTATCCGGGAGCTTCCGGATCGGCCGGGGATCTACATCTTCAAGGATGCCGAGGGCAAGATCCTCTACGTCGGCAAGGCGACGTCGCTGCGCAAGCGTGCGTCGTCCTACATGACGCGGGATCACGAGCCGCGGCTGGAGGCGATGGTCTCGGAGGCGGTGGACATCGAGTTCGTGGTGACGGATTCGGCCACCGAGGCGCTGCTGCTCGAAAACAACTGGATCAAGACGAAGAAGCCGCGCTTCAACATCCTGCTGCGCGACGACAAGACGTATCCGTATCTCAAGCTCACCCTGCAGGACGACTATCCGCGCATCGCGTTCACCCGCCGGGTGCGCGAGGACAAGGCGGAGTACTTCGGCCCTTTTCTGCCCGGCGGCATGGCGCGCAAGGCGATCAAGCTGGTGCAGAAGCTGTTCCAGGTGCGCATCTGTCGCATCGAGATCGACGGCGGCCTGCCGCGTCCCTGCCTCTACCATGCCATGCACCGCTGCCTCGGCCCCTGCGTCGCCGGGCTGACCACCAAGACGGCCTATGACGAGGCGGTGCAGCAGACGCGGCTCTTCCTCTCCGGCCGCACCGAGCAGCTCGTCCGCCGTCTCAAGAAGGAGATGTGGGAGGCCGCCGAGGGCGAGGAGTACGAGCGGGCCGCGCAGCTGCGCGATACGCTCGCCGAGGTCGAGCTGACCACCCAGCGGCGGCACAAGCTGGCGTCGGTGGAGGACGAAGACCTGGACGTCTACGGCGTCCACGTCGCCGGAGGCAACGCCGCGGTGGCGGTCCTGGTGATGCGCGGCGGCCAGATTCTCGACCGGCGCGAGCTGTTCTGGGAGAACGTCGGCCCGGTCTCCGCCGAGGAGCTGCTCACCGAGATCCTGCCCCAGATCTACGACCGCACCACCTTCATCCCCAAGGAGATCCATTTGCCGGCGCCGGTCGATGGGGAAGAGGCGCTGCTGGAGTGGCTGTCGGCGAAGAAGGACGAGAAGGTCTATCTGCGCCTGCCGTCGCGCGGTCCCAAGGCCGAGCGGGTGGCGCTCGCCATGCACAACGCCGAGCTGGCGCACAAGCGGCGCTTCCGCGGCGGCGGCCAGGAGTCGCCGGGCGCCGCGGCCCTGGAGGAGCATCTGCACCTGCTGGAGCCGCCGCGGCGCATCGAAGGGTTCGACATCTCGCACTTTCAGGGCGGCGAGACGGTGGCCTCCATGGTGGTCTGGGAGGAGGGGAAGATGCGCAAGGGGGACTACCGAAGCTTCAACGTCAAAGGCCTGGAGCAGCCGGACGACTTCGCTTCGATCCGCCAGGCCGTGGAGCGGCGCTACCGGCGCATCCTGGAGGAGACCGGCGCCTTGCCGGATCTGATCCTGATCGACGGCGGACGCGGCCAGCTCAACGCCGCGCTCGACGCCCTGGCCGATCTGGGGGTGGAGGAGACGCCGATCGTCTCCCTGGCCAAGCGGGAGGAGGAGGTCTACGTGCCCGGCCTGCCAGAGCCGCTCCGCCTGCCCAAGGACGACCACGGCCTGCGTCTCCTCCAGCAGGTGCGCGACGAAGCCCACCGCTTCGCCGTCTCCCGCCACCGGGCGCGGCGCAACGCCCGCACCCTGCACAGCAAGCTCGACGAGCTCGCCGGCATCGGCCCCCGCCGCCGCAAGCTCCTGCTCACCCAGCTCGGCAGCCTCACCGCCGTCCGCGAAGCCCCGCTCGAAAAGCTCCAGGAGGTCCTCGGTCAGGTGGTAGGCCGAAAGGTGTTCGACCAGCTCCACGCGGCGGAGGCGGCAGGAGACGCGATGTCCCGCTCCGAGGGCGCAACGTAGCGTAGAGAAGGCGCGACCTCCGGAACGGATGGAGGGGCGACAAGATCAGGCGGCGCGGCAGGGCTCAACAAGAGGGCGACGCTTTGCCGGCTCCGGCGGCGTGGCCTCCGCCCGCTACTCCATCCTGTGGCCGTCGGCGAGCCGGGTGAGCTCGATGAATTCCGGGTCCTGGTGCAGGCTCGCGAACATGTAGTCGTCGCGGGCTTCTTTCATCTCCATGGCCCGCACCGCATCGAAGCGCTCGTATTCGTAGAAGTGGCGGCGCAGCAGCTCCATGGCCTTCTTGCGGTCTCCCACCTGGGCCCAGACGGCGGCGAGGTTGTAGCTCGCTTCGAGCACGTCCTGGTTGGCGTGGGCGATCTTTGCCGCTTCTTCTTTGTGACCGGAGGCGGCGAGGTAGACGGCGGCGAAAATCCGGTTGTAGCGGTCGTCCGGATCGAGCGCCAGGGCCTGGCGCATGAAGCCGGCGGCTTTCTCCGCTTGGCGCTCGGAGAACCAGTAGACGGCGAGGTTGCGGTAGGTGATCGGCAGGGGATAGGTCTCCACCGAGCGCTCGAAGAGGGCGAGGCCGTCCGCGAAGCGGCCGCTGTGGATGGTCATCTTGCCGAGGCCGTGCTGGGCGACGGCGCGCGCGACCGGGTCCGCCGGCATGGCGAGAACGCGCTCGAAGACGGCGCGCGCCTTGGTCCAGTCCCCGGTCTGGTGCCGGTACAGCTCGCCCAGGAAGCGCAGCGCCGTGGCATCGGCCGGATCGGCGGCGGCGGCCTGAGCGTAGAGCCGTTCGGCGTCCAGGTAGCGGGCGGCGATCTCGGCGTCGAGGCCCTGCCGCAGGAGACCGGCGACCTCCGTGTGGACACCGCGCACGTCCGGATCGGCGAGCGTTTCCGGCCCGAGCAGGAGGAGGCTCGTCTCGGCCGGCTTCTGGCCCAGCTTGGTCAACCCCTTGGCCGCTTTGCGGCCGAGGCCGGGGAAGAGGCAGCGCTCCTCCCAGACCCGGGTGTAGTCGGCGATGGCGCCGGCCTTGTCGGTGGCCGCCTTCTGGTCGGCTTCCTGGAGAACGGCCTTGAGGGCGTCTTCCCGCTCGTCGAGCTTCGACGCGAGGAGCTTCTCGAGGGCGCCGGTGTCGAGCCGGCCGTCCTTGGCGGCCACCCGGCCGATCTCGGCCCCGTCGCCGCCCGCCAGGATGGCGACCGGCTCGGCGGCCGGGGCTTTGAGCGCCTCGTGGACCACAGTGTTTTCCGGCGTGACCAGGGCCATGCCCACGCAGCGGGAGCTGGCGAGCGACAAGCCGCGGGAGGTCTGCAGCGGCGAGGTCCGCGCTTCGTCGGGCGAGGTGGGGAACCAATAGACGGTCATCGGCGTCTTCGGCCGCTCGGCGCCCGGGCCGAGGACGGTCCAGGCGACGCGGTAGACCGTGGGCTCGGCTCCGACGTTGGGCACGGCGCCGCCGGCCCCGCCACCGCCGCCGCCGCCGCAGGTGGCGGCGGCCGGCGAGACGGATGCGAGGAGGGCGAGCAGGGCGGCAGGGGCGAGGCCGAGGCGGCGAAGGCTCATCATGGAATGGGTTCCTCTCGATAGTAGCCGGTCACGTCGAGCACGAAGTGGACGCTGCCGGCGCCGGAAAGCGCGGTGCGGACGGTCACGGCGTCGTCCAGGCCGAGGGCGATCTGGAGGTTGTTGGAGCGCATCTGGCCGGTACGGAAGGTGATCGAGCTGGTGCCGGTCGGCGCGCTGCCGGTGGGGAGGATCTCCAGATAGCCGGAGCGGGTCGGGCCGACGATCGTTGCGTTGGCCGAAAGGGCGACAGCGTCGGCCGGGATGCCGCAGGCCCCGGCGACCGGGAAGCTGCGGGAGGCTCCGTGGGGCAGCGGCGGGCCGCCGCGGGGGCCGTCGGGGTTGCGGGTGTCGATCAAGCGGCAGGGGGGCAGGGTGTACAGCTCGGCGGACGGCCAGCCGGGCGCGCTGTGGCAGAAGGACGCCCCCTGGTCGAGCACCGCACCGCCATCGACGGCGAGGAAGCGCCAGACGTACCCGGTGGGGTGGAGAGTCATCTCGAGCACCCCGAAGTGGGCAGCGTCGCGCACCTCGCTGTTGGCCCGGACGATGGGCAGGCTGGTCAGGTTCCGGCCGCCGGTGCCGACGACGAAGGCGCGCAGGCCGCGGGCGGGATCGGCCACCGCCCCCGGGGTCTGTGGCGCGAAACGCTCGTAAATGTGGTCGTGACCGGTGAGCACCACGTCCGCCCGGGCGGCGTAGAGCGCCTGCCAGAAGGCGTCATAGGTGGCGTCGTCGCCGTGCGGGCCGGAGGAGAAGCGGGGGTGGTGCCAATAGGCCAGGGTGCATACCCCTGAATGCGCGGCGAGGTCGGCGGCGAGCCATTGCTCCTGCGGCGAGCCGACGCCGCAGCCGCCGACGGCGCCGCAGTTCGAGTTGAGCGCGATCAGGTGCCAGCCGGCGAGGTCGAAGCTGTAATACCCCTTGGCCGGATCGCCCGCCGCGGCGCCGAAATAGCCGTAGTAGCCCGCCGCCCCGGGGACACCGTAGTCGTGATTCCCCGGCGCCGGCTTGGTGATCGCCTTGAGGCGGCCCCAGCTCGGATCGAAGGAGGCGAGGTACTTGGCCGCGGCGCCGTCGTCATATTGGTTGTCACCGAGCAGGAGGACGGCGGTGGGGGCCAGGGAGAGCGCGAGATCCGAGGTCGCCTTCATCCGGCAGGCGGTCGCGGTGCCGTCGCCGCCGTTGAAGCTCCCGTCCGCCGGATCGCAGGCGAGGTCTCCCACCGCGACGAGGACGGCGGGCTGCGCCTCGCTGCCGGTTCCAGGGAGCGAGAAGAGGACGAGGAAGGCGCAACACGCGAGCCGGCTGTGGGGCATGCCCAAGTATAGCGGCGGTCACTCCATGCGCGTGCGTGCCAGAGCTTCCAACGCTCCGAGCCGTAGAAGTCGGGCGAAGAGCCGTACGGCGAAGCGGAGGTTCAGGAGCAGAGCGTCCATGGCCGGCTCTCTCGGGGTTTTCCCCGAGAGTATAGAGGCTCGCCAAAAAACTTTCCTCCGGTCGGCTCGTTTTGGGCCGCGGCGCGCACCCTACATTTACGAGGGGATCCCTTGCAGCACATCGCGACGCCTTCGCAAGGCGTCACCAGGAGTGGTGCCCATTGACTTGTTCTCAAGGAGAATTGTGATGAAGACTTGGATTCGTTCGTCCATGACGGCGGCGGCGTGCGGGCTGGTGGCGGCCTCGGCGTTCGCCGGGCCCTTGTTCACCCGGTCGGAGCAGCCGGCGCAGAAGGCGCTGGCGCTCGACCTGTCCTACCAGGCCCTGGTCAGCTCTCCGGCGACGGCGACCCTGGAGGTCGTGCAGGCGGACGCCCGCCGGGTCGGCCTGAAGACCCCGACCCTGGACCTCAATGTCGAAGAAGGCCTCGAGCTGCGGGCCCATCGCCTCAATTCCTATGTCATGAACACCGGCTCGCTGGTCTGGTACGGCATCATCGAGAATCCCGGCATGCTGAACGTGCCGTTCTCTCCCGACTCCCTCGACTTCGACCCGATCAACACGGCGATGTTTGTGAAGAGCGGCAACACCCTCACCGGCAACGTGTACTTCAACGGGGACTGGTACAAGGTCCGCCCGCTCAAGACCGGCGGCCATGCCATCGTGCGGGTCAACCACGCCGCCATGCCTCCCGACCACCCGAAGGAATATGCCCGCCTGCCCATCGTCCCCATGCCCAAGGCGGCGGGTCCCGACAAGGCCGACACGCCGATCAATGTGATGGTCCATTACACGTCGTCGGCGGCTTCGGCCTCGGGCAACATCAGCGCCCTGATCGACCTGGCCGTCGCCGAGTCCAACCAGGGCTACACCAACAGCGGCGTGCTCATCGACCTCTTCCTGGTCCACAAGTCCCAGGTCACCTACACGCAGAGCGGCAGCTTCAGCACCGACCTCAGCCGCTACCGTGGCACCGCCGACGGCTACATGGACTCGATCCACACCACCCGCAACTCGGTGGCGGCGGACGTCGGCCTGCTGGTGATCAACAACAGCTCCTCCTGCGGCCTCGCCTCGGGCATCGGCTCCACCGCCAGCACGGCGTTCGCCGACGCGCACTGGGACTGCATCACCGGCTACTACTCGTTCGCCCATGAGATCGGGCATCTGCAGTCCGCCCGCCACGACCCGGCGAACGATCCGTCGACCTCGCCCTATGCCTATGGCCACGGCTACCAGTACAACGGCAGCCCGAAGTGGCGCACGATCATGGCCTATGCGTGCTCGGGCGGCTGCCCGCGCCTCAACTACTGGTCGAACCCGAGCGTCCTCTACAACGGGCTGCCGATGGGCACCTCGACCCAGAGCGACAACGAGCGGGTCCTGAACAACACCCGCGCCACGGTCGCCGCCTTCCGGTAGGTCCAGCTGCCTGCGCGGCGGAGGACCTTCCGGTCTTCCGCCGCGCGGTGTCCCGCTTTCAGCTCTCTCCTGCACTTTCTCTTCAGAACCCCTCTCGATCAAGGAGAAGTGTCGATGAAGAGCTTGTGGAAGCAATCCATTGGATGTGTGGCCGCCTTTCTGTTGGCAGCCGCCTCCGCCCAGGCGGGTCCTTCTCTGTTCTCGCCTCTCGCCGCCGACGGCCCGGTGCGCCAGGCCCTGAAGCTGGACGCCTCGTATCATGCGCTGGCCGGCAGTCCCGCCACGGAATCCCTCCGGCTGGTGCAGGCCCGTCCGGCCCTGCTGACGGAGAAGGCCGTGTCCCTCGACCTCGACCTGGGTCTGGGTTTCGGCCTGCGGGTGCACCGCACCGATGCCTACCGCGTCCGCTCGGGCAATCTGGTGTGGGTCGGAATCATCGAGAATCCTTCCGCCGTTCGCGTCCCCTTCTCGGCGGAGACGGTGGAGTTCGAGCCGATGAACCAAGTGGTGCTGGTGCGCAACGGCGGCCGGATCACCGGCAACCTGCATTTCAACGGCGACTGGTACAAGATCCGGCCTCTGCGCACCGGCGGCCATGCCGTGGTCAAGGTGAAGCCGTCCGGCATGCCGGCCGATCATCCGGCGGACTATGCCGACCTGCCGGTGATCGGGATGCCCGAGACGCCGGAGCGGGCCGTGGGCGACACGGTGATCAACGTGATGGTTCACTACACGCAGGGAGCCGCCGCGGCCTCGGGCGACATCAACGGCCTGATCGACCTCGCCGTCGCCGAGTCCAACGTCGGCTATGACAACAGCGGTGTCACGATCGACCTCGTGCTGGTCCACAAGTCGCAGGTGACCTACACGGAGAGCAGCTTCAGCACGGACCTGAGCCGCTACCGCACCCCCGGCGACGGCTACATGGACGCCATCCACACCACCCGGGACAGCGTCGGTGCAGACGTCGGCCTGCTGGTGATCAACAACGCCTCCTCCTGCGGTCTCGCGTCGAGCATCGGCTCCACCGCCGCCACCGCGTTCGCCGACGCCCATTGGGACTGCATCACCGGCTACTACTCGTTCGCCCACGAGATCGGGCACCTGCAGTCGGCCCGCCACGATCCCAAGAACGACCCGACCAACACGCCGTATGCCTGGGGTCACGGCTATCAGTACACCACCAACCCGAAGTGGCGCACCATCATGGCCTACAACTGCACCGGTGGAGGTTGCCCGCGCCTCAACTTCTGGTCGAACCCGGGTGTCCTCTACAACGGCAAGCCGATGGGGACCACCACCAAGAACGACAATCACCGGGTGTTGAACGACACCCGTGCGACGGTCGCCGCCTTCCGGTAGGACCTTCACCCCCGCCCCCTCTCCCGCCAAGCGGGAGAGGGGCGCTGGTGACCTGGCGGCCCGGAAGGAGTAGAATCCCGCCTTCATGGCTGCAAGTACCTTGTCGCGCGCCGCCACCCTCCTCTCGTTCCTCATCCTTCTGGGCCTGCCTGCGGTCCCGGCGCAGGGCGCCGAGGGTCCCTCGCCGCAGGTGCTCGCCCGGGCTCTCGATGCGGTCGCCTGTGCCCAGGCGCGCGGTGTCGCGGGCCGCAGCGATCTGCTGACCGTGATCGACTACTCCCTGCCCTCGACCGAGCCGCGCCTCTGGGTCCTCGACCTCCGGCGGAGCAAGGTCCTGTTCCATGAGCTGGTGGCGCACGGGTCGGGCAGCGGTGACAACTACGCCAGGCAGTTCTCCAATGTGCGGGACAGCCGGCAGACCAGCCTCGGCTTGTTCCTGACCGGCGGGACCTATGAAGGGGGCAACGGCTATTCGCTGGCGCTCAAGGGGCTCGATGCCGGCTGGAACGACCAGGCCGAGGCGCGCCACATCGTGATGCACGGTGCCTGGTACGTCAGCCCCGAGCATGCGCGGAGCCACGGGCGGCTCGGGCGCAGCTGGGGATGTCCTGCTCTCTCGACCGCGAGCGCCCGTCCGGTCATCGAGACCATCAAGGGAGGCAGCTTCGTCTTCGCCTACGCGCCGACTCTGTCGTCGTACGGCTGCACCGGCCGGGACGCGGGCCCCGTCGCCGCGGGCCGCTGAACCGGCGACGTTCTGCGGTAGAGTGGAGCGGCTTTTTTTGCCACCCAGGACGTGAGGAGGACGGATGGACGCTCCCGAGACGAAGTCCCTGCCTGAGAACGCCTATCGGCCGCTGGCCCAAGGCGAGACCTACGCCCCGATGATCCCGGCGGCGGCCCAGCTCGAAGAGTCGACGCTGCGGTCGGTGGGGTGGGGCCTGTTCCTGTGCGTGATCTTCACCATCGCCTCGGCCTACTCGGGGCTCAAGGTGGGCCAGGTGCTGGAAGCCTCGATCCCCATCTCGATCCTGGCCATCGGTCTCGCCCGCGTCTACGGCCGGCGCTCGACGCTGCTCGAAAACGTCATCCTCACCAACATCGGCGGCACCTCCGGCGCCATGGTGGCGGGCGCCATCTTCACCCTGCCGGCGCTCTACATCCTGGATCTGAGCCCGCACCCGGTGCAGACGACGCTCATCCTGGTCTGCGGCGGTTGCCTGGGGATCCTGTTCCTGATTCCGCTGCGCCGCTACTTCGTGCGCGAGATGCACGGCCAGCTCCCGTATCCGGAGGCGACCGCGATCACCGAGGTGCTGGTCACCGGGGAGAAGGGCGGCTCGCAGGCGGTGCTCCTCCTGCAGGCGACGGGCATCGCCGCGGTCTATGACTTCTTCGTCAGCACCTTCCAGGTGTGGCGCGAGGTGATCGACTTCCAGTTCCTCGCCCCGATGCGCCAGCTGGCCGAAGAGGCGCGTATGGTCGTCCGTTTCGACGCCATCTCGTTCATCCTCGGGCTTGGCTATGTGATGGGGCTGCGCTCGTCGATGATTCTCTGCGCCGGCGGCTTCCTCTCCAACTTCGTCCTCGTGCCCCTCATCTGGATGATCGGCCACGGTGCGCCGGATCTGGTCGTCTATCCCGGGACCGTGGCGATTTCGACCATGGACGCCGGCGCCATCTTCCGTGGCTACGTCCGGTTCATCGGCGTGGGAGCGATCGCCACCGCCGGCATCTTCGGGATCATCAAGTCGCTGCGCATCGTGGCCGGCTCGTTCGCCATCGCGGCGAAGGCGTTCCGCCAGGGCGAGGACGCCGGCCTGCAGCGCACCGATCGCGACATTCCGGTGATGACCCTGCTGATCGGCGTGATCCTCTCGACCCTGGTGACCGGCCTTTTCTTCACCACCCTCGAAGGGGCCGGCTTCTGGATCGCCATGGCCGGTCTCGTGCTCACCTTGATCTTCTCGTTCTTTTTCGCCTCGGTCGCGGCGAATGCGATCGCGACCACCGCGCGCAACCCGGTGTCGGGAATGACGATGCTCACCATCATCGTCTCTTCGGTGGTGCTGTTGCGGCTGGGTGTGTCCGGCGAGACCGGGATGTTCTTCGTGATGGCCATCGCCGGCATGGTGTGCACGGCGCTCTCGGTCTCCGGGCAGACGATCACCGACCTGAAGACCGGGTATTGGCTGGGCTCGACACCGTGGCGCCAGGAGCGCGTGAAGTTCCTGGGTGTGATCGTCTCGGCGATCACCGCAGCGCTGACCATCATGGTGCTCGCCAAGGTGTTCCAGTTCGGCGAGGCGGTGCCGGGCGATCCGCGGGTGGTGCTGCCGTCGCCGCAGGCTTCGATCATGAAGGCCCTGGTGGAAGGCTTCATGAGCCATGCACCGGTGGCGTACGTCCTCTTCGCGGTGGGAGCGGTGATCGCGCTGGTGCTCGAAATGCTGGGAGCGCCGGCCCTCATCTTCGCGCTCGGCATGTACCTGCCGCTGGAGCTGAACACGCCGGCCCTGGTCGGCGGTTTTCTCGCCCACTGGGTGGGGAAGCGCTCGGCCTCGGTGGGCGGCGAGGAGGGACGGGGGATCATGGAGCGCGGCGTGATCATCGCCTCGGGCCTGATGGCCGGAGGCGCCCTGGGCGGCGTCTTCGGCGCCAGCCTGCGCCTCTTCGACTGGTATAGAGAAGACTTGATCCAGACGCCGTTCTTCACCCACGAGTCGATCTCCCAGATCGTCTCGCTGGTGCTGTTCATCGCCCTCTGCATCTACGTCTGGTGGGGGGCGACGCGGAAGGTGAAGGGGTAGGCGATCGCCACAACCGAAGGGAGGTGATCCTGTGCGGGTACAGACCAACGTGAAGGCGGGGAACTTCGTCAATCCCAATGTCTGAAGGGAATCCTGAGCCGGAGGGGGAGGTCCCCCTCCGGCCGAGCTTCCAGCCTACGTCTTTTCCTCCCACACCTTCGCAATCTCCACGATCACCTCGACCGCCTTTTCCATGTCCTGCGCGGAGACCCACTCGAAGCGGGAGTGGAAGCTCTGCTCTCCGGCGAAGACGTTGGGCGTCGGCAGGCCCATGAAGCTGAGCTTGGAGCCGTCCGTGCCGCCGCGGATGGGCTTGGTGACCGGCTCCATGCCGGCGCGGCGGATGGCTTCGCGGGCGTTCTCGACGACGTCCGGATGGTGGTCCAGCACCTCGCGCATGTTGCGGTAGCTCTCGTCGACCTTCGCCTCGAAGGAGGAACCGGGCCAGTCGGCGACCGTTTCGGCGGCGAGCTTGGCGAGCCAGGCCTCTTTCTCCGCCAGGGCCGAGGTCTTGAAGTCGCGGATCAGCAGCTTGACCGTGGTCTTGTCGACGCTCGGGGTGAGCACGTAGGGGTGGACGTAGCCCTCGTAGCCCTCGGTCGTCTCGGGCGCCAGGGCGTCCTTGGGGAGGCGGTGGATGAAGTCGGCGGCGACCTTGATCGAGTTGACCATCACACCCTTGGCATAGCCGGGATGCGTGTTGCGCCCCTGGAAGGTGATGGTCATGGCGTCGGCGGAGAAGCTCTCGTATTCGATCTCGCCGCGCGGCCCGCCGTCCATGGTGTAGGCGTACTTGGCTCCGAACTTCGCCACGTCGAAGTGCTTGGTGCCGGCGCCCACCTCCTCGTCGGGGGTGAAGCCGATGCGGATCGGCCCGTGCGCGATCTCCGGATGGGCCATCAGGTATTCGGCGGCGGCCATGATCTCGGCGACGCCCGACTTGTTGTCGGAGCCGAGGAGGGTCGTCCCCGAGGCGGTGATGATGTCGTCGCCGATCCTCTTCGTGAGGTACGGCAGCTCCGAGGGACGCAGGACGGCGGTGGGATCGTCGGGGAGGACGAGGTCCTGCCCCTGGTAGTTGCGGTGGAGGATCGGCTTGACCCCGGCCCCGCTCATCTCGGGCGATGTGTCCACGTGGGCGATGAAGCCGATGACCGGGACTCCGGCCTTGGAGCTGGTCGCCGGGACGGTCGCCATCACGTAGCCGTGCTCGTCCATCGTGGCGTCGGCGAGGCCGAGCGCCTTGAGCTCGTCGACCAGCAGGCGCAGAAGATCGAGCTGCTTTTCGGTGCTGGGATAGGTGTCCGAGGTCTCGGACGACTGGGTGTCATAGGCCACGTAGCGCAGGAAGCGCTCGACGACGGATGTCTGGCTCATACGGAAAGGCCTCCAAGGGGGAGTCAGCCGGCCTCCTCGCGGGTGCCGGCAGAGGGGAGTCTATGCCATCTGACCGGGGTCTCGGCGGGCTCGCCGGGTGACTCTTGAGAGATGCGGGGTGGAGGATGCTACCATTTCGCAATGCTTTCCTCGCGCGTCACCGAGGAAGAGCTGCGGCTCTTCTCGGATCGCATTGCCCGCAGCCTGGCCGAGCGGCCGGTGCAGATGGAGGTCGAGGCGCACCGTGAGCGCGCGGCCGCCTTGCTGCGCGATCTCGGTGAGGCGACGCACTACGAAATTCTGGGGATCGATCCGACGGCGTCCGCCCTGGAGGTGCACGACGGGTTCGAGCGGACGGCCCGGCTGGTCCACCCGCGCCAGGCGGATCGCCTCGGCCTCGCCGGCCGCGAGATGGCGTTGCAGGTTCTGTTCGAGCGGGTCACCGAGGCGTACCTCACCTTGAGCAGCCTCGACAGCCGCAAGCGCTACGACCGGGAGCTCGGGCCACGGATCTGGGTGCGCCGCGATCCGGCGCCGCGGATCTCCCGGGCGGAGGAAGGAGACCGTTTCTACGACCGGGCGCGTGCGCTCGCCTCGTCCGGCCAGATCCACTCGGCGGTGGAGCTGCTGCGCGAGGCGGTGCGCATGACCCCCAAGCCGGAGTACCTCGCCTTTCTGGGCATGCTGGAGGCGAAGAATCCGCACTGGCTCGGGATGGCGGAGCGCAACCTGGAGCGGGCCATCGAGCTGGGCGCCAAATCGGCCGGGCTCGCCGAAGCGCTCGAGGAGGTGCGGCGCAAGCTCGCCCGCCAGGCCGCCGGCGAGCGCCTGGAGGCCGACGACGACTCCGGCGACGTGCAGGTCATCTGACTGCGCTATGATGGGTTGACGCCGGAGAGCTTCAGGCGGTCGCTCCGGGAGGCCGCAAGGCCGGCCCGGAGAGGAAAGTCCGAACTCCGACAGGTAGCATGCTCGCTAACGGCGAGGCGCGGCGACGCGACGGACAGTGCAACAGAAAAGATACCGCCGGCTCTCCGCGAGGAGGGACGGTAAGGGTGAAATGGTGCGGTAAGAGCGCACCGCTCCGGCGGCGACGCCGGGGGCACGGAAAACCCCATGCGGAGCAAGACCAAATAGGGGGACGGCTCGCGGGCCACCTGTCCCGCCTTCGGGCCTTCGGGTCCGGGGCCAGTTCCCGGGTAGGTTGCTGGAGGCCGGCGGCAACGCCGGTCCCAGAGGAATGACCGCACCCCGGTGCTTCGGTGCCGGGAGACAGAATTCGGCTTACGGAGCTCTCCGGCGTCTTGATCTCCCTCCCCCAGCTTCCACCGCCCGTCGGTCCCGGCGACCGCGTGGGCGTCGCCGCCTTGTCCGGCCCCGTCGATCCCGTACGCCTGGAGGCCGGTCTGGCCGAGCTGCGCCGGCTCGGGCTCACGCCGGTCCTGGCGGACAACCTTCTGGCCCGTTCCGCCAACGGCCTGTTCGCCGGCGAGGACGCCGAGCGGCTCGCCGCCTTTCATCGCCTGGCCGCGGAGCCGGACCTCCCGGCAATCCTTTTCGCCCGCGGCGGGTATGGCGTGCCCCGCATCCTCCCCTGGATCGATTGGGATCTGTTGCGCCGGTACCCGCGGGCGTACGTGGGTTATTCCGATCTCACCCCGTTCCTGCTGGAGGTGGTGCGCCGGCTCGGCCTGGTTGCGTTCCACGGCCCGATGGTGGCGGTGGAGCTGGCGCGGGGGCTCGTGGCGGAGGAGGAGACCTCGTTCCTGGAGGCCCTGGCCGGCCTCTATCCGCTCAGCCTGCCGTTCCGCTCCTGGCTGCGGCCGCCGCGCGAGGCCGTGTCCGGCCCTCTCCTCGGCGGCTGTCTCAGCCTGCTGACCGCGACGCTCGGCACGCCCTGGGCGGCGGACCTCGAGGGGGCTCTCCTGTTCTGGGAGGACGTCAACGAGCCGCTCTATCGCATCGACCGTCAGTTGACCCACCTTCGGCTCTCGGATAGTCTCGGAAGGATTGCAGGGATGATCGTCGGCCACGTCGACGCAGGGGCTGTCGCTCCGGAGGTCGATTGGCCGGCTCGGGTTGCCGAGGGTCTTGCCGGGTTGGACTTTCCGGTGGCGTGGGGCATGGACAGTGGACACCGGCAGCCGAATCGGACCCTCCCCCTGGGGCTTTCTGCATGGATGGAGAACGACGACCACCGGCTCTGGCTGGGTCGAGGATAAGCAGCGTATGAACAGTCCCGTCTTCAAAACGACAAGTGGTGGCACGGGTGGTTCGGGTACCGGCTCGAAGAGAGCCTCCAGTGGCCCCTTTCTTCGCGAGCTCCAGGAAGGGGAGTACATCTTTCGCGAGGGGGACCTGGGGACGGAGATGTACATCATCCACGAGGGAAAGATCGAGATCCTCAACAAGGTGGGTGGCAAGGAGATGCCTCTCGCCATCCTGGAGAAGGGCGACTTCTTCGGCGAGATGTCGATTCTGGAAGACATGCCGCGCGCCGCCACGGCCCGCGCGTTGACGCCCGCCAAGGTGGTCGAGATCAACGGCTCCACGTTCGACGAGATGCTGCACGACAACCCCGAGGTGGCGGTGCGCATGATGCGCAAGCTGTCGCGGCGCTTGCGCGAGACGGACGACCTGCTGCGTGGAACCACCCTCTACAAGAACGCTGCGACGCCGCTCTCGCGGGAGATCCCGACCCCGCTGGTGACCTCGCCGGCCGAGGGGACGGAGAAGCTGGTCCACTTCACGGGCATGGAGTTCCCGCTCTCGACCGGCCCGGAGACCACGATCGGCCGCAAGGACCCGGTGACCGGCATCTATCCGGACGTCGATCTCTCGCCGCTCGACGGCCAGCGCTCGATCAGCCGGCGCCACGCCAAGATCTACCGGCGCGGCGGCAAGTTCTTCCTCGGCGAAGAGATCGGCACGATGAACGCCACCTTCCTGAACAGTGTCCGGCTGGACACCGGCGTCCCGGCCGAGATCCGCGCCGGTGACGAGCTGCGGTTCGGGGTGGTGGTGCTCAAGTTCGAGCCCTAGGCGCCATCATGAGCCCGGACTCCCGTTTTCCCAGGAGCTTCCTGTGGGGGGCCGCCACCTCCGCCTATCAGGTCGAAGGCTCGCCTTTGGCGGATGGCGCAGGCCCCAGCATCTGGCAGCGGTTCGCCCATACCCCCGGGCGGGTGCGGGGCGGCGACACCGGTGACGTGGCCTGCGACCACTACCGCCGTTTCGAGGAGGATGTCCGCTGGATGCGCGAGCTGGGCCTCAATGCCTACCGCTTCAGCGTCTCCTGGAGCCGTGTGTTGCCGGAAGGGACGGGGCGTGTCAACCAGCGCGGTCTCGACTTCTACCGCCGGCTCGTCGATGCGCTGCTGTCCGCCGGCATCCAGCCCGCGGTCACCCTCTACCATTGGGACCTGCCGGCGGCGCTGGACGATCGCGGCGGATGGCTCAACCGGGACGTTGCGGAGTGGTTCGCCGAATACGCCTCCGTGCTGTTCGGCGCGCTCGACGACCGGGTGGAGATGTGGGCGACACTCAACGAGCCCTGGGTGGTGACCGACGGCGGATACCTCACCGGTGACCTGGCGCCCGGGCACCGCAACCTGTTCGAAGCGCCGCGCGCCGCGCACAACCTGCTGCGCGCCCATGCCTCGGCGGTCCAGGCGTACCGTGCCCAGGGTCAGCACCGCATCGGCCTGGTGGTCAATCTGGAACCCAAGGATCCGGCGTCCGGCCAACCCGAGGACCTGGCGGCGACCGCCCGCGCCGACGCCTACATGAACCGGCAGTTTCTCGATCCGGTGTTCCTCGGCCGCTCGCCGGAGGAGATGCGGGAGATCTTCGGTGCCGCCTGGCCGGACCCCCCGGCGGCGGATTTCGACCACATCCGGCAGCCGATCGACTTTCTCGGGATCAACTACTACACCCGCAGTGTCACCTGCGCCGATCCCGCCGCCCGGCCGGTCGGCGCCGGCCGGGTGCGCCAGCCGCGCCATGCCTACACGGAGACCGACTGGGAGGTCTATCCGGCGGGGCTCACCCAGACCCTTCTCGGCGTGCGGCAGCGCTATGGAGACATCCCGCTCTATGTGACCGAAAACGGCGCCGCCTTCTACGATCCGCCCACGGTCGAAGGGGACGAGCTGGCCGATCCGCTGCGCGTCGCCTACCTGCGGACCCACCTCCAGGCGGTGCAGGAGGCGCGGCGGCACGGCGTGGACGTGCGGGGCTATTTCGCCTGGTCGCTCCTCGACAACTTCGAGTGGAGCCATGGCTACTCGAAGCGTTTCGGCCTCCTCCACGTCGATTTCGAGACCCAGCGCCGCACCCCGAAGGCGAGCGCGCGGTTCTACGCCGAGGTCATCCGCAGCCGTGGGGAGGCTCTGCTGGAAGGACGGCTCCCGGCCTGACTCAGTCGGCCGGAGCGGCGGGGCGGACGGAGCCGAGGAGCCCGGCTTCGAGCGCCAGGCGGACGAGGTCGGAGCGGCTCTTCAGCCTGAGCTTGTCGCTCAGCCGGGCGCGGTGGGTCTCGACCGTCTTGACGCTGATCCCGAGCTCCGTCGCCATCTGGGCATGGGTGTGGCCATGCGCGAGGAGCACGAGGACCTGCCTTTCGCGGGCGCTCAGCCGGGAAAGGAGGAGATTCGCTTCGGCGGCGTCGCCGGCCAGAGGCGGCGCGATGACGGCTTCGGGTGCGTTGGATTCGGTGAACAGGGCGGAGATGAACGAGCCGCCGGAATGGACGGCGCGGATCGCGGCCAGCAGCTCCGAGTCGGCGGCCCGCTTGACCACGTAGCCGGAGCAGCCGGCCGAGAGCGCGGAGTGCAGGTAGGCGACCTCGTCGTGCATGGTGAGGGCCACGGTGCGCACCCGTGGCCGGGTGCGGCGCAGGTGGCGGATCACTTCGATTCCGCCCTCACCGGGCAGGCTGAGGTCGACCAGGGCGATGTCCGGGCCGAGCCCCTCCGCCAGCTCGATGCCCTCCTGGGTGGAGCCGGCTTCGCCCACCACCGACATGTCGGTCTGGCCGCCGATCAACAAACGTAAGCCGGTGCGGACGATGGCGTGGTCGTCGACGATCAGGACCTGGATCTTGGGCAGCGTCATGCAACGGCTCCTCGCAGTTCGGGGTGACCTTGGTTGGGCCTATTGTGTCTCAAGATGGCTTCCGTTTGCACGGTGGCGTTGCACATGCAGTCGGCCACCGAGACGCCGCGCAGGTAATTGCCTCCCAGGAAGAGCCCGGGGATCTCGCGTTCGATCTCGGCCGCCCTTTCCACGAACCGGCCATGCCCGACCTCGTATTGTGGGATGGCGCGCGGCCAGCGGCGCACCCGGGTGAGCACGGGAGCGCTGCGGACGCCCAGCGCGCGGCGCAGGTCGTCCTCGACCGCGGCCAGGAGCTGTGCGTCGTCGAGCGTCACCGCCACCGGATCGGTTCGGCCGCCGAGGAAGGCGGCGAGGGCGACCCGGCCCTCCGGTGCCCGATCCGGGAAGAGCTGGGAGGGGAAGAGGCAGCCGAGCACCCGCAAGCCTTCGCCCCGCGGTGCGAGGAAGCCGAAGCCGTCCAGGGCATGGGCCACGTCGGAACGCCGGTAGCCGAGGGAGACGATGGCCACGGCGGCATAGGGGATCTCGGCGAACAGCCGGCTGCGCTCCACCGTCACCTCGGCGAGGAGGTCCGCCGCCACGTCCGCCGGCACCGCGAGCAGGACGCGCGTCGCCGTCACGGGGCCGGCCGTGGTCTCGACGGTGAAGCCGCCCTCCCGGCGCAGGATGCGCGTGGCGGCCACCCCGGTGCGCACGTCGCCGACCTGTTCGGCCAGCCGGCGGGGGAGCTCTTCCAACCCCGGCGGGAAGGAGAACATGGCGCCACCCGGCTGGGGTCCCTTGCGGCGCGCCAAGGCGCCGCGGATCAGGCTGCCGTGCTCCGCTTCGAGCGACGCGATCTTCGGCACCGCCCAGCGCACCGACAGGCGGTCGGGGTCGCCGGCATAGACGCCGGAGACGAACGGCCCCACCGCATAGCGGAGAAATTCCGGTCCCAGCCGGCGGGTGACGAAGCGGGCGATGGTCTCTTCCGTCCCCTCCGGCGGCCGGCCGATCCAGGGCTCCCGGAGGAGGCGCAGCTTGGCGCCGGCCGAGAACAGCGGGGTGGTGAGGAAGCCGAGGGGACCACCCGGCAGGGGCACCAGACGGTCCTGTTTCCAGAGGAACCGCCGCTTTCCGGTGGGCGCCGCGACGATCCGGCTTGCGGCCAGACCCGCCTCGCGCAGCAGGCGTCCCACCTCGGCGCGGCTTTCCAGCACCGTGTTCGGCCCCATCTCGAACCGCCAGCCGCCTTCCGACCAGGTCTCGATCGAGCCTCCGGTGCGCGGTGCGGCTTCGAGGACCGCGACCCGCCATCCCGCGCGCCGCAGCCAGAACGCTGCGGTCAAGCCGGAGATGCCGGCGCCGACGACGAGGAGATCCAGGGCAGGGAGGGAAGGGTGCGCCGACATGGTCGGGAGTATGTCAGCAAAGTGTGTGTGCGCAAAGGCCTCGCGGTCACGGATCTCACACCGTCCGCGAGTAGCGGACGGCGGAGGCCGGAGTGAGGTAGGCGTCGAACGCCATGGCCACGTTGCGCACCAGGAGACGGCCGAGCGGCAGGACCTCGATCCGTCCGGGAGCGATCTCGATCAAGCCGTCCTCGGCGAGTGGAGCGAGGCTCGCGAGCTCGGCCGCGAAGTGGGCCGGGAAGTCGATGCCGTAGCGCTCCTCGATCGCCGCCATGTCGAGGCGGAAATGGCACATCAGGTCCCAGATCACGTCGTGCCGCAGCCAATCCTCGGTGCTGCGGACGAGCCCTTTGCAGGTGGCGAAGCGGCCGGCTTCGATCGCCTGGCGGTATTCGGAGACCGTCTTCACGTTCTGTGCATAGCCGCCGGCCACCTCGCTGATCGAGGAGACGCCGAAGGCGACGAGGTCCGTTTCGGCGCAGGTGGAATATCCCTGGAAATTGCGGGTCAGGGTCCGCCCGCGCAACGCCTGGGCGAGCGGATCCTCCGGGCGCGCGAAATGGTCCATGCCGATGAAGATGTAGCCGGCTCCGGTGAGGGTGGTGACCGCCTCCTCCAGCATGCGCAGCTTGGTGTCGGCCGAGGGCAGCGCGGCCGGGTCGATCGTCTTCTGGTGCGGGAACATGCTCGGCAGGTAGGCGAAGTTGAAGAGGGCCAAGCGATCCGGGCTCATTCGCACCACGTCGGCCAGGGTGTCCGCGAACTTCTCGGGCGTCTGATGGGGGAGGCCGTACATGAGGTCCACGTTGGCGCTGGTGACGCCGCGGGCGCGGAAGCCGTTCAGCACGCCCCAGGTCTGTTCTGCACTCTGCACCCGGTTCACCGCGTCCTGCACCTGCGGGTCCAGCTCCTGCAAACCCAGGCTGAGGCGGTTCATCCCGGCGGCGACCAGGGCTTCCATTTGATCGTCCGTGCATTCGCGGGGGTCGATCTCGACGCCGATCTCACAGTCGGGGGCGAGGCGGAAGTGGCGGCGGATCATCGCCATCAAGGCCGCCAGGTCCTCGGCGGGCAGGAAGGTCGGCGTGCCGCCACCCCAATGGACTTGGACCACCTCGCGTTCGGCTGCGTTGAGCCGCGCCGCCGCCGCCGTCATCTCGCTCTCCAGCCAGGGGAGATAGCGTTTGCCCCACGAGCGGTCCCGGGAGATGGTGACGTTGCAGCCGCAGAAGAAGCAGCGGACGTCGCAGAACGGCACGTGGACGTAGAGCGACAGAGGCCGCCGCGAGCTCGCGCTCGCCGCCAGGAGATCCGCGTACTGCGCAGAGCCGAAGTCGGCGGTGAACCAGGGGGCCGTCGGGTACGAGGTGTACCGCGGGCCGGGCCGGTCGTACTTGCGGATCATCTCGCGGTCGAACGGGATCGGCTGCCAGAGGTCATTCATGGGCGTGAGTGTAACGATTCGTTGCACGCCGCGCACCATGCCGCGGGAGGGTTTTGCCGCGGGGCCGGCCCGCCCTGTCCTACCCCGCGGGGTGGGGCGGGCGCTGCAGAGGCGAGATGCGGCTTCGTGCGGTATCCTCAGACGATGGAAATGACCGATCTGGAAGCGATCGACAAGCTGTTTCTGGACTGGACCGAGGCCGGACGGCGCCAGGATGCCGGGGCCTTGGCGCAGATGGTGACCGAGGACGGCGAGTTCTGGGCGCACGAGGCGCCGCCGCTTCGGGGACGCGAGGCGCTGGTCGTCCGCATGACCGAATTCTACGAGACGTACGACATCGACCAGAGCTTCGAGCGCGAGGAGATCGTGATCTCCGGAGACCTGGCCTTCGTCCGCGGCATTGAGGTCAACCGCGTCACCGTGCGTGACGACGCGGACGCTCCACCCCTGGAGATCCGGCAGCGGGCGTTCTCGGTCCTCTTCCGCGGCGCGGACGGTGCGTGGAGGTTCGCCCGCGGTATGACCCACAAGCCTCCGGAGGAGCAACCGGGCTAAGATGGCGGGAATGGACCGCTTCGCCCGTTTCTCCTGGACCACCCTCGTCTACACCCTGGCCGTCATCCTCTGGGGGGCGGCCGTGCGGGCCACCGGCTCCGGGGCCGGCTGCGGCAGCCACTGGCCGCTCTGCAACGGAGAGATCGTCCCCCGCTCACCCAGGATCGAGACGATCATCGAGCTGACCCACCGCGTCACCAGCGGCGTGGCCCTCTTGCTGGTCATCGCACTGGTGGTGCTGGCCTTCCGCCACCGCCCACCGGGGCACCCGGCGCGCAAGGCCGCGGTCTACAGCCTGGCCTTCATGCTGAGCGAGGCGGCGGTGGGCGCCGGCCTCGTGCTCTTCGAGCTGGTGGCCGACAACCAGTCGATGGCCCGTGCCCTGTTCATGGCGACCCACCTGGTGAACACCTTCTTCCTGCTCGGCGCGATGGCCCTCACCGCTCACTTCGCGAGCGGCGGCCCGGCTTTCCGGCTGCGCGGGTCGGGCCGGAGGGGCGACTGGCTCCTGGCCGGTGCCGGCCTCCTGCTGCTCGCCGGGGTGAGCGGCGCCATCGCCGCCCTGGGAGACACCCTCTTTCCGGCCACCAGCCTGGCCGACGCCATCCGCCAGGACCTCTCGCCGACCGCCCACGTGCTGCTGCGCCTGCGCCTCCTGCACCCGGCCCTCTCCGTGGCCGCCGCCGCCGTGGTGATCTTCCTGGCCTTCCGCTCCGAAGGCCGCGTCGCCCGTTGGACGCTCCGCCTCGTCTTCCTCCAGATCGTGGCCGGGGTGGTCAACGTGCTGCTGCTCGCCCCGGTGTGGATGCAGATCGTCCACTTGCTGCTGGCGGACCTGGTGTGGATCGGATTCCTGATCATGGCGGCGGAGGAGCTCGCCCTCACAGCTCCGTCGCGTCCAGATCGAGCCTGAGCAGCCCGTGCACCGGGTGGGCGGCGTACAGCCGGGTCGGTTTCTGCGGGTCGAGCGCGAGGTCGCCGAAGTAGTCGCGCACCGGCAGCCCCTGGTTGAGCGGCAGCCACCGGGCGCCCGTCGCGATCCAGCGGAAGACTCCTTTGCCCGCGACGCCCGCGTAGAGCCGGGACGGTTCCTGCGGATCGATCAGCAGGGTGGTGATCCATCCTTTTTCGAGGCCGCGGCTGATCGATCGGAAGGTGGCTCCGCCGTCGGTACTCATGAAGACGCCCCGGGTCAAGGTGGCGGCGTAGAAGGTCCGCGGATGCAGCGGATCGCGCACCAGCGTCGGCAAGCCGCCGCTCTGGGGGCAGAGCGCCTTGGGCAGGCCGCGCCCGGTCTTCTGCCAGGTCTTGCCGCCGTCCCGGCTGTGGCGCAGGCCGGTGC
Source organism: Holophagales bacterium UBA5704 (assembly GCA_002420005.1). Classification (GTDB taxonomy): domain Bacteria; phylum Acidobacteriota; class Thermoanaerobaculia; order Multivoradales; family UBA5704; genus UBA5704. The sequence goes on along the minus strand of DIHE01000005.1, from coordinate 61,391 downwards.
AGGTGAGGCCGTAGAGGCTGTCGGCCTGTTCGGTGTCGACGAGCAGGGAGCCGAGGCGGTGGAGCGGTGTCAGGGGCGTCCAGGTGGCGAAGGGGTCGTCGCTCTTGAGCAGAAAATCGCCCATGCCGATGAAATGGAAGAAGTAGTGGCCGGCGACGAAGAGAGTGCGAGGCTCGCCGGGATCGATGCCGGCCAAGGACATCCCGACTTCGCAGACGGAGTCGCCGCCGCATTCATAGGGCACCGGGAGCTGCGACCAGGTGCCGCCGCCGTCGGTGCTCGCGGTGATGAAGTCGGCCTGGCCGTCCGAGCCGGAGCCATAGACCGCCCGCGGATCGCGCGGGTCGAAGGCGGCGATCGAGAAGGGTTGCACGCCGTCGAGCGCGGAGTGCAGGCGCAGCCAGGAGGCCCCCGCGTCGGTGCTGCGGAAGACGCTCGCCCCGGCGATGGCCAGGACCGTGGGCGGGCCGACCGGAGAGACGGCGACCGACCAGGCTCCGTGGGCCGCGATGCCCTGGTTGGAGGCGGTCCAGGTCGCCCCGTGGTCGTTGGAGGCCCAGAAGCCCACGGCCCCGGCGGCGAGCAGGCGCCCCGGCACCACGGAGGCCACGAGGCGGGCGATCCTGTCGCGCGGTTTCACCGGCGCAAGGTAGTCGACAGGCAGCGGGGGATCCCAGGTGGCGCCGCCGTCGTGGCTCCGTGCGATGCCGAAGCTTGTGGTCCCGAAGAGGTCGCCGTCCGCCGCCACTGCGAGATCGTGCAGGCCGACCGCCGCGGTGAGCTCCGTCCAGGTGGCGCCGCCGTCGCCGCTGCGAAAGATCGGCGCGAGCACGCCGTTGTCGTTGAAATCGAACGCTGCGTAGACGGTTCCCGCGTGCGCCGGGTCGACGAAGAGACGCGGGTTGCCGTAGACGCTGTAGGTCGGCGTCGTCTGCAGCCCGGTCTCCGCCCAGGTGGCGCCGCCGTCGGTGCTCTTCCAGACCTTGAACAGGCGGTCGGGCTCGCGAAAGCCGGTGATCGCGAACAGCGTGGTGGAGCTCTGGGCCTCGATCGCCACGGCGACGACGGGCACACCGGCGAAGGCGACAGAGACCCATGTGGCGCCGTGGTCGGTCGAGCGCAGGAGGCCCTTGGCGTAGGTGCCGGCGTAGAGGACGCCGGGCTGGCCGCGGTCCACCGCGAGGCCGGAGCCCTCCACGTCGATGGAGGTCCAGGTGCGTCCCCCGTCGTCAGAGCGCAGAAGACCCGCCGAGGTCTCGGCGTAGGCGGTCGCGGCGTCCTGAGGATCGACGTGGAGCGCGAGAACCTCCTGGGCCGGTCGGGAGCGCGACCGCCAGGTGGCGCCGCCGTCGTCGCTGCGATAGAGGCGGCCTCGTTGCGCCGCGGCATACAGGGTCTGCGGTGCGGAGGGGGCCTCGGCCAGTGCGACGAGGGAGCCGCCGGGCGGCGTCACCGGCTGCCAGCGCGCCGCCGCCGAGACGGCCGCCGGCACCAAGAAAACGGCGAGAAAAACACACGCTGTGAGTCGCATGAAGGTTCTACGGGCGAGCATGCAGGAGAGTCTACGCGCTCGCCGCCCCTCGGCGACGAGCTGTGGGTCACCAACGGCACTCCGGAAGCCCGTTCGCGGCGCTGGCGCCGTGAGGCGTCAGGGCAGCGACACCCCGGCCCGCCGGGCGATTTCCTGGGCAAGGGTCCGGAAGTCTCGATAGCAGGCTTGAGCGGCCTGTGCATGCCCGCCGATCGCGCCGTCGGCCGGCTTCAAGAAGAACATGGGCTTGCGTGCTTCCTGAGCGAGCGGCATCAAGCTGCGATAGTTCTTCAGGGTGGCCAGGCAGTGAGGATCCTGATCGATGGTGAGGGTAGTCTGGGGGCTGCCCGCCTCCCCGAGAACCGCCTCCCTGTAGACGCCGGGAATGCGCTTCATCCACCGCGCATAGGCCTGCACCGGCCGGTCGAGGCGGACGGCGTGTTGCAGGACCACGTAGCCCAGCGGCTGCATCCGACCTGACGGCAGGTCCATCTTCTCGGGACGCTGCTTCAGGCGTTCGTCCCACCCTTTACGCCAATCCCGCAACCGAGGCCCGAGGTTTTGCAGCCCCTGAAGGGAGAACAAATCCGGCGCGAGAGGGATCGCCACGTGGTCGGCGGCGATGAGGGCTGCGCGGTTGATCGCGCCAAGATTGGGTCCCACGTCAACGAGAGCGATGTCTGCTGAGCGCATCCGGCCGGCGTGCGAGAGGATCTGGTGAAAAGCGGCGATCACGCGGAAAGGTCGAGCCCTGCCGGTGAGGCAATTCGGCCATTGCTGGCTGAGCTCGTCCTCGAACTCCGAGAGTTTCAGATCTCCGGCCAGGAGCCCGATCCCTCCGACATCCGTGAGCTGCGGGTCGCCGATTCCGCCTTCGCCTTCGAGGAGGGGAAGCAGAGGCCCAAGGACGGTCCTGCGCGGTGCTTCCTGCGGCCAGAGGGCTTCGAGGCTCTCCTCGTCAAGGAACATGGTGGTGAGATTGGCCTGCGGATCGAGATCGGCGGCGATCACGCTGAGCCCCAGGTCGGCATACATCCAGGCCAGGTGGTAAACCAGCGAGGTCTTGCCCACGCCGCCCTTGTTGTTGAAGAAGGCGATGGTCTTCATGGCGCCGCTCTCAGCGTCACGCCGACGAACGACGGGTGGACCTCGAACTCGGGAGGCGGATTGCCGTTCGTTTGCAGCTCACGGCGGGCGGTGGCGATGCCGACGCCGAACCGCTGCGCGAAACCCAGGACCCGAAACGCCTCCGCGAGGCTGGGATTGCGGTAGTCGCACAGACCCGGGCGGCCGAAGTTCTCGGTCGTCACGGCGCCGAATGGGCCACCAGGGCTCGTGATCTCGATACGGTTATCGTACCAGGTCACCCGAACCGGGGCGTTCGTCGCCTCATAGCTGCGGTGCATGAGTGCGTTGCGGACGATCTGCTGGAGGGCGGGCAGCGGGTAGAGCGAGGTGCGTCGCTCCCGGTCCTCACTGGTCAGGTCGACCGCGGTGCGGTTGTGCGCCACGAGCTTTTCATCGGTGCGCCGGAGCACCTCGGCCACGGGGCCGTCGATCGCTTGTTCGTCGACGATCGGGTCGGCGAGCTCGTGGCCGGCGATGCGCAGGAACTGCACATAAGCCCCCGGAAGGAAATCGCGGGGCCGGGGGCTGAGCACCAGAACCCCGAGCACGGTCGGCGTGGGCTCATCGGCGGCCACCACCATCTTGGTCGCGGCGAGGCGCTGCTCGTAGCTGCGTTCGTTGGCGGCGAGGACGTCGGAGGAAAAGGCGGCCGGAAGGTACTCGTCGTCAAAGTGCCGCCGGTCCAGGTCGGCCAGAGTTGCGGAGGGCACCGGCCGCACGTCGAAGGGGCGATCTCCATACCGCCTCTTCTCATTCAGAATGCGCTCGTCCTGCGCCGAGGCGATGCCGCGGCGCGGCCCGATGCGGATGAAGATGCGGCCTTTGTAGCGCACGGGCGGGGAATCGGCGGGCCAGACCGTCACCACCGCCATCTCCTGGCCCCGCAAGAAGTGTTTCGCGACCGTCAGCGTCGGAGGAGGGACGATGTTTCCGTCGGTCTTGAGATCGGCGAGTTGAAGGAGCAACTCATCGGTGACCGATAGCCCCGAAGGGCTTCCATCGTCGCGTGCGCCGATGAAGACGACGCCCGGCCGGCCGTGGCCCGGCAGGTCGTTGGCAAACGCACACACCGCCTCGCGCGCCTTGGTCGGCACATCTCCCTTGAAGGACTCCTTGCGCTCCGCGAGGTCGGATTCCAGGTCGAACAGCATGCGCTCCAGGTCCTGCTCACCATAGGTCATGGAGCGATTCTATCGCGCCGGCGCCGCCGCCGCCTCAGGCCCCCGCGAGGGGGAGCCGGAAGGCGGCCATCTCCTGATCGTTGCGCACCAGCAGGAGGTCGCCGACCAGGACCGGGTGGTTCCAGGTCTTGCCCTGGATCGCCGGGAAGCGCGCGAGCTCGGTGAACTTGTCCGGCGTCGCCTGGACCAGCGCCAGCTCCCCTTCCTCGGAAAGAACCAGCAGCAGGTCCTGGTCGGGCAAGAGGACGAGCTGGCCGTTGCCGTAGCGGCCCCCTTTCCAGGTGCGCTCGCCGTCCGCGAGGGCGATGCAGGCGAGGATGCGGCCGTCGAAGCCGAAGGCGTGGCCGCCGTGGACGACGAAGTCGTTGAAGTAGGGTTTCAGCCCCGCCGAGGTCCAGCGCTCCGCCACGGTCCACCCGCCGGGACCGTGGGCGACGGCGAGGCGGCGCGTGCCGCTCTGGCTGCTGGCGGCGAGCAGGACGCCGCCGTCCGCGAGAACGGCCGGTTGCACGATGGGGAAGCCCTTCCACGCATGCTCCCAAAGCCGCCGGCCGTCGGCCGGTGCGAAGCTGGCCGCGCCCGATTCGCTCAGCAGGAGGACCTGCGGGACCCCGGCGATCGTCACCCGCTGCGGCGAGCTGTAACTCACTCCGTCGGCCGGCCCGAGCCAGCGCGGCGTGCCGGTGGCGCGGTCGTAGGCGATCAGCCGGCCGGCGGCGGCGACGAGGACGAGGTCGTCGATCACCAGGGGCGAGCTCGAAAAGCCCCAGTCCGGGACCGCCATCTGGGTGTCGGTCGCCGCGTTGCGCGACCACACGACGGCGCCGCTGCCGGCGTCGAGCGCGTTGAGGATGCCGGTCGCACCGAAGGTGTAGACCCGGCCGTCGCTGAGCGTCGGCGTTCCGCGGGGACCGGCGCCCGCGTTCGACTCGAAGAAGCGGGTCGCGTCGCGGTGCACCCAGACCGGCTCGCCCGTGCCGGCGTCGTAGCAGGTGACGACCTCGTCGTCTCCGCGCTGCTCCTGGGTATAGATCCGGTTGCCGTGGACCGCGAAGGAGGACCAGCCCGGCCCGACCGGCCGCCGCCACAGCTCGACCGGTGGCGAGGCCGTCCAGTCGGTCGCGATCCGTACGCCGGAGACGGTGCCGTCGCGGCCGGGTCCCCGGAAGCCGGGCCAGCCGCCGGCCGGCCGGGCTTCCGCGGCCTTCTGCGCGTCGGGTTGGGGGACGGCCGGTTCCGCGGCCGTCGGTGTCGCGGGGGCCTCCGCGGGGGTCTCCACCGGAGGAGCGACCGGCTCGGCACCGGGCGGGGCCGCCGTTTGCTCCCGGGGGCTTGGCGAACCGGGCGCCGCCGGCTCCTCGGCCTGGGCGAGCAGCTGCTCCTCGGGGCTCTTCGCCCAGCGCCAACCGAAGTCGGCGACGTGGTCGCCGTTGATGCCGTCGGTGCGGACCAGCGCCCAGGCGCCACTGCCGAGCAGGAGGGCGGCGGCCAGCGTCGCCCGCCGCGGCCCCACGGCGAAGCGGCGGCCGAGGGCCGCTCCGGCGACCAGGGCCAGGCAGAGGCCCGGGACGGCATAGCCGAGGAGCCACAGGAGACCCATCGACTCGTGGCGGAGCAGCCAGGTGGCGCCCATCGCCAGGGGCATCAGAGCGAGGCCGCCCCAGCGCTCCAGCCGGCCGGCCCGGCTGAAGAACACCCACCACACGACGACCGCCAAAGCGGCGCCGAGGGCCCACATCATCCCGAGCGAGAAGCCTCGGAAGCCGGGGATCAAGGCTTTCAGCCCGAACCGGGCGAGCCAGAGCAGGCAAACGGCCACCACGCCGGGCCACAGACGGAGCGGGGAAGGCAGATTCGGGTCGTCCTTCTGGAGGGGGGTGTTCATGGCCACCCTACGCGCGCCGGCGCCGAATGTTTCGCGGGGTCAGATGGCGATGCTGCAAAGGGAAAGGGGGAGCCAACGCCGCGAAGTCATGTCTGGAAGCTACAACAGATCGCGGACAGAGGCAACCTGCCCCCGCCCGCTCTGCCATGCCCCTACGGCACCAGCCCTCCATTCCAGGCCGTGTCGCGCAGCAGGTCAGCCCAGTTGATGGTGTCGTGCAGGATGTTGCCTTCAAAGCCCTCGAAGTAGATCTGCAGCTCCGCCGAACGGCGAAACTCCGGCGGCCCTTGCTTGTCGAGCCCCGGCCGAAGCGGAGGCATGACGAAGAGTGCAAAATCCGGATTAAGGACCGAATGGCATCCCAACTGGCCCTCCTGAGCACACCAGCCGAGCGCCTGTACGTCTCCGCCGGTCAGATCACCGCGGGCATTCACCTGGAGGTGGAAGAGGAAGGCGGTGGTCGACTCCAGGTAGTAGCACGGATCGTCCTGATAACAGTTCAGGCCGTAGTCAACGAGGTTCATCCGGTAGGTGAGGGGTTCGGTGCCCCGAAACAAGACGACTCGAAGGGGGCTGGGCCCAGGACCGCAGCCATGATTCTCCAAGAGGCATTCACTGGGCCGCACGGTGCGCGCCATCAAGGAGAAGACCTTCAAGTCAAACTCGGTCACTTCGGCGTGGCAGGCGGAGAGCAGGTCGTCGGTCGCGAGGCTTCGCCCGGCTCGGTCAGCCTGACCCGCACCGGCGGCGGGGTTGTTCGTGATGTGAAGGGGCATCCGCGGCTCAAAAGGGTTCGGTACGACCGGTGCCAGATCGATCTGGACATCGATCGCCTGGAAGTCACGGGGGTTCGCGAACAGGTTGCCGGCCGCACCACGGCGCACCAGTGTCGCTTGTGGCAGCCGGGGTCGCCGTGGGTCGAGGAAGTCATCTTCCTGGCGCAGGATAAGGTCAAAAGGTAGCTGGACTTCATCGCGTTCCCAAGTTCCGCGGGTGAGGTTGTCGCCGGTCAATTGAGCGGCAACCGCCAGACCCCGATACGCGCCGCCGGTGGGGCTCGCCCGCCAGAAAAAAAGCTGCGAGCCCTTTTGCTGGAAGACGGCCCTGTGCTGGAGCCTCATCAACTGCCGCTCCTCGCAGTCGACCTGCTCCTGCGTCAGAGGGCGGCCGAAGTCCTGCGCGCTGGTCAAGCGGGCACAGAAAAGGCCGAGAAGGAGGAGTAGAAGCTGGCGGTTCTGAATCATGCTTTCCTCCCGTGAGACTTACCGTTTAACCAGCCGCAAGAGAATGTCGAACTTGTAGACCGGGGTGGTGATCGTACAGAACGTCGAGCAGGTGATGGTCTGAATCGCCGGAGTCCCCGTGTAAGGAAGGGTGGTCTCCGGGTCGATCCAGCTTACTTCGTATGTCCCGGGTTTCAGGGTGAACGTCTCGCGGTATCCTGCCGGCCCGGGAGAGCCGGCGCAGGAAGCGTCCACGGGGGGCGAGACCGTCCAGACCCTGGCGTCATAAGAACCGAGAGGGTTGAACGAGTTGCTGCAGCCTGGATAGTCGAGGTTGTCGCGGTCGGCGGAGCACCTCGGCGTGCTGTGATGCCGGTAAACCAGGACCGCGCGGTAGACGATCTGTGAAGGGTTGCTCGGGTTCCTCGCGGTGGCGCCGAGAGCGGACCAGTAGTTTTGTGACTTCGTACGGCACTCGTCAGACCCGTACCTGCCGAGGTCGGTGCCGCCGCTGGCGTCAACCTTGAAAAAGTCGCTCACCCTGGCCGGAGCGAAGTCCGTCAGCCTGGGTGTAGGACTGGGCAGGTCGAAGCTCCGGCGGCCATAGAAGTCGAGGAGCAGGCCGAGCTGAGTTCGAATGGCCCTGGCGGTCGCGTTGATGATCCCATTCGGCGCGAGGAGATAGCCAAAGTGATCGTAAGAGGTGCCACCACTCGTGAGGAGCTCCCAAGCCGCCGCGCGGATGGGCACGACTCCACCTCGAACGGCGACTCCGTTCAGGTGGTGCTTGGTACCTCGCGCGCCCTGGATGTTTGTGATGTTGTCCTCATTGCTGGCGATCGGGTTCGGCTTCTTGTTCAAGGTGGGGTCCCGAACAAGATCGATTGCGCCAGCGTCCAGTCGGTGGGTTCCACCGCCGAAAGTAGAAGCATCGAGTCGGGCGGTCGTATAGTGCCCGTTGAGGACTTGAAGATCGAGAGGGAATTTCGGATCGGGCGTCCAACCGGGTGTGGCCGGAGCATTCGCCGGGTCGAAGAGGGCGAGTGCGCCAGCTTGAGAGAACGGCTGAGCGGAGATTAGATGCCCATAGGAAAGCTTGCTGCCTCCCCAGGTCTTCTCGGCTTTCCGGATCTCGAAGATCATCTGCCGCTGCCACTTCGCCACGGCGACCGGGTTCACGGCTTTCGCGACGCCTCCCTCCTTCGGCCCGGGAGCCTCCGGCTCGTTCGAGACCTCGAAAAACACGTTGTCGAAGCACCAGAGAGTCTTGACCGTCCAGTTGATGATGTTGATCTGGTAGGCGCGCATCTTCTCGTTCTGGGCGGCGTTCGGAGAGCCGGTGTCCTTGTGGACCTGGTAGTAGGCGCTCGTGAAGCCGGTGGTGACCAGATTGGCCGTCCCCGGAGGCTCCGCCGCCTTGGCGAGGCCTCCGGTCTTCGACCATGGGCCTTTGAGGAAGTCATTGCCCTGCCAAGGGATGAACAAGGTCACCTCGACGAACTGACGGTTCACCCGCGCCGCATTCACCACCTTGAGCAGCCGGGCGAAGAACGCCTCATAGCCGGTGCCCGCCACGCCCTGGTTGTCGAGCAGCCAGTAGGAGCTGCCGGCCAGGGGAGTCACCCACTCGAACGGTGCATTGGGCACCTGGAGCTGCAACGTCGGCGTATTGGCGTAGCCATAGCCCATGGACACCCAGACGCGGACCTTGTTGAGAGACGGAACCGTGTTCTTGTTGAGGGCGAAGGTTGAGGCATAGTTGTTGAGGTTGCACTGGAAGGCTTCTTTGAGGCGAAAGGCGCAACCGCAGTCCGCCGAGGCGCCCACCAGGAGAAGGGGTATGCCGCCATAGGAGAAGTAGCGGGGATTGGCCGCCGCCAAGCGAATCGGCTCGGCGACGCCGAAATCCGGCGGCAGCTGCGAGCAGTTGAGCTCGGTCCAAGCGGCGGCGGCACTCATCGCGTCCATGCCGACCGAGTAGCCGTCCTTTTCCTTTTCGAGGAGGGCTTCGGAACCCTCGTACTTGTCGAGCGGCTCCTCAAACAAGGGGTCCTCTTTCGGCAAGCTCGGATCGTCGTAGGACGTCACCTCATCCCAGGGCGACTCGACGACGGGAAGCTCCTCCTCCTCTTCCTGGGCGAGCACTGGAACAAAGCCGGCGAGAGCGCCGACGAGCAACAGAGTCACGACGGGCCAGAGACGACGGTGCATGTGGGGCATCCTCCTGAGGTGGAGAGGTGGGCGAGCGGCTTCCGCAATTTGTGCGTCAAGAGAGCATACGGAAGGGCCGGCCAGATGCCAAGAGCGGCACCTCGCTGCATCGTCGGGGTCATGGCGCTCCCTCCGCAAGATCGAGCCGGAAGATCCCCTGTGCCGTGTTGGCGTAGAGGAGGGTGGGGTGCCGGGGATCGAGAGCGAGGTTGCCGTTGAAGTTGCTGCCCGGCAGGCCCTGGTTGAGCGGCAGCCAGCGCCGTTGCGGCGCGCTCCAGCGGAAGACGCCCCGCCCGGCGGCTCCGGCATACAGGTGATCGGAGTTTGCCGGATCGATCTGCAGACTGGTGATCTGCGCGGTTTCGAGGCCGCGGTTCATCGGGCGGAAGGTGGCGCCGTCGTCGGTGCTCAGGAAGACTCCTTCGGCCGTGCCGGCGTAGAGCCGCCGCGGCTCCTGGGGATCGATCGCCAGCGAGAGCCCGGCGCCTGTGCAGAGCTTGCGGGGGAGGCCGCGCCCCGCCGTCTGCCAGCTGGCGCCGCCGTCGCCACTCTGAAAGAACCCGTCGCAACCGATCGCCCGGACGACACCGCGCCGCGTCGGATCGAACACCAGGGCGGCGATGCTTTCGAGAGGGGCCAGCTTGTCCCAGGTGGTGCCACCGTCATCGCTGCGCAGGAGAAACGACCCGCTGGGGCCGAAGTGGCGGAAGTACGAGCCGCTCACGTAGAAGGCCTCCGGATCGTGCGGATCGACGGCGATCCGGCCGAGGCTGACGTCGCAGAGGGAGCCCGCGAGGTGGCAGTTGTAGGGAAAGCGGGGCTTGTTCCAGGTGCGTCCGCCGTCCTGGCTCACCAGCGGGAAGTCGGCCTGGCCGTCCGAGCCGAGGCCGTAGATCGTCTCCGGATGGCGCGGGTCGAACGCCTCGATCCAGATCGGCGGGCCGGCCGCTCCCGTGCGCGGCAGGCGCCGCCAGGTGGTCCCCCGGTCGGTGCTGCGGAAGACACTCCCGTTGCCGAGGGCGACGAGGGTGGAGGCCGCATCAGGAGCGAGGCCGAACGAGTAGACCCCCTGGGCGAGGAGCCCCCGGTTCCTCGGCGCCCACCGCGCGCCGCCGCTGCGGGAGTGCCAGACGCCGGTGACGCCTGCCGCGAACAGCTCTCCCGGTGCCGTTGGAGAGGCGAGGACGTGCGAGATGGTATCGCCCGGCTCCCCCGGGAAACGGAAGGTGAGAGGGAGCCGCGGACTCCAGGTCGCACCGAAATCGGTGCTGCGCGCGACACCGTAGGCGGTGGCGGCGAAGAGGTCACCCCGGGGCGACACGGCGAGGTTGAGAAGGTTGCCGGAGGCCGCCGGGAGCTCGGTCCACGTGGTGCCGCCGTCGCGGCTGCGCAAGACGGGTCCGGTGGAGTCGAAGTCGTAGGTCACGGCGAAAGCGAGGTAGAGCGTTCCCGGGTGCGCCGGATCGAAGGCGAAGCGGGGGAGCCCCCGGGTGTACGCCGGTACGGAGAGCGGCGTCTCCACCCAGGTGGCACCGCGGTCGGTGCTCTTCCAGAGGACGGTCGGATCCCCCTCGTTGCCGACGGCCGCGAAGAGCGTCGCCGTGGCGCCGGGATCGATGGCGACGGCCGCGACCTGCGTCTCGGCGAAGGCGGCCAGGTCCCAGGAATCCCCTCCGTCAAGCGAGCGGTAGAGCCCTCCCGCGGTGGCTGCCAGGACCACGCCCGGATGCTCCGCGTCCAAGGCGAGCGCGGCGACCGAGTGCAGCCCCGGGCCGGCCGGTGCCCAGGTCCGTCCGGCGTCGCGCGTCCGCAGGGGTTGCGGATAGCCGGTCATGGCATAGAGGGTGCGCGGATCGACGGGGTCGATGACGAGGTCCCTCACCCCCGCGAGAACGGCCGGTCCGCGCGGCTGCCACGAGGCGCCGCCGTCCAGGCTGCGGAAGAGCCGGCCGGTCTGCGCGGCGGCATAGAGGGTCTCCGGTGCGGACGGAGCCTGGGCCAGGGCCAGGATCCAGCCGCCGTCGGGTGTCGCCCGTGTCCAGCGGGGCGCCTGGGCCGCGGCCGGGGCCGTGAGCAGGAGGCAGAGGACGACGACGAGCGCCGGGGTTCTGCTCATGGTTCCTCCTGCTCGAGATCCAGCCGGTAGATCCCCTGGTCCGGGTGGACGGCGTAGAGCGTCGCCGGATGCTGGGGATCGATCGCGAGAGTGCCGGTGTATCCGGTGAGCGGCAGGCCCCGCCTGAGCGCCGTCCACCGCCGGCTTGACGCCTCCCAGCGGTAGACCCCGCGTGCGGCGGTTCCGGCGTAGACCCGATCCGGGTTTTCGGGATCGATGGCCAGGGTGGTGACGACCTTGCCGGTGCCGAGCCCCGGGCCGGTGGCCTGGAAGGTCCGGCCTCCGTCGGTGCTGCGGAAGACGCCTCGGCCGGCGGTACCGACCCAGAGCCGGCGCGGGTTCCGGGGATCGATCGCCAGGGCAGAGCGGGCGGTGCCGTCCGGCAGGCCGGTGCCGATGCGTTGCCAGGAGGCGCCACCGTCGGTGCTGCGCAGGAGCTGCTTGCCGGTCAGGCCGTAGAAGACGCCGGGCGTGGCGGGGTCGCCGGCCAGGGTGGTCCAGTTGTGGGCGGGCAGGCGGGTGTAGGTCTGGAAGCCGTCGTCGCTGCGCAGGAAGAAGAAGCCGCTGCCGCCGAAGTGAAAGAAGTAGGAACCGGCGACGAAGACGGTCTCCGGGTGGTGGGGGTCGACCGCGACGAGGGACATGGTGACGTCGCAGAGCGAGCCGCCGGAGCAGGTATAGGGTACCGGCAGCGTGTCCCAGGAGAGGCCGCCGTCGTTGCTGCGCAGGAGGTGGTCGGCGAGGCCGTCGTAGAACGTGCCGTAGATCGTCCGCGGGTGCGCGGGATCGACGGTCAGATGGAGCGAGGGCTGCAGGCCTTCGACCGCGGCGTGAACCCGCGTCCAGTTGGCGCCGCGGTCGGTGCTGCGAAACACCCCGTTGCCTTCGATGGAGGTGGTCAGCTCCGGGGCGCCCACGGGGGCCGCGGTGAGGGAGAAGGTGCCCTGCGCCACCATGCCACGGCTGGTGGTCGCCCATTGACCGGTGCGGTCCAGGATCCTCCAGACACCCGAGCCCCCCGCGGCCAGCAAGGCCCCGGGGGCGTTGACGAGAACCCGGGTGAGCGCATCCTTCGGTGCCGTCGCCGTCTCCGCGGTGAGCGGCAACGGCGGCACCCAGGTGGCGCCTTGGTCGCTGCTGCGCGCCACGCCGAAATCGGTGGCGGCGACGAGGGTGCCGTCCGCGAGCGGTGCCAGGTCGCGCACGCCGAGGGCGGCCGGCAGCTCGATCCAGGTGGCGCCGCGGTCGCCGGTGCGAAACACCGGGCCGAGGTTGGACTCGCCGACGAAGAAAACATAGGCGGTTCCCGGGCGGGCCGGATCGAACGCGAAATGCGCCGCGGCGAAATTGAAGCCGGAGGGGACCGCGGCCAGAGGCGTCGCCTCCCAGGTGATCCCGCGGTCGAGGCTCCTCCAGATGGCGATCGGGTCGCCGATGAAGTCGCCCGATGCCTCCGCGGCGAGCCATGTCGCCGGCTCGCGCGGATCGATCGCCAACGCTGTGACGTGGAGCCCCGGCAACCCTGCCGCCTGCCAGCTGGAGCCGCCGTCGGTCGAGCGGTGGAGGCCCTCGGAGGTACCGGCCCAGAGGTGCCCGGAATGGCCCGGCTCGGCGGCCAGTGTGGCCACGGACGGCAGGTCGGTGCCGATCCCGGTCCAGGTGTACCCGCCATCGGTCGAGCGCAGGAGAGAGGACGTGGTGCGGGCATAAACCGTCAGCGGGTCGACGGGATCGGGCACGGCGTCCACGATCAGGGCGCCCGGCTCCGGGGAGGGCGCGCGTGGCTTCCAGGTCGCTCCGCCGTCGGTGCTCGCGAAGAGGCGGCCGAAGCGGGCCACGGCGTAGAGGCCCCAGAACCGGGCGGGCGACTGGGCCAGCGTGACGATCGGGCTGCCGAACGGCGTCGCCCGGACCCACGGTGGCGTCTCGGCGGCGGCGGTCGCGGCCAGGGAGAGGGTGGCGAGAAGGATGGAGATGTGTCGTTGCACACCTGTTCTACGAGCCGGCATGTGCGATAGTCTATCCGTTGGTTCCATCGACTTGACTTGACGCAGCTCGTCAGATAGCTTCCACGAAGCCTGTCAGGCTTTACCCTGAGTGTTGCCCGCCTCGGGCGGGTTGCTCATTCAACCTCCGTGCGGGTTCTGCATGCCCGCCGGCCCAACCGTCGGAGGATGCCATCCATGCCCAACCGTTTCCTTCCCCCCCGGCTCACCCGGGCCGCCGCCACGGCTTTGGCGGTGTTGGCGCTGTCCGTCGGGGTGAGCAGCGCCCAGGAGCCGCCGAAGCTCAAGGCGAGCGGCGCTCTCCAGATCGACGCGATCCGCGGGATCAAGACCTCGCGCACCGCGATCCAGAACAAGATCGACTCGCGGCTGTTTCTCGGCATCTTGAAGCTGCGCAATGACGCGCGGCTCGCGCCGCTGACCGACTTCCGCTTCGTGCGCCCCGAAGCCGACGGCCGCGTGCCGGTCGACATCGTGGTGACCAAGGCGAGCGGCATCAAGCCGGTGGCCAACCGCCTGGGGGAGCTGGGTGCGGAGCTCAAGGCGCAGAGCTACGGCTACCGCCGGATCAGCGCCCGCATGCGCCTCGAAGACATGGAGGCGCTCGCCGCGATGCCGGAGGTGCGCAAGATCCGCCAGGCGATCCCGGCCTTCACCTCGGCGATCAACATCTCCGAGGGCGATGCGACGCACGGGGCGGACGAGACGCGCGGCTTTTTCGGCGCCACGGGCGCCGGGGTGAAGGTCTGCGTGATCTCGGACGGCGTCGACTCGCTCGCCACGCTGGTGGCGAGCGGCGACCTGCCGGCGGGGATCGACGTCATCCCCGGCGGCTCCGGTGACGAGGGCTCGGCGATGCTCGAGATCATTCACGACCTCGCCCCCGGTGCGGCGCTCGGCTTCGCTTCGGCGCTGCCGGATGAGGCGACCTTCGCGCAGAACATCCTCGACCTCGCGGCGGCGCCGCACAACTGCAACATCATCGTCGACGACATCATCTACCTCGACGAGTCGCCGTTCCAGGACGGCCCGGTGGCGCAGTCGGTCAACACGGTGACCGCGGCCGGCGTTCTCTACTTCTCCTCGGCGGGCAACGAAGGCAACAAGACCGACCTGACCTCGGGCGTCTGGGAAGGCGACTTCCTCGCCAGTGCCGCCGCCGATCCGGGTCCGCTCGCCGGAGCGAACCTGCACGACTTCGGCGACGGCGGCAACTCGATCCTGGTCGAGTTCGGCGGCGGCAATCCGCCCATCCTCATCTGGGCCGAGCACTACGACCTTTCGACGGGCACGGCGTCCACCGACTTCGACATCTACGACATGGATGGTGCCCTGACCACCATCTTCGACGCCTCCACGGATGTGCAGGACGGCGTCGGCGGCGACGATTTCCCGATCGAGTTCATCGGCGGCGGCACCTTCGGCGGCGAGCGTCTGCTGATCGACAAGTTTGCGGCCGGCACGACCTCCAGCGTGCCGATGCTCAATTTCATCGTCTTCCGCGGCGAGCTGGACGACAACCGGGTGACCAACGGCACGACGCGCGGCCACAGCGCGGCCGCCAATGCCTTCAGCGTCGCGGCGACCCCGGCCGCCGCTTCGTTCGACGGCATCACCCCGGACGGTCCGTATCCGGGTCTCTTCACCGCGGCCAATGAGAGCGAGAGCTTCACCGCCGACGGTCCGCGGCGCATCATTCTCGGCCCGACCGGGACCGAGCTGACCCCGGGCAACCGCACCAGCACCGGCGGCGTCGTCCGCCAGAAGCCGGACATCACCGCCGCCGACGGCGTGGCCACGGCCGCCCCCGGCTTCAATCCCTTCTATGGCACCTCGGCCGCCGCACCGCATGCCGCCGCGCTCGCGGCGCTCTGCAAGTCGGCCGTTCCGGGGATCACCCCGGCCGCCCTGCGCACCGCCCTGCTCGGCTCGGCGATCGACATCGAGGCCCCCGGAGTCGATGTGGACACCGGCGCCGGCATCGTCATGGCCCATGCGTTCCTGGATGCGTGCGGTGCCACGCCCCAGGCGTTCCTCGACGACGGCGCGCCGACCTATGCGCAGATCGGCGGCGACGGCGACGCCTTCGTGGAGATCGGCGAGGACTGGAGCTTGACCGTTCCGCTGACCAACGTCGGTGGCGCCGGAGCGACGGCGATCAGCGGCGTGCTGACCTCGTCCACCCCCGGCGTGGTGATCCTCAACGGCGTGTCGGCCTATCCCGACCTGGCCAACGGTCCCTTGTCCACTCTGGCCGGCGGTGCGACGGCGAGCAACACGACGCCGTTCTCCTTCACCACCTCCTCGGCCGTGCCCTGCGGCGCCACGCTGAGCTTCACCCTGACCGTCACCTACACCGGCGGCATCGCCAGCCCCCAGGCGTTCAACTTCTCGGTCGTCACGGGCGCGCCCGGCACGCCGGTCACCTTCAGCTTCACCGGCCCGCCGGTGGCGATTCCGGACGGCGCGGATCTGTCGGGGAGCAACCCCGGCGCTCCGGTGGTGGCCAGCCTGCCCGTCGCGGCCGTGGTCGGCAACATCTATGACATCGACCTGCGGATCGACGGTGCGACCTGCTCCACCACCGGCGGCTCCACCACGGTGGGCATCGATCACACCTTCGTCAACGACCTCGAGCTGACCCTGATCGGCCCGGGCGGCAGCCCGACGGCCCTGGCGGTGAACAACACCGACGGCTCGGGCAACAACTTCTGCCAGACCCTGCTCGACGACGAGAGCGCCGGGGCGAACATCCAGACCGTGGTGAGCGCCAATGCGCCGTTCACCGGCAGCTTCACCCCCAACGCGGCGCTGTCGGCTTTCGACGGCATCAACCCCAACGGCACCTGGCAGCTTCAGGCGCAGGACTTCTTCAGCCAGGACATCGGCAGCATCCGCGCCTTCTCCGTGATCATCACCCCGGCCGTCTGCGACGCGCCGGCGCTCACCTCGAACGTGACCGCGACCAAGGCGGTGACCGGCGGCACCCTGACCGAGGGTGGCACGGTGATCTACACCATCACTCTCACCAACACCGGCACCGGCACGCAGCCGGACAACGCGGGCAACGAGTTCACCGACACCCTGCCGGCGGGGCTCACCTTCGCCGCGGTGCCTCCGGGTGGAGCCGCTCCGGCCCCGACCGCCACCTCGGGCACGATCTCGGGTGCGGGCGTCAACCCGGTGACCTGGAACGGCTCGATCCCGCCCGGCGGGACGGTCACCCTGGTCATCACGGCGAACATCCAGGCCGGCACCGGCGGCCAGACCATCCTCAACCAGGGAACGGTCTCCTCCGACGCCAACCGCGACTTCACCAACGAGACCTCCACGCCGTCCGACAATCCGGGGGGCGCTCCCAATGACGCCACGCCGATCACCGTCGCCGGTGGCGCGGTCATCCAGGAGATTCCCACGCTCTCCGAGATCGGCCTCGCCCTGCTGGTGCTGATGCTCTCGGCCGCCGCGGTTCTGATGCTGCGCCGCCGGACGCAGAACACCTAGAGCAAAGGACCCTGACGACCAACAAGGACCTCCAAGACACCCCCCCGGGTGTCTGCGAGGTCCTTGTTGTCGTCAGGGTCCTTGTCGTCCTTGAGGGGGGTGGTGGGGGGACCTTCTACTCGCTGAGCGCGATGCGCTGCGCCGAGATGCCGGCGCGGCGTTCATGGAAGCCTTCCCAGACCGCGAGCACGCCGCCGCCCGGGCGGGTGGTCAGGAAGGTGCGGTACTGGGCATCCATGCGGAAGGTGTTGACGTTGATCTCTCCGGTGCCCGGGCGAAGAGCGCCGGTGGCGGTGAGCTCCACGGCGCGCAGGGCGCGGGGGAAGCTCTTGTCCCACAGCATCCAGGCGACCAGGAACGTGCCCTTCTGGGTGGCGATCACCGCCGGATCGTACTCATACTCCTCGAGGCCGCGGGAGATCTCGATCTGCCCGCCGATCGCCTGGCCGTTGCCGTCCAGCCGCTGGCCGTAGATGCGGGTGCGGAAGCGCTCGCCGGTGGCGCCATGCCAGAGAACGAGGAATCCGGAGCCGTCGAGCCAGGCGGCGGAGGGGTGGGCCTGCCGGCCGTCCACGGAGGTGTTGACCCGCGCGGCGTCGCCGAGCGCCACGCCCGCGGCGCTGTAGACGCGGCGGTAGACGCCGGTCGAGCTGGCGTCCGGAGCATCCCAGGCCACCAGCACCCGGCCGTCACCGGCCGCGGCGAGGGTGGGATTGGCCGCCACCAGGTCCGCATTCTGGCTCACCCGGAACGCCGCGCCGAGCGGTGCGCCGTTGGCGTCGAGGAAGCGGGCGTAGATGCCGTTGCCGGTCGGCTGCTGGCCCTTTTGGTCGTTGGTCTGCCAGGCGACCACGATCCCGTTGGCGGTACGCAGCACGCGCGGATTGGTCTGGAACGGAGGAGCCCCTTTGCCGATGAAGACGGTGTCACCCGCCGGCTGCCCCTGGGCGTTGAACTTGCGCGCCCGGATCTCCTGCGCGAGGACGGTGCGGGTGTCATGGAAGGGCGCCGACTTCAGGTAGGCGCGCTCGTGCGTCCAGACGATCCAGAAGCTGCCGTCCGCCTGATAGAGCAGAGCGGGCTCCTTGTGAGCGATCACCTCGCCCTCGCCCGGAATGGCGGGGAGGTTGACGTTGGCGAGCAGACGCATTTCGGCGCCGCTCGTGGTGCTCGCCGGATCGACGGCGATCCGGCGGGCGAGGATGCCGAGCCGCGAGTTGGCCCAGGCGACCAGCGCGCCGCCCTGGCCGTCGAGTGCAGCGACCGGGTAGCGCTGGCGGGGCGTGTCGTTGACGCTGACCCGCAGCTCGGTGCCCACCCGGCTCGCCGCGGTGGCGAGCGTCACGCCGACGGTGAGGAGAAGGAGAAAGAGGGAACTGATACGTCGCACGAAGACCTCCTGTCAGACCGAAACATCCATGATCCTCTCCAGCCAGACTAGGGCTGCCCCGGAGAGACTGTCAAGCAAGGTTTGCGGCGATCTTGGCGAGTGCGGTGGCCAGCCGCCCGGCGGTGCGCTGCGGAACCTCCGGATACACCGGAAGGTAGAGCAGCCGCTCCATCGTTCGTTCCGCCTCCACAGGTGCCAGCTCGGGGCGATCCGCGGGCGGGCCGACCACATGGAGGCTGGAGGCGCCTCGGGTCGCATCGAAACCTTGCTTCCAGAGAGTGTTTACGAGTGCCACCGGATTTTCGTTGAGGATGGGGAACACCCAATGCGTGTGGCGGGCCGCCCGGTCCCCGGGCCGCTCCAGGAAAGGCATCGCCGCCATCGCCTGCTCCGCCGCCGCCGTGCGCGCCGCGATCGCCGCCGGATCGAAGCGCTGCAGCCGGCGCGCCAGGAGGGCGAGCAGGGGCGTCGACGGCCGGTGGCGGATCTGCTGCAGGAAGCCGTCCCCCGGAAACCCGCGGGTGTTCGCGCTGATCACCGCGTCGTGGCTCTTGCCCGCGAGCCGGCAGAGGGCGACGAACAGGGTGTAGAGCGGCGGCCAGGTGAGCGCCATCAATACCGAGTATTTGAGCAGCCGGAAGAGGAAGCTCCACCGCGACCGCTCCGGCCAGCCGTCCTGGTGCCGGCGCACCTGTTCGAGGAGACGGGGATCGCGAAAGCAGAGGAGGCCGCCGGCCAGCGCCGTCGTGGTCTTGATCGGCCCGAAGCTCCACAGGGAGACGTCCGCCTGCGGCGGCGCGAGCGCGTCGAGACTCGCAAACGCCTGGGCGCCGTCTTCGACGACGAACAGGCCATGCGCCCGGGCGACGTCGAGCACCGGTTCGAGGGGCATGCGGCTGCCGAAGAGATGCGCCACCAGAACCGCGCGGCTGCGCGGTCCGATGGCCCGTTGCAGCGATTCCGGACGCACCTGGAGGCTCCGCGGGTCCAGATCGACCGGCACCGGCACGAGCCCGTGCGCTTCGACGATGCGCACCATGTCGCGGATGGTGATCGCCGAGACCAGGACCTCGCTGCCGGGCGGGTAGTCGAGAACGGTGAGCAGTGCGTCGAAGCCGCTGCGCACCGACAGGCAGGCGAGGCGGTGATCGCCGCCCGGTGCGACCTCGCGGAGCACCGTCTCCACCGCCTCGCGGCGGGGCGGGGCCAGCGAGGCCGCGATCCCGTGCGCCACGTCGATCCACCCGATGTCGAGACGTTTGCGCGGGATCATGCCGGCTCCGGGTCAGAGCAACCGCTGCAGGGCGACGCCCGCCATCGCGAGGCCCGCGGCGCCGACGGCGAGGAAGGCGTAGAGATGCTTGCGGGTCGGTGCCGCGTCCGCCTCGCCGTCGATCAGCAGGTCCCAGAGCGCCGGGCTGGCGAGGGCGAGGGCGGCGAGCAGGCCGGGGGCGACGAGGCCGAGGCCGAGGAGAAGCAGGCCGGCGGGCGGATTGGGAGCGGTGCTCTGGTTGCCGATGGTGATGACCCCGAGCACGATGGCCGCCCAGACGAGCCAGAGAGACAGGCGGACCTGGAGCCGGAAAGGCTGGAACAGGTGGAGGCGCACCAGGGAAGGGTAGCATGGGGACCCGGATTCGGCAGCCGGCTTCCGCAGGGGCGCCGGACGGGTGGACGAGCCCCTGGGATATACTGCGCCCCGCACGTCGAGGAGGAGGAGATTCGATGACGAAGCCGGGTCGCGGCAGCTCGGGAGCACTTCGGGGGCAGGCGGGCGTTGTCCGGGCCCTGGTGGTCGCGGGCTTCCTGGCCTGGACGTCGGGCGGGACGGTTTCGGTGGAGGCGGCGGAGGGGAAGGGGGAGGTCGCGGTGGCGGCTGCGGCGGACCTGAAGTTCGCCCTGGATGAGATCATCGCCGCGCTCCGCCAACGGAGGCCGGACCTGCGGGTGACCCCGACCTACGGCTCCTCCGGCAACTTCTACTCGCAGCTTTCGAACCGCGCGCCCTTCGACATGTTCTTCTCGGCCGACCGCGCGTTCATCGAGAAGCTGGTCGCGCAGGACGTGACGATCGCCGGCAGCGAGTTCCTGTACGCCATCGGCCGCATCGTGGTCTGGGTGCCGCGGTCCTCCCCTCTGGACATCGAGAAACAAGGGATCGCGGTGCTCAAAGACCCCCGGGTGCGCCGGATCTCGATCGCCAATCCCCGCCATGCCCCTTACGGCAGGGCAGCAGAGGCGGCCCTGCGGTCGCTGGGGATCTACGAGGAAGTGAAGGACAAGCTCGTTCTGGGGGAAAACGTCTCCCAGGCGGCGCAGTTCGTTCAGAGCGGCGCCGCCGAGGCGGGGGTGATCGCGCTGTCCCTCGCCCTCGCTCCCGCTCTTCAGAAGGAAGGCCGGTTCTGGACGGTTCCGCAGGATGCCTATCCTCCCCTGGAGCAGGGAGGCGTCCTGCTCAAATGGGCGCGCGATCCCGCGGCGGCTCAGGCCTTTCGGGCGTTCGTCCTCGGCCCTGCCGGCCGAGAGGTGCTGAGGAAGTACGGCTTCGATCTTCCTGCGCAGTAAGAGCCGATGGACTGGGTCGCCATCATGCTGAGCGTTCGGCTCGCCGCGTGGACGAGCCTGGTGCTGTTCCTCGTCGGAGTCCCGGTCGCGTATTGGCTCGCCGTTTCTCCCTGGCGCTTCAAGTTCCTCGTCGAGGCCGTGGTGGCGCTGCCGCTCGTGCTTCCGCCGACGGTCCTCGGGTTCTATATTCTGCTCGCCGTGAGCCCGCAGAGCCCTCTGGGTGCGTTGTATCTCGATGCCACCGGGCGGACACTGCCCTTTTCCTTCCAGGGCCTTCTCCTGGCCTCCGTCCTCTACAGCTTTCCCTTCGCCGTGCAGCCGTTTGCAGCGGCTTTCCAGGCGGTGGACCGGCGCCTGGTGGAGGCCTCCTGGTCTCTCGGAGTGTCCCGGCCCCGCACTTTTTTCCGCGTGACCCTGCCGCTGGCCCGGCCCGGCATCCTGGCCGGCATCGTCTTGAGCTTCGCCCATACACTGGGTGAGTTCGGCGTGGTGCTCATGGTGGGGGGCAACCTGCCGGGCGTCACCCGCACGGTGTCGGTCTCGATCTATGACGAGGTACAGGCTCTGAACTATGCGGCCGCCGGGCAGACCTCTCTGCTGCTTCTCGGGCTGTCTCTCGTCGTCCTGGCTTTCACCTACGGACTCCAACGGCGGACGCGGAGCTCATGGCCTTTGAGCTGGTAGCCGATTTCACCAAACAATACCCCGGTGGGCCGGCGGTTTCGGCCCGGTTCGCCATTGCCGCGGACGTGCCCTCGGTGACGGTACTCTTCGGGCCGTCCGGCTCGGGGAAGACGACCATCCTCCGGTGTCTGGCGGGACTCGAGCGGCCGGATCGGGGCTCGATCCATTTTGGAGACGAAACCTGGCACGATGCGGCCCGGGGAATCTGCATCCCGCCGCAGGCCCGGCGGGTGGCCTACCTGTTTCAGGAGTATGCGCTCTTTCCGCACCTCACGGTGGAGGGGAACATCGGCTACGGTCTGCGCGGGCCGCACCGGGTGCGGGCGGGCCGCGTCGCCGAGCTCGCTCAGATGCTCGGCCTGCAAGGGCTCGAACGGCGCCTGCCCTCGCAGATCTCGGGCGGCCAGCGCCAGCGGGTCGCGCTCGCCCGGGCCCTCGCCACAGAACCGCGGCTCCTTCTGCTCGATGAGCCTCTCTCCGCACTGGACGCCGCCTCACGTTCCCTGTTGCGGCGCGAGCTCCGGACGTTCCTCTCCCACCTCAAGATTCCGACCCTGGTCGTCACCCATGGCCGGACGGAGGCTCTCGTTCTGGGCGACCGGATGCTCATCGTGAACGGCGGGCGGATCCTCCAGGACGGCCTGGTGCATGAGGTCTTCCGGCGGCCCGGAGATCTCTCGGTGGCCGAGATCGTCGGCGTGGAAACCGTGGTTCCGGGCCGGATCGTGGCGGCATCCGAGGGCCTCCTCCAGGTCGAGGTGGGGGCTGTGCGCCTCGTGGCGGCAGACTTCGGAAGGCTCGAAGACGGCGCAGAGGTGATGGTGAGCATCCGGGCCGAGGAGGTTCTCCTCGAGCGGGGCGGGCCGTCGCGGACGAGTGCCCGCAACCATCTGGAAGGGCGTGTCCTGGCTCTGGTGCCGGAAGGGCCTCTCGTGCGGGTCGTCGTCGATTGTGGATTCCCTCTCGCGGCTCTCGTCACCAGCCTGGCCTGTGATGAGCTCGAGCTCGCTCCCGGGGTGCCGGTCGCCTGTCTGGTCAAGGCGACCGCGGTCCATCTCATTCCCGGTTGACCCCGCCCGCCTCGATCCCATAGCCTGCCCCTGACTGACAGGGAGGCCTCTTGGTTCGAACCTACAACTCCTATCTGCGCATCGACGAGCTCCTGGGCCTGCAGACCCCCGCGTCGGACGGCCCGGAGCACGACGAGATGCTGTTCATCATCATCCACCAGGTCTACGAGCTCTGGTTCAAGCAGGTCCTGCACGAGGCGGAGCTGTTGCGGCACAGCCTCACGCTGGGCGACGCGCCGCAGGCGCACTCCGCGTTCAAGCGGATCTTGACCATCTTCAAGACGCTGGTGGCCCAGGTGGACGTTCTGGAGACCATGACACCGGTCTCCTTCAACAGCTTCCGCTACCGCCTGGACAGCGCGAGCGGTTTTCAGTCCTTCCAGTTCCGGCTGTTCGAGTACGTCCTGGGCCACCGCCGGCCCGAGGTGCTGCAGTGGATGCCCGAAGGCGGCGAGGAGATGCGGCGCCTGCTGGAGGAGAGGAACCGGCCCAGCCTCTACGCCAGCTTTCTCCGCTTCCTTTCCCTGAACGCCTATCCCATCCCGGCGGACGTGCTGGAGCGCGACCCGGCGTTGCCGCCGGCCGAAGACGAGCGGGTGCAGAAGATCCTCGTCCAGGTCTACCGTGAAGACCCCGCCGGCCGCGAGATCTGCGAACGGATGGTCGATCTGGACGAAGGGCTCCAGGAGTGGCGCTACCGCCACGTCAAGATGGTGCAGCGGACGATCGGGATGAAGACCGGTACCGGCGGCTCCGCCGGTTCCGAGTACCTGCGCAGCACGCTGTTCAAGCCCCTGTTCCCCGATCTCTGGACGATCCGCACCTCCCTCTGACCCTCTTCGGGCGGGCGGAGGCGCCCTCTCCCGCTCTGCGGGGGAGGGACGGGGAGGGGGCTCAGAGGTTGAGGGGGCCGATCCGCTTGCCCAGCCGCTCGCGGTGGACGCGGTCGATCGCCTTGCGCAGGGCGGCGAGGCGGCCGAGCGCCGTCGCCTCCTCCGGCTTGACCTCGACCGGATAGTCGAAATCGACGTTGTCCATGATCATCGTGCGCCAGACGCCTTTCTTGGCGTCCCAGGCTCCGGGGCCGTCGGCGGTCAGGTTCCATCCGCTGGGCAGGTAGCTGCGGATCTCCGGGTCGGTATACGAGAGGGTGGTCGTGGTGGCTTTCATGGTGGCCGGAGATTGTATACGATCCCACCACCATGAGAATCGAGCTGAGCGAAGAGCAGAAATTGCTGCGAGAGACCGTCCGCCAGTTTGCCGACGAGGTCGTCAAGCCGCGGGCGAAAGAGATTGACGAGTCGGGCGCCTTCCCCCGCTCGTTCTTCGACCAGGCCGGCGCGCTCGGTCTGGCCGGAGTCGCGGTTCCCGAGGAGTACGGTGGCGCCGGCATGGACACCCTCTCCTACTGCATCGTCATCGAGGAGATCAGCCGGGCCTGCGCGACCTCCGGCGTCATCCTGTCGGTCAACAACTCCCTGGTCTGCGATCCGTTGCTCAAGTTCGGCACGGAGGAGCAGAAGCAGGAGTTCCTCACCCCGCTCGCCGCCGGCAAGAAGCTCGGCTGCTTCGCCTTGACCGAGCCGGGCGCCGGCAGCGATCCGGCGGGCATGCTCACCACCGCCCGGCGCGACGGCGACGACTACGTGCTCAACGGCAGCAAGCTGTTCATCACCAACGGCACCGACGCCGACGTCGCCCTGGTGTTCGCCTCGATCGACCTGGCGAAGAAGCACAAGGGCATCACCTGCTTCATCGTCCCCGCCGACACGCCGGGCTATCACCACGGCTCCCACGAGTTCAAGCTGGGCGTCAACGCCTCCGGCACCACCGAGCTGGCGTTCACCGACCTGCGCATCCCCGCCCGCTACCGGCTGGGGGGCGAAGGCGACGGCTTCAAGGTCGCCATGGCCACGCTCGACGGCGGCCGCATCGGCATCGCCGCCCAGGCGGTCGGCATCGCCCAAGCCGCCTTCGAGGAGGCGCTCGCCTACTCGCAGCAGCGCGAGCAGTTCAACCAGAAGCTCTCCGAGTTCCAGGCGATCCAGTTCTACCTGGCCGACATGTCGACCGAGCTCGACGCGGCCCGCCTTCTCACCTGGAAGGCCGCCTGGGCGAAGGAGAACCAGAAGCGCTTCACCCTCGAAGCGGCGCAGGCCAAGCTGTTCGCCTCCGAGATGGCGCAGCGGGTCACCAACAAGGCGTTGCAGATCCACGGCGGCTACGGCTACACCAAGGAATACAACGTGGAGCGCTACTTCCGCGACGCCCGCATCACCGAGATCTACGAAGGGACCAGCGAGATCCAGAAGATGGTGATCGCCGACCAGGTCCTGAAGGCGTAGCGCCGATGGCCTCCGGGAGCGTCGATTTTTCGCTGACCGAGGACCAGGAGCTGCTCTGCTCCGAGGTCCGCCGCTTCGCCGAGGAACGCATCCGCCCAGGCGTCGCCGAGCGCGACCGTCACCACGAGTTTCCCGCCGAGATCCTGCGCGAGATGGGGGAGATGGGCCTGCTCGGCATGATGGTCCCGGAGGCCTACGGCGGCGCCGGTCTCGACGCCCTGAGCTACTGCCTGGCGGTGGAAGAGATCGCCCGTGTCTGCCCGGCGACGGCGGTGACGATGAGCGTCACCAACTCGGTCTGCTGCTGGCCCATCGTCCGCTACGGGAGCGAGGAGCTCAAG
This sequence comes from Holophagales bacterium UBA5704, assembly GCA_002420005.1. Lineage (GTDB taxonomy): Bacteria > Acidobacteriota > Thermoanaerobaculia > Multivoradales > UBA5704 > UBA5704. The sequence continues at coordinate 36,211 of DIHE01000005.1, read as the reverse complement.
AACCGGGTGCTGCCGCCGCTCGCCTCCGGCGCCGCCCTCGGCGGCTTCGGTCTCACCGAGCCCGGCGCCGGCAGCGATGCGGGGAGCCTCCGCACCACGGCCCGCCGCGACGGCGACGCCTGGGTGCTCAACGGCGAGAAGGCCTGGATCACCAATGCCGGCTTCGCCAAGTACTTCGTCGTCGTGGCCCGCACCAACCCGGACGCCGGCAAACGGGGCCTCTCCGCCTTCGTGGTGCCGGCGGATGCGCCGGGCTTCTCCGTCGGCCAGCCGGAGGAGAAGATGGGGCTCAAGGCGTCGCGCACGGCCCAGATCTACTTTTCGGACTGCCGCATCCCGGCGGCGAACCTCCTCGCCGAGGAAGGCCAGGGGCTCAAGGTCGCCTTCGGCACGCTCGACCACTCCCGCCTGGGGATCGCGGCGCAGGCGGTGGGCATCCACCGGCGCGCCCTGGAGCTGGCGGTCGCCTATGCCAAGGAGCGGGTGCAGTTCGGCGTGCCGATCGCCCAGCACCAGGCGATCCAGTTCCGCATCGCCCAGATCGCCACCGACCTCGCCGCGGCGCGCCTCCTCACCCACACCGCCGCCGCGCAAGAGCACACCTCCCAGGCCGGCCGCCTCGCCGCCCAGGCGAAGCTCTACGCCTCGGAAGCCGCCAACCGCGCCTGCGCCGAAAGCCTCCAGATCCACGGCGGCAACGGCTTCCACGACGACTACGAGATCTCCCGCCTCTACCGCGACGTGCGCGTCACCACCATCTACGAAGGCACCAGCGAGATGCAGCGGATGGTGATTGCCCGGGGGTTGATGGGAAGGTAGGAACCCCATGGCTCCGGACGGGGAGCTTCCACAGCCACCAGGCCGCCTGATCCGCCGCACCGGCAGCGAGCGCGGGAACCTGTTCGTGGCGATCTTCTGCCTCCCCCACACGCTCGTGGGCTTGGTGATGCTGCTGGCGATCCCGATCCAGCTCGACCTTCTGCTCTTCGGCACGGACGTCGTGGGAAGGAGCCTGAGCGCCGAGCGGGTCGCGAGCCGCGGGGGATCGGACTCCTACAGCATGAAGTGGACCTACGAGCATGCAGGCCGGACCTTCACGCGGGAGGACGAGATCGGCCGGGAAGCCTATGCTCGCGCCGCCTCGGGACCCCGGAAGGTGACGGGCCGCGCCCGTGGGGACAGCGCAGTGCTCACCGGCGCCTGGGGCCATCCCTGGTGGGAACTGCTCCAGGCCGGAGTCCTCGCCCTGTTCTGGAATGGCATCGTCGCGCTGTTCGTGTGGATGTCCCTGGGACGTCGTGTGTGGGACCGGTGGCTTCTGCGCCACGGGCTGGCGGTGCCGGCCACCGTGCAGAAGGTGGTGGTTCCGGGGGCGCGGATTGTCGGCGCTGCGGTGGTGCACTATGCGTTCGAGCACCCCGTGCAGCTCGCCCGGACGGAAGCGCGGGTGGCGCTGGGTGTGTCGCCGCCGGAGGGCCTGCCCGCGGCCGGGACGGAGGTGGTGGCGCTGGTCCATCCCAAGAATGCCTGGATGAGCACGCTCCTTCTCGCCACGGGGCACGAGATCGGCTCGGCCGGCCGGGGGCCTGTCTCTGCGGATCACTCCGGCAGGTGAGCCGGCTGTCTTCTTCTGTCAACGGCATGATGCACGGCCCTCCGGCAGCCACCGATCGGCCCGTTGCGGCTCCAGAGTTGCCGGGCACGCCCCCTGGGAGCGCTGGCGTCTCGCCGGCTTTCAAGAGGAAATGGGCCGAAGGCCCGGCCCCTTCTGCCGCCACGCGCTGCCGGGCTGCCGAGGTGCTGCCGGCGCCTCCTCCTGGAGCCTCCACGGCGCCAAACGGGCGCTTCCCACCTGCTTCCGGGGTCAGCCCGTCCGCTGATGTCGTGAGAGCTTCTCGGGAAGTGCTGATTCCGTCTGCTTCCGAGGTCAGCCCGTCCGCTGATCTCTGAGAACTTCTCGGGAAGTGGTGGTCCCATCCGCTTCCGAGCTCTGCCCGGCTGCAGATGGGCTGAGGACTTCTCGGAACATGGTGGTCCCGTCCGCTTCCGGGGAGAGCCCGCCCACTGATGTGCTGAGGACTTCTCGGGAAGTGGAGACCCCGTCCGCTTCCGAGCTCTGCCCGGCTCCAGAAGTGCTGAGGACTTCTCGGGACGTGGTGGTCCCATCCCCTTCCGGGGAGAGCCCGTCCGCCAATGTGCTGAGGACTTCTCGGGAAGTGTTGACCCCATCCGCTTCCCGGGAGAGCTCGTCCGCTAATGCGTTGAGGACTTCTCGGGAAGTGGAGACTCCATCTGCTTCCGAGGAAGGCCCGGAAGCGGATGTCCAGAGGGCTTCTCGGGAAGTGGAGACTCCATCTGCTTCCGAGGAAAGCCCGGCCGCCGATGCGCTGAGGACTTCTCGGGAAGTGTTGACCCCATCCGCTTCCCGGGAGAGCTCGTCCGCCAATGCGTTGAGGACTTCTCGGGAAGTGAAGGCTCCATCTGCTTCCGAGGAGAGCTTGGAAGCCAATGTCCTGAGGACCTCCCGGGAAGTGGAGACTCCATCTGCTTCCGGGGAGAGCTTGGAAGCGGATCTCCCGAGGACTTCTCGGGAAGTGTTGACCTCGTCAGCGTCCGGGAAGAGCTCGTCTGCTTCTTTTTCGGCGACTTCCCGGGACGGGCTCGCCCCTTCCCGCGCCTCAACAGCGGCGGATCCCGAACAGGAGATACTCTCGCCGTTCCCGCACGACCCTTCGCTCCAGGGTCTCACCCAGTCGCACGGCGACGCGGATCGATGCCTCGTTGGCGGGCTGAATGAGGCTGATCACGTGGTCCCGTCGCCAGACGGTGAAAGCGTGTTCCAGGGCGGCCCGGGCACCTTCGGTCGCGTAGCCTTGCCGCCAGGCGGATCGAACGAGAAACCAGGTGAGCTCGAGCCCCGGCCACCCTTCGGGCTCGAAAAATCCGATCCTGCCCAGGAAGGCGCCGTCCGCTTTGCGCTCCACCGCCCAGACGCCGACGCCGCGCACGTGCCAGTGGCCGATCACGAACGTGAAATGGCGCCAGGCCACCTCGCGGTTCTGCGTCGATCCATCCCAGATCCACCGCATCACATCGGGATCGGCGTGGAGGGCGGCGTAGTCGTCGAAATCGCTGGTGCGCAGCGGACGCAAGAGCAGGCGCTCCGTCTCCAGCACCGGAATCTCCAGAATCCCCATCAGCAAGCTCCTTCTGCGAGAGTGACCTGCTTCGCTTGCCGGGAGTCTGACGGCGGACCAGACTGGTCCGGGGGTCTGCACTTTCTGGTCACTGACCAATCGAGGTCAGGTCCACCGGCCCCCGGAAAGGACCTTCCCGATGGTTCGCATCACCCTTCTGGCGCTCGCGCTCGCCCTGAGCGGAGCAGCGCCCCATTTCACCGCCCTCGGCGATCTGCTCGCCGCCATCCAGGCGGCCGGCGGCCATGCCGACCCCAACGGCGCCACGGTGGACCACCACGGCGGCTACGACCCTAACGGCGCCACCGTGGATGCCGGCGGTCATTTCGACCCCAACGGCTGACGCAGCCCTCTTCCTTCTCGGGGGGCTTCGGCCCCCTTCCTGTAGAATGAGCGGACTCTTGATTGGGAGGGCACGATGCCACGGCACTACACGCGGGAAGCATTGACTCGCCTGCTGAGCGGCCCGGCCGACCCGCACGTGCTGGACCGCGCGGTCGACCATCTGGTGCAGTGCCGCCGCTGCCGGAACACCGCGGCAGGTTGCCTCGCGGAAGCGGGGGCGGCAAGTCTGCCGGTTTCCACCGCGGGAGTCCGCAGCGCTCTGCAGGTCGTCGTCCAGGCTGGGCCGGGCCGGCTTCTGGAGGCACTCCGGGCGGAGAGCTGGTGGGCGGACCTCCGCAGCCTCACCCCGGTGAAGCAGGTCAAGAAGATCCGATCGACCGCGGCGCTTCAGAGTCTGGCCGTCTTCGAGGCGTGCCTTGCCGAGGCGAGGGACCTTGCTCTGACCGATCCTTTCGCGGGTGAGGCGACGGCCCGGGTCGCCTGGACGTTGGCCGATCTCCTCCCAGAGCCACGCTACGCACCGGAACTCAAAAATGATTTGCGGGGAGAGGCGATGACCGTCATGGCGAATTGCCGGCGCCTCGCGGCAGACTGGCTGGGTTCTGTGGCGGCGATCGACGAGGCTCGGCAGTACCTCGCGCTCGGAACGAGAGACCCGGCCCTGGAAGCAGGGCTTCTTTCGATCCACTCGTCTCTCTGCATGGACATCGGCGAGATGGACAAAGCTCTGAACCTGGTCCGCCGTTCGGTGGAGATCTATCGCGAGTTGGAGGATGATCACGGCGTCTCCCATGCGGTGGTTCAGGAAGCGAACTGCCTTCTCGCGGCGGTGCGGCCGGCGGAGGCGCTCGAACGGGCCGGTTTCGCCCTCGACCGGCTGAGCCCGCACGAGGTGCGGCTCAAGGTGCTGGCAAAATTCATTCAGGTCGAGAGTCTGGTGCTGCTCGGCCGCCCCAGAGAAGCGCTCTCGCCGCTCGCGGAGGCCAAGCGCCTGTACAGGCCGAAGGACACGGAGCTACGTTTGCGCGGCTTGTACTTCCAGGCCATCGTTCTGGATGCGACCGGCCATCCCAGGGAGGCCGAGAACCTCCTCCGCGGCAACATCAAAGCCTACCTCGACCAGGAGCAGTACAAGGAGGTTTTCACCACCTTGCTCACCTTGTTCGAGTGCCTGTGCCGCCGGGGAGCGCTGCGCAAGGCGGCGGCGTTGTGCGAGGAGGCCATTGCGGTGACCTCGGAGGCGGGGGAGGCGTGCAATCCGCTGATCCGGCGGGCCTGGGAGGAGCTGCTCGCGACGGTGCGCGTGCGCCAGCTCAGCGAGGAGGAGCTGGTGCAGGCGCGGCAATATCTCGTCCGCCACTGGAGCGGCTCGAAAGGGGGGCCTTTCGCGCTCCCCCGGCTCGAAGCCGCCGTCGCCCGGATCGCCGAGGCCTCCGCCCCGCCGCCCCCTCTGCCGCCGCCGCTTCCCGCGATTCCAAGCGCGCCCACCAGCCTGCGGGCGGTGCGCGAGGCCTTCAACGAACAGCAGGTCCGGGACGCCTTGCAGGCGACCGGCGGCAACGTGAGCGAAGCGAGCCGCATCCTCGGCATGTCGCGGACGACCGTGCTGAAGCGCAAGCGGCTCTATGGGTTGTAAGGGGGGAGGGGAGGTTACTCTTCCCCGTGATCTGAGGTATCTTCCGGGCATGACGGAACTGCTTCGCCGGCGCCCCCTTCTTCTCCTGGTCTTGCCCGTCCTCCTCGTCCTCGCGGCGCCGGTGGCGGCGGCCACCCCGCGGTGGGTCCGCACCAATCTGTTTGGCGGCTGGATCGTGGCGTTGGCCCAGGCACCTTCGGCACCGCAGACCCTGTACGCGGCGGCCAGCTATTCCACCGGCGAGATGTTTCGGAGCACTGATGCCGGCGCCACGTGGCACCGCCGGGGCCTGCTCCCGCCGCACACTCTCCAGTTGACGGTCCATCCAACCGACCCGCAAATCGTCTATGGCTTGGCGTCTCTGGCCACCGTGTACCGTACGCGCGACGGCGGCATCACCTGGAGCCGGATCGACGCCGACCTTCCCGAACAGTCGGTCAAAGCGATCGTCGCTTCCGGCGGCCCGCGACCCGTCCTCTTCGCTGTGACCTCCGGTGGGCTGTTGTTCTCCTCCCTGGACGACGGCGATCACTGGCAGGCCCTTGACCATGGCCCCGCTCTCGGCCTCGCCGTCGAGCCGGGCACGGGCAGTCTGTTCGCGATGACCTGGGACGGGATGGTCAGGAAAAGCGGCGACCTGGGGGCGACCTGGGTGGGGCTGGGCGGGGTTGTGTTGGAGGACAACCACCTGGTGACCCATTATCCTCACTTCGCCTTCGACCCGGCGCGGCCGGGAACTCTGTATGTCTGGTACTTCGGCCAGGACTACTTCTTTGACTACGGCCCCCTTTTTAGAAGCCGGGACGGTGGGGCCACCTGGGTCAAGCTGACACCGCCGCCGAACCTTCTCGACCTTGTTGCCTTGCCTGACGGTACGTTGCTCGCCGGGCTGGAGCACGGGGGTGTCCTGCGTAGCAGCGACTTCGGTGAAACCTGGTCCCCGTTCGACTGGGAAAACCCGGTGCCAAATGCCTCGATCTATCGGATGGTGGCCTTTCCTGGCAAGCCCGGGACGCTTCTCGCGGCCGGCCCTGGAGGTCTCTGGGCGTCGGCCGACCATGGCGTCACCTGGGCGGCATCGGATGAGGGGTTGGCAGCCAACGAGGTCGCCTCTCTTGCTACGGGTCCGGCCGTGCCGACGTTCCTTGTGGCCAAGGCCGACAGTGGATTCTTTCGAAGCACGGACCAGGGCAGGACCTGGTTGCGTGTCTACTCCGAAGTTTCTTGGGAACAGCCCTGGGAGATCGAAGCCATCGATCCGCGCCACCCCTGGAGCCTCTATGGTTTTGGAGAAAGCGGGCACTCCTACACGTCCTCTGGGCTCTTTCGCAGCACCACAGGCGGGCGCAGGTGGCGCGAGCTTCCTGTGTCCTATTCATACGCCCCAGGGTCTCATTCATCCTCCTGGATGACTGCGTTCGCTCTCGATCCGCAGAATCCCGACGTCCTCTACGTGGGTGGTGGCTATTTTTTCCACTACCAAGGGCCCGGTGACTTCCTGGTGCGCAGTGACGACGGATTTGCCACGGAAACGGATCTGACGCCGCTTCACGGGCTCCAGGCGTTGACCATCGCACCCGGCGAAGACGGCGCCTTTTACGGTCTCACCTGCAAGAGGCTGTACCAGAGCCACGACCGTGCCACGACCTGGCAGAGAGTGGGCCGCGGTCTCCCCGCGCGGAAGCTGTGCCCCAAGGGAAGGTGGTGGTCCCTGCGCAACGCCCTGGTGATCGACCCCGGCGATCCGAAACGCCTTTACGTCGGCACTGTCGGAGAAGGTGTCTACGTCAGCGAAGATGGAGGCGCGACGTTTCGTGCCATGAACCGCGGCCTGGAAACAGCCCAGGTTGTCACGGTGCTCATCGATCCCACGGACTCCACAAAGCTCTACGCCGGAACCAGGGACCACGGCGTCTACCGGTGGAGCGCGCAATGGAAGAGGTGGTTTCCCCTGAACAACGGCCTGCCGAAGCACCAGTACCGGGGCCTGCTCGCCATCGATCCAAATGATCCGGCCGTCCTCTATGCGGGGACGGCCGGCGGTGTCTTTCGCATCGACCTCGGAGAATAGGCCCTACGGCACCAGCCCTCCATTCCAGGCCGTATCGCGCAGCAGGTCGGCCCAGTTGACGGTGTCGTAACCCACGGTGTAGGGGCTTCCTTCGTGCTCTAGGTTCAAGTGGCCGGCGCGCTCGAATTCCGCTTCGCCTTGGTGGTCGATACCGGGGCGCAGGGGGGGCAGGACGTAGACGGCATAATTCGGGCTGCCCGAGGTGGAGCAGCCGACCTGCGTGGAGGCGTCGGTGCATAGTGGCAGCACCTGGATGTCGCCTCCGGTCAGCCGCCCCCGGTCATCCACCTGGATCTTCAAGACAAAAGCCGTACGGGCCTCCCCGTACTCGCAGTGCCCGTCATCGTAGCAGGATACCAGGTATTCGTAGATGTTCATGCGGTACGTGAGTGGCTCGGTACCGCGGAAGAAAACCACCCGGAAGCGGGTACCGCCGCAATGCGGCAGAGGCTCCAGCAGGCATGGAGAGGGCCTGACGGTGCGCGCCAGGATGGGAAAGATGCGCAGGTCGAAGTCGCTGACGTCGCCATGGCAGGCACTGAAAAAGTCATCTGCCGCGAAGCCGCGCGCCGCGCCGTCGTCGTGGGCATAGCCATCGTTGCGCTGGTTTGTGATCGTCAGCGGCTGCGTGGGCCGCGTCGGGTCCTCCACCACCGCAGCGAGGTCGATGCGAGCCCAGATCCACGGGTCGCGCGTGCTGTTCAGGTTCGATTCACCGTCCCGGCGCACAAACGTCGCCTGGGGCAAGGGTTGCCGCCGGGGATCCAGGAAATTCTCGGCCGGTTTGAAGAGGAGATCGAAGGCGAGCTGGGATTCCTCGCGAGCTCGACCTTGGCCGCCGCGCCCCAGGTCATTCGTCGACACGAGGCCGCGGTAGGCACCGCCGGCAGCCGCGGCGCGCCAGAGAAAGACGGAACCTCTCCGCGGGCTGGCCATCATTCGGTGCTGCAGGCGCTCGAGCTGGCGCTCTTCGCACTCGACCTGGGCCAGGGTCAGGGGTCTGCCGAACGGCTGCGCCGCCGCGGGAGCACCGAGCAGGGGAAGGAGCAGAATCAGCAGGAGTGTCTGCCGGGTCGTCATGATGTGCACCTCGGTTCAGCGTTGTACGATCTTGAGAGCGATGTCGTAGTCATAGCCTTCGGTGGCGCTCAGGCCGATCGAACAGGGGTTTCCCGTCGTCGGGTTGCTACAGACCACACAGCCGGGAAGGCTGCAACTGGATTGCTTCCAGGCCACGGCTTGTTGCTTCACGACCTGGAGATTCTCAGGCTTGATCCAGAGGACGTCGAACGTTCCCGGATTCGGCCCGAGATTCACGTGGAGAGTCTCGCGGTACCGTTTGGATTGCGGGGTCGTCCAGAGCCGGGCGTCGTACCCGCCAAGCACCATGTAATTGCCGGGAGGGGCGGCGGCGGTACCTGGGTTGTCGTCATCGTCGCAGCCGGCGGCGGTGAAGTCCGGTTCGGCCGCCTTCGGCGGGGCGTAACAACGCCTGGTGCTGTGATGCATGTAGAGGAGGAACCAGCGGCCCGTCGCGTCGTTCTCGTTGGTCTGTAAGGCCCCAAAGAAGCGCTGAGAGCTCCGCTCAGCGTCCCAGGGTTCTTCTTCGTCTGGGTACGGCCCAAGGTCCCCGCCGACGATCCAGAGAGGGCGCCCGGTGGTCGTGTCGATGGCCGATGTCTTGAGCCGAGCCAGAGGCAGGCCGCTCATGAACGTCTTGAGCGCGGCGAGCTGCTGGCGGATGGCCGCCACCGTCGGATGGATGTTACCGCCGGAGGTCAGGTAGCCCCAGTGGTCCAGGATGGCGCCCCGGTAGAAGAAGAACTCCCACGCCTCCGCCCGCGCGCTGTACGGCCCCCCGCCTGCCAGGACACCATTGACGTGGCTGCGCGGACCCTCGGGGATGCCGGAATAGGGCGAGATCTTGCCTTCGATGAACCCCACCGGCTTGGCCTGAGAGGCGTAGCGCCGGGCCATCTGGATCGCGCCGAGGTCGATCTTCTCAGGGGAGCCAGGCGGCTTCGGGAACGTCACCTTAGGGCTGTTCTCGACCTGGGTATAGTGACCGGTGAGAATCGAGAAACGGGGCTCGGTGGCCAGCAGCTCGTCCGCGAGCTTCTGAGACAAAGGTTGCACGGCGATCAGGTGGGCGCGGGTGAGGGGCGGGCGGGGGGTGGGGTGATCCGGGAGAGAGACCGCATCCGCCGGATCGTCGAGCTTGACCAGCTTGTCGATCATGCTGCGGTGCCATTCCGCGATAAACAGAGGATTGACCTCTCGATTCTCCGGCTCATTGGCAATCAGCCAGATCACGTTGTCGTAGCACCAGAGCGCATCAACGGTCCACTGGATCACGTTCTTCTGGAACTCCCGCATGCGCTCGTTCCTCGCGGCATCGGTCGTCGGGGTGGTGCTGCCCGCGACGGTGCGCGTGTCGCGGACCACGGAGAATTCCAGCTGGGTGAAGCCGACCCGCTTCAGCGGGCCATTCGGCACGTCGGGTGCTCTCGCCTTGTTGCCTTTCCACGACCACGGCCCCCTGACGAACTGGCCCTCGGGACCCTCGAAAGGGGCGAAGAAGACCACCTCGACGTACATGTTGAGCTCTTTCGCCTTGCTCACCACCTCCCGGATGCGGTTGAAGTAGTCGGTGTTGGGCTGGTCGAGCCGCCAATAGTTTCCTTCTCTCTTGAAGGGGATGTTCTCCGCGTCCACCTCTTCACCAAGGGCCACCCAGACCTGGGTATGGTTGAAGCCGGCGTTCTTGAGGTCGGTCAGGACGGTCGTGTAGTTGCCGAAGTGGCACTTGTCCTGCTGCTGGCCGTTTCCCGCGGTTGGCAGGAAGTGGCAGGCGGCGTCACCCGAGACGCCGACGAGCAGCTTGATCGCGCCGCCGTAGGAAAGGTATCGGGAGGAGTTGCCCCAGAGGCCGATCGGGGTGATCGAGTTGGTGGCGGCGGTGGTGGAGGAGCAATCCATGGCGGCAAGCCCCAGAGAGGAGGGGTTGTAGCCTGTGCCCGGCTCCTTGCCCAGCTCGTCGGGTGCATAGTGCTCCGGGAAGTCCAGGAGGGACGGGTCGCCTTCGTATTCCATGGGAATCTCACCGAGGGTGGACAAGTCGTCGCCCCCCGGGTCTTCCAGGGTGGAGGGCGTGTCGACTGCGAAAAAGCCGGTGACGTCGAGCACCACATGGGCTTGTTGTGCGAAGCCGCCGGTGAAGGTTCCGGTGATGCCGATGGTGCCGGAGCCGTCGGTGGCGAGCGGCACCACCGCCAGGGCCGACCGCGTCGGGTTCGCCGGGTTGGCGGCGACGACCTGGGCCGCGCCTGCGAGCTGGTCCCCCGGAAAGGCTTGGAGCACGACGCTGCCCACGGCGTCGACCACCGTGATGTTGAGGACGACGGAGTAGGCAGAGAGCGGGACGCCACAGCCGGCCACCTCCATGAGGCGAGTCTGGCCCGGAAGCAGGGGACTTGCCGGCTCCTCCCGGGTGTCCACCGCCCGGCAAGGCTCGATCGTGTAGAGCTCGGTGGCTACGAGGGGAACGTCCTGCGCGAGAGCCCCCGGCATGGTGCCCGGCAGCGCCAGAGCGCCGAGGCAGAAGAAAAGGAAGCGGCGGGCGAGAAAGCGGCCCGGAGCACGTGTCGTCAAGATCCCTCCTGGAGGAAGAGGCGCCGACAAAAAGCAGGCTCTCATCATCTAGGGGTGCGCGCGGACGCCAAAACGGGACAACCGCGGCGCTGCGGCGCACTAAAGTGGCCTGCGAGGAGCCTGTCATGGTCCGCAGGCTCCGGGAAGCCTGCTCGTGTGGCCTCGAGGAGCATCGCGCCCTCGGCGCGGAGCGAGGTACAAGGCCATGGCCTCCGACAATCTCCAACCTTCAGCCGTGCACTGGCCGCGGTCGATCTCGCCCGCCCGGGCTACCAGAGCCGCACCCTGGCGGGAGCCACCCATCGCCTCGGCGAGATTGCTCTGGAGCCCGAGCCGGTACGGCTCACCGGCCGGGTTGTGGATGGGGGAGGCACCCCCATCGCCGGGGCCGACGTCACCGCCACGGCCCAGACCCTGCGGGCCACCCCGCCCGCCGCGGGGGCACCGGCGGCCAAGCCGAGGCGCGGCCGGCCTGAGGGCCTGACGCGGGCTCTCCCGTACTGCCGGTGCAGGCGGTGAATCGGCCGCGGCGGAGGTCGGCAGAAAAAGAGAAGGCCCGGGAAGTCACCTTCCCGGGCCTTCTCCCGCCTGGTCTCGGGCCGAGGCTTCTGGTGAAGCCCTGGCCGAAGCCCACGCTCGTTTCCCTCCGGACCAAGAACATCAAAGAAAAAGAATGGCGAGCTTTGGAACCCCTCCGCCCGCGACAAGAGGAGCTTAGCTGCGCCGCTTCTACAATGTCCTCACTGGCCACCTCAAACCTCCTCAAAGAATCTAAAATCGGACCATGTCGGCACCCGTCCGCACGGTGCCAGGCACTCATTCAGCTGGGCACTCATTCAGCTGGAGACTGACCCCAGACTGACCTGCCACGCGGAAGGCTGGTTACGGTGACCCCGCGGCGTGCGCGTCGATCTCCGTGCGGACGGCGAGCAGCACCCTCTGGCGGGACCGCGCCCGGCTTACGATCGCCGCCTTTTCGTCCGCCTCGGCGATCCATTCGAAAGCCCTTTCGAGCGCCATGGCCGTGCCGGTCGCATCGCGGCAGCCGGTCAGGAAGAAGGCCTGGACGAAGCTGCTCAGGTCGGCGGCGAAGAAGCCGAAAGGGGCCTGGACGACGTAGACGTCGGGGTGCCCCAGAAAGGAGAAGATCTGCGACTCGGTGCAGGACTTGTGGCAGGCGATGAGGTGGAGGGGACCCGTGAGGCCCGCGGCCCCGGCCGCCACCGGGGAGGCATGATCGAAGAGGAAGGGGCGTCCGACCAGCTCGCGGGCCTCCGCGATGCCGAAGCTCGACGGCACGCCGTGGATGGAGACCAGCACCCGCGCGCCGTCCAAGTGCCAGACGAGCCCCGCTGTCTTCATCTGCCGCGCGAGGTCTGGTTCGAGCCGGTCGAGCTCGCCGAGACCTAGCAGATGGTCCACCACGGCCGCCTCGATGGCCGTCTTGCGCTCCTGGTACCCCAGGCGTGACCAGTCGAGCGGTGCCCCGAAGTAGTAGCGCCCCTTGCGTCCCTCGCGGCTGCCGTTGATCGCCAGGTCGGAGACCGCCTTGGCCACGGCGAGCCTGACAGCCTCCTGGAGCGACTCGTCGTCCACCGCCGGGTCCTGCCATCGCTTCCGTTCCGCGAGAAACTCGGAGAAGGCGCGGTTGCGCTCCTCTGAGGCGACCTCAGCCGGGCTCTTGAGCCCGAGGGCGGGATCGGAGTCGAAGCTCATCCGGATCAAATAGAGCTTCGCCGGGAACTGGTCGAGCGTGTACTTGATCTCCTCGTGGCAGATGCCGACGCCGCCGGCCTGGCGCTGCCACCCCGCTTCGCCGTTGACGATGGCGATCACCACGTGCGCATCGGTGAGCTCCTGGCGACAGACGTCCCAGACGTTCTCGTCGCCCGCTTCGCCCCCGGCGGCTTCGTTGATCCACACCTGGAGGATGTGCTGGCCGCAGAGCGTCCCGGCTTCCAGCTCGGCCTGAAGCGCCCGGCGGATGTCCACCAGAGGAACGGCTCCGCCACCCCGCCGCGGGATGAGGTCACGGTTGCGACTGGAGATCAGCACGCGCACCGGGCGCACCCGCCGTGCCGCCGCCTCGCTCAGAGCCGATCGGGTCTCGGCGGGTACCCCTTGAGTCTTACGCGGTGTCGCCATGGGTCACTCCTGAATGTTGTTTCGCCAACGCTACACCCTGCCGGGGACCGGTGCAAGCCTTGCAGGGGCTGTTGCTCCCCCAAAAGGAGACGGCCCGGGAAGTCACCTTCCCGGGCCGTCTCCCGCCTGGTCTCGGGCCGAGGCTTCTGGTGAAGCCCTGGCCGAAGCCCACGCTCGTTTCCCTCCGAACCAAGAACATCAAAGAAAAAGGATGGCGAGCTTTGGAACCCCTCTGCCCGCGACAAGAGGAGCTTAGCTGCGCCGGTTCTACAATGTCCTCACTGGCCGCCTCAAACCTCCTCAAAGAACCTAAAATCGGTCGATGGTGAAGGACGGACTCCCCCTGTGAAGCTCTGGATCGATGCCGACGCCGCGCCGCGCGACGTCAAGGAGATCGTCTACCGGGCCGCCCGGCGGTTGAAGCTGGAGACGGCCCTGGTGGCCAACTCGCGCCTCCTGGCGCCGCTCGACCATCCGTTCGTCACCACCGTGCAGGTCCAAGGAGGACCCGATGTCGCGGATCGGCACATCGCGGAGCATGCCTCCCCCGGGGACGTCGCCGTGACCGCCGACATTCCCCTGGCCGCCCGCCTGGTGGAGAAGGGCGTCACGGTGATCGACCCGCGGGGTCAGGAATACACCGAGGACAACGTGGGAGAGAGGCTCGCCGTCCGCGACTTCATGGACAGCCTGCGGGGTGCCGGCGTCGAGACCGGCGGGCCTCGCCCCTACACGCCGAAAGACAGGCAGGCCTTCGCCGCCGCGCTGGACCGTGTGCTCACCCGCAAGCGGCGGTGAGGCAGGGAAGCTCATCTACAATATCTGACGATCGTAGCAGGTTGGCGGCCCGGGAGGATGATCCTCCCTGGAGCTCCCGAGGAGGAGTGTCCCATGTTGCGCACGTCTTTGTGGATCGCCGTTCTGGTGTTGTTCGCCGTCCTTCCGTCGGCTCAGGCGGTCCAGATCCAGAGCTTGTATTGCTACGTCTATTCCGAAGAGTCGGGCCGCGAAGACACCTACGACGTGGAGCCGGGCGTGCACATTCCGGTGTCCGCCGGGGAGACGGTGGAAATCAGCCTCTACGGGGTGACGGGGGCGGATGACATCCGCCTGCCGGCGACGTTCGTCCTGGCGGCGGGGCAGGGCCATCTCCAGGTTGTGGACGAGAGCGAGGACTCGATCACCGTCTACGTCAAGGGCGGTGGCAATGCGCAGCTCGCCTACGAGATCGACGGTGACTACGGCATGCGCGGTGGCCTGCGAGAAGGCCGGCTGACCTTCGAGATCGAATAGGCTCGCCATTCCGCGGAAACTCCAGCCAGCGAGAAGAGGAGGGGTCATGAAGAGCCACGAGAACTACATTCAGAACGAGTGGGTGGCGGGAGCGGGCGCACGCGAGGTGATCGATCCGGCGACCGGCGCGCCGATCGCGGTGGTCGCCGAATCGAGCCGGGAGGATGTGGAGCGGGCCGTGGCGGCGGCGCGGGAGGCGTTCGACCACGGCCCGTGGCGCCGCTCGACCGCGCTGGAGCGGGGCCGGCTCCTCTTCCGCATGGCCGCGGTGGTCGGGCGCCATGCCGCCGAGCTGGCCGAGCTCGAGACCCGCAACACCGGCAAGCCCCTGGTGGAGAGCGAGGTGGACATCGCCGACACCGTGACCTGCCTCGAATACTTCGGCGGCCTCGCCACCAAGGTGCAAGGCTCCACCCTCCCGGTGCCGGACAACGCGCTCAACTTCACCCTCAAGGAGCCGGTCGGCGTGGCGGGGCTCATCGTCCCCTGGAACTACCCGCTGATGCTTCTCGCCTGGAAGCTCGGCCCGGCCTTGGCCGCCGGCTGTACCGTGGTGGCCAAGCCCGCCGAGCAGACACCGCTCACCACCCTCGCTTTCGCCCGGCTGCTGCAGGAGGAGATCCCCGAGCTGCCGCCCGGTGTCTTCAACGTCGTCACCGGCGACGGCCCGGTGGCCGGCCGGGCGCTCGTCGAATCGATGGGAGTGGACAAGATCGCGTTCACCGGCGGTACGGAGACCGGCCGCGAGGTGCTGCGCGGCGTCGCCGCTTCCAACCTCAAAAAGGTTTCGCTGGAGCTGGGCGGCAAATCCCCCAACATCTTCTTTGCCGACGCCGACCTCGACGCGGCCACCGACGGCGCTCTCTTCGGCGTCTTCATCAACCAGGGGGAAGTCTGCTCGGCCGGCTCCCGCGTGCTCATCCAGCAGGACGTCTACGGCCCGTTCCTCGACCTGATGCGGGAGAAAACGCAACGCATCACCCTGGGCGATCCCATGGCCCGCGACACCAAGATGGGCCCGGTGGTGAGCGCCGAGCACTTCGAGCGCGTGCTGGGCTTTCTGGAGACCGGCAAGAAGGAGGCGAAGCTGGTGGCCGGCGGCGGCGCGGCCCGCGTGCCCGGCTTCGAGAAGGGCTATTTCATCCAGCCCACCATCTTCGAGAGCGACAACCAGGCCCGTATCGCCCGCGAGGAGATCTTCGGCCCGGTGGTCACCTGCATCCCCTTCAAGGACGAGGAGGAGGCCCTCGCCATCGCCAACGACACCCCCTACGGTCTCGCCGCGGCGGTCTGGTCGCGCGACATCTACAAGTGCCTGCGCCTGGTGAAGGGGCTGCGCGCCGGCATCGTCTGGGTCAACACCATGCAGCCCTGCTACGTCGAAGCGCCTTGGGGTGGCTACAAGCAGAGCGGCCATGGCCGGGAGATGAGCCTCCACGGCATCGAGGAGTTCCTCGAGGTCAAGCAGGTGCACATCAACCTGAGCGAGGCGCCGATCGGCTGGTATTGAGGGGTGGGAATTCCCGGCGCAGCCGGCCTCAATCCTCCCGGGTCCAGCGGTGGGCGAGGAGGATCGGGACCGCCGTCACCACGACGACGAGGAGCGCCGCCACGTTGGTGACCGGGCGGGCCCGGGGCCGGGCGAGCTGGCTGAAGATCCAGATGGGGAGGGTCTCCTGCTGGCCGGCGGTGAAGGTGGTGACGATGATCTCGTCGAAGGAGAGCGCGAAGGCGAGCATGCCGCCGGCGAGGAGGGCGGTGGCCACGTTCGGCAGGACCACCCAGCGGAAGGTCTGGAAGGAGTCCGCTCCCAGGTCCATGGAGGCTTCGAGGAGCGACGTGCCGGTGCGCCGGAACCGCGCCAGGACGTTGTTGTAGACCACCACCACGCAGAACGTGGCATGGCCCACGACGATGGTCCAGAAGCTGAACGGGATCTCGCCGAGGCCGAGGGCCGAGCGCAGGGCGATGCCGGTGACGATCCCGGGGAGCGCGATGGGGAGGAGGAGGAGAAACGACACCGCCTCGCGGCCGAAGAACCGGCTGCGCCAGACCGCCGCCGCCGCGAGCGTGCCCAGGACGAGCGCGGCGCCGGTGGCCGCCGCCGCCACTTCGAGCGACAGGATCAGCGCCCGCCAGAGATCGTCCCGCTGCCACGCCGCGCCGAACCAGCGCAGGGTGAGCCCCGGCGGCGGGAAGGTGAAGCTCGACTCCTCGGTGGTGAAGGCATAGAGCGCGATCACCGCCAGCGGCAGATGGAGGAAGAGGAGCACGCCGAGCGTGGCCAGGGACAGGCCGAGGCCGGAGCGTGGCTCAGAGCGCATCGAGGGCTCCGGCCCGCCGGGCGAGGAGCAGGTAGACCGCCATCACCGCCATCGGCACCATGGTGAAGGCGGCGGCGAGAGGGAGGTTGCCCGAGGTCCCCTGGTGCGCCAGCACGGCCTGGCCGATGAAGTAGCTGGAGTTGCCGAGCACCGAGGGGACGATGAAGTCGCCGAGGGTCAGGGAGAAGGTGAAGAGCGAGCCCGCCACCACGCCGGGAACGGCGAGCGGCAGGATCACCCGCCGGAATGTCGTCCCCGCCTGCGCGCCGAGGTCTTCCGACGCCTCCAGGAGCGACCGCGGCACCCGCTCCAGCGCCGCTTCGACGGGGAGCACCATGTAGGGAAGCCAGACGTAGAGAAAGGCCAGGAACATCCCCACGGGAGAGAGGGAGAGGGACGGCCCGCCGATCCACGGCAGGGCGAGGACGCCGTCCACAGCGCCGGAGAGGTGGAGCCGCGCCAGGAACCAGGTGAGGATTCCCTCTTTGGCGAGGATCAGCTTCCAGGCATAGACCCGCACCAGGTAGCTCGACCAGAGAGGGAGCATCACGGCCAGGTAGAGCAGGGCCTTGACCCGCCGCGAAGCGCGGAAGGCCATGTAAAAGGCGAGCGGAAAGGCGAGCACCGCGGCGGCCAGGGTGACGGCCGTGGCCATCCCGGCGGTGCGCAGCACGATGTCCAGGTTCGCCCGCGAGGCCAAGGCGCGCCAGGTGGCGAGCGTCGGCTCCCGCACCACCTGGCCGGTGTAGTGGTCGAGCTGGAAGAACGACTGGAGCAGAAGTGCCCCGAGCGATCCCAGGTAGACCACGCCGAGCCAGAGGAGCGGCGGCCCGAGGAGGAGCGCCAGGGCGAGGCGGGGCCGGCGGTAGAGGAAGGTGGAGAGCGCCTGGAGACGGCTCATGCATCCCCCTCCGGCCCCAGCCGGTGCATCTGCTCGCGGCTCCAGAGCAGCCGCACCCGGGAGCCGCGGCGGGCCAGGGCCTCCATGGAGGTGGTCTCCAGGTTCTGGACCTCCACCGTCAGCACACCCCCGGCATCGAGCGCCACGCCATAGCGGGTGCGCATCCCCAGATAGACGACGTCGCGGAGGGTGCCGTCCGCCGCGCAGGAGCCGGCAGGGACCGGCGTTTCCGGCGGAGCGAGCCGGATCTTTTCCGGGCGGAGCGAGAAGGTCTGCGGCGTGCCGGTCAAGGCGCGGGCGAGCGTGCCCGCCACCAGGTTCGACACGCCGACGAAACCGGCCACGAATTCGGTCGCCGGGGTCTCGTAGACCTCGGCCGGCGCCCCGACCTGCTCGATCCGCCCGCGGTGGAACACGGCCAGGCGGTCGCTCATCGCGAGCGCCTCCTCCTGGTCGTGGGTGACGTAGACGAAGGTGATCCCCACCTGCTGCTGCAACGCCTTCAGCTCGACCTGCATCTGCTGACGGAGCTGAAGGTCGAGGGCGCCCAGAGGCTCGTCGAGCAGGAGGAGGCGCGGGCGGTTGACCAGGGCGCGGGCGAGGGCCACCCGCTGCCGCTGGCCGCCGGAGAGCTGGGCCGGCTTGCGGCGCCCCAGGCCGGGCAGGCGCACCAGCTCCAGCATCTCCTCCACCCGGCGCGCCCGCTCGGACGTCTCGACCTTCTTCACCATCAGCCCGTAGCCGACGTTCTCGGCCACGGTCATGTGGGGAAACAGGGCGTAGTCCTGGAAGACCGTGTTGACGTCGCGCCGCCACGGCGGCTCGCCGGAGACGTCCTCACCGTGCAGCCAGATGGTGCCGGCGGTCGGCCGGTCGAACCCGGCCATCAGACGCAGGCAGGTCGTCTTCCCCGACCCCGAAGGGCCGAGCAGGGTGAAGAACTCCCCGCCTGCGATCTCCAGGTCGACACCATCGACCGCGGCCACCTCGCCGAAGCGGCGGCTGACCCCCGCGAAGCGGACAGCCGGACGGGTCGCCGGACGGGTCGCCGGACGGGTCGCCAGAAGACTCACCGGCCGCCGATCACCGCGATGTAGTTCGTCACCCACTCGTGGTAGGGGACGCAGTCCTTGCGGCCGTCGCCGCAGTCGGCGGTCGGCGTCTTCCAGAAGGCGATCTTGTCGAAGTCGTTGAAGCCGTTGGTCTCACACCCTTTTGCACCGAGCAGGGCGTTGCCCTCGCAGGCGGCAGGCACCGCCGGCACCGAGCCGAACCAGGCGGCGAGATCTCCCTGGAGCTTCGGGCTGAGCGAATGCTCCAGCCACTTGTAGGCGCAGTTGGGGTGCGGCGCGTCGGCGTGCAGCATGGTCGTATCGGCCCAGCCGGTCACCCCTTCCTCCGGGATCACGCTCGCCGCCGGTGCGTTGGCGGCCTGGAGCTGATTGACCTGGAACGGCCACGAGCTGGAGGCCACCACGCCCTCGTTCTTGAAGTCGTCGATCTGCACCATGGCGTCGTGCCAGTAGCGGCCGACCAGCTTGCGCTGCTGGCGCAGGAGGTCGAGCGCGGCGTTGAGCTGGTCGCGGTTCAGGGCATAGGGGTCCTTGATCCCCAGCTCGGGCCGGTGGTGCTTCAGGTAGAGCGCCGCATCCGCCACATAGATCGGGCCGTCATAGGCCTGCACCCTGCCCTTGTTCGACTTGCCGTCCGGCAGCGTCTGCTCGGTGAACACCACGCCCCAGGAGGTGGGGGGCTGCGGAAAGACCTTGCGGTTGTAGAGCAGAACGTTCGGTCCCCACTGATAGGGGACGCCGTAGTGCTTGCCGTCCACGGTGTGCCAGGGAGCGTCCTTCAGCCGGTCGTCCACCGTGCTCCAGCTCGGGATGAGGCCGAGGTTGACCTCCTGCACCTTGCCGCCGGAGATGAGGCGGTTCGAGGCGTCGCCCGAGGCCGTGACGAGATCGAAGCCCCCTTCGTTCATCAAGGCCACCATCTCGTCGGACGTGGCGGCCGTCTTGACGTTGACCTTGCAGCCGGTCTCCTTTTCGAAGCCGGTGACCCAGTCGTAGCTCTTGTCCGTCTCGCCGCGCTCGATGTAACCCGCCCAGGCCACGATCGAGACCTCCCCCTCGCCGGGTCCGATCTGTTGCAGGGGGCCTCCCTGCGACGCCGGAGCGGTTTCGGGCGCATGCTCGCCCCCCTTGCCACAGGCGCCGCTCATCAGCAGCAGGACTCCGAAGACGACGTGGAACGCTCTGGTCCTCATGGTTCCCTCCCGGGGTTTTCGTCAGTTGGAGGGAGAATACTACCAGGGCTCCGGCGAAGTCGTGCGGTGAGGTCCAAGGCCGCACCGTCAGCGGCGGCTTGGATCGGGCCCCGCCACCGCTTCGAGAGCCGCTTCGAGCACGTCCAGCCCTTCGTCGAGCTCGCCGTCCGTGATCACCAGCGGCATCAGGAGGCGCAGGACGTTGCCGTGCGTCCCGGCGCCGAGGAGGAGGAGGCCGCGCTCGCAGGCGGTGCGCAGGACGGCGGAGGTCCGCGCCTTGTCCGGCTGCCGGCCCTCGCGGTCCTTCACCAGCTCCAGGGCGCGCATGGCGCCCAGCCCGCGGGAGTCGCCGAGGAACGGGAAACGGTCCATCAGCCGGGCGAGGCGTTCCTCCACCCGGCGTCCGAGGACGGCGCCCCGCTCGGCCAGGCGGTCGCGCTCGAACACCTCCAGCACGGCGAGCGCCGCGGCACAGGCCACGGGATTGCCGCCGAACGTCCCGCCGAGTCCGCCGACCTGGGGGTGATCCATCAGCTCGGCCCGGCCGACAACGGCGGAGAGCGGCAGCCCGCCGGCCAGCGACTTCGCCAGGATCAGCAGATCCGGCTCCAGGCCATAGTGCTCGCAGGCGAACAGGGTGCCGGTGCGGCCGAAGCCGGTCTGGATCTCGTCGATCACCAGCACGATGCGGTGCTCGCGGCAGACCCGGACGAGCGCCCGCACGAACGGGAGCGGCGCCACGATGAAGCCGCCCTCGCCGGTGACCAGCTCCAGCACGGCGCAGGCGATCTCCCCGGCCGCCGCGTGCGTGGCGAGGAAGTCGCGCAGCTCCGCCGTGTACGCCTCCTCCGTGGAAGGAGCCGTCCGCCGGTATTCATACGGATAGGGAAACCGGTAGACCTCGGGAGCGAAAGGGCCGAACCCGAGCTTGTAGGGATCGACCTTGCCGGTGAGCGACATGCCGAGCAGGGTGCGGCCATGGAATCCATGCTCGAAGACGAGCACGCCGCCCCGGCCGGTGGCATGGCGGGCGATCTTGACCGCGTTCTCCACTGCCTCGACGCCGCTGTTGGCGAAGAAGGCCTTCTTGGGAAACCCACCCGGAGCGAGCCGGCACAGCGCCTCCGCCAGGGCCACATAGGGCTCGTAGAGGGCGACGCTGAAACACGCATGGGTGAGCCGGCCGAGCTGCGCGCGCGCCGCCGCGACGACATCGGGATGGCAGTGCCCGACGTTCAAGGTGCCGATCCCGCCGGCGAAGTCGAGCAGCACATTGCCGTCCACGTCCGTCACCCGCGCCCCGGAAGCGCTCTCCACGGCCACCGGCGTCGAATGGCCGACCCCACGGGCCACCGCCGCCTCCCGGCGCGCCATGAGCGCGCGGGACCGCGGCCCCGGGATCTCGGTCAGCAGGCGGATGGTGGGGGACATGTTTTAGTGCGTCCCAGCGAAGCGGTTGGGCTTCGCCCTTGGGTAGTCGAAGCGGTACTCGGGGAGCAGGTCGCCCTGGCCCGGCTCAGGAGGAGTTGCTGTCGATACCTTCTTCATGATCTTTCTGCTTCTGCCCGGTGGCGGGCCGCGCGGTCAATGCGGACTGCGCACTTGTTTCTTCTCCCACTCCTGGCGATGCCGGTTGGCCTCCTCCGGCGAACGGAATTTGCGGACGCCGGGCTCAAACCTCCAGGGGTGGAGCGCGAAGCTCAGCTCGGTCAGCTCACACGCGATGCGGAGGTTGTCCGGATCGAGCGGCCGAAGCGGCCGGACTCCGGGCATCTCGGTCACCGAGCGGAACTTGCGGATCGGCATCATTCGTCTCCCAGGCCGAAGGCTTCACGAATCCGGGCGGCATCGGCACGGTCTTGTGGCCGAACGGTGTCTTTCTTCATACGGTAAAGCATCTTTGGATTGGCGACCTGGACGAGCAGCTCTCCCAGCTCGATCTCGTCGCAATTGGCGGCGAGATCCTGCCACGTGAAGGCCTCTCCGAGCCGGGTGAGGATGTCCATCGAGTAGTGGCCGTGCGGAGGGGTATATTCCACGGCCGGGTAGTCCCCGGCCAGCTCCCCGGGATCGATCTGATCGACGTTCGGGTCGTTGAACAGGCCGCGGAGCGCCCGCTTGAGGGCCTCCAGATTCTCGATCTTCGGCGAGACGAACAGGTCGAGGTCGTGGGTCGCCCGGGGGAGGCCTTGGGCTGCCATTGCCATCGAGCCGATGACCACGAACTCAACGTGCTCGTGGACGAGCGCGGCGAGAATCGCTTTGGCCTCCTCCAGAGTCATGCTTGGACTCTATCATCGCTCCCATGCGCCTGGGAGCGGTGGCAACGCGCAGCTCGCCTACGAGATCAATGGCGAGTACGGCATGCGCAGGCACTTGGGCCTCGATCCTTTCCCGCAGGCGGGACAAGATGGAGATCGAGGACGGCGCCTGCGCTTGCCCATCGGCGACGAACCCTGCTACGTTCTGATTGCGGCGGCAGGCGCGCAGGCAAGGAGAGGACACCATGGAAGGCGAGGGGTTTCGGGTGACCGGGTTGGACCACGTCCAGCTCGCGATGCCTGCAGGGCAGGAAGAAGAAGCCCGGAAGTTCTACGCCGGCCTCCTCGGCTTGACCGAGGTCCCCAAGCCGCCCAACCTTGCCAAGCGTGGTGGTGCCTGGTTCGCCGGTGGCGACCTGCGTCTTCATCTCGGCGTCGAAACCGGGTTTCAGCCCGCGCGAAAGGCGCATCCGGCGTTGCTCGTCCAGGGGCTCGAAGCGCTCATCGCCCGCCTCCGAGAGGCGGGTGTTGAAGTGATCCTCGACGAGCCGCTCGCCGGGTACGACCGGGTCTACGTCCAGGATCCGTTCGGCAATCGAATCGAGCTGATGGAGCCACGGCCCGCCTGAGGGCGTGGCTCGGCGCGCGCCCTCGGCGAGCGAGGATTCGCCGAGGGCTTCTTTGCCCCGCCCGACCGTGCGCTCATTTTGCGGTGAGCGCCTGCTGGACGTAGGCGAAGAGCGCCGGGTCGAGACCGTTGCTCTCCCGGGCGGCGGGCTCCTGTTCGTACATCGTCTTGAGAGAGCGGGCGATGCCGGGGAGGGAATCGCCGTAGAACCTCACGCAACGTCAGGTGCAAGAGGCAAAGGAGAGAATCCAGCTCCCGGCGGCGGTGAGGAGCGAGATGCCGGGATCGGGGCTCAGCCGCGGGTGAGCGTCTTGTAGCTCCGGAGATGGCGGAAGGCGGCCTCGCGCCGGCCGAGGGTCTCGTAGACGGCGGCGAGGTTGTAGTGGGCATCGGCGAAGGAGCCGTCGAGGGCGAGCACCCGCTCGTAGGCCGCGGCGGCTTCCTCGGGCCGCGCCTGGTCCTGGAGGGCCACGCCGAGGTCGAAGAGCGCCACCGGCTCGCCGGGTTGGAGGGCCACGGCCTCGCGGTAGCACCTCTCCGCCTCCGCCACCTCGCCGCGCTCGTGGAGCAGACGGCCGAGGTTCAGCCAGACGTCCGGAGCGGCCGGCTCGAGCTCCAGAGACCGGCGGTAGGCGGCGACGGCTCCCTCGGCATCCTCCTCTTCGAGATCCATCCCGCGCTCGAACCAGGCGGCGGCCGTGGTGGGCGGCTGTTCCGGCGGCGGCTCCGGGCGGAGCTCCACCGCCGGCGCCCAGGCGGACACTTCCTGTTGCAGCTGGGCGACGTCGAAGTCGAGGAGGATCTGCCCCGAGGCGGGGTCCCAGGCCTCGCGGCCGTCGCGCGCCACGACCCGGTTGCCTTGCGCGGTGATGCGGATGCCGGTGAGCGGGCGGCCGTCGGGAAGCTGCTGGCGGAGCTTCTGAAGGGCGAGGCGGATGCGGCGCCGTGGCACCTTGGCGGCGAGCAGCCCTTTGGCCGTGCGCAGGAGGATCAGGTCCTGGAAGGAGAAACGGTGCTCGCCGCGGGGTCCTTGAGCGGGGATGAGAAACCCGTCCCGGATGCACGAGCGGACCTGGGCGACCGAGAGGCCGAGCAGCGCAGCTACGTCGCGCGTCGCATACCCCGAGACCGTTCGAGGGCGCTCCACCGCGGCTGGAGGACGGAAGGGGACCACCACCTTCATCACGGCCATCCTACCCCGGGCCGGGGGGAGGGGGGCCTACCGCTTCGCGGCGGCCTTCCTCTGGACCACCGGGGCCTCCTCCTCGTCCTCTCCCGCGGCGGCGGTGCGCGGCGAGGGCTTGGGGCCCTTGCGGGCGGCGAGAGAGATCGGCTGCGCCGCTCCGGACGCCGCGGCGGCCGGCTGGGCGGCGGAGAGGCTCGCCTTGAGCGCTTCCATGAGGTCGATGATCTGCGCCTTCGGCGCCTCGACGGGAGCGGCGCTGATGTCCTGGCCCTGGATCTTCTGGTCGATCAGCTCGCGGGTGCTGAGGCGCACCGTGTCCTCGTACTGCTCCGGCTGGAACCGGTCGGAGGCGATCTGGTCGATGAGCTGGATGGCGAGCCGCAGCTCCGGCTCCTTGACCTCGGCCGGAGCCACCGGGATTTCGGAGAACGGCCGGATCTCGTCGGCATAGCGGAGCTGCTGCATGATCAGCCCCTCTTCAAACGGGCGCAGAAGCACCAGATAGTCCTTGCCACGGGCGCGGTAGCGGGCGAGCGCGGCGCGGCCGGTCTGGCGCATCGCCTCGGACAACAGGCGGTACGGCCGGTCTCCATTGCGATCCGGGCCGAGATAGGTCGACTTTTCGAAATAGATCGGATCGACTTGATCGAGCGGCACGAATTCAGAGATCTCCACCGCATTGGTGGGCTCGGGCGTCAAGGCCTTCAGCTCCTCTTCCGTAAAGAGGACATATTGACCCTTCGCGTACTCATATCCCTTCACCATGTCTTCCCGGCCGACCACTTCGTTGTCGACCGGGCAGATGTATTGTTGCTTCAGCCGGCTACCGCACTTCTTGTGCAGCATGTTGAGCTGAATTCCGGCCGCGCTCTCGCCGGTGGAATAGAGCTTGATGGGGATGGTGACGAGCCCGAAGGAGATGGTGCCGGAGGCGAAGGATCGAGCGGCCATGGGCATAATATATCATCCCTCTGCAATCACCGTGCACCACGACGCCCAATCGACCATCGCCCGCACGCTTGAACGGCTCGATCCTCCGCGGGCCGAGCTGGAGGCTGCGCGGATCGAGGTGATGAAACCGGAGACCGCGCCGCGGCCGTTCAGCCGTGCGGGCTGGGTTTTCGAGCTGAAATATGACGGGTTTCGTGCGTTGCTCGAAAGAAAAAACGGCGAGGGCCGGATCTTTTATCGCAGTGGCCGCGGGGCCACGGCATTGTTCCCGGAGATCGCAACGGCGTTGGCGGCCCTGCCGTTCGATCTCATTCTCGACGGCGAGATCGTCCTCGTGGATGCGAACGGCCGGCCCGATTTTCAAGCCTTGCAGCGCCGCGCACAGCGCACGCGGCAGATCGACGTGGCGCATGCGGCGGCGGCGACGCCGGTCACATATTTCGCCTTCGACCTGCTCGCGCTGGACGGCCGCGACCTGCGCCGCCTGCCGCTCGCGACGCGCAAGGACCTGCTGCGCCGGGTGCTTGCCGGCAGTGCGTTGCGGATCACCGAGGAGGTCCCCGAGCGGGGCGAGGACCTGTTCGCCGCCGTGGTCCAGCTCGGGCTCGAAGGGGTGGTCGCCAAGCGGGCGGAGGCGCCCTATCGGGCCGGCTACTCGGCGGACTGGCAGAAGTTCCGGGTGGACCGCACGGCGGATCTCGCCGTGGTCGGCTTCGAGCCGGCCGGCCGGGACGACCTGCGCTGTCTGCATGTCGGGGTCCGCCAGGGAAACGCCTGGCTCCACGCGGGATCGGTGGGCAGCGGTTTCGACCAGAGAGGCCGGGAAGACCTGCGTGCCCGGTTGGATGCGGCGCGGCCTCTCCAGGCGGCGGTGGTGGGCGCGCCCAAAGGGGCGATCGTCTGGGTGGAGCCGGAGCTGGTGGCCGAGGTGCGTTACAAGGAATGGACCCGCGGCGGGCATCTGCGCCATCCGGTGTTCCTGCGGCTGCGCGAGGACAAGGCGCCGGAGGAGTGTCTGCCGCCCCGCGATGCGCCGGCCGGAGATCCGGAGGAGGAGGCGGGGGAGCCCGACGAGCCGGAGCCGGAGGCTCCCGTCGCGGCCTCTCCGGCTGCGCCGCTGCGCCTGACCAATCTCGGCAAGGTCTTCTGGCCCGGCGAGGGGATCACCAAGGGAGACCTGCTCGACTTCTATCGCGCCGTGGCGCCGTGGATGCTGCCGTACCTGCACGACCGCCCGCTGGTGCTCGACCGCTACCCCGACGGCATCACCGGCAAGTCGTTCTACCAGAAAAACGCGCCCGAGACGGCGGCGCGGCGCCTGCGCACGGTGCCGATCCCGGGCGACGGAGGCTCCCGCGAGATCGACTACTTCCTGTGCGACGAGGTGGACGACCTGCTCTTCCTGGTCAATCTGGGGGCGATTCCGTTCCACATCTGGGCGAGCCGGGTGGGGGATCTCGACCGGCCGGACTGGTGCATCCTCGATCTCGATCCGAAAGGGGCCCCCTTCGCCCATGTGGTCCGGATCGCGCTCGCCTTGCGGGAGCTGTGCGAGGAGATCGAGCTGCCGAGCTTCATCAAGACGAGCGGTGGGAGCGGCCTGCACGTCCTGCTGCCGATGGGGGGCCAGCTCGACCAGGAGAGGGTCCGCCAGCTCGCCGAGCTGCTGGCCCGCGTGATCGTCGGCCGCCTGCCGGACGTGGCGACGGTCGCGCGCGCGATTCCGGCCCGCAAAGGGAGGGTGTACGTCGATGCGCTCCAGAACGGCCGCGGCAAGCTCCTGGCGGCCCCGTACAGCGTCCGTCCGCATCCCGGGGCTCCGGTGTCGACGCCGCTCTCCTGGAGCGAGGTGGTGCCGGATCTGGACGTGAAGGCGTTCAACCTCCGTACCCTCTCCGGCCGGCTGGAAGCGTTGCAGGAAGACCCGCTCCGCCAGGTGCTCACCCGGCGCCCGGATCTGGTACGGGCGCTGGGCTTGCTGGCGGAGCGGTTGTAGGTCCCCCTCCCCGTCCCTCCCCCGCAAAGCGGGAGAGGGCGCCCCCTCCCGCCCGGGAGAGGACCGGAGCAGGGTCTTCTTCCCCTCTCCCGCTTCAGCGGGGGAGGGGCCAGGGGAGGGGGTTCAGGGCACCGTGATCGGCGCCGTCCAGATCTCTTCTTTGGCGTTGTTGCGGCGATCCGTCCACGACGGGAAGAACACGCCGGCATAGCCGGAGAGGCTGTTGTAGTCGCCGTACTGGTTGCCCAGGTTGGCGGTCGCCGTGGTCTCGTCGGTCATCGCGGTGGTGACCTTGGTGGCCGCGCTCCAGGTGACACCGCCGTCGGTCGAGGTCTGGAACCAGACGTCGGTCTTCTTGCGGCCGGCGTCGGCGACCGTGTCGTAGTACATGATGCCGATCGTGCCCGTCGTCTCGTCCACCGCCAGCCACTGGTTGAACTGGTCGTTGAGCGAGGCCTGGTTGTTGATCTTGGCCGGCGCCGACCAGGTGGTGCCGCCGTTCGTCGAACGGGAGAACCAGATGCGGGTCTTGCAGGTCGAGGCGACGTTCGAGCCCGGCTCGTTGGCCGCCGCGGTGCAGCCGGCGTCGCCGGAGAGGTCGGTCCACGAGGCATACACCTCGTTGCGGGTGGCGGTCTTGTAGGTGCCGCCGGAGACGTAGATCAGGATGCGGCGGCTGTTGAACGACGGGACGCCGATGTCATAGCCGTCATAGGTGGTGGCGGCGACGACGCCGGCTCCGTAGGAGACGCCGCCGTTGGTCGACTTGGCCACCACGATCCGCCGGTTGCCGGTGGTGGGCCAGAAGACGAAGACGTCGCCCGCGCTGTTGGTCTTGATGTCGCAGCCGATCGCCGTGCCGGACGACTCGGCGCCGCTTACCTGGAGCGGCGAGGCGCCCCACGCGCCGGCCGGGCCGGTGCGCCGGTTGACGTACTGCGGCGTGCCGTTGTGCCAGCAGACGTAGATGTTGTCCTTGTACGGCGAGGTGGCGCTGTGATCGACCCACATGATCTGCTTGTCGGCATTGCGCTGGCTGCCCGAGAAGGTGTTGTCGAACGTCCAGGTGGCGCCGCCGTTGGTCGACTTGTAGGCGCGCAGCCGGAGCGCATTGCCCTTGATGCCGATCGTCGTCGCCCAGGCCGTGCCGTCCGAGGTCCAATCGACCGTCGGGTCGGAATGGAAGCTGTCGGTGCCGGTGAACGGCAGGGAGGTCTGGCCCCAGGTCACGCCACCGTCGGCGGAGTAGAACTGCGACTGGGCGCCGCTCGCGACGATGGAGTTGGAGCCGCCGATGATCTTCGAGGGATTCCAGAAGTTGATCCGGATGTCGGATTCACTGCGCGGGCTCGTCTGCAATCCCGAGATCCGGGTGTTGGCGCCGACGGTCGCCGCGAGGCTGATGCCGACGATGCCGTCGGTCTCGGCCATCGGGGACATCGCGACGTCCGGCAAGCCGCGGACGAAATCCTGGTGGCTCAGCATCCACTGGTGGATCTCCTTGAGCACGTGCGGATAGCCGCCCGACGGGTCGGCGGCGGAATAAACCATGTTGGGATGGCCCTTGCGCCACCAGACCCGCAACCATGCCGGCACCGGGATCTTGTCGTTGGCCTCTCCGGCGCGCAGCAGGGAGAAGTCCTGGTTTTCGCGGATCAAGGCCTCGAGCGCGCTGCCGGGGACGGCGCGCGCCTGGCTGAGCTGGCGGTCGAGGGACGGCCAGGCGGCCTGGCGGGGCTCGCCGGCCTGGCCGGCGGCCGGAAGGAGAGCGAGGCCCAGAAGCAAGGACGACACAGCGATCCAATTCTTCATGTCAAAAATCCTCCGAGGGACAACGGGTTCAACAAACGGAGAGGTACAGCCTCCATCTTTACAAGTGCCCCCGCGAGCCCAAACCGAGCCCTCTCCTTGTGAAGTTCGGGGAAAAATCTCTGATTCCGGGGTTTGCCTGACAAGGAATGGGCTCGCAGGGGTGAAGAGGCGGAGCCGCCAGGGGACTGGCGGCTCCGCGGGCTCGGCGGTGTGGGGCTACTCGAAGTAGCCGAGGACGTCGGCGACGACGTGGACGGTGCCGGTCGTTCCCGGCCGGACCTTGATCGTGCCGGAGCCGTTGCCGGCCAGGTTGACGACGGCGTTGTTGGAGATGAGCTGGTTGAGCGCGAAGGTGATGGTGCTGGTCGCCGGGACGCTGCCGTCACCCGGGTAGGCCTGGACGTATCCGGCACTGGCGGGGGAGACGACGGTGACGTTGAGCAGCAGGGACTTGGCGGTCGACGGCACGCCGCAGACGCCGGTGACGGTGAACGACCGCTCGGTGGCCGGCTGCAGCACCGGGCCGCCCAGGGGACCGTCGGCGAGGCGGGTGTCGAACAGACGGCAGGGGGTCAAGGTGTAGTAGTCGGCCGGAGTCGCCGGGACGGTCGGGACGCAGGAGGTCACCGCCACGTCGTCGAGGAACCAGCCGTCGTCGACCAGCGAGCAGTCGGTGGCCGAGGTGAAGCCGATGCGCACCGCCTGGCCGCCGCAGCCGCCCGTGCCGCCGCTCGCCGCATTGCAAGCCGCATCCAGGTTGACGACGGTCTCGGTGAAGGTCGAGGAGACGCCGGTGAAGGCCGGAGTGCCGCCGACGCCGGCCGGCGTGCAGCCGCCGGTGCCGCTGCTGAGGGTGCCGTTGTAGCTCCCGGAGAGGATCGCCGAGGACGGCACGATCGTGTAGCTGGTGCCGTTGAGCGAGACGGCCAGCGCGCCGCCGTCGAAGCCGTTCTCATAGCCGCGGCGGTGCCAGAACGACAGGCGGCTGGTCCGCGAGCCGGCCGGGATGTTGATGCCGCCGGCGCCGTTCGGCTGGGCGTAGTTGTACTGGGTGTTCGCGTAGTCGCCGGTGCAGGTGGTCGCACCGAAGCGGAAGATGTTGGTCCCCGTCTTGGCGGTGCAGGTCTGGATGCCGCGCCAGTCGGCGGTCGGGCCGCCGGAGAGGAGGGTGCCGGTGGTCCAGTCGGCGAGGCCGGAGCCGGTCTCGAAGCCGTTGCTGTACAGGGTCTGCGTCGCGCAGGGCGGGCAGGCGGTCGTCGAGGCCGTCTGCTCGGTGGAATTCACCGACTGGCAGGCGGCGGAGGTCGCCGCGCGGACGACGTAGGAGTGGGTCTCGCTGCAGTCCAGGCCGGTGTGCGCGTAGGTCGTTCCGGCGGTGATGGCGAGCAGGCTGTAGGGGCCTCCCGGCGTGGCCGAGCGGTAGACGCGGTACGAGGTGGCACCCGACACCGCGTCCCAGGCGAGGTTGATCTGGTTGGCCGTGCCGGTGGCGGTGAAATTGGCCGGTGCGTCCGGCGGCGTGCAGGTGGCCGGGACCGGGGTCACCGACTGGCAGGTGCTCGGCGCCGAGGCGCAGGACTCGTTGCCGGCCGGCTGGGCGGTCACCTGGTAGTAATAGGTGAAACCGTTGGCGACGTTGCCGTCGATGAGCGGCGAGGCCGCCAGGTCGTTGGCGATCCGGGTGAAGCCGGCGTTGCAGCCGATCTCGTTGCGGTAGACGTCATAGACGCCGGTCGAGCCGGACCAGGAGATGTTCACCTCGTTGTCCCCGGGGGTGAGGACGACGGTCGGCGTCGCCGGCTGGGTGCAGCCGCGGAAGCTGGTGTCCGCGCCGGTGTCCGTGGTGCAGGCGATCAGATGGCGGTTGAACGCGGCGTAGAGGGCCGCCGAGTTCGGCGTGCCGTTCGCCAGGTTGCCGTCGTCGTCGTCCACGGCGCGCATGGTCTTCCAGTAGGAGCCGGTGTTGCAGCCGTTGGAGGTGTAGGTCGCCCCGGTGGTGCAGGCGAACGCCGCGGTGGCCGTGGAGCGCGACAGATACCAGAGGCGCTCGGCCGTGGTCCAGGCGGTGCCGCTGCCGGGGCTCGGCAGGTCGCGGTTCACGAAGTCCCACAGCGCTTCGGAGGAGACGTAGGACTCGCAGTGCCCTTCCTTGAGACAGGGGCCTTGATAGGTGGCGCTGGTCGGGCAGGAGGGCCGGGTGTAGTTGTCCACCGTGTGCGCCGTGTTGGACACCCGCTTGCCCCAGTCGATGTCGCGCACGCCGGTGCAGGAGGTGCAGGCGTCGCCATAACCGGCGCAGTTGGTGGCGCGGAATCCGCTTCCGATGCAGGAGGAGTGGGTCGCCAGGGCGGCGGTCCAGTCGCCGTAGGTTTCGCCGGTGCCGCGATCCGGGGAGCCGCCGTTGCCGTCGTTGCTGTCCTGGCCGTGGCCGTACTCGTGCAGCGACACCGCCTCGATCTCGCCCGTGTTGCCGCAACCGCCGCCGGAGCGGTAGAAGTTGATCGTCCCCGAGGCGCTGCTCCAGAAGGCGTTGCAGGTGAGGTTGATGTTGACGTTCGCGGTGAGCTGCTGGCCGAGCCAGACGTTGCCCGGCAGCCAGCCGCGGGCGACTTCCTTGACCCGGTTCACGTGGTAGAACTGGGTGCGGGCGGAGTGGGTGTTGCCCGCCCCTCCGACGCCCGGGGTCGAGCAGTCGATGCCGGCGGAAGTGCCGAAGGCGATGTTGCCGTCCGGATCACCGCTCATGGAGATCGAGCCGCAACCGTCGCTGATCTTCACGTACTGGCCGTTCAGGGTGGAGGAGACGGCGCCGCCGCCATGGGTGAAGATGCCGGCGGAGTTGGTGAAGCCGCCGGTCGACAGGTCGGCGAAGGGCATCGGCTGGTTCGAGGCGACGCCGAGAAACTTCACGCCGCCGGTCGCCTGCGCATAGTCGTTGGTGTCGAGAAGCTCCAGCATCTCGCCGCTCACCGCGTCGACGCGGGCGCGCCAGGTCTCGTGACCCTTGCCGCGGCGGAAGATGAACTGCCAGACGGGCGTCGCGCCACGTCCCCGGCCGATCTCGAAGCCCTCGTTGAACCGGCCGTCCTCGATCCGTACCGGCACCAGGCGCAGCGAGCCGCCGTCCACGAACTGGTCGGCGGCGGAGAAGCCGCCGATGTAGGCGGAGAGGTTGGCGAGCGCCTGCCCGCGGCTGATCTTGGCGGCGGGAATCGCCACGCCCGCGGCGGGCAGGTTCTCGGCGCCGAGCTGGATGAGGTTGCCGTGGCCGATGCGGAAGACGACGCGGGCGCCTTCGATCGGCAGGCCGCCCCGCACCACGTCGAAGTCGACGAACCAGAGGTGATCCGCCGGATGTCCCGAGCGGCCGGGGTTGAGCACCAGCGTCGCCGGATCGACCCCCAGGAGGCCGGCCACCCGCGGCAGGAAGGCGCGGGTGATGCTCTCCACCACCGCGAGGTCCACCTTCGCCTTGGTGCCCAGATGGGCGGCGATGGCGCCGTTGGTGAGGTCGTTGCCGATCCCCGGGAGGAACGGGATGCCCTCGCCTTCGGCGATCTCGAGGGTGCCGCTGCGCTTGTCGATGACGGCGGTCCAGAGGCCGTTGGTCCCCCGGAAGCCCGTCCAGCCGTCCCGGACGGACGCGGTGAGGGCACCTTCGACCTCTTCGACCGGTGCGAGGACCGCCTTGGCCTGGACCCGGTCGCTGATGAAGGCGAGGGAGGAGAGCGGGCTGTCTCCCTGCGCCGGAACGATGGCGGCCGCGGGCGCCGCCAAGGCGAGCAAGAGGGCTGCGGTGAGGTGAGTGCGGAGACGCTGGTCGAGAGATCTCATTCGATATACCTGTCCTTCCCCGAGAGGTTGAGCAAGACGGACACGGCAGTGCTCCTACGAGGAGTAGGGGCTTTGCGCACAGAGTGAACGCCCGATTGTAGGGGAAAAGCCGGGAGCCAGGCAAGCAAAAAAAGCCCCCTTCCGAAGAAGGGGGCCTCGTGAGGGGGACGCTGCGGGTGCCTTACGGCACGCAGGCGCTGATCGTGACGTCGTCGAGGAACCAGCCGTCGCCGGTCGTCGAGCAGTCGCTGATCGAGGTGAAGCCGACGCGCACGGCCCGGCCGGCGCAGCCGGTGGTGGTACCGGTGAGGATGTCGCAGACGGCGTCGAGGTTGACCACCGTGTTGACGAAGGTGCTGGCGGTGCCGGTGAAGATCGGGGCACCCGCGGCACCGGCCGGCGGGCAAGAGGCGGACACCGTGCCGTTGTAGGTGGTGCCGGAAAGGATGGCCGTGGCCGGCGCGAACTCGTAGTTGGTGCCGTCGATGGAGACGGCCAGCGTGCCGCCGTCAAAGCCGCTCTCGAAGTCGCGGCGGTGCCAGAAGGAGAGGCGGGTGGTGGTGGACCCGGCGGGCACGGAGATACCGCCGGTGCCATTCGGCTGGGCATAGGTGAAGTTGTTGTTGCCGTAGTTGGCGGTGCAGGTCGAGCCGCCGTAGCGGAAGATCTTCGTGCCGGTCTTGGCGGTGCAGGTCTGGATGCCGCGCCAGCTCGTGGTCGAGCCGCCGGCCACGAACGTGCCCTTTGACCAGCCGGTGAGGCCGGTGCCGGTCTCGAAGCCGTTGCTGTAGAGGTTGGTCGTGGTGCAGACCGGGCAGGTGCCGGTGGTGGCCGTCGCCTGGGCCGAGTTGCCCGACTCGCAGGTGGGGCTGTTGGTGGCGCGCACGACATAGAAGTACGCCGTGTTGCAGGTCAGGCCGGTGTTCGAGAACGAGGTGGTGGCCGAAGAGCCGACCAGCGAGTACGGTCCGCCCGAGGTGGTCGAGCGATACACGTTGTAGCCGGTGGCACCCGCGGAGGCCGTCCACGACAGGTTGACCTGGTTGGCGCCGGCCGCGGTGGCGGTCAGGCCGGTGGGCGCCGCAGGCGGCGTGCAGGGCGCGGCCGCCGGGGTGACCGAAACGCAGGTCGAGGGCGCCGAAGCGCAGGACTCGTTGCCGCTCGGCTGGGCGGTCACCTGGTAGTAATAGGTGAAGCCATTGGCGACGGCCGTGTCGTTGTAGCTCGTGGTGGCGTTGTCGTTGACCGCCTTGATGAAGCCGGCGTTGCAGCCGCGCTCGTTGCGGTAGATGTCATAGACGCCGGTCGAGCCGCTGATCGCCACCGAAACCGAGTTGCTGCCCGGGGTGAGGGTGATCGACGGAGTGGCGGGCTGGGTGCAGCCGCGGAAGCTGGTGCTGGCGCCCGCGTCGGTGGTGCAGGCGATGCCGTGGCGGTTGAATGCCGCAAAGAGCGCCGCCGAGTTCGGCGTGCCGTTGGTCAGGTTGCCGTCATCGTCGTCCACGGCGCGCATGGTCTTCCACAGGGAGCCGGTGTTGCAGCCGTTGGAGGTCCAGGTGCCGCTGGGGGTGCAGGCGAAGGCCGAGGTGGCCGTCGAGCGCGACAGGTACCAGAGGCGCTCGCCGATGGACCACGCGGTGCCGCTGCCCGGGGAAGGCAGGTCGCGGTTGACGAAGTCCCACAGCGCCTCGGAGGAGATGTACGACTCGCAGTGGCCTTCCCGGTTGCAGGGACCGACATAGCCGGTGCCGCTCGTGGGGCAGCGCGTCTGGGTGAAGTTCGACACCGTGTGGGCGACGCCCGAGGCGTGCTTGGCCCAGTCGATGTCGCGCACACCGGTGCAGGAGGTGCAGGCGTCGCCGTAGCTGGAACAGTTGCTGGTGAGGAAGCCGGCGCCGATGCACGAATTGTGCGTCCCGAGGGCCGCCGTCCAGTCGCCGTAGGTCTCGCCCGTGCCGTTCTCGGGCGAGGAGCCGTTGCCGTCGTTGCTGTCGGCGCCATGGCCGTACTCGTGCAGCGACACGGCCTCGATCTCGCCGGTGTTGCCGCAGCCGCCGCCGGAGCGGTAGAAGTTGATCGTCGAGCCGTTCCAGAAGGCGTTGCAGGTGAGGTTGATGTTGACGTTGGCGGTGAGCTGGGCGTTGAGCCATGCGCTGCTGATCCAGCCGCGGGCGGCCTCCTTGGCCCGGTTCACATGGTAGAACTGGGTGCGGGAGGAGTGGGTGTTGCCGGCGCCGCCGACGCCCGGCGTGGTGCAGTCGGTGCCGGTGGAGGTACCGAAGAGGATGTCGCCGGCGCCGTTGGCGGCGAGCGAGATCGTGCCGCAGTTGTCGAGCACCCGCACGTACTGGCCGGCGAGGGTCGAGGTGACCGTGCCGCCCGGATAGCTGTAGACGCCCGCCGAGTTGGTGAACCCACCGGAGGAGACGTTGGCGAAGGGCATCGGCACATTGGTCGAGGTGCCGAGGATCTTGGCGCCGCCGGTCACGCCGGCATACTCGTTGATGTCGCGCAGCGCGACGACCTCACCGGTCGCGGCGTCGACCCGGGCCTGCCAGGTCGCGTCTTCACCCGCGCGGCGGAACACGAACTGCCAGATCGCCGCGAGCCCACGGCCCTGGCCCGGGGCATAGCCCTCGGCGAACTTCGCGTTCTCGATGCGCACCGGCACGAGGCGCAGCGATCCACCGTCGATGAACGTGTCGGCCGCCGAGAAGCCGCCGACGTACGCCGACAGGCTGGTGAGCGCGGTCTTGCGATCGAGGCCCGCCGCAGGCGTCTTGACGCCCTTCGACGGCAGGTTCTCGCTGCCGAACTGGATCAGGTTGCCGTTGTTGACGCGGAAGACGACGCGCGCGTTCTCGACGGCCATGCCGTCCTGGATCACGTCGAAATCGATGAACCAGAGATGCTCGGCGGGATGGCCGGAGCGCCCCGGGTTGAGCTGGAGCGACTTGGGGCTGACGCCGAGCGCGCCGGCGACGGTCGGCAGGAAGGCGCGGGTGATGCTCTCCATCGTCGCCAGGTCCACGGCCGCCTTGCCCCCCAGGTGGGCGGAGATGTCCGCCAGGCGGAGCTGGTTGCCGCGGCCG
Organism: Holophagales bacterium UBA5704; assembly: GCA_002420005.1. GTDB lineage: Bacteria > Acidobacteriota > Thermoanaerobaculia > Multivoradales > UBA5704 > UBA5704. The sequence goes on along the minus strand of DIHE01000005.1, from coordinate 622 downwards.
GGGATGAACGGCACGCCCTGGCCTTCGGCGATCTCCAGCGCGCCGTTGCGCTTGTCGATCACTCCACTCCACTCGCCATGCTGGGCCCGGAAGCTGTCCCAGGTATTGACGACGGTGGCGTCGGCGACGCCCCGGGCGTCTTCGATCGCCTCGGGGTCGGTGAGCGCGTGGAAGCGTTCGGTGACGAACGCCAGGGAACCGAGGGAGCTGTTGTTCTCGGCGGGCACGATGGCGCCCGCGATCCCGGACAGGGTGAGCAGGCCGGTCAGCCCGAGGGCGACCGGGAGAGCTCGAGATTTCAAATGCATGTTCCTTGTCTCCTCCTCCGCAGAGGGTGTTTCGGACAGAATCCTTAGGATCACAGCGTTCGCGACAAGCGTCGGCTGTGGCTTGAGAGTGCTTCTATGGAGTAAGGGTGCTTCTCGCGGGCAAAAGCGAGCCGGTGAGCCGGATTTCTGTCGGGGATTCCCCGGGCGGTCTCCGGGTGTCTGAGGCGCGAGGCGCACGGAGACGAAAAAGCCCCCTTCCGAGGAAGGAGGCTTTGCGTGCAGAAGACACCCGGGCCGCGGGGCGGCACCGGGGCACCTCGATCAGTTGGTGCGCAGGTCGAGCTCCCAGGAGG
>DIHE01000160.1:99453-136160 GCA_002420005.1 Holophagales bacterium UBA5704 | reverse complement strand
CGCCGCCTCGCCGCCGCCGGCCGCCGTGCCCGCCGCGAACGCCACGACCCGGCGCGGGTGGCGGAGGCGCTGCTCCAGGTGTACCGGGAGGTGGCGGGGGGTTGACCTACTCTTCCCGCAGCGCGACGGCGGGTGACGTCCGGGCCATCCTCCAGGCGGGGTAGACCCCGGCGAGGAGCGCCGCGGCGAGGGCGAGGAGGACGGCTTGGAGGAGGATCTCCGGGGCGATCTCCAGGCGGATCGTCCAGCCGAAGGAACGGCGGTTGATCACGTAGATCATCAGAGCGGCGAGGGCGAGGCCGACGGGGAGCGAGAGGAGACCGGCGGCGAGGCCCATCAGGCCGGTCTGCGAGGTGACGAGCTGCCACACCTGCCCCGGCGTCGCGCCGTTCGCCCGCAGGACGCCCAGCTCCCGCGTGCGTTCGAGCTGCAAGGCCATCAGGGCGGAAAGGATGCCGAGGAAGGCGACCAGGCCCGCCAGCAGGCGCAGGACGGTGGTGATGCGGAAGGTGCGGTCGAAGATCTCCAGCGAGATCTTTTTGAGCGCCCGGTTCGACTGCGCGAAGAGCACCTCGTCTCCGGCCGCCGCGCGCAGGCGTTCGATCGTCCGATCCGGGTCCGCGCCGGGAGCGAGCGCGAGGGAGAAGCCGGAAAGGCGTCCGTCGCTCCAGAAACGGCTCCAGGCCGCCTCGCTCATCAGGATGACGCCGTAGTCCGAGGCGAAATCGGCGTAGACCCCGGCTACCGGGAAGCTGCGGGTGCCGCGCTCGGTGGGGATGGCGAGGGTGTCGCCCGCCTGGACGCCGCGGCGCCGGGAGAAGGGCTCGGAGACGACGACCGCCTCGCCACGGAGGAAGGCCGGCCACACCTCCTCCGGGTCGCCCTGCTGCAGCGTATAGCCGCCGAGCCGTTGCCGGTCGATGCCGAGGACGACCAGGCGCAGCGGCCCGTCTCGGGTGGCGATCTCCGCCCGGCGCAGCGTGTGGACGGCCACGACCCCCGGCAGGGCGGCGGCCCGGCGGACCACCTCGGGGCTCAGGCCGGCGCTCGCGAAACCGCCGCCGCGGCTCGGCGCCGAGGCGTAGATGTCATCCTGGAGCGAGTCCTCCAGCCAGCGGACGAGGGTGCTGCGGAAGCTGCCGATCATCACGCCGATCCCGACGGTCACCGAGACGGCGATGACCAGGGCCGAGAGCGCCACCGCGGTGCGGGAGAGCGACGCCACCACACCGTTGGCCGACATCCGGCCGAGCCCGCCGAACAGGGCGCCCATGGGCGGACGCAGCAGGCGCATCAAGACCACCGTCGCCCCCGGAACCAGCAAGGCGCAGCCGAGGATGATGCCGAACAGGCCGGCGAAACCGGCGACCAGGCCGGTCGAGAGGCCGAGGACGGCCAGGCCGAGAAGGAGAAGCGCGAGGCCGAGGGCGGCGGTACGCGGGAGGCCCCGGCGCAGGCGGGCTTCGAGCGAGGAGCGCAGGAGCGCGGCGCGGGGCGGGGCCAGGGTCGCCTCCAGCGCCGGGGCCACCGCGGCGAGGAGCGTGGCACCGCAGCCCAGAGCGGCTCCCTTGGCCAGTGTCCAGGCCGGGAGGGCCAGATCGCGGACGGAGAGGACGAAGTAGAGGTCGTTGATCGTCTGGGTGACCAGCCGCACCAGCTCCCGCCCGAGCAGGATGCCGGCGCCCAGGCCCGCAGCGGTACCCACCACGGCCACCGCCGCGGCTTCGGCGAGGACGAGCGCGAAGATCTCGCAGCGGGTGACGCCGAGCGCGCGCAGGAGGCCGATCTGAGCCCTGCGCTGGACGACGGAGAACGTCATCGTGTTGTAGATCAGGAAGCCGCCACAGACCAGGGCGAGGAGCGACAAGGCCGAGAGATTGAGCCGGAAGGCGCGCGTCATCTCCTCGGAGGAACGGGAACGGGCCTCGGCGCGCAGGATCCGGGCCTCCGGCGGCAGCGCTGCGGTGACCCGTGCCAGCAGGCGCTCCCCCTCCTGTCCCTGCGGAACGATCAGGTCGATCCGGTCCAGCCGGCCCGGCCGGTCCAGCAGCTCCTGCGCGGCGGCGACGTCCATCAGCAGCAGATCGGCGAGCCCGCGGCGGGTGCTTTCATCCCCCGGCTCCAGGACGCCGGCCAGCTCCACCCTGCGCGGCGCGCCGCCGATCCGCAGGGGGAACGTGCCTCCGGCGTGCGCACCCAGCTCGCGGGCGGTGGCCGTGGAGAGCACGCCGGAGCGCGGGCGGGTGAGCAGGGGAGCCAGGGCCGGCGCGCCACCCGCGGTGTCCCGCGAGGACGGCAGCGGGTTCAGGAAAGGCCGGAAGGGCGCCTCCGCGAACGGATCGACGCCGAGGATGCGGATCACCCGCATCCCGGTGCCCGGCCGGCCCGGGACGGTGCCGAAGCCTTCGACCACCGGGGCCATCGGGAGGTCCCCGGCCAGCCGGGCGTCGACGGCGAGGCGGCGGACGACGGTTTCGGGCAACCCGGCGGGACCGCCGACGATCTGGTGGGTGGTGCGGCCGGTGACCGTCTCGGTCGAAAGGGAGAAGGCGCGGCGCGCGCTGGCGTTGGCGAGATCGATCGAGACCACCACCGCCACCCCCAGCGCGACGCCCAGGGTGGCGAGACCGATCTGCCACGGATGGCGCAGCAGATGGCGCCCGCTCGACCGCCAGAGCAGGGCGGTCACCGCTGTTCCACCAGATGCCCGTCGGTGACCCGGAAGACGCGGTCGGCGATCCCCACCACCTCGGGGCTGTGGGTGACCATCACCATCGTCTTGCCGGCGCGGCGGGTGAGGCGGTCGAGGATCTCCAGCACCTGCAGGCCGGTTTCGAGGTCGAGATTGCCGGTCGGCTCGTCGGCGAGGACGAGGAGGGGATCGTGGGCCAGGGCACGCGCCACGGCCACCCGTTGCTGCTCGCCGCCCGACAGGCGGTCGGGCCAGGTGTCCGCGCGGTCGGCGAGCCCCACCTCGGCGAGGAGATCGAGCGCGGCGCGCCGCGCTCCGGCCGGGACCCGGCCCTTGAGCTCCAGGGGGAGAAGCAGGTTTTCCGCCACCGTCAGCGTCGGAATCAGATTGAAGAACTGGAAGATGAAGCCGATCTTGTCGCGGCGGAAGAGGGTCCGCTCCCGCTCCGCGAGCCGGCCGAGGGAGACGCCGTCGACCACCACCTCGCCCGCGTCGGGCAGGTCGATGCCGGAGAGCAGGTTGAGCAGCGTCGACTTGCCGGTGCCGCTGCGCCCGACGAGGACCGCCAGCTCGCCGCGCTCGATGCCGGCGTTCGCCTGCCGCAACACCGCCCGCCGCCGTCCTCCCTCGTCGAAGGATTTGGAGAGGTCGCGGATCTCGACGAGGGGCGGCATCCGGCGGATTATAGGGCGGAGGATTCGGCGGTCCAGGGGGGTGAGGTCGCGTTCCCCCTGTCTTCCTTTTTGGCGCTCGCGACACTATAGTCCTGACGCAGCGATCCAGCATGGTCGGCTGCGTTTGGACTCGAGAGCTCAATCGACCTCGCGGTCGCCGCGTCTGCGGCGCCGCTGTGGTCCTGTTATGGAGGGTCGCAAATCCATGAGATCACTTCCCGAGCCGTGGCGCGTGAAGGTGGTGGAGAAGATTCACCTGCTTCCCCGTGAGGAGCGCGAGCGCCTCCTGCGCGACGGCGGCTACAGCCTGTTCAAGATCCCATCCGAGGCCGTGTACATCGACCTCTTCACCGATTCCGGGACCTCGGCCATGTCCGACTGGCAGTGGGCCGGCCTGATGCAGGGAGATGAGGCGTACGCCGGTGCGCGCAACTTCTTCCACCTCCGGTCGGCGATCCAGGACATCTTCGGATTCCCGCACTTCCTGCCCGTCCACCAGGGGCGCGTCGCCGAGAACCTGTTGTTTTCGACGCTGCTGACCCGGCCTGGCATGATCGTCCCCAGCAACAACCACTTCGACACCACCCGCGCGAACATCGAGACCAACCAGGGAGTCGCGTTGGATCTCGTCATCCCCGAGGGCAAGGATCCGAACGCCAACCACCCCTTCAAGGGCAACATGGATCTCGAACGGCTGCGCCGGCTCTTCGAGGAGACGCCGCGCGAGAGCATCCCGCTGTGCATGCTGACCCTGACCAACAACTCGGGAGGGGGGCAGCCGGTCGCCCTGGCCAACGTGCGGGCGACGTCGGAGATGTGCCGCGAGTTCGGCATTCCGTTCTATATCGACGCCTGCCGCTTCGCCGAGAACGCCTGGTTCATCAAGACCCGGGAGGCGGGACAGGAGAACCGCCAGGTCGCCGAGATCGTCCGCGAGGTCTTCAGCTACGCCGACGGCTGCACGATGAGCGCGAAGAAGGACGGCCTTGCCAACATCGGTGGCTTCCTCGCCTCGCGCAACGAAGAGCTGCTCGAGACGCTCACCCAGCGGTTGATCGTCATCGAGGGATTTCCGACCTATGGCGGCCTCGCCGGCCGCGATCTGGAGGCGGTGGCGCGCGGCCTGCGCGAGGTTCTCGACGAGAACTACCTTCGCTACCGCATCGGTCAGGTGGCGGCGTTCGGTGACAAGCTGACCGGCCTGGGCATCCCGATCATGCGTCCCACCGGCGGGCACGCCGTCTACATCGACGCCAAAGCGCTCCTGCCGCACATTCCCGCTCTGCAGTTCCCGGCCCAGGCGCTGTCGGTGGCCCTCTACCGGGAGGGCGGTGTGCGCGGCGTCGAGATCGGCACCGTGATGTACGCTTCGATCGATCCGGAGACAGGGAAGGACTTGCCGGCCCCCATGGAGCTGGTGCGCCTCGCCATCCCCCGGCGTGTGTTCACCAACTCCCACCTCGACTACGTGGCCGAGATCCTGGAGCACATCCGCGACCACCGCGACGAGCTGCGCGGCCTGCGGATGGTCTACGCCCCCAAGGTGCTGCGGCACTTCACCGCCACGTTCGAAGAGCTGGTGGACGAGCCGGTGGCGGTGTAGGCGCGGCGATCGGACGGATCCGTGCGATCCGTCCGATCTTTCCCGCCGCCCCTACCGCGCCAGCTCCTCCAGCAGGGCCACCAGCAGCTTCCAGAACCGCCCGACCGACTCGACGTGGACCCGCTCGTCGGGCGAGTGGGGTCCCTGGATGAGCGGTCCGAACGAGATCATCTGCATGCCGGGGCATTTTTCGCCGATGACGCCGCACTCCAGGCCGGCATGGACGGCTCGGAGCTCCGGTTCGGTACCGGTGATGGCGTGGTGGAGGCGCCGGAAGGTGGCGAGGAGGGCGGCCTGCGGGTCGGGCTTCCAGCCGGGATACCCCTTGTTCTCCTCCACGGTGGCGCCGACGAGCCCTGCGGTCGCCCGGATCCGCTGGCGGGTGGCGCAGAGGGCGGAATCGACCATGCTGCGGCTGCTGAGGAGGATCTTCAGAGACCCGTTCTGCGCGCTGACGGCGGCCAGGTTGGTGCTCGTCTCGACGAGGCCCGCAATGTCCTGGCTCATCGTGAGGACCCCGTGCGGGAGGGTGTGCACCAGGGCGACGGCGCGGCGGCCGGCCGCCTCCGTCCAGGCCGCGTCGGGTACCGCCGCCGCCCGGACCTCCAGGCGGAAACCGGGCTCGCCGGGTTGCAGCTCGGTGTGGATCGTGGCGCCTTCCTTCTCCAGGGCGGCGCGGACGGCTCCAACCTCTTCCGGGCGGACGAGGACGACCGCCACGGCTTCGCGGGCGATGGCGTTGTGCTTGCCGCCGCCGGTCCAGGACGCGACGTGGAGAGGCGTTCCCTGGTCCACGGCGTAAAGGGCGCGGGCGAGGAGCTTGATCGCGTTGCCGCGGGGGAGGTGGATCTCCGTGCCCGAATGCCCACCCTTGAGACCGGTCACCGCGACCTCCAAAGCCGTGCGGCCGGCCGGTGCGGCGGCGGACTCCTGGGGGAGCGTCAAGGTCGTATTGCCGGCGCCGGCACAGCCGATCGTGACCTCGCCCTCTTCCTCGGTGTCGAGGTTCAGGAGAAGGCGGCCATGGACGATGGAGCCGTCGAGCTCCCCGGCGCCGATCAGCCCGGTCTCCTCTTCGACGGTGAAGAGGAATTCGATCGGGCCATGGACCAGGTCGTCCGCCTCCAGGACGGCGAGCATGGCGGCGGCGCCGATGCCGTTGTCCGCACCGAGGGTGGTGCCGGTGGCCATCAGCCACTCACCGTCGCGGCGGGGAACGATCGGGTCGCGGGTGAAGTCGTGCTGCACGTCGGAGTTCTTCTCCCCGACCATGTCGAGGTGGGCCTGCAGGACCACCGCGGGAGCCCCTTCTCTGCCCGGGCTCGCCGGCTTGGCGACCACGAAGTTCCCATAGGCGTCGCGACGGACGGCCAGTCCCTTGCGCTCCGCCAGCCCGAGCACGTACCGCCGGGCGGCCTCCTCCTGACCGGAAGGGCGCGGGATGCGGAGGATCTCATCGAAGTGCTTCCAGAGCGGCCGGGGGGCGAGGTCGGAGACGAAGGTGGGCATGGAGCGTCCTCTCGAGAGTCGTTGGAATGGCCCGGAAGGCCCGGGCCGGACCAGCATAGAATGTCACAGCAGAGAACCGTAGGGGGAGCCGGACGCTCCGGAGGCCAGGCGCGTGATCACCGAGATCGAAATCGAGAACTTCAAGAGCTTCGAGAAGGTCCACCTGAAGCTCGGGGGCCTGAACCTCTTCATCGGGGCCAACGCCAGCGGGAAGTCGAACTTCTTCGACGCCCTGCGGGTGCTCCAGGGGATCGCCTACGGCTTCACCATCGACGAGGTCTTCAACGGGAAGCCCAAGGGGGCCGGGAGCGAGGTCTGGGAAGGGATTCGCGGGGGGACCTGGTCGGCCACCTTCGAGGCCAAGGGACTCGAGGACTTGGTGCTGCCACCCACCGTGCGATTCCGCGTCGTGGGAACCTGCCAGGGGCAGAGCTTCCGTCACACCATCAACATGCTCCCCAGGTTTCCGGTGGTCAATGAAACAGCCGAGCCGGCAGGCGGGGTTGCGCGGGAGCTCTTCCGCTCGACTCTTGGCAACTTGCAGCAATTGACTCCGGTGTCTTCTCTGCTGCGGGGTTACTCGCAGACGCGCTTCGCGCCGCGAATGGGAGAACGCGGGGAAAACTTCGCCGCCTTGGTGCAGGCGATTCTCCAGGATGACGGCCGCCGCAGTGCCTACCTCTCCTGGCTGAGGCAGTTGACGCCGATGGAGCTCGATGATGTCGTCATTCTGGAAGGTGCCGTGAAAGAGCCGCTCTTTGCCCTCCGAGAAGGGGCCCGGACGCTTCCCGCCTCGATTCTCTCCGACGGCACTCTGCATTTCGCCGCCATCACGGCCGCCTTCTTCCAACCCGAGATGCCGGCCATCATCACCCTGGAGGAGATCGAGAACGGTATCCACCCGAGCCGCCTTCGGCTTCTTCTCGAGCTGCTGAAGACGCAATCCGGTGGGTCCGGTCCCCAGGTCTTCGCCACAACGCATTCCCCGGTCGTTTTGGCCTGGCTCGAAGAGAAGGACTACGCCACGACCTTCCTCTTCAAGAGAGACGAAGCGACCGGCGCCTCGACCGTCACTCCGCTCAGCGAGATCCCGCACCTGATCGAGCTGGTGCGCAAGCAGCCCCTCGGCGAGCTGTTCACGGAAGGGTGGTTGGAGGGGGCGTTTTGAGCTTCAACGTCCTCGTCGTCCCCGAAGACCCGCTGAACAACGGCTACATCCTCAAACCCCTCGTCACCCGCCTGCTGGCCGAATGCGGAAAGGCGAACGCGAAGGTCGAGGTGCTGACAAACCCCCGGGCGCAGGGCTATGAGCACGCGAAGGAGCTGTTGCGGGGTGCCCTGCTCGAACGATACCGCCACAAGGATCTCCTGCTCTTTCTGGTCGATGCAGACGGCCGGGACCGGCGGAGCGAGTTTCAGCGGCTGGAAGAGGACGCTGCGGCTCAGGGAGTCCGGCTCCTCTGCTGTGCCGCCGTCCAGGAGGTCGAGGTGTGGCTCCTGGCGGGGCACCGGCAGAAGCTCGGCCGGAGTTGGCTGGAGGTGAGAGCCGAGGTGTCGGTGAAGGAGCGGGATTTCGAGCCGTTCCTGAAGAGCCATGGTGATTCGCGGCGAGCGGGTGGTGGCCGCGACCTCCTGATGAAGGAGACCCTGGCCAGCTACGGTGCCTTGCTCCAGCTCTGCCCGGAGCTGGCCGAGCTCGAACGCCGCCTGCGGGCCCTCTGACCCGCAAAAAAAGCGGGCCCTCGCGCGAGGGCCCGCTGCAGAGCATGGTTGTCCGAGATCGCGGGTCGCGTCGGATCAGAGCGGCGGCAGCGCCCGGATCTCGTAGGTCACGCCTCCCTGGATCTCCTTCTTCTCGATGTCTTCCTGCTTCATCACGAAGCCGTAGTCGACCGGTCGGCCTTCGCCGGTGGGGTTGGGCGCGGTGTCCTCGAAGACCAGCTCGACCTGATCTTCCTCGCGGCCGTCGAGGGTGACGGTGATGGTGGCGCGTTCGGGATCGGCGATCAGGAAAGTCCGGTCATCGATCCGCTTGATGCCGGTGCCTTCCAGGCCGGCCTCGGCCCAGCGCTTGGCGAGACGGTCACCGAGGAGGACGGTGACGGCGCCGCGGCGGAAGAAGGAATGGTCGGCCGTCCGCTTGCTCTCTTCAAACGCGATGTGGAGCTTGCGCCGCTCGCGGTCGGTGTTGCGCACGCCCACCAGGACCTTGACGACCGCGTTGCGGGTGAGGTCGACGACGTTCACGTTCTTCCAGGCGATGTTGTTGTTGTACCGCGTGTTGTAGTTGACGTCCGCGGTCTCGGGGTTGGTCATCGGGTCCTGCGCCGTCACCAGGCGCGACAGGATGCAGTAGTGGCCGGTTCCCGCCGGATTCCACGGCACCACCACGTCGGTCGAGGCATTGGGCAGCAGGCTGCTGACGTAGGCCGTTCCGACGTAGGTCCAGTCGACGGGCCAGACGAGGCCGTTGTTGGCGTTGGCCACGTAGACGAGGACCGGCACGTTGACCGCGGTGACGGTGCTGCGGTTGCGCACCATGACGTGGATGTAGTTGGTCTGCCCGAATTCCGGGTTCTGGTGGGGTCCGGCCGTCAGGTCGTTGCGGACCCAGATGTCCTCGCTCTCCCACATGTTGTTGGCGGCGGTGGCGGGGTCGGGCTCCAGGCCGGTGTCCCAGGGCTTGTCCTTGGTCCACACGTCGGTCTTCGGCTCGTCGATGTGGGCCGTCCAGATCTCCTCGCGCGCATTGTTACGGCGGTCGGTCCACGAAGGGAAGAGCACGCGGGCATGGCCGGAGAGGCCGTTGTAGTCGCCGTACTGGTTGCCCGAGTTGGCGCCCGCGACGGTCTCGTCGGTCTGGGCGGTGGTCACCTTGACCGCCGGGTTCCAGGTGGCGCCGTCGTCGAAGGAGGCCTGATACCAGACGTCCGTCTTCTTGCGGCCCGCATCGTCCACCGTGTCGTAGTAGATGATGCCGAGCGCACCGTTGGTCTCGTCGACCACCATCCACTGGTTGAACTGATCGTTGAGCCCGGCCTGGTTGTTGATCTTGACCGGCGCGGACCAGGTGGTGCCGCCGTCCGAGGAGCGGGAGAACCAGATGCGGGTCTTGCAGGTTGAATTGACGTTGGTGTTGGGCGCCTGCGAGCCGAGGGTGCAACCGGCTTCGCCGGAGAGGTCGGTCCACGAGGCGTAGACCATGTTCTTGGTGGCGGTGCGGTAGGCGCCGGCCGAGACGTAGATGAGGATCTTGCGGGTGGCGAACGCCGGGACCGGGATCTCATAGGAGTCGAAGGTCGTCGTGATGATCACCGGAGCGGAGTAGCTCGCCCCCCCGTCGGTCGACTTGGTGACCAGCAGGCGGCGGTTGCCGGTGGCGGGCCAGAAGCCGAAGACGTCCCCGTAGGAGTTGGTCTTCACGTCCGAGCCGATCGCCGTGCCGGTGGTCTCGGCGCCGCTCACCTGGATCGGGGTGTCCCACACGCCGCCCGCGACCTTGCGGTTCATGAACGCCGGCAGGCCGTTGTGCCAGATCGCATAGATGTTGTCCGCGTAGGGCGAGGTGGCGCTGTGGTCGACCCACACCATCTGCTTGTCCACCGACGTCTGGGCGCCCGAGGCGAGGCTGTCATAGGTCCAGGTCTGCCCGCCGTCCGTCGACTTGTAGGTGCGCAGGCGCAGGACGGTGCCGCCGGAGTTGATCCCGAGGGTGGTGGACCAGGCGTCGCCGTTCGAGTCCCAGTCGACCGTGGGGTCGGAATGGAAGGAGTCGCCGGCGGCGAGGGTGAGCAGCGTCTGTCCCCAGGTCGCACCGCCGTCCGCCGACCAGTACTGCCCCTGCCGGCCGCTCGCCGAGATGTTGTTCGACGCGGAGATGATGCGCTGCGCGTTCCAGTAGTCGATCCGGATGTCCGACTCGCTGCGCGGCGCCGTCTGGGCACCGGAGATCCGCAGGTTGGTGCCGATCACCGCGCGGTTGGCCTCGGGGAGGACCGTCTTCTCCGGAGGGCCGGGGAGCAGGTCCTGGTGGGCCAGCATCCACTCATGGATTTCGCGCAGCACATGGGGATAGCCGCCGGTGGGATCCTCGGCGGAGTATTCGATCTCGGGATGGGCCTTGCGCCAGAGAACGCGCAGCCAGAGGGGGAGGCTGAGATCGTCCGTCGCCTCCTCCCGGCGCAGGACGCGGAAGTCCTGGTTGGCCTGGATCAGCTTCTCCAGCGCGCTGCCGGGAACCACGCGGTCCCGGGAGAGCTGCTGGTTCAGGCTGGGCCATTCAGGGGCCGCGGCGAAGGCGGCGACGGAGGAAAAGAGGACGAGGACGAGGGCCAGCGACAGCTTTCGCATGGGGTCTCCAACGTTTGAAGATTCGTCCATCACGGACGCTTCTAAGAAAGGAGGTGCGTCTCGGGGCTCCAAGTGAGCCCGAGCCTGCGAGATTCAAGGTGCTTGCAACTGCTCGTCCCCGCTTCGTCAGCGGAGTGTGAGCAACACCGGCCGGCCGCGGGTGATGGCCATCGTGTGCTCGAAGTGGGCGGCGAGGGAGCCGTCGGTCGTCTTGAGGGTCCAGCCGTCGCCGGCCTTGCGGGTGCGGCCGGAGCCGGCGGAGATGATCGGCTCGATGGTCAGGACCATCCCTTCCTCGAAGACGCCGCGGTGGTTGGGATCGAAGAAGTTCGGCACCTCGGGATCTTCATGGATGGTGCGGCCGATGCCATGGCCGCAGAGCTGGCGGATCACCGAAAAGCCCTGGCTGCGGACCACCTCCTCGACCGCCCGGCCGGCGCGGGAGATGGGCTGGCCGGCCTTGGCCACGGCGAGGGCCGCCTCGAACGCCTGCTTGGCGCAGCTCGCCAGCCGCCGTCCGAGAGCGGAGCGGGGCTCGACGATCGCGGTGCAGGCGGTGTCGGCCATGAAGCCGTCTTTCTCCACGGTGACGTCGAGCTTCACCACGTCCCCCGGCTGGAGCACGCGGAGACCGGGGACGCCGTGGACCACCTCGTCGTTGACGCTGATGCAGGTGGCGGCCGGGAATTTGTAGACCAGCTCCGGCGCGGAGCGGGCGCCCCGTGTCTCGATGACCGTGCGGGCCACCCGGTCGATCTCCGCCGTGGTGATCCCCGGGCGCACCGCGCGCCGCATCGCCTCCAGGACCTCTGCCGCGATGCGACCCACCGCACGCAGGGCGTCCAGCTCGTTGTCGGTTCGGATCGTCATGGGGTGGCCACCCTATCGAATCTCCAAGGCGGTCTTGATCGCCAAGTCCAGCTCCTGCACTTTCTGCGCGTCACAGGCACCCATGACCCGAGTCAGTCGGTCGCGAGGGATCGTCAAGATGTTGTCGAAGTTGGCGACACAGGGCATGGGAAGCCCTTGGCGTCGGCCGAGGGTGACTTCGGTCGGGAGGTCTCGCACCGTTCGGGTCACCAGAACGACGACCACGGAACCGATGGTATGAAGGACGGCATTCCGCGTCAGAACGATGACCGGCCGGCTTCCGACGGGGGGAGGCAGATCAGCCCACCAGACCTCCCCGCGCTTCACGCCGGGGCGTCCGACCACTCGGCGATGTCGCGCAGCTCGCCGACAAGCTTGGCCTGTGTCTCGCCCACCGCGAAGGAGTCCAGGTCGGTGATCGCGGCCGCCTCGAGGTATTGCCGGAGGGCTTCTTCGATCAGCACTCGGATGTCTCGATGTTGGAGCGTCGCCAGGAGCTTGAGCTCTTCGGCCACGCTGGTAGCCAGCTCGATCGTCATGGAACCAGGATAGCGCGGCTCACGGGGAACAGTAAACCCTGAACGTGGGCCAAACCGCCCCCCCTCACCCCGCCAGCAGCCGGCGGGCTTCGCGCAGGCCGGACAGGTAGGCGCCGTGGACGGTCGCCTGGTAGTCCTTGTTGGTGGCTTCTCCGGCGAACAGGACGCGGCCGAAGGGCTCGGCGAGGGTGTCGAGGTGCTCGGGGGTGGCGCCGACCGGGAGGTAGGAGTAGGACCCGAAGGTGAACGGGTCCTGCGCCCAGCGGACGACCTTCGACTTCTTGGGCGCGGGCGTCCGGGCGCCGAACATCTTGCGCACCACTTCCATCACCTCCGCGAGCACCTGGGCATCGCCGCGCTTCTCCATGGCGCGGGCGAAGGTGCCCGAGCAGTAGGAGAAGAGGACCGGCTGGCCGCCGTAGCGGTGCCAGTTGAGGAACTCCGGATAGCGGTCCTGCTCTTCGGCCAGGTGGGCGAACTTGTCGACGTCCCGGGGCCAATACGGCTTGTCGAACACCAGGATCACCTTGTCGAGCAGGCCGAACTCGACCCGCCGGATGGCGTCGGTCTTCGCCTTGGGGAGCACCGGGGAGAAGGCGATCGTGTCGCGCTTGAGGGCGCCCAGCGGGATGGTGACGATGCAGTGATCCGCCTCGAACGGACCCTTGGAGGTCTGGAGGCGCACGCCCCGGGCGTCCTGGGTGACGGATTTCACGGTGTGCTCCAGGCGCACGTCCAGCCCGCGGGCGAGGTGGTCGGGGACCTGGCCGTATCCACCCGGGAGCAGCAGGTCCTCTCCGGGAAAGCCGTCGGCCGAGTCGCCGTACCAGAGGGACAGAGACTCGGTGTCGGCGCCGGTGGTCGTCTCCTCGCCGACGAGGAAGGACTCGGCGATGTCGCGCTGGTGGCGGGTGAGGTCCTCGTCGGCGAGCACCGCTTCGACCGCCCGGCGCACCGAGACGTCGCGGTCGAGCGTCTCGCCGTAGGCCTCGATCCGCTCCAGCAGCTCCGCGAGCAGCTCGTCCATGGCTGCGGCGGCCGGTTCGGACAAGGCCTTGCCGTCGCGGCCGAAGTACAGCCACTCGTCCGTGTCGACCTTGGTGGGGATGCCGAAGGTCCTGGCGAGGGCGGTGAGGGGATTGCCGGTCGATCCCTCGATCCACTGGGCGCCGAGGTCGAGCGGCATCCCGAGGGAACGATCCGTCCACACGCGGCCTCCGATCCGCGCGCGGGCTTCGAGGACGGTCACGGCCCAGCCGGCGTCGTGGAGCGTCCGCGCCGCGCCGAGACCCGCCATGCCGGCGCCGATGACCACGGCGCGCTTCTTCCGGCCCTCGGCTCCGCGAAGAAGCCGGGGCGGCAGGGCCAGCAGGCCGGCCGCGACCAAACCCAGACGGAGCACCTCTCGACGCCCGATGACGGTCGGCCTGTTCGGTTTCATGGAGGGGATGATAGCCGGGTTCCCTTCCGCCCCAAAAACAAAACCCGGGACGGACACGTCCCGGGCGGCTATCCCTTCAATCTCTTCAACCTCACGGACCAACCGACGACTTCAAAAGAAACGATCTGACTTCATCCTCCAGAGACAACTGCAAAACAACAAAACAACCGACCTGCCGTGCTTCCCTCCAACACCAGACCTTCAAAAAAAGAGCTACAGGACCTTCACCGCCTTCGCGGCCCCTCCCGTCCCAACCACGAGCGAAGAGTAGGCCGTAGGCTCCTCAAAGGTCCTCAGCACCGGCCTCAAATCTCCTAAAAATACCTCAAACGATTGAGCACAAAAGGGTTGAGGCCGATGCCGGCGGTGCAGGCGGAGGCGGATGAGCCGTTGACCCGCCCGGCTTCTCCCCCTAGACTCCCGGGAGGACGCCACGCGACGATGACCGAAAACCGCCCCATCGCCCTTCTGGCCGGCTTCGACGCCGTGACGGCGGAGGTCTGCCGGCGGCGTCTGGACGGCGAGATGCGGGTGCTCACCGCGGGATCGGAGGAGGAGGTGCTCGCCGTTCTCGCCGAGCGGCCGGTGGCGGCCCTTTGCCTCGGGGCGGGGTTTCCGGAGGGGCGGGCGCTCGACCTGCTGGAAAAGGTCGACGGGCTGGCCGGGGCGGAGGCGCGGGTCCACCTGGTCCTCGCGGGGGGTGTGGATCTGTCCCCGTTCCAGGACTGGATCGACCGGGACCGCCTCTTCTATCTCACCTCCGAGCCGATCCCGGCCGACGACGTGGCTGCTCTTTTACGGAGCGCTCTCGAACGGCGGCGCTCCGGCCCTCCGGCTCGTGGCAAGGCGGAGACGGCACGGCGGCTGGCCGCTGCGGTGGGGGCGGTCGCCGTGGCGGGCTCGGCGTCCGCGGCGGGGCGGGCGTTGGCCTCGTCCGCCGCCGAGCTGCTCGATGCGGATCGAGCCTTCTGCCTCTTCCACGACGCAACGCGGGACCTGCTGTGGGCGGGGGAGGAAGGGGAGCCGGACGCGCGGCGCGAGAGCGCGGCGGTGGGGCTGGTCAGCTTCGTGGCCCGCACCGGCCTGCCTTTGACGCTCGAACGGATCGGGCGGGATCCCCGTTTCGACCGCGAGGCGGACGATCCGGCGGCAGAAGGTGAGGAGCGGTTTGCCGCCATCGCGGTGCGGGTGGCCGAGGGCGAGCCTGTGCTGGCGGTGCTGGCGGTGGTGCGCACGGCCCGCGGCCCGGCGTTCGGCGCCGACGAGCTCGCCCTCCTGCGCCGGCTCGCCGAGCAGGTGGCGCCGCTCGTGGCGCGCCAGCTGCCCAGCCCGGACGAGGCCGCGGCGGCGGGCATGTCGCAGGTGCTCTTTCGCGAGCAGGCGCTGCGGCTGCATCAAGAAGGAATGCGCATCGAAGGGGACCTGCTGCGGGCCGACCCACGCTGGATGCAATGGACCTACGGCCTGCTCCTCGCCGTGCTCGCCGGGACGCTGCTGTTCAGCGTTCTTGGCACCCTGCGCGAGTATGCCTCCGGGCCGGCCGTGGTACGGCTGGGAGGGCGCACCGACCTGCGGGCGACCGCGTCCGGCACGGTGGGGGACGTGGCGGTGGTGCGCGGCGAGCCGGTGGCGGCCGGCCAGCTCCTGATCCGGCTGCACGATGCCCAGGAGGCCGCCGAGCTGGAACGGATCGAGCAGGAGATCGAGCTGCAGCTCATCAACCGGCTGCGCGATCCGTCCGACACGGCGGCGGAGCGGGCGCTCCTCTCCCTGCGCGCCGGGCGTGAGCTGGCCCGCTCCCGGCTGGCCGAGCGCGAGCTGCGGGCTCCCGCGGCCGGTGCGGTCGACGACGTCCGCGTGCGCCCCGGGCAGCCGGTGGCGCCGGGGCAGGTGCTGCTGACCCTCTCCGGTGCCGCGGGGGAGCGCACGGTGGTCGCCCTCCTCCCGGGCGAGTTCCGGCCGCAGCTGCGGCCCGGCATGGCGCTGCGGATGGAGCTTCAGGGGTACCGCTACGCCTACCAGCATCTCACCGTGCTGGACGTCGGCAGCGAGGTCGTGGGGCCGGCGGAGGCCCGGCGCTATCTCGGCGACGAGATCGCCGACGCGGCCACCCTGGGCGGCCCGGTCATCCTGGTCACCGCCCGCCTGCCGGTCGCCACCTTCCAGGCGGAGGGCAAGACGCGGCGCTACCACGACGGCATGTGGGGGCGGGCCGAGGTGCAGGTGCGCTCGGAGCGCATCCTCGTCGCCCTGATCCCCGCGCTCAAAGCGCTCACCGAGGCCGGGCATGAGTGAGACGGGGACCGGTGCGCCCGAGCCCCTCGACCGCCGGTTTCCGGCGCTGCGCCGGTTGGCGTTCACCCGCCGCCGGACGATTCCGTACGTGCAGCAGACCACGGCCAGCGATTGCGGCGCGGCCTCGCTCACCATGGTGCTCGGCTTTCACGGCAAGCACCTGCGGCTGGACGACGTGCGCAAGGTCACCGGCTATGGCCGGGACGGGGCCGACGCGCTCGCCCTGATCAACGCAGGGCGCATCTTCGGCCTGCGCGGACGCGGCGTGAAGATCGACGAGATCGACGACCTGCGGTTCCTCGACCGCGGCGCCATCCTGCACTGGCAGTTCAGCCACTTCGTGGTGTTCGACCGCCTCCACAAAGGAGGCGCCGAGCTGGTCGATCCGGCGGTGGGGCGCCGCTGGGTGTCGCGCGAGGAGCTGGAGCGCTCCTTCACGGGCGTCGCCCTGGCCTTCGAGACCGGCGAGGACTTCCAGCCGGAAGAGGGGCGGCCGAGGAACGTCGGCCGCTATCTCCGCCTCTTCCTGGAGCAGGCCGGCGCGCTCAAGCGGATCGTCGTCACCTCGGGTCTGGTGCAGCTTTTCGCGCTCGCGGTGCCGCTGCTCATCGGCCTGCTGGTCGACCGGGTGCTGCCGCGCGCCGATCTCCATCTGCTGACCGTGCTGGGCATCGGGATGGCGGCGCTGGTCGTCTTCCACTTCCTGGCTTCGCTCCTACGCACCTATCTTCTGCTCTACCTGCGCACGCGGCTCGATGCGCGGATGACCCTCGACTTCCTCGACCATCTGGTCGACCTGCCGTATGCCTTCTTCCAGCAGCGCTCGGCCGGCGACCTCATCATGCGCATGTCGAGCAATGCCACGGTGCGCGAGATCCTCACCTCCGGCGCTTTGTCGGCGGTCCTCGACGGCGCGCTGGTCACCCTCTACCTGGTGCTGCTGTTCGCCGCGAGCTGGAAGATGGGACTGCTGGTCCTTCTGCTCGGCCTGGCGCGGGTGGGGCTCTTCCTGCTCACCCGCCACCGCCAGCGCGAGCTGATGTCGCGCTCCCTCCAGGCGGAGTCGCGCTCGCAGAGCTTCCAGGTGAACCTGCTGGCCGGCATGGAGACGCTCAAGGCGGCCGGCGCCGAGCACCGCGCGGTGGACCAGTGGTCGCACCTGTTCGTCGACGTGCTCAACGTCTCGCTCGACCGCGGCCGGCTGACCGGCCTGGTCGATGCGGCGCTCGCGGCGCTCGCCACCGGCTCGCCGCTGGTCATTCTGGTCTTCGGTGCCCTGCAGGTGCTGGAGGGCCAGTTGACCCTCGGCACGATGCTCGCCTTGAACGCTCTCGCCGCCGGCTTCCTGACCCCCCTCTCGCAGCTCGTGCAGACGGCGTTCCAGCTCCAGCTCCTGGGGAGCTATCTCGACCGCATCGACGACGTGCTCGACACGCCGCGCGAGCAGGACCGCAGCAAGGCCTCCCCGGCGGGGCGGCTCAAGGGGGGCATCCGGCTGGAGGGGGTGAGCTTCCGCTACGGGCCGCTCGCCCCCTACGCGGTGGAGGACGTGACGATCGACATTCCGGCCGGCCGCTTCGTCGCCCTGGTGGGACCGTCGGGAGCCGGCAAGTCGACGCTGGCGAGCCTGCTCGTGGGCCTCTATCCGCCGAGCGCCGGGCGCATCCTCTTCGATGGCCGCGACCTGACCGAGCTGGACCTGCGCACGGTGCGCTCCCAGGTGGGGATCGTGCCGCAGCATCCCTATCTGTTCGGCACCAGCATCCGCAGCAACGTCGCTTTGTCCGATCCGAGCCTGCCGCTCGCCCGGGTGGTGGAGGCGGCCCAGCGGGCCCACATTCACGACGACGTGCTGGCCATGCCGATGGGGTACGAAACCGTGCTGTCCGACGGCGGGGCCTCCCTCTCCGGCGGCCAGCGGCAGCGCCTGGCGCTGGCGCGTGCCCTGGTGCACCGGCCGGCCATCCTGCTGCTCGACGAGGCGACCAGTGCCCTCGACACGGTGACCGAGGTGCGCATCCAGGCCGAGCTCGCCGCGCTGCGCTCCACCCGCATCGTCATCGCCCACCGGCTGAGCACGGTGCGCGACGCCGACCTGATCCTGGTCATGGACCAGGGGCGGCTCGTCGAGCAGGGCGGGCACGACGAGCTCCTCGCACGCAGCGGCCTCTATGCCCGGCTGGTCGCCGCCCAGCTCGAAAAGGAGCGGCGGCAGGTGGCAGAGGGCTAGCAGGGGTGAGAGCCCCCGGCATCTGCTAGAATCTCGCGCTTCTGGGAAGGCCCAGCGGAGCTCCTCATCATGATGAACATTGTGCGCCTGCTTACGTTTCTCCTTCGGCTTTCCAAGGAGATCCCCCGGTCGCGGCTGAAGATCGCCTTCATCGCGGCCGCCGGAATCATCGGTGGCGTGGCGAGCACCTCGATGATCGCCCTGATCACCGAGATCCTGACCGCGAGGGGAGACCGGACGACCCTGCTGGCAGGCCTGTTCGTCACCCTCTGCATCCTCGTCCCCATCCTGCGCTACGTCTCACAGGTTTTGCTGATCGACCTGGCCCAGCGCAGCCTCCTGGCCTTCCGGGTACGGTTGGCGCGGAACATCCTGAATGCGCCCCTGCGGCATCTGGAGAAGGTCGGCTCGCACCGCCTCCTCGCGACCCTGACCACCGACATCGGCGTCATCGTCGAGGCGATCACCATGGTCCCTCTCCTGATGATGCATGTGGCGGTGGTGGTGAGCTGCCTGGTCTATCTGGGCTGGCTCTCCTGGGTGGTGCTGCTGGAGGTCGCCGGCTTCATCGTGCTCGGCGTGGTGACCTACCAGATCCCGGTGGTCCGGGCGATTCGCCACTTCGAAAGGTCGCGCCGCGTGTTCGACAACCTGGTCGGCGAGGTGCGTTCGCTCACCGAGGGAACGAAAGAGCTGAAGATGCACCGCCTCCGCCGTCGCGCGTTCCTGCGCCAGATGGAGGCGACGGCGGATCAGTTCCGCCGGGCGAGCCGTGCCGGCCACGTCGTCTTCACCGCCGCGGCGAGCTGGGGCCAGGCCCTGTTCTTCGTCGTCCTCGGCCTGCTCGTCCTGTTGCTGCCCCGTTTTCAAGAAGTCGACAGCAAGACCTTGATCGGCTACACGGTGATCCTTTTCCAGATGATGGTCCCTTTGGAAGTGGTGATGAACGCCCTCCCCAACCTCGGGCGGGCGCTCGCCTCCGCAAGAACGGTGGAGGAGCTGGGGTTCAGCCTGGAAGCCGAGACGAGAGAACGCGAGAGCGATGCCGAGCCTTCCGGCTCCTGGGGACGGCTGGAGCTCAAGGGAGTCACCCACCGCTACCGGCGCGAGAACGAGGACGAGAGCTTCCTTCTCGGGCCGATCGATCTGTCCTTTGCCCCCGGCGAGCTGATCTTCCTGGTGGGAGGCAATGGCAGCGGCAAGACCACGCTCGCCAAGTTGATCCTCGGTCTTTATGCCCCGGAAGGCGGGGAGATCCGTTTTGCAGGAAAGTCGATCGACGACGACAACCGGGAAGAATACCGCGGGCACTTCTCGGTGGTCTTCTCCGACTTCTTCGTCTTCGAGACGCTGCTCGGCCTGGAGGCGGGCGCGCTGGACGACGACGCGAAGAAATACCTCACCCGGCTCCACTTGCAGCAGAAGGTCCAGGTCAAGGACGGCCAGCTCTCCACGACCGAGCTGTCCCAGGGACAGCGCAAGCGCCTGGCGCTCTTGACCGCCTATCTGGAAGACCGGCCGATCTACCTTTTCGATGAATGGGCGGCGGACCAGGATCCGGTGTTCAAGGAGATCTTCTACCTGCAGCTCCTGCCGGAGCTGCGCTCGCGCGGCAAGACGGTCTTCGTGATCAGCCACGACGACCACTATTTCCACGTGGCCGACCGGGTGCTCAAGCTCGACTACGGCAAGATCGAAGCGGATCTGACGGTCGAAGAGTTTCTCGACGCTCACCGGCCGGTGGGAGCCCGGGGGTGAAGTGAACCCGGTCACCTGCGGGTTTCTCGGTCTCCTCGCGGGTCTCGTCCACGCCCTGTCGGGTCCCGACCACCTGTCGGCGGTGGCGCCCCTCGTGGTCGAGCAGCGGAGGCGGGGGTGGTCGACCGGGCTGCTCTGGGGGCTCGGCCACAGTGTCGGGGTCTGGGGTGTGGGCCTGCTGGCCCTCGCTCTCCGCGGCCTGCTGCCGGTGGACCGGCTGTCCTCGGTGAGCGAGCGTCTGGTGGGGGCGGTGCTCATCGGGGTGGGGCTCTGGGGACTGCGCCGGGTCTGGCTGGCTCGGATCCGCGCGGGCGCCGCCTCCGCGCCGCCGGCGCACGGCCATCCGCACCCCGAGGTGTCCGGCCGGCCACGGATGGCTCTCTGGATCGGCACCCTCCACGGTCTCGCCGGCAGCTCGCACCTGCTGGGTATCCTGCCCGCGCTGGCATTGCCGTCCGCGGCGGCGTCGTTCGCCTATGTCCTCTGCTTCGGGCTCGGCTCGATCGCCGCCATGGTGGCTTTTTCGTCGGCTCTGGGTCTGGTGGCGGCCCGGCTCTCCGGGCGGGGTGCCGGCACCTACCAGGCGCTTCTCGCAACCTTCTCCGCGGTCTCCATCCTGGTGGGTGGTTGGTGGTTGCTGCAGTAGCGGGGGCGCGGTTTCCTTCTTCTGCTAGACTCTCCCCCGATGCCGGAAACCGTTCGCCGCCCGCGCGTGGGCTTGATCAGCCTCGGCTGCCCGAAAAACCTCGTCGACAGTGAAATCATGCTCGGCGAGCTGGCGCGCCGTGGGTATGACGTGGTGCAGGACCTCGATCACGCCGACACGGTGGTGGTCAACACCTGCGCCTTCATCGAAGAAGCCCAGCAGGAGTCGATCGACACCATCCTCGAGGTCGTGGGGCGCAAAGGGCAGGGCGTCGAGAAGGTGCTCGTCGCCGGTTGCATGGTCAACCGGTTCGGCGACCAGCTCGCCCGTGAGATCCCGGAGATCGACGGTTTCGTCGGCCTGGACCAGCTCCGCGACGTGGGGCAGGTGGTGCAGCTCGGCGGTGGCCCGCCGCTGCCGGCGCCGTCGCATGCGGTGTTCGACCACACCGCGCCACGGCTCCTCACCACCCGCGGGTTCGCGTACCTCAAGGTCGCCGAGGGGTGCAACAATCCGTGCACCTTCTGCGCGATCCCGGTCTGGCGCGGGCAGTTTCGCAGCCGCACCCTCGACAGCCTGGTCGCCGAGGCGCAGCAGCTCGAACAGGCCGGCATCGTGGAGCTGAACCTGATCGCCCAGGACACCACCCGCTACGGCGAGGACCTGGGGATGCGCCGCCATGGTCTCGTCCGGCTCGTCGAGGCGCTCCTCGCCAAGACCTCGATCCCCTGGATCCGGTTCCTCTATGCCTATCCCACCACGCTCGACGAGGACCTGCTGCGCCTGATGGGGAGCGAGCCACGTTTCTGTTCCTACCTCGACATGCCGCTCCAGCACAGCCATGGCGACGTGCTCACGGCGATGCGGCGGGGCGGGGATGCGCGGCGGTACCTGCGCCTGCTCGAACGGGCGCGCGAGCTGGCGCCCGACGTCTTCCTGCGCTCCACGTTCATCGTCGGCTTCCCCGGCGAGACGGAGGAGCATTTCCAGGACCTCCTCGCCTTCCTCCGCGAGGCCCGTTTCGACCACCTGGGCGGCTTCGCCTACAGCCCTGAGGAGGGGACGCCGGGCGCCGGGCTTCCCGGGCGGGTGCCCCGCCATGTGGCGCGGCGGCGCCTGCGCCAGCTCCTGGAAGCGCAGCGGCCGATCGCCCTGGCGAACCGGCGGCGGCTGGTCGGCCGGCGGTTGCCGGTGCTCGTCGAGGGAGGCTGCGAAGAATCCGAGCACCTCCTCCAGGGCCGCCACTTCGGCATGGCTCCCGAGATCGACGGCCGCCTGTTGATCAACGACGGGGCCGCGCCGGCCGGAACCCTGGTCGAGGTGGAGATCACCGAGGCCTATGCCGATGACCTGGTCGGGCACATCGTCGGACCCGAAGGCACCGCCGGCGTCGAGATCGGCCTGGC
Organism: Holophagales bacterium UBA5704; assembly: GCA_002420005.1. GTDB lineage: Bacteria > Acidobacteriota > Thermoanaerobaculia > Multivoradales > UBA5704 > UBA5704. The sequence continues at coordinate 114,147 of DIHE01000160.1, read as the reverse complement.
GGCCACCGTCTGAGCGCGCGAACCGGCCATGCTCGTCGTCCGTGACGCCTACGCCAACCAGAGCGCCGATGTGCCGCAAGGCGGGATCGGCACGATCGGCAACTTCGACGGGTTGCACCTCGGCCAGCGCGCCATCGTCGACCGGGTTGTCGCGCGCGCCCGGGCGCTCGGCGTGCCGGCGGTGGTGATCACCTTCGATCCCCATCCCCTCACCGTCCTGCGCCCGGAGCAGGCGCCGATCCCGCTGACCACACCGGAGCAGAAGGAGAAGCTTCTCGAAGAGGCGGGCGTCGACGTCGTCCTCATCCTCCGCTTCACGCCGGAGCTGGCGCGGGTGCCCGCCGGCCAGTTCGTCCGCGAGCTGCTGCGCGGCCGGCTGGAGCTTCAGGAGATCTACGTGGGCCGGACCTTCGCCTTCGGGCACCGGCGCGAGGGGAGCCTGGAGCTGCTCCAGGAGCTGGGCGGAGAGCTCGGCTTTCAGGCTTTCGGCGTCGAGGAGGTCTTCTGGTCCGGCGACCGCATCTCCAGCACGCGCATCCGGCGCACCCTGTCCGAAGGGAAGGTGGAGGAGGCGGCGGCGATGCTGGGACGCCCCTATTCGATCGCCGGCACGATCGTCCGCGGCGACCGCATGGGGCATCGGCTGGGCTGGCCGACCATCAACCTGGCTCCCGAGCACAAGCTGATGCCGCTCAACGGGGTCTACGCCACGCGGGTTTACTTCGCGAGCTTTCCGGCCACCTTCGACGCCGTCACCAACATCGGCACCCGGCCGACGGTCTATGAGAACTATCAGAGGGTCGTCGAGAGCCACATCCTGGACTTCAAGGCGGACGTCTACGGCAAGCGGGTGGAGGTCTCGTTCTACAAGCGCCTGCGCGAGGAGCGGATCTTTCCCTCCGTGATGGACCTCTCCGCCCAGATCGCCCGCGACGTGGAGGCGGCGCGCGAAATGTTCGCCCGGCGGCGGTCCCTGGAACAAGAAGGGGTCCGCACCGGGTTGTAGGTGGACGGCAGGGACATCCTGCCCACCAGAGGGGAGATACGACAACATGGCCAGCGACAAGATCGTCACGATCACGCAAGATAATTTCGAGAGCGAAGTCCTCCGGTCGGATACGCCGGTCCTGGTGGACTTCTGGGCGGAGTGGTGCGGCCCCTGCCGCATGGTCGCGCCGGTGCTCGACCAGCTCGCCGAAGAGATGGACGGCAAGGTGCGGATCGCCAAGCTGAACGTCGACGAGAACCAGCAGATCGCCTACCAGTTCCAGGTGTCGAGCATCCCGACGTTCATTCTGTTCAAGAACGGAGAGATGGCCGACCGCACGCTCGGCGCCCTGCCCAAGTCGGGGTTCCAGAGCTTCCTCGACCGCAATATCTGAGCTCATGGCCGGCCGTTTCGCCGCGCTGTCGGCCCGCCTGGACGAGCTGGGCTGCGAGGCCCTGCTCGTCCTCGCGAAGTCCTCCCAGGACCCGGATCTGGTGCCTTTCGTGGGCTCCGTCCATCTCGGGGAGTGCCAGCTCGTGGCTCCCCGGGAGGGCGCCGCCCGTCTCGCCTTCCTGACCCCGATGGAACGCGACGAGGCGGCCCGCACCGGGCTCGCCCTGGTCACCCCTGAAGATCTCGATCACACCCGCTGGCAGAGCCAGGCGATGGAGCCCGCGGACCTGACCACCTGGGTGGCCGCGCGTACCCTGGCGGCGTCCGGCGTGCGGCCGGGCCGGGTGGCCCTGGCCGGCTTCGGGCCGGCCGGAGTCATCCAGGCCGCCTGTTCCCGCCTCGCCAAGGACGGCTGGGTGTGGGTGCCCGGCAACGCGGTGGTCCAGGCTCTGCGCAAGACGAAGACGCCGGAGGAGGTGGCGGCGATCCGCGCCGCCGCCCTCGGCACCTGCGAGGCCTTCCGCGCCGTCGCCCGGCTCCTCGCCGCGGCGGTGGTGGTGGACGGCTCGTTGTGGCTGGAGGGAGAGCCCTTGCGGGTGGCCCGGCTGCGCGCGGAGATCAGCCGCGTGCTGGGCTCGTACGGCCTGGAGCAGCCGAAGGGCAACGTCGTCGCACCCGGCGACGAGGGCGGCGTGCCACACTCGACCGGCACCGACACGCGGGTGCTCAAGCCCGGCGAGTCCCTGGTGGTCGATCTGTTTCCCCGCGACGGTCTGTTCTGGGCCGACTGCACCCGGACCTTCTGCGTCGGCGAGCCTCCCGAGGCGCTCGCCAGGGCCTGGGCCGCGGTACGCGCCGCGCTCGGTCGTTCCCACGAGCTGTCGGTGCAGGGAGCGCGCGGCTGGGACATCCAGGAAGCCGTTTGTGCCGTTTTCACGGACCACGGCGAGCCGACGCCGATCTCCGCGCCGGGGACGACCGTGGGCTACGTGCACAACCTGGGGCACGGCGTCGGCCTGGAGATCCACGAGCAGCCGATCTTCAAGAAGGTCTCCGGAGCGGAAGGCGTCCTGCGTGGCGGGGACGTGTTCACCCTGGAGCCCGGTCTCTACCACCCGGAGCAGGGCTATGGCGTGCGGCTGGAAGATCTGCTCTGGCTGCGCGAAGACGGCGGGCTGGAGAACCTGACGCCGCTGCCGTACGAGCTCGATCCGCGGTCGTATCTGTAGGTCCCCCTACCGTCCCGCCGCCTGGGAGATCACGTGCCACTTCGGGCGCCGCCAGCTCTGGCGGAGCTCCTCGAGACTTGCCTCGACCGCGATCCCCCTCTTCTCCTGGCCGTCCAGGAACAGGGCCATGTCGAACTGCGGGGTTCCGCGGGCGATCTCTTCGTCGAGCTGGCGGGCGATGGAATTGGCCGGGATGGCGGTGCGGCCGATGATCTCCTCCAGCTTCAGGCGGATTCCCCGGTAGCCGGGCGTCGGCTCATAGGATTTGTAGACCAGCTCGGTGCACACGAGCGCCGAGTCGGTCTGGAAATCGAAGTTGAAGTCATACGGGCGCCCGACGTATTGAAAGGCGCGCAGGATCGCCTGCGCCTTCTCGGCGCGGTCCAGGCGGGGGCGCAGGGCGGCCATGGAATCCGCGGCGGCCGAGTGCTCCAGGGTCGTGAACACGACGCCTTCGCTGATCGCTTCGAGCACCCGCGGCACATGCCCCTCCTCCTGGGCCTGGAGGGAGAGGGAGTAGGGATAGGGGTAGCGCCACTGGAGCAAGGCGTCGAAGCTCCCGCTCTTCTCTCCTTGCGCGATCACCCAGCGGCGGACCTCCGGATCGTCGAAATAGGTGCGCCGTTCGTCGGCGGTGCCGATGTAGAGGGCGGCATGGCTCCAATATCCCGGCAGGCCGACGTTCGACATGTACCACTCGCGCCGCTGCAGCAAGACGTCGCCGGGCTCGAGGCGCTGGGGGAGCGCGGCGATCTGCTCGGCCGAGATGAGGGCGCGGTGGCGGCGCAGGACCTTGGTGTCGCCCATCCACGCCGAGACCTTCGCCTGAACCGGGAAGGTGACGCGCCGTCCGAGCTGCTTGAGCACGTTGATCGCATTGGCCACGGTCAACACCTGACGCCGGCCTTTTGCGGCTTCCCAGAGGATGGCCTCATCCTCCTTCGCCTGCCGTTCCAGCTCCGGGTCCGCCGGTGCCGGCAGCAGGCGGGCGAGGGCGCCGTAGGCGGTGAGTTGGGAGGAGGCGGTGACGTTCAGGAAACGCAGCTTCAGCCGGTCGTAGCTCCCCGCCGGCAGACCGAGCCCGGGCACCGGATCATTGAGCAGGATGGGGAGCTTGGGATCGTTCTCGACACGCCGGATGAGGTCGAAGGCGAAGCGGTACTGGGCCAGAAAGGCGCCGCGGGCGATGTGGATGGACGGTGGCTGATCGCGCCAGGCGACGACGGCGTACTCGACGTGGAAACGCTCCAGCGAGTCGAGGGCGATGGTGTAGTCGAGAAACGACTTCCAGATCTCGCGCACCGCGGCGCGATCGGCCTCATGGAGCAAATGCCGCTCCTTGCGGCGTTCCAGGGGAAACAAGTCCGGCCGTGCCGCCGCGCTCGCCGCCGCGTGGGCGAGCCCTTCGCGAAACACGACGACGGCGCGCAGATCCGACGCCTGGCTCTGCGCCCGGCTCCCGGCATCGAGCTCGGAGAGCGGATGCGCGCCGGCCGAAACCGCGAACGCCACCACCAGAAGCACCGCCAACGAGACTGCTCTACGCATCGACCGTCCTCCGCTTGAGGTGTTGCGGCAGTTATGCCACAGCGGGCGGGAGGGTGGCAAGGGTGCCCGCCTCGCGCCTCCCCTCCTTCAGGTACGATAGACACCTCCTGGGAGGGACCTGACCATGGCGGATGAAACCGCGGCCTACGAAAAGCTCGGCGTCTTTTATCTCGGACGCCCGTACGATCTGGACAAAGGCGAAGCGGCGGCCGAGCCGCTGCTCTACGATTCGCGCGACCTGGTCACCCATGCGGTGGTCGTCGGCATGACCGGCAGCGGCAAGACCGGCCTGCTGCTCTCGATCCTCGAAGAGGCGGCGATCGACAAGATCCCGGCGCTGGTGCTCGATCCCAAGGGGGACCTGGCGAACCTGCTGCTCACCTTCCCCGAGCTGCGCGGCGAGGACTTCGCCCCCTGGATCGACTCCGACGGGGCGGCGCGCGCCGGGGTCTCGCCGGAGGCGTATGCGGCGAAGCAGGCCGAGACGTGGAAGAACGGCCTCGCCAAATGGGGACAGACCGGCGAGCGCATCGCCCGCCTGCGCGAGGCGGCGGACTTCGCCATCTACACCCCGGGGAGCGAGGCAGGGCTGCCGATCTCCATCCTGTCGTCGCTCGGAGCGCCCCCGGCCGAGGTGATCGGCGACGGCGACCTGCTGCGCGACCGCGTCCAGACCCTCGCGTCGAGCCTCCTCGCCCTTCTGGAGATCGAGTCCGACCCGATGCGCGGGCGCGAGCACATCCTTCTCTCGAACATCTTCGACCTCGCCTGGCGCGCCGGCCGGTCGCTCGATCTCGCCGGTCTCATCCAGGAGATCCAGAAACCGCCGATCGACCGCATCGGCGTGCTCGATCTGGAGACGTTCTATCCCGCCAAGGAGCGTTTCGAGCTGGCGATGGCGTTCAACAACCTGCTCGGCTCGCCCGGCTTCGGCGCCTGGATGGTGGGGGAGCCGCTCGACGTCGGCCACCTGCTCTACACCCCGGAAGGCAAGCCGCGGATCGCCATCCTGTCGATCGCCCATCTGTCCGATCGCGAGCGGATGTTCTTCGTCTCCCTCCTCCTGGAACAGTCGATCGGCTGGATGCGCAGCCGTCCCGGCACCACCAGCCTGCGCGCCCTCCTCTGCATGGACGAGGTGTTCGGCTACATGCCGCCGGTGGCGAATCCGCCGTCGAAGCGCCCTCTCCTCACCCTCCTCAAGCAGGCGCGCGCCTTCGGTCTCGGCCTCGTCCTCGCCACCCAGAACCCGGTGGATCTCGACTACAAGGGGCTCGCGAACGTCGGCACGTGGTTCCTCGGCCGGTTGCAGACGGAGCGCGACAAGGCGCGGTTGATGGACGGCCTCGAAAGCGCCGCGGCCGGCGGGCTCGACCGGGCCACCATCGAAAAGATCCTGGCCGGGCTCGGCAACCGCGTGTTCCTGATGCACAACGTGCACGACGACGGGCCGGTGGTCTTTCAGTGCCGCTGGGCTCTCTCGTACCTGCGCGGCCCGCTGACCCGCCCGGAGATCAAGAAGCTGATGGACCCGCGCAAGGCGGCGCGGCCGGCGGCGGCACCGACCGCCGCGGCCCCGGCCGCACCGGCGCGCCTGGCCGCCTCGCCGGCACCGGCACCGCCGTCCGCAGGGGGCGCGTCCACCGAGCCGCCGATCCTGCCGCCCGACGTCGTCCAGCGGTTCCTGCCGCTGCGCGCCCAGCCGGCCGGGATCGTCTATGAAGCCTCCCTGTTCGCGGCGTCGACGGTCCATTTCGTCGATGACAAGAAGGGGATTGAGCACGCGGAGGAGCTCGCGCTGCTGGCGTCCCTCGACGGCGAGGTGGACTGGTCGCTGGCCGAGGCGGTGCGTCTGGGAAAGGACGATCTGGAGGAGAAGCCGGTGGCCGGCGCCACGTTCGGCGAGCTGGCCGATGCCGCGGTGCGGGCGAAGAGCTACGACGCCTGGCGCAAGCAGCTCGAAGAGACGTTGTTCCGCACCCGCCGCTGCGATCTCCTGCGCAGCGCGGTGCTCGACGCCGTGTCCAAGCCCGCGGAGAGCGAGCGCGATTTCCGCATCCGGCTCGGAGACCTGGCGCGGCAGCGGCGCGACGAGCAGGTGGACGCGCTGCGCAAGAAGTACGGCCCCAAGGTGGCACAGCTCCAGGAGCGCATCCGCAAAGCCGAGCTGGAGAAGCAGAAGCAGGCCTCCCAGGCGAGCAGCCAGACCTGGAGCGCCGTCGTCGCCACCGGCACCGCCGTCCTGGGTGCCCTCTTCGGCCGGGGCCGGCGCGGCAGCACCTTCTCGAAAGCCGGCACCGCCGCCCGCGGCTTTGGCAAGACAATCCAGGAACGGCAGGACGTGGCCCGCGCCGAGGAAAACCTGGAAGGGCTCCAGAAGCAGCTCACCGATCTGAACGCCCAACTGGAAGCTGAGATCGGCAGCCTGGAAGCGCGCTTCGATCCCGCCACGGAGACCCTGGAGACCCTCGCCCTCAAGCCGCGGCGCAAGGACGTCGAGGTGCACGTTCTGACCCTCGCCTGGGCACCGAAGCGACGGTCGAAGGAGGGGGGGACGCCGGAGCCGGCTTGGTAGGGGGGTGCTGCTCAGTCAGGGAAAGACAGCTGGCGCGCTCACAGCCCAGCCGCCTGCGCCAGCTGGAGCATGTCATCCAGCAGGAGCTTCAGGTTGGGGCATTTCGCGTAGGCGACCGCGGGATCGAGGGCCCGGAACAGATTTGTTCCGTCGGTTGTCTTCTTGTACCGCCGGCTCAACTTGCTGGTGTAGAGGCGGTCGAGCAGCTTGGCGGGCGGCTCGTTGAAGTTGACCTTCTCCGGTGGAGTGGCCGGCAAGACTTCGCGAACCGCCCGGGGCAACACCGCTGGTTCGGAGAGAATCCAAGCTTCCAGCTCGTGGACGGCGAAGTGCTGGTGGAAGCGTGGGTGCCCGACTTGGCGTTCGAAGTGCTCTTTCGCCCAGGCAAGACGTGAAGAAGCGTCGGTGCGATCAGCAGGGTAGATCGTTGGCCCGTAGAGGTCGAGCAGCCCGATGCCGGCGATGACATCCTGGCCGGACGTTCCGGAGAGATTCAGCTCGACTTTCTTGCGAAGGTCTCGCGCATAGTCGGCCCAGCCCTCGAAACGGGAGGTCTTGATCCCGACGGGTGTGGACAGGCGCGGATCGAGCCAGCGCTTGAGGAGCTGCGGCACCGCCAGCCGCTCGGTATGCCCCTCGACGAAAAGGACGAACTTCACCGCATGGCCTCCAGCTCGCCGGAACGGAACAGCGCTCCCAGGCTGTACTCGGCAAGCCAGCGGGCCAGCTCTTCGCCATCCACCACCGAGAGCTGGGTGGCGCCGTCCACCCATTGCGTGATGGTGGTCGTCGGCGGTTCCTGGCCGAAGGCATCCAGGAACTGGGGGGAATGGGTGGTCAGGATCACCTGACTTTTACGGGCTGCCTCGCGCGCGAATTCCGCCACGATCGGCAGCATGCCGGGATGGAGGCCGGCCTCCGGCTCGTCGATGGCGATGAGCGACTCCGGCTCCGGATTCGCGAGGATCGCCAGCAGCAGCAGGAAGCGGATCGTTCCGTCCGACAAGTCGGCCGCCGACTGCGCGCTTTTCAAAGACCGCCAGCGTAGCCGCATCTGCACCCGCTGGTCGGCGGCGGGCGGGAAGGTGAGATCCTCGAAGTCCTCTCCGAAGGCGGCCTGCATCGCCTGGTCGACGTCGTTCTTAAAGTCGCGGCTGCTCGTGTAGAGCGTGTGCAGAACGGGAATCAGATTCTGGCCGTCCGGGGCGACGCGCTTTTCGAGCCGTGCTACGGCGGGTTGGCGGAGCGGTGCGTTCGGGTCCACGTGGAGATCGTGATAGATGCCCCAGGAGGCACAGCGGTCACGGAAGGCGAGAATGGCTGGTTTGGCGAAAGGGCCGGCGATGAGCGACAGGAGGGATTCATCGTCAGGAACGCTGCCTTCGTTAGCGTTGAGCATGCGCTCGTCGTCGTCGAAGGTCGCCGCATGGCCTGGGCGGCGTTCGAGAAATTTGTTCAAGATTGCGGACCCAAAAAAGTCCGCCAGTAGCTCATCTTCGACGCGGTAAGCGCTCGTTGCGCCGAGCCGGCGAAGGCGGAGCTCGTAGGCCATCTCTGTTTTCTCTGTGATCGACCAGCTCATCTCCTGCTCCTGCCCGTCCCAGAGCAGAGCCCCGATGCCCCCTTGGCGCAGGATCGCCTCCGAGAGCCCGCCTTGTGCCGAGCGTTGCAGGAGACTCAGGGCGCGCAGCAGGTTCGATTTGCCCGAGCCGTTGGGGCCGATGAGGACGTTGAGCTTCCCAGGCTCCCACGACACGTCCCGCAAGGAGCGAAACCCTTTGATCTGGAGCGTCTGGATCATCCTGCCCCCCTTTTACGCCGTCGCCCGCCGCGGCTCCTCCGGCTGGATCTCTTCCATCTCCACCGAGACGAGCTTGGAGACCCCCTTCTCCTCCATGGTGACGCCGTAGAGGGTGCCGGCGACGGCCATCGTCAGCTTGTTGTGGGTGATGACGATGAACTGGGTGGAGTCGGACATGTCGCGCAGCACGTCGACGAAACGGGTGGTGTTGACGTCGTCGAGCGGCGCGTCGACCTCGTCCAGGATGCAGAAGGGCGAGGGCTTGCTCTTGAAGAGGGCGAAGAGGAGCGCGATGGCGGTCAGCGCTTTCTCGCCGCCGGACATGAGCATCAGGTTCTGCAGCCGCTTGCCCGGCGGGCGGGCGAGGATCTCGATGCCGCTTTCGAGCGGATCTTCGTCGTCGAGCAGGCGCATCTCGGCCTCGCCGCCGCGGAAGAGGCGGGCGAAGGTCTCGCCGAAGGCTTTGTTGACCTCGACGAAGGTGGTGGCAAAACGCTCGGCGGAGGCTTCGTTGATCTCCTTGATCGTCCGCCGCAGGCTGTCCACCGAGTTCGCCACGTCGGCCCGCTGCTCGGTGAGGAACTTGAAGCGCGCCTCCTGCTCGTCGTGCTCCTGCACGGCCAGGATGTTCACCGGGCCGAGCCGTTCCAGCGCCGCTTTGCAGCGCGCCAGCTCGGCCTCCTGCTCGGCGAGGTCGGTGCGCGGGGCGCCCGGATCTTCGGGGAGCGGACGCTCGAAGTGCTCCTGGAAGTTGAGCGAGAGGTGCTCCGCGTCCTGGCGCAAGCCGGCGTGGCTGACGCGGTGGTTTTCGATCTCGGAGCGCAGACCTTCGCGCTGCTCGCGAACCTGGGCGATGCGGTCTTCGAGCGCACGGATCTCCTCGCGTAGCTTGTCCAGCCGCTGCTGCTCGCCGAGCACTCCTTCTTCGGCGGCGGCACGCTGCTCCAGGGCGATCTGCAGGTCGTCCTCGGCGCGCGCGATGGCCAGCTCCAGCTCGGTGCGCCGGCCGGACAGCTTGTCGGCGTCTTCGCGCCAGAGGGTGACCTGCTGCCTGCCGCGCTCGATCTCGGTGCGCACCCGGCCTTCCTCCCGGTCGTGCGACTCCAGCCGCTCGTCGAGCAGCTCCAGGCGGCTCCGGCGGCCGGCACTCTCGGTGCGCAGCGCTTCGCGCTGGTTGCGGGCGGATTCCAGCTCGGCCTGGGCGCGATCAAAACCTTCTTGCACGGCGGCGCTGCGTTCTTCGGCGGCGGTCAGCTCGTCCTGGATCTGCCGGCGCTTTTCGTCGATCCGCTCCAGCTCGCGGACGATCGCCTCCTGCTCGGTGGTGAGCGTCTCGCGCTGCGCGGTGTGGCGGCGGTGCCGGGTGGCGAGGTCTTCCTGGCGGGCGCGGCCCACGGCCAGCTCCTGGCGGAGCTGCGAGACCTCGCCCTGCAACCGGTTGGAGTCGCGGGCGAGCGCGGTACGCTCGCCGACCAGGCGCTCGATCTCGCCGGTGGCCTCGCGGAGCTGGGTCTCCAGCTCGGGGATGTGCTTGGCGAGGCCGGTCAGCTCGCTCTCGCGCTCCAGGATGCCGGGGGAGGCCACCTCGCCCTCCACGTGGAAGGTGCCGGCGTCCACCCACACCCCTTCGCGGCAGAGGAAGGCGTGACCCGGATGTTGGCGGGCGAGGCGCGCCGCGTCCTCCGCGGTGCGCACCAGAAAGGCCGGGGGCAGCGCCGCGGCCAGCTCCTCGGGGAGCTTCAGGGCCTCGCCCAGCGAGAGAACCACGGCCGGATCGTCGACCAGCGGAGTGGCGGTGTCGTCGGCGCCCGGCCGCCGCTCAATGAGGATCGCCGCGGCGCGGCCGGCGAGCGTCCGGGCGAGATCGAGAGCGCGGGTGCCGGGCTCGAGGATCACCGCATCGGCGAGGCTGCCGAGGTAGACGTCCAGCGCGCGCTCCCAGCCGTCCAGCGGCTGCGCCTGGCCGGCGAGCCAGGTGGGGGAGGCGATGCCGGCGGCGGCGAGGGCCTTTTCGAGCGCGGCCCGCCGCTGCGCATGGGCGCGGGAGAGATCGGCGAGGATGCGCTGGCGCTGCTTCGCGCCGGCGAGCTGGCTCTCCAGGTTGCGCTTCTTGTCCGTCGCCTCGGCCTCGCGGCGCATCGTCGCCTCCAGCGCCTCGGCCACCCGGTCCTGCTCGTCGCTCTTGGTCTCCAGAGCGGACTCGGTCGACTGCACCTTGGAGATCGCCATCTCCAAGGCTTCGGCGGCCTGCTTCAGCTCGTGCGACTGCTGGGCGATCTCCTGCTCCAGGTGATGGCGGCGGAAGTTGCTGCGCTCCATCTCCATCTGCGCCTGCTGGGCGCGCCGCCGGACCTCGTCGATGGCGCCGGCGGAGCCGGCGACCTGGGCGCGCATGGCTTCGACGCGGGCCGTCACCTGCCGCAGGTCGCGCTCGGCGGCGGCGATCTGCTGCTCGTCCTGGCTGACCGCGTGGGCGGCCTGCTCGCGCTCGACGGCCAGCTCGTTGCGCCGCTCGCCGAGGGAGGCCAGCATGTCCATCCAGGTCTCGATCTCCTGCTCCCGCCGCTCGGCGAGCGCCCGCCCTTGGGCCGAACGCTCGCCGAGGTCGACCAGGGTCTGGCGGTTGGCCTTGAGGAACTCCTGGCGTCCTTCGATGGTGGCGGCGATCTCGGCGGCTTTCTGATGGCGCTCGGCCATGCGGCGGGCGAGCGCGTCGAGCCGCTCGCGCCCCTGCGCCAGCGAGGCCTCGTCGCGATGCAGATCCGCGGCGAGACCGGCCTCGCGCGTGCTGGTCTCCTCGATCTTGCCTTTCAGCTCGGCCAGGCGCGCCGCGAGACTGGACCAGCGGCCGAGGAGCACCAGCTCCAGGAGCTGGCGGTACTCCACTTCCTTTTCTTGATAGCGGCGCGCCGCGCCGGCCTGCCGCTTGAGGGAGCGCAGGGCGCGCTCGACCTCGGAGACGACGTCGTCGATGCGCAGAAGGTTCGCCGTCGCCTCTTGGAGCTTCACCTCGGCGATGCTCTTGCGCGCTTTGTAGCGCGTGATCCCGGCCGCCTCTTCGATCAGCTTGCGGCGCTCCTGCGGCTTGCCGGAGAGGATCAGGCCGATCTTCCCCTGCTCGATCACCGAGTAGGCGCGGATGCCCAGGCCGGTGTCCATCAGCAGGTCCTTGATCTCCTTCAGGCGGACCAGCTTGCCGTTCAGCCGGTACTGGCTCTCGCCGCCGCGGAACACCCGGCGGGTGATGGTGATCCGGCCGTCGTCGGAGTGGGGGAAGCCCGGATCGGTGCGCAGGATCATCGAGGCTTCGCCCATCCCGAGGGGCTTGCGCTGCTCGGAGCCGTTGAAGATGACGTCCTCCATCGTGCCGCCGCGCAGCGACTTGGCGCTCTGCTCGCCGAGAACCCAGGTGATCGCCTCCGACAAATTGCTCTTGCCGCACCCGTTCGGCCCGACGATGGCGGTGATGCCGCCCGCGAAGTGCACGGTGACCGGGTCGACGAACGATTTGAAGCCGGAGATCTCTAGACGTTCGAGCTTGAGCATGTGGCGGAGTCCTTCCCGTCAGTCAAACCGGTAGACTATCGCGCGCACCGTCCCTTGGGGAAGTCTAGGCACTTGCTACCAGATGTGGTAGCCGGGGGCGGTATACTCCCCGGCACGCCCGTGCCGCGCCGCGCTCTTCCCTTCGCCCTTCTCCTCCTGCTCGCCGCCTGTGGCCCGCGGGTGACTCCCCGTGTTGTGCCGGAGCTTCCGCCGGCTGCTCCTCCGACGGTCCCGGTGATCTTCGTGCCCGGTGTCACCGGCGTCGTCCTGCGCGATGTGGCGACGGGGGAGATCGCCTGGGGCCGGGGGCGGAACCTGGTGGCGCCGGACGATGGCGGGGTCGGGCTGGCCCTGCCGGTGATCCATGCGGACTCCGGGTTGCCGGTCCTGGAGCCTGTGGCCCCGATCGAGGAGCTGGCCCTCTATGGCTTCCACAAGTCGGTCTACGGCCCCATCCGGAGCCTGCTGACCGGCGCGGGGTATGTCGAAGGGCGGCTGGAAGCTCCCGGGGTCGGGGAGACGCTCTTCTTCTTCAACTATGACTGGCGGCGGGACCTGACGGAGGGCGCGGCACGGCTGTGGCGGCAGTTGGAGGAGCTGCGGCGGGTACGGGGGGAGGATCGGCTGGAGGTGGATCTGATCTGCCAGTCGAGCGGAGCGCACCTCTGCCGCTATCTGGCGAAGTATGGGGGAGTCGCCCTGGAGGACGCCGCAGCCGGCCGGGGCCGGCCGCCCGCCACCCTCTCGATCCGTCGCCTCGTGCTCGTCGGGTCGTCCAACGGGGGAAGCCTGCGCATCCTCCGCGAGCTCGATCGCGGCCGGCGCTACGTGCCGTTGACCGGCCGCCGCATCCTCCCCGAGGTCGCCCTCACCTTCACGTCCCTCTTTCAGGACCTCCCGATCTACCGGCGGGACCTGTTTCTCGATGCGACGGGGGCACCGGTGGACGTCGATCTCTTCGCTCCCGCGAGCTGGCGCCGCTATGGCTGGTCCTTCCATGGAGCCACGACCGCCCGGCGGCTGGCGCGGGACGGGGTACCACCGTTCCTGGGAACCGCCGCGGAGCGCGACGCCTATCTCGAACGCACCCTCGCCGCCGCCCGCCGTTTTCAGGAGCTGCTGCACGCGGACATTCCCGGCTTCGTGGCCCCGCGCCTCTACGTCGTCGGCAGCGCGGACCAGCCGACGCCGGAACGGGCCATCCTGGTAAGGAAAGGGAACGGGTGGGAGACCTGGTTCACCGGCGATCCGGCCTTGCGCCACCGGCCGGTGCTCGCGGCGCTCGCCACGGCGCAGGGCGATGAGCATGCGACCCTGGAGAGCCAGGACTGGCTGTCGCCGCAGGAACAGGAGGCCCTCGTCGTGCCACCGCGCCGGACCCGGGGGGGCCACTTCGAGACGCTGCTGACGGAGGAGGTCCGGCGGTTCCTTCTGCAGGCGTTGGGGCGGCTTGACTCCACCCTTCCTCCCGGCGGACCATGAGGCTGAACCGTGGACCGACGGGAGCCTTGCCCATGATCCGGAAACTCCGCTGTGCCTTTGCCCTCTTCCTGCTCACCCCGCTCGCCGCAATCGCGCAGCCGATGTCCGAGGAGCGTGGCTATGATCGCCGCGGCGGCGACTATGACCATTTCCGCACCGGCGGGGTCACCGAGTGCCGGCGCGCCTGCGAGCGGGACCGCCGCTGCCAGGCCTATGCCTTCAACCTGAACACCGAGGTCTGCTACCTCAAGGACGAAGTCCCTGCTCGCGAGCGCAACCAGGACCACGTCAGCGGCACCAAGGAGCGTCGGGGCTGGGAGGACGACGACCGCGACTTCACCGAGTCGGAGGGGTACGACTATCGCGGCGGGGACTACAACTCCTTCCGGGCGGAGGACGCGCGCGAATGCCGGCTGGAGTGCGCGGGAGACCGGCGGTGCGTGGCCTATACCTTCAACGAGCGTTCCGAGATCTGCTATCTGAAGGACCGGGTCGGCGCCCTCGAGCGCAACCGGGACACCATCACCGGCTTGCGGGAAGGCAGTGGTGGCACCGGCGGGGGATGGGGGGACCGGGAGGAGCTGACCGAGGAGCGGGGGTACGACTATCGGGGGGGCGACTACCGCTCGTTCCGGACCACCGGTGTCTCCCGGTGTAAAGCCGATTGCCGGGACGATTCCCGTTGCGAGGCCTATACCTTCAACCTGGAGACCGAGACCTGCTATCTGAAGGACCGGGTGGGCGACTACCAGCGCAACCGGGACACGGTCACCGGCCTCAAGAGCACGACGGGAGGCGGCCGGCCCTGGGGCGGTCGCGGTGGGCTCACCGAGGAGGAGGGCTACGACTACTACGGCAACGACTTCGACTCGTTCGAAGCCTCCGGGGTCAGCGCCTGCAAGAACGCCTGCCGCAACGAGGACCGCTGCGTGGCCTACACGTTCAACCGGCGGACGGACATGTGCTATCTGAAAGACCGGGTGGGGGAGTACCGGCGGGCGAGCGAGATGGTGACGGGGGTGAAGGAGTAAGGGCTCGCCACGGAATAAGCTCAGCAACTACGTGGCGAGCCGCACCCTACGCCGGGCATGAATGCCCGGGCTACCAGCAGCGCCGTCTGAAGACGGCTTCA
>DIHE01000160.1:18613-99169 GCA_002420005.1 Holophagales bacterium UBA5704 | reverse complement strand
AAGAGGCCCGAGCCGACGCAGTTGTTTCGCGACGAGCCAAACCCTGAGCCGGACTCAGTCCTCCGAGCCGCCTCCGCCCTCGCCGGGCGAAGCCGCTTCGGAGCCACCTTTGCCGCCGCCGCTGCTCCGGCGGCGGCGCCGCCGCCGGCCACGGCGCACCGGAGACGCTCCGCCGTCGGCCTCCGCAGGACCGGCTTCGACCGGCTCGTGGTCCTCCCCTGCGTCACCGTCGAAAGCGTCGTCCAGGGGTGCTGCGGACTCGTTCGGCTCGGCCGATCCGTTGGCCGCGCCTCCCTTCTTCCGCTTACGCCCGCCGCGGCGCCGTTTGCGGCGTCGGCTCTCGGCGGTCTCCTCGGGTGTGCCGCCGGATTCCTCGTGAAGAGGTGGCAGCTCCTCCCCGTCCTCCCGCGGGGCCACCGCCTCCTCGCGGGGCACCGGTGCCGCCTCATCCCGCGGAGCACGGCCGGAGCGCCCGCCACCGCGCCGGTCCTGGGGCTGGGCCGGTTTGGCGCCCTGCCCCTGGCCGCGGCGGCCTTTGCGCTCGCGTCCGCGGCCGGATCGGCGCTCCCGGGGCTCGCCCGGCACAGCCTCCGCCGCCTCCGGCTCCTCATCCTCTTCCTCTTCGGGAAGGGCGAGGTCCGAGGGACGGAAGGTGACCGGCGCCTGCTTCGGCTTCTTCGGTGGCGGGATCGGCCGCTCGCGGCGGACCCATTCGACCTGCTCTTCGGGGCGGTGCAGACCGGCCGCCGCGATGATCTCGATCTGCAGGTCGAACTCCTCCTCCAGCGCCGCCAGCTCCTTGCGGTAGTGGTTCTGCATGGCGTCGGCGAGCTCGGGGTGGAGGCGGATGCGCACACCCTGGATCGCCCCCGAAGCGGCCTGCGCCTCGATCCGGCGGATCAGGCTCAGGCTCACCATTTCCTGGCTGGGCAGGCGACCCAGGCCGTTGCAAGTGGGGCAGGGGCGGTGCGTGCGCAGTTGCAGCGCCTGCTGGATGCGCTGCCGGTTGATCTCCAGAAGACCGTTCGGGCTGATCCGGCCGATGCTCGACCGGGCCTTGTCGATCTTCATCGCGTCCTTGACCGCCTTCTCGACCCTGCGCTGGTTCTTGGAGGCGCGCATGTCGATGAAGTCGACGACCACGAGACCGCCCAGGTCGCGAAGGCGCAGTTGGCGGGCGACCTCCGCCGCCGCCTCCAGGTTGGTGTGGACGGCGGTCTCTTCTTGCGTCGCGGCGCGGGTCGAACGGCCGGAGTTGACGTCGACGGCCGTGAGCGCTTCGGTGGGATCGATGACGATGTGTCCGCCGCTGGGGAGCTCGACCTGGCGGTCATGGACCCGGTCGATCTGCGCTTCGATGCCATAGCGGGCGAACAGGGGAAGCCGGTCGGAATAGCGGATCAGGCTCGTCTTGGCCCGCGGCATGAACGCCTGCATGTAGGCCTTGGCCTTCTCGAACGCCTCGTCGTCGTCGACCAGCACTTCCTCGACACTGTTGTCGAGGTTGTCGCGCAGGGCCTGGAGAATCAGGTCCTGGTCGGTGTAGAGCAGGCGGTTGCCCTTGCCCTGGACGGCGGCGGTCTGCACGCGCTTCCAGAGGCGCAGAAGGGCGCTCAAGTCCTTCGCCAGGGTGGCCTTGGTCTGCTCCAGGGCATTGGTGCGGACGATCACGCCGCAACCCTCCGGGAGCTCGAAAGCGTTGGCGATGGCCTTCAGCTTGCGGCGGACGTCTTCGTCCTCGACCTTGCGGGAGACGCCGCGGGTGTTGTCGAACGGGGTGAGGACCAGGTAGCGTCCGGCGACGCTCAGGCTCGTGGTGAGGGCGGCGCCTTTGGAGCTGACCGCGTCCTTGACCACCTGGACGACGATCGGCTTGTTCTTCTCCAGAACGTCCTCGATGCGCGGATGCCCGCCCTTGGGCTGGCGGTAGTACGCATCGGGGACCACGTCCTGGATGGCGAGGAAGCCGTGGCGCTCGGCGCCGTAGTCGATGAAGGCGGCGTTCAAGCTGGGCTGGATGTTGGCGATGGTGCCCCGGTAGATGTTGCCGCGGGTGACGCCCGATTCGGCGACGTCGACCTTGTAGCCTTCCAGGGTGTTGCCATCGATGATGGCGACACGCAGCTCTTCCGGCCGCTGCGCATTGATCAGCATTCTGCGAGTCAAGGGGTCTCCGTGTAGTTGAAGTGGATGGGTGGCTCAGGGGTGCAAGGCAGAAGGGAACAGGGGAACGGTAGGCAGAGTGACGGCACTTTCCGCGTACGAGTATGCAGATTCACAGGGAGATGTGCAAGGGGGAGGGGACCGGAGCGGCAGGGACGGGGTATTCTTTTCGCATGCCAACCGAACCCCACGCGCTTCCCGGATCGCCTCGTGAAGAACCCTCCGAGCCGCAGGTGCGGCCGCGGCGTTGGTGGGCCGCGGGCCTTCTCGGGCTTCTGTGGGTCGGGCTGGGACAGGTCTACGTCGGCAAGGCCGCCAGAGGGATCGGAGGGTTCTTCCTGGTCCTGGCGCTGAGCCTGGGAGCCTTCGCGTTGCTGACATGGGGGCCTTTCCCCCGGCTGGCTCTCGTCCTCTTCGCCCTGCCGGCGGGGCTTTCCCTCTACCTCTGGGCGGATGCCATCCTCGTGGCGCACCGTTCCGGAGGCTCCTACCGGCGCAAGAGGTACAACCGCTGGTACGTCTATCTGGTGCTCGCCCTCTTGGCGCAGATCCTGGGGACCCGGGTGGTCGGTTTCTGGCAGGCGCATGTCTCCCAGACGTTCTGGATC
Organism: Holophagales bacterium UBA5704; assembly: GCA_002420005.1. Taxonomy (GTDB): domain Bacteria; phylum Acidobacteriota; class Thermoanaerobaculia; order Multivoradales; family UBA5704; genus UBA5704. The sequence goes on along the minus strand of DIHE01000160.1, from coordinate 96,398 downwards.
CCGGGGGCGAGCATGGAGCCGACGATTCTGGAGGGGGATCGGCTGGTCGTCGACAAAAGGTCCTACCGGTTTCGTGAGCCTGGGCGCGGGGACCTGGTCGTGTTCGTCGCGCCGGAAAGCGAGAGCGCCCTGGTCCTCAAACGCGTCGTGGGTCTTCCGGGGGAGCGCCTGGAGATCCGCGACAAGGAGCTGTTCCTCAATGGCCGGCGCCAGCCTGAGCCGTACGTCGTTCATAGCGATCCGATCACCTACGGCGCGTCCTTCGGCGGCCAGGGGCGGCAGAGAGACCAGGTCGCGATGACCGTGCCCCCAGGGCAGTACGTGCTCCTGGGGGACAACCGGGACGCCAGCTACGACAGCCGTTTCTATGGCCCGATCCGGCGCGAGAGCCTCCAGGGCGGCGGGCGGGTGGTCATCTACTGGTCGCGCGACCCCGGGAGCGGGCGCGTGCGGTGGGAACGGATCGGACGGGTTGTCGAGTGATCCCCGGGGGCCAAGGGGAGAACGTACCACCTGGACACCGCCGCCCCCTGCTAGACTCCTCGGCAGTCATGGCCACCGAGACCCCGAAGCGTTTTGACGTCGTCATCCTCGGAGGGGCCTTCAGCGGCTCCGCGGCGGCGGTGCTGCTGCGGCGGGATCGGCCGGATCTTTCGGTGCTGGTGATCGAGAAGGCGGAGGCGTTCGATGCCAAGGTGGGGGAGGCGACGACCGAGATGTCCGGGATGTTCCTCACCCGGCGGCTCGCCCTGTGGCGCCACCTGGAGCTCGACCATCTTCCCAAGGAAGGGCTGCGCTATTGGTTCTGGAACGAGAAGGTCCACAGCCATGCGGAGGCGAGCGAATCCGGGCCGTATCTGCGCAGCACCATCCCCTCGTTTCAGCTCCGCCGCGACGCGCTCGACGAGCATCTGATCGCCCTGGCGGCGGCGGAAGGGGCCGAGGTGGCGCGGCCGGCGCGGGTGCGCGAGGTCGAGCTGGGCGCGTTCGACCACCGGGTGACGTTCGAGCGGCTCGACGGGAGCGCCGGAGCGCCCGAGACGGTCACCTGCCGCTGGGTGCTCGACGCCACCGGCCGCGCCACCTTTCTGGGTAAGCGCCTCGGTCTCATCGACCGCGTCAAAGAGCACCCCACAGCCGCCATCTGGGGCCGCTGGGAAAACGTGCGCCACATCGACGACGTGGCGGCCCGCGGGGCGTCGTCGCTCGCGAGCGGCAACGTGGGGTCGCGCCGCCTGTCGACCAACCACTACATGGGGAGGGGGTCGTGGACCTGGTTCATCCCCCTGGGGCATGGCGAGACCAGCATCGGCGTGGTGTTCGACACCCGGCTGGTCCATCTCGACCGGGGCACGAACCGGGAGCAGGAGTATCTGCGCTTCCTGCAGGCCAATCCGCTCATGGCCGAGCTGCTCGACGGAGCGCGGCTGCGCTCGGAGGACCTGCGGACGTACCACCCTCTGCCGTACGTGACCCGCCAATACATGGGCGACGGCTGGGCGCTCCTCGGCGATGCCGCCGCCTTCCTCGATCCCTACTATTCGCCGGGCCTGGACCATGCCTCGTTCTCCATCGAGGCCACGGTCGAGATCGTCAAGGCGCAGACGTCGGGCGAGGAGGTCGGGCGGCGGATCGCCGAGCACAACGAGACGTTCCTGCGCTCCTACCACCGTTTCTTCCGGTCGATCTACCAGGACAAGTACTTCTACATGGGGGAGCACGATCTGCTGACCGCCTCGTTTCTCACCGAGACGGCGCAGTACTACATCTTCGTGGTGATCCCGGCCTACCGGTTCCTCGGCAAGTTTTTCTGGATGCCGGTGCTCGGCCCCAAGCCGGCGTTCCTCTCCTATCACCTGATGCGCCTCCAGAACCGGCGCTTCAAGGCGCTGGCGCTCGCCCGGGCCGCCGCCGGAGAGGCGGGGCGGCGCAATGACGGCCGCCGGATCAAAGCCTTGTACAACCTGGAGCTGGCACCGTTTCGCATGGCGGCCCGCGGCCTGAAGCTCTGGCTGCTCGCCGAGCTCGACGGGCTCCGTCTGGCCTGGAAACGGACGTTGCGCCCGCCGGTCGCCCCGCAGGCTCAGGAGCCCACCGGGGACATCCGCGGATGAACGCCTGGTTCCGCGCCCTCTGTGCTTTGGGCGCCGCAGCGCTTCTCGCCCTCGCACCCGCGCCGGGTGAGCCGCCGCCGGGCTCGGCCGTCGAGGTGACCCAGGGGGTGCGGATTCCGCTGCGCGACGGAGTCGAGCTCAACGCCGACCTCTACCGGCCGGCGGGGGCTTCCGGGCCGCTCCCGGTCATCTGGACGCTCACGCCGTACCGGGTGGAAACCTACCGGGAGCAGGCGACGTTTTTCGCCGGCCGCGGCTTCGCCTTCGTGGCGGCCGACGTGCGGGGGCTGGGCGGTTCCGGAGGCGTTTTCGAGCCGCACGTGGCCGATGGCCGCGATGGCTTCGATGCGGTGGAGTGGATCGCGCGGCAGCCCTGGTCGAACGGCAGAATCGGCATGTGGGGCGGCTCCTACACCGGCGTCGCCCAGTGGATGCTGCTCAAGGAGCGTCCCCCTCACCTGGTCACCATCGCCCCGACGGCGGCAGGCTATCCGGGGTTCGACTTTCCGATGTCCCGCAATATCGTCCTGCCGTTCGGCTTCCAATGGCTGCAGCAGGTGGCCCGGCCGGCCGCCGCTGCGCCGCGCGATCCGGCGTCCTGGACCGAGACGTTTCGGAAGCTCTATCTGGCAGGGCGGTCCTTGCGGGATCTCGAGGCGGTCGCCGGTGCACCGAGCCCGATCTTCCAGAAGTGGCTCTCCCATCCGGCGATCGACGCCTACTGGAAGTCGATGGTGCCCTCCGCGGAAGACTACGCGCGGGCGGATCTGCCGATTCTCACCATCACCGGTACCTACGACGGCAACCAGCCGGGAGCTCTGCGCCACTACCGGGAGCACATGACCCATGGCTCGGCGCAGGGGCGCGCCCGGCATTACCTGGTGATCGGCCCTTGGGACCATGCCGGGACCCGCAAACCGCAGCTCCAGCTCGGCGGTCTCACCTTCGGCCCGGCGAGTGCCCTCGACATGCTCGCGCTCCACGCCGCGTGGTTCGACGCGACGCTGCGCGGAGGCCCGTGGCCCGCGTTTCTCCAGAAGCGCGTCGCCTGGTACGTGACGGGAGCCGGCGCCGAGGTCTGGAAGTATGCCGACGACCTGAAGGAGGCCGCCACCGGGCGGCGCACCCTCTATCTGGGGTCCGGAGGCCGGCTCGCGGCGGCGCCTCCGCCGCAGCGGTCCCGGCCCGGCCACTGGGTCTACGATCCGCGCGACCTTGAGCCCGGGCGGGAGGAGGGAGGGCCGATCCCGGGCCTGACCGACGACCGGTTGGTGCGGACGCTGGGGAACCGCGGGCTCGTGTATCAGACGGAGCCCTTCCCCGAGCCGGTCGAGATCACCGGGGATGTCCGGCTCACCCTCCATCTCCGCCTCGATGTTCCGGACACCGACCTCCAGGCCACGCTCTACGAGATTCTGCCGGATGGCTCGAGCGTGCTCCTGGGATCGGACTGGCTGCGCGCCCGCTACCGCCATTCCCCGGAGCGGGCCGAGCTGGTCCGCCCCGGCTCGATCGAACGCTATGAGCTGAACGTCTTTCCGTGGTTCTCGCGCCGCGCCGCAGCCGGGAGCCGCCTGCGCCTGGTGGTCTGCTCGCCGAACACCCTCCACCTCCAGAAGAATTACAACGGCGGAGGAGTCGTGGCCGAAGAGTCGGCGAAGGACGCGCGCGTCGCGCACATCACCGTGTACCACGATGCCGCCCACCCGAGCGCGCTGGAGATTCCGGTCGTCCGGTGAAGACCGATTCGTGTCCGTCCTGTCAGTGGACACGGCACCGGCGGCTGACACAGCCTCTGACACACCTTGAGCGGCCGTGGTGGACCGGCTTCTCCGGGGAGATCGGGGTGCATCCAGGTTGGCACGCCCGTTGCTATTCCCCCAAGGCAGCGAGTCCTCGGTTCGAAGCAGCAGGCGTCGTGGTTCGAACCGAATCTCCCCGCAGACGAAAGCCGGCGAACTCCGCCGGCTCTTTTTTTCACTCGTGCAACCGTCGCCGGCGGGCGCCGCCCAAAGGCAAAGCCCACCGCAGCCCCGCCAGCCCGGGCCGCGGTGCTGCGCGCGGGGACCGGGCTCTCCCACGCCGCGGCGTGAGGGACCCGCGCCAAGGCGTGAGCCACCCGCGCCGCGGCGTACACCACCTGCGCCGCGGCGCAGATGATCACCGGGGGTGTGGGATGACCCACGCCGCGGCGTGGATGACCTGCGCCACGGCGTGAGAGATCCACGCCCCGGCGCAGGTATCGTGGGCCACGGCGCGGATGGCTGCCGTGGTGGCGTGAGGGGGTGTTTGGTGGTGTGGGATGGCTCACGCCGCGGCGTGGGTCATCTGCGCCGCAGCGCCCGCCCTCCCTTTCCCGTCGCCGACATGTCGCCGACATGTCGGTGCCCGGCGCCGACACGCCGCCGGCCCTGACCGATCGTTCCAAGCCATTGAGAATAAAAGATCGGCGCCGTGGCACGCCGGTTGCTGGGGTCCTCGGCGGGGCAGGGATCCCGGGACATGTACGGGTGTACCGGAGACCGGAATCCCTCCAAATTTGAAGCCGGTGCGCGGCGAGCTGGTCGCTGCAGCCGGCTCTTTTTGTCTCGGCCCGGGATAGGATGGGGACGGACCTTTTCCGGGAGGCCGATCATGCCGAGAGCATTGTGGAACGGACAGGTGATCGCGGAGAGCGACACGTTCGAGCTGGTGGAAGGGAACGTCTACTTCCCGCCGTCGGCCGTGCGGCGCGAGCTCCTCCGGGACAGCCCGACCCATACGGTCTGCGGCTGGAAGGGGACGGCGAGCTACTACACCGTGGTGGTGGACGGCCAGGAGAACAAGGACGCGGCGTGGTACTACCCCGATCCCAAGCCGGCCGCGGCGAACGTCAAGGATCACGTCGCCTTCTGGCGCGGCGTCACGGTCGAGCGGTAGGCGGATGTCTCTCTTGCAGACTCCCGTCACCGCGCAGCTCGGGATCGAGATCCCGCTCCTCTGTGGCCCGATGTATCCCTGCAGCAACCCCGAGCTGGTGGCCGCCGTCTCCGCGGCGGGCGGCCTCGGCGTCCTGCAACCCCTGTCCCTCGTCTACGTGCACGGCCACGAATTCCGCGCCGGCCTGCGCCTGATCCGCAGCCTCACCGAGAAGCCGGTGGGGATGAACGTGATCGTCGAGAAGTCCTCCAAGGTCTATGAGGAACGGATGCGGCGCTACGTCGATGCCGCCCTGGAGGAGGGGGTCCGCTTCTTCGTGACCTCTCTGGGCAATCCGCGGTGGGTGGTGGAGAAGGCGCACGCGGCCGGCGGCCGGGTCTACCACGACGTCACCGACCGCCGGTGGGCGGAGAAGGGGCTGGAGGCGGGGGTGGACGGCCTGATCGCGGTCAACGACCGGGCCGGCGGCCATGCCGGGGCGCGGAGCGCCGAGGCGCTCTACGCCGAGCTGCACGGCCTGGGGGTGCCTCTCGTCTGCGCCGGCGGCATCGGCGACGAGGCGGCGTTCGTGCGGGCGCTGCAGATGGGCTACGACGGCGTCCAGATGGGGACGCGCTTCATCGCCACCACCGAATGCACCGCGCCGGCGGAGTACAAGCAGGCGATCCTCGACGCCGAGGAAGAGGACGTGGTGCTGACCGAGCGGTTGACCGGCGTGCCGGTGGCGGTGATCCGGACCCCGTACATCGACCAGATGGGGACCAAGGCGGGACCTTTCGCCCGCTGGATGCTCCAGGGTCGCAAGACCAAGCACTGGATGCGGATGATCTACGCCGCCCGGTCGCTGTGGAAGCTCAAGAAGTCGGTGCGCGGTACGTTCTCCTACAAAGACTATCTGCAGGCGGGCAAGAGCGTCGCCGGCATCCATGAGGTCGAGCCGGTCGCGGCGATCCTCCGGCGGTTCCGGGAGGCGGCGGGGTGAGAGCCGGGGCCGGTCGGGTGACGGCAGGGACCTCTCCTCCCCGGGTTGAAACCCGGGGCTACGTGCCGGCGCCCCTGCCCGGGGCGCTGGCGCTGGCGGTCGCCGCCTTGGTGCTGGCTCTTCCTTGCGCCGCCGCGGACGTTTTTGTGGACCGGGCCGGTGACTGGGGGCTCGTCTTCTCATACTGGAACGGGGCGGGCGGCTCGTTCTACTACCCCGAGATCATCGGGGGCGGCGCGGCTCTCTTCGATGCGGACGGCGACGGCGACCTCGACGTCTTCTTTCCGCAGGGGGCGCCTCTGGGGACCGCCAAGCCGGCTCTCCCGCCTCCCGCCCGGCCGGGAGGCCGGCTGTTTCGCAATGAGCTGATCTCCGGGAGCACGCGCCGGGAAACGCCGCTCTTCGTCGACGTGACGGAGGCGAGCGGGATCCGCTCGCCGGTCTACGGGACAGGCGTGGCCACCGGGGACGTGGACGACGACGGCGACGTCGATCTGTACGTCCTCGCGTTCGGGGCGAACGAGCTGTGGCGGAACCGCGGGGACGGGACGTTCGAGAACGCGACGGCGGGCGCGGGGGTCGGCGATCCCCGGTTCAGCCTGAGCGCCTCGTTCGCCGACCTCGACCGCGACGGACACCTGGACCTCTACGTCGCCAACTACGTGGAGTTCGCCCTCGAGCAGAATCCCACCTGCTATGCGCCGAGCAGCCGCCGCGACTACTGCGGCCCGTCCGCCTTTCCGGCCGCTCCGGATCGCCTCTACCGCAACCGGGGAGACGGCACCTTCGAGGACGTCTCGCTCCCCTCCGGCATCGCCGGCAAGGCCGGCCGCGGCATGGGGGTGGTGGCGGTGGACGTCGACCGCGACGGCTGGCAGGACCTGTTCGTCGCCAACGACGGGATGTTCAACTTTCTCTGGCACAACCGGAAAGGGATGCGGTTCGAAGAGATCGGCCTTCTTTCCGGCGCGGCGGTCAACGCCGACGGCGAGGCGGAGGCGAACATGGGGATCGCCGCCGGAGACTTCGACGCGGACGGCGACGACGACCTCTTCGTCACCCACATGGCGGGGGAGACCAACACCCTCTGGGTGAACGACGGCACCGGGAGCTTCGAGGACCGCACGAATCCCGCCGGCCTCGCGGCGCCGAGCCTCCCCGCGACCGGCTTCGGCACCGGCTGGATCGACTACGACAACGACGGCCGCCTCGACCTCCTCGCCGCCAATGGTGCGGTCACCGAGGTGGAGGAGCGCGTGCGGGCGGGCGACCCGTACCCGTATGCCCAGACCCACCAGCTGTTCCGCCATCAGGGGGACGGGAGGTTCGCCGACGTGAGCCGCGAAGCCGGCGCGCCGTTCCGGCAGCTCGAGATCGGCCGCGGCGTGGCCTTCGGAGACGTCGACAACGACGGCGACCTGGATGCGCTCGTCGTCAACACGAACGGCCCTGCGCGCCTGCTGATCAATCAAATCGGCCAGAGCCGCCCCTGGCTGGGCCTGCGCCTCGTGGGGGGCCGGCGGGATCTCCTGGGAGGCCGCGTCGCCGTGGTCCGCAAAGGCGCTCCCACCTTGTGGCGCCGTGCCGCGACCGACGGCAGCTATGCTTCGGCGAGCGATCCTCGGGTCCTGGTGGGGCTCGGCGAAGCCGCCGAGGTCACCGAGATCCGCGTGCTCTGGCCGGACGGAACGGCGGAGGTCTTCCCGCCGCCGCCGCTGCGGGCCTACACCCCGCTCGTCCGCGGGACGGGCCGACCGATCGGGGCGACGACCGAGACACCGGAGGCCAAGCCGTGACCCTGCGATCTTTCTGTTGCGCCCTCGCCGGCCTCGGGCTGGCCTCTCTCCTCACCGCCGCCGAGCCGGCGCCGATCCCGGCTGCGGACCTCTCGGCGCTGGAGCCCGCCGTGGCCCGGCAGATCCAGGACCGGCAGGCTGCGCTGCGGGACCTTCTGAACCGCGATCCGGATGCGCGCGAGCTGGCGGCGGCCTGGGCCGACCTCGGCATGCACTATCACGCCTACCGCCTCGTCGGTCCCGCCGAGACCGCCTACCGCAGAGCCATCGAGCTCGAAGCGCAGAACCCGCTCTGGCCCCATCTGCTGGGTGGTCTGTTGCAGGAGGCCGGCCGGCTCGACGAGGCGGCGGCGTCCTATGGCCAGGCCTTGGCACTGGCGCCGGACGACCTGCCCGCCTTGGTGCACCTCGCCGAGATCCGGTTCCTCCAGGCCCGGCGCGAGGAGGGGGAGGCCTCGCTCCGCCAGGTCCTCGCCACCGCACCGCAGGAGCCGGCGGCGAACGCCCTCCTCGGGCAGGCGGCCCTGGAGCGCGGCGATTTTCAGGAGGCGGTCCACCGCCTGGAGACCGCCTTGCGCGGGGCACCCGGCGCGAACCGCCTGCACTATCCGCTCTCGCGGGCCTACAAAGGTCTGGGAGATGCGGCGAAGGCGGGGGAGCACCTCACGCAGGTCGGATCGGTCGGCGTGCGGGTGGCCGACGGCATTCTCGACGGCATCGAGAGCCTGCGCACCGGCGAGCGGGCACGGCTCGAAAGCGGCAAGCGCGCCTACAACGCCGGCCGCCTCGCCGAGGCCGCCGAGGAATTCCGCCAAGCCCTGCAAGCCCGGCCGGAGAGCGTCGAAGCCCGCATCAACCTCGCCGCCACCCTGGTCGGGGAAGGCAAGGCGGACGAGGCGATCACCCGGCTGCGCGAGGCCGTGGCGCTCGATCCCGCGAATGCCACCGCCCGGTTCAACCTCGGCCTCCTGCTGGCCGCCACCGGCCCGGCCTCCGAAGCCATCGAGCACCTCGCCGCCGCGGTGGCCGCCCGGCCGCGGGATGGCGAGGCGCACCGCGAGCTGGCACGCCTGCTGCGCGGGGCGAGCCGCTACGAAGAAGCGCTGCGGGAATACGAGAAGGCCGTCGAGAACGCTCCGGCGGACGAAGCCGCCCGTCTCGGCCGGGCCGAGACGCTGGTGCGTACCGGCCGCTATTCCCAGGCGCGCGATCTGCTGGAGGAGGACCTGAAAGCCCTGCCGAAGGGCCTTCTTCTGGCCCATGGTCTGGCCCGCCTCCTCGCCGCCTGTCCCGACCCGGCGGTGCGCAACGGCGCCCGTGCGCTGGAGCTCGGCCTCGCCGTCTGGAACGCCGAGCCCACCGTCGCCCATGCCGAGACCGTCGCCCTCGCCTGGGCGGAGCTGGGGCGTTGCCGCGATGCCGCCCGCTGGGAACAGACAGCCCTCGACACGGCCCGGAAAGCGGGCGCGGCGGAGCCGGTGCTGGCGGAGATGCAGAAGGTGGTGGAGCGATTCGAGCAGAGCGGGGGATGCCGGCCGTGAAGCGGCCGGCATCCGGCCGGGCGGCTCCTGACTACACCTTCGTTTTCAGGTACTTCTCCGGGTCCTTGTCGAACTTCTCCTTCTCGTCCTTGGAGCAGAAGTAGTAGGTCTTGCCGGCGTAGGTCGACTTGCCGGCGGCGGTCTTCGGATCGATCTTCATGCCGCAGACGGGGTCGGTGACCATCTCGGTGTTGGCGGCGGGGGTGGCGGCGTGCATCGGGCACTGGTGTCCCCCGGCGGCGTGGGCTTCCATCTTCGCCGCGCACATCTCCTGACAGGCGCCCATCTGCTTCTGGGCCTCGGCGAGCTGCTGCCGCGCCTGGCCGACGGTGGCCTGGACGGCATCGCCGGACTGGCCCGCGGCCTGTTCGAGCAGGGTGATCGCCTGGCTCACCGCGGCCGAGGTGGCCTGATGGTGCGGGCAGCCGGCGGCGCCGTGCTGCGGGTGGGCGTCGCCGTGGTCATGGGCGAAGAGCGGGGTGCTGAGGACGAGCGCCGCGGCGGCGGCGGTGAGCAAAGAGGTTCGGTTGATCATGATCGACTCCTTGGGGTGGTCAATGGCGGGCCTCAGGGGCTCCGCCGGAAACGGTCGGTGACGACAGGCCGGCGGGCTCCGCCGGCAGCAGGGATTGCAGGGAGACCGCCGCGTCCCAGGCGCGCGCCTGGGCGTCGAGGGTCTCTTCTTCGGTCTGGATCAGCAGGCGCTCGGTGACGAGCACCTGTGGGTAGGCGGCCATCATCCGGCGGTACTGCTCCAGGTACAGGGCAAAGGACTTGCGGGCGCGTTCGAGGATGCCGGTGCGATAGGTGTCGGCGCGTTGCGCGGCTTGCCGGTAGCGGCTGAAGGTCTCCGCGAAGCGCGCCTCCAGACGCAGCCGGACCCGCTGCTCCTCCAGCCGCGCCTGGGCCAGGTCGGCTTCTGCGGCGGCGATGCCGCCCTGGTTGCGGTTGAAGAGAGGGATGCGCAGGCCGATGTCGGCGAAGGCCTCGCGGTCCTCCCCGTGGGCCGCTCTCCCGCGGGGTTGGCGGACGCCTGCCTCGATCTCCAGGTCCGGCACGCGCTCCGCCTTGGCGCGGGCGAGGGCCGCCTCGGCCCTTGCCACCCGGGCGCGGGCCGCCTGGACTTCGGGGCTCTCCGCGAGCAGGCGATCCCGCTGCTCGGTGCGGTCGAGGACAGGAAACGCGGCGAGATCACCGGCCAGGCGGCCGGGCTCCAGCTCCGCATCGCCCACCACGGCGCCGAGCGCAGCCCACAACCCGTCGAGCTCGATGCGGGCTGCCGAGAGGTCGGATTCGCGCAGCAACGCTTCGTTCTCCACCGCGAGCTGATCGGGGGCATCGGCGGCGCCGGTGTTGTAGAGCTGGCGGGTGATCTCGACGGCTTCGCGGGTGAGGTCCGCCTGTCGCTCCCGCAGGGCCACGCGCTCCTGGGCCGCCAGAGTCCGCACATAGAGCCGGCGCAGGTCGGCGAGGAGAGACAGCTTCTGCATCGCGCCGGAGATCCGCACCTGCTCCAGGTCCTGCTCCGAAACAGCCCGGCTCAGGTGGAGCTTGCCGCCCAGCGGGATCTCCTGGGCGACGAAGAGGCCGTGCCTCCCTTCGCCCGTGTGGTCGAGCGGCACGTCCTCCGCCGTGTAGCCCACCACCGGGTTCGGCCACAGCCCGGCCTGCACGCCCCGGGCCTCCGCCGCCTGCACCGCCGCCTCCGCCTGGGCGAGCGCCGGATTCTTCTCCAGCGCCCGCCGTTCGAGGTCCTCCAGGGAGTACACCGGCAGGTTCGGGTCCACCGCCGGGCTCTCCCTCTCCGGGGCGAGGGTGCCCGGCGGCTCCGCCGTCGGGTGATGATGTTCATGCTGTGCCACGGCCGGCACTGCGCCGACCGTGAGAGCGACGATCCATGGCGCCAGACGGCCCCTCATCGCCCACCTCCCGCGGCCTGCGCCTTCAGCTCCTGGATCTTGTCGAACATCTCGGGCTTCAGCACCCGGATGAGCGTCATCATTCCCATCATCGCGCCGGTCCAGGTGGGGCGCAGGCCGTAGGTCTCGGGTTTTTCGACCTCCTTGTCCATCACTATCCACATGTCCTGCGGATAACCGGGGACCTGCCGCGCGTCGGGCGCGACACCGCCGCCGTGTCCGGAATGCCCGCCGTGCGCATGCGAGACCGGTTGATCGGCGTCGGCGCCGATCGTCCGGCCCATGCTCGGCCCCAGGTCGTGCGACAGGGCATGGCCGCCGGTGATCATGCCCATCCCCTCCTCCATGCCGGCGCCGGTGGGGACGCCTCCGCCGGCCGGCTCGGACATCGGGCCGACCATCGAGACCATGCTGTTCATCATGTGGTGGGGGAGATGGCAATGGAGCATCCAGTCGCCCGGGTTGGTGGCCACGAACTCCACGTCGCGGGCCTGGGCGACGCCGATGATCTCCGTGTTGCCCGGCCGCCAGAGCGCGCGCGGGATGCGCCCCCCTTCGGTGCCGGTCACCACCCAGGTGTGCCCGTGCATGTGCATCGGGTGGTGGTCCATCCCCAGGTTGACGAAGCGCAGGCGGACCCGCTCGCCGAGCCTCACCAGCATCGGCGTCGTCGCCGGGGCCGATTTGCCGTTGATCGTCAGCCAGTTGAACTCCATCGCCAGCGTGTTCGGTGTCGGGTTGTTCGGCAGCGTCGCCCACTCCTGGAGGATCAGCCCGAAATCCCGGTCGCAATGGGGGGTATGGGGCTTCTTCGGGTGGACGACGAACAGGCCGATCATCCCCATCATCTGCTGCATGGGGCGGTGCGAGTGATAGAAAAACGTTCCGTTCTGGTGGAGGGTGAACTCGTAGGTGAACGTCGCGCCGGGGGCGATGAAGTCCTGCGTGATGCCTTCGACACCGTCCATCTCGATGGGCACTTCGAGGCCGTGCCAATGCAGGACGGTGGCCTCGGGAAGGCGGTTCTCGACGACGATCCGCACCCGGTCGCCCTCGTCGACCTCGATGGTGGGGCCCGGCGTCGAGCCGTTGTAGCCCCAGGTGTAGGCCGTCTTCCACGGGGTGAACGACGTCTTGACGACCTCGGGGATCAGATGGAAGACCTTGACGCCACCCTCCAGGCGCCAGGGCAGCCTGGGGACGTCGGGGACCTCGACCGGTACGCGCGGACGCGATCCGGCACCCGGGTGCGGGGCCGGCACCGCGGCGACCGAGGCCTGTCTGGTGTGCGGGGGCTGGGCGGCGGTTCGGGAAGCGACCAGGCCCGCGGCTGTCGCCACGCCCAGGCGTAGAAAATCACGGCGGCTTTTGGCCATGCCAGAGAAAGCTCCTTGGGAAGAATCAGAGACACCGCCACCGGCGGATCCGGTGCCGGCGAGTCGGAAAACGACGGGAGCGCGGCGTCAGCCGAGAGGGACGTGATCGATCGCGCGTACCGGCGCGGCGAGCGGGCGCTCGCCGCCCACCGCGAGGAGCGGCCGGGCGGTCAGGTCGCTCTGGAGCGGAGGCGTCGCCGCCACGGGGAGAGCCGTGGCATGGCACAGATGCGGGCAGGGCTGGCCGGAGCCGCGCTCCGAGCCGCAGCAGTCGGGGTGGCGCGAGCCCGGCTCAAGAGTGGCCGAGGGCTCGGCGTGGGTGTGGCAGGACGGCCTTGCGGAAGGAGCCACAGGTGCCGGCGCTCCCTGGGCTGCGCAGGGATGAGCTCCCAATCCGAGGGCCAGGCCCAGGGAGAGGAGGAGCAGGAGGGAGGTCCAGGTGCGCATGCCGATCTGGAAGAATAGCACAACGAACCGTGCCCTGCCGGATGGCGTTCGTGGTATAGAGGGCTGCGATTGGATTGCCGTTTATCTCCGGGAGGATGCAGTTGATGTCGAGATTTCGCTTGCAGCAGGATGAGATCCTGTCGATTCAGGAGCTGTTGAAACAGATCGTGGGGGAGATCGAAACCGTTGAAGATCCGGGGTTCCAGGCCCGAGCGATGGTCCACGCGCACGACTTGCCACGGCGGGTGCGGCAGGCATTGCACGAATTCAAGCTCAACGAGCCGGAGGACGGGCTGTTCCTTCTCTCCGGCTTTCCGGTGGATCAGGAGAGACTGGGAAGAACGCCGGCGCATTGGAAGGACAGATCGACCCGGTCCCCGGCGCTCGCGGAGGAGGTGCTTCTCGTCCTCCTGGGGTCCCTCCTGGGTGACTGCATCGCCTGGTCGACGCAGCAGGACGGACTCATCGTGCATGACATCCTGCCGATCAAAGAACATGAAAAAGAACAGCTCGGCAGTGGCAGCGAGCAACCGCTTTGGTGGCATACGGAAGATGCTTTCCACCCTTACCGCGGCGACTATCTCGGCATGCTCTGCCTGCGCAATCCCGACGCCGTGCCGACGACCCACGCAAGTTTCGAGAGCCTCCCTCTCGATCCGGGGCTGATCGACCTTCTGTTCGAGCCCCACTACACCATCCGGCCCGATGAGTCGCACCAGCCGAAGAACCGGGCGATCCTCGATGCCGGGGACGCCGACGTGGCCGCCCGCTATGAGCAGATCGAGCGGATGAACCGCCGGCCGGAGAAGATCCCCGTCCTTTTCGGCGACCGCCGTTCGCCGTACGTCCGGCTCGACCCCTACTTCATGGACCCGGTGGAGGACAACCCGCGCGCCCAGGAGGCTCTCGACACCCTCATCCGCGAGATCGACCGCCGCCTCGAAGAGGTGCCGCTGGCGACCGGAGACATCTGCTTCATCGACAATTTCAAGGCGGTTCACGGGCGCAAGCCGTTCAAGGCTCGGTTTGACGGAAGCGACCGGTGGTTGAAGCGGATCAACATCACCCGCGACTTGCGTAAATCGCGCGCTGCACGTGCGGCGGCGAGCTCGCGGGTCATCCAATGACGATCGTTCCCGGGAGATTCGATGAAGCTCGCGCCGGCACTTCTTGAAGAGTGGATGCGGACGTATTATTTCGCCGCCGATTTTGACATCGGCAGCAGCGGCGTCGAGAACTTCTCGATCGCCCAGCTGCGTGAGCTCCTGGGGTTCAGCTTGCAGGACTTGGACTCCCTCGTCCTCATGGACAGTGAAACCCTGGGCGGAGCCGGAGTGCGGCAGGCGGTCGCCGATCACCTCGTGGGGGGGCGCACCGATCACGTGATGGTGACGCACGGATCGACCGAGGCGAATTTCCTGATCATGCAAGGCCTGCTGGAACCGGGCGACGAGGTGTTGGTGCTCGACCCGATCTATCAGCAGCTCTCCGGGGTCGCGGCGGCGATGGGCTGCACGCTGCGAAGCTGGCCGCTGCGCTGGGAGAACCGGTGGCGGCCGGATTTTGCCGAGCTCGAGGAGCTTCTCGGAGAGCGCACCCGGATGGTGGTGGTCAACTTCCCGCACAATCCGACCGGCGTCTCGATCACGCAGGACGAGCAGCGCCGCCTGATCGCCGCGGTGGACCGGGTCGGAGCCTATCTGGTCTGGGACGGAGCCTTCGCCCGCCTCCCTCTCGATGGCCGGGCGCCTTTGCCCGAGCCGCTCGACTATCCGCGGGCGGTGTCGATGGGAACCATGTCCAAGGCCTATGGCCTGCCCGGGCTCCGCGTCGGCTGGTGTCTCGCCGCACCGGCCGTGCTCGAACGGTTCATCCGGATCCGCGACTACCTGACGCTCCACCTGTCGCCCCTGGTGGAGATCGTGGCGCAGAAGGCCCTGGAGAAAGCGGACGTCCTGCTGCGCCTGCGCCTCGAACAGGCCGGGCGCAATCTCGACCTCGTCGCCCGCTGGATCGACGAGCGGGCCGGCCGGGTGGAGTGGGTCCGGCCGTGGGGAGGGGTTTCCGCGTTCGTGCGTTTCGAGCCGGGCGTTGAGGTGGAAGAGCTCTGTCATCGTCTGGCCCGGGAGGAGAGGGTCCTCCTGGTGCCGGGGAATTGCTTCGGTCATCCTGACCATGCCCGTCTTGGCTTCGGCGGACCTTCGTCCGTTCTGCAGGAAGGGCTCGATCGCCTGGCCCGGCGGCTCGACACCGCCGGCCCAAAGGAGTCGTGAGATGCGTTTTACGTTGGAAGCCGGCGAAGCCCGGGACGTGCGGCGGCTCTGCAGCGAGCTGGCCGCCCGGTACGAAACGCCGGAGAATCCGGAATTTCTCGCCATCGCACCGGTGGCGGCCCATGAGCTGCCGCGCCGCCTGCGGTTGTGGTTGAACGATTTCCGTCTAAACGAGCCGGCGTCGGCGTATGGCGTGCTCTCCGGTCTCCCGGTCGACGACGAGGCGATCGGCGACACGCCCGCGCATTGGAAGTTGCAGGAGATGCGCCGCAACGTGCGGGTCGAAGAGATCGCCCTCGTGCTGACCGGGTCGCTCCTGGGCGAGTGCATCGGCTGGGCCACGCAGCAGGACGGACATGTCGTCCATGACATCCTGCCGATCAAGGGGCTGGAGCACGAGCAGCTGGGAAGCGGCAGCGAAGAGCTCCTCTGGTGGCACATCGAGGACGCCTTTCACGAATGCCGCGGGGATTACCTGGGTCTGATGTGCTTGCGCAACCCGGACAACGTCCCCACGACCTTCCTCTCCCTGCGCGACGTCCCCTTGCCTGCCGAGGTGGTCGGCAAGCTGTTCGAGCCGCATTACACGATCCGGCCCGACGAGTCGCACCTCAAGAAGAACAAGCCGGATCCGGCGCAGATCGTCGGCGATCTCGCGGTCTCCTACGAGCACATCGACCAGATGAACACGCGGCCGGAGAAGATCCCGGTCCTGTTCGGCGATCCGAAGGCGCCGTACATCCGGATCGATCCCTATTTCATGGACCCGGTGGAGGACCCGGAAGCCGCCGCGGCGCTCAAGTGTCTGATCGACGCCGTGGATGAGCGGATCTACGACCTTCCCCTCGAACCGGGGGAGATCCTGTTCGTCGACAATTTTCAGGGGGTGCACGGGCGCAAGCCGTTCAAGGCGCGGTACGACGGCAAGGATCGCTGGTTCAAGCGGATCAACATCGCGCGCGACCTGCGGCGGTCGCGCGCGATGCGGGAAAGGGCTTCGGATCGCGTCATCCACTGACCGCGGCGGGTTCACTCCAGGCTCCGCCGCAGCTCCTCCCACTCTGCCATCTCGCGCAGGGTCTTGCGTTTGTACCAGGTGGCCCAGAGGAGGACACAGGCCGGGATGAGGACGATCATGCCGAGGAGCTGGAGCCATTTGGCGAGCGGGGGCGCTTCGGGGCGGGAGAGCAAGGAGTGCACCGCCCAGGGAACGAGGAGCGCCAGCTCCGCGCCGAGGAGCCGGTAGCAGAACGGCAGGGTGCGCAGCTTGCGGCGGCAGCGCTCGATCGACAGGTCGACGAAGGTGGTGGTCGATTCGGCCACCGGCCGCCACGTGCCGCGGCGGTTCCAGAAGCTGTAGTAGAAGGTGACGGCGAACAGGATCACGATGCCGGCCAGCACGGCGGCATCGGCCGGCCGGCGGAGGTCCAGGGCGTCGAGGAGCAGCCAGGCCAGAAGACCCAGGGCCATCACCGCCTCACCGATCGCGAGCGCGAAGAGCCCGGCGGTCTCCCGCCGGACGCGGGAGCGGATGCGCCGCCGGGCCTCCTCCGAGAGCGCCGCCGGCGTGGCCTCCGCCGCCGTCTCCTCCTGCCAGGCCTCCATCAAGCCGTTCCATTCGGGATCGTTCGTGCTCATTGCGGTCCCCCTGTGGCCGCCAACGCCTGGCGCAGCAGCTTGCGCGCACGGGTCAGGCGGACGGCGACGTTGTTCTCGGTGATTCCCAGGACTTCGCCGATCTCTCTCTGGCTCATGCCCTCGAGGCTGAGCACCACCACCTGGCGGGCGGCGAACGGGAGACGGTACACCGCCTCCCGCAGCCGATCCCGGCGTTCTCCGGCGTGGAGGGCGCTCTCCGGATCGAGGCGCGGATCGGCCAGCTCTTGCGCCTCCTCCAGATCGGCCGGCACCGCCGTACCGCGCGCCCGCCAGCCGTGGGTGAGGCCGCGGTTGTGGGCGATGCGGAAGGCGAACGTGCGCTCCGAGGCCTCCTCGCGAAAGCCGGGGAGGGCCTTCCAGAGGGCGAGGCAGATCTCCTGCAGCAGATCTTCCCGCCGCGCGGGATCCGCCTCATAGGCGGCGGCCACCCGGCGCAGGGCGGGGCCGTGCTCGCGCAAGATCCGGTCGAACCGCTGCTCCAGGTCACCCGCCACGAGAACCTCCCTCAGCGCCCGAGGACGATCCGCTCATGATGCAACAGTCTCGTGGTGGCGCCGAGGCAGAGCGCGGTGAAGGCGAGCGTCGCTCCCGCGGTGAGCACCTGGGTGGAGACGGCGAGGGTTTGCCCGTAGAGCAGGTCGCGCATCAGGATCTGCTCCGCCAGGATGGGCACGATCCGCATCCACGGTTGTGCCTCGAAGCTCTGGAAGGAGAGAAGCAGGCCCGGCACCATCGGCAGGAGCATCAGGAGGGACAGCTGGGTCTGCGCCTCCTTGAAGCTCCGCGCGAAGAGGGCGAGGAGCATCTGGAGCGCCGGGGCGAGGAGCGCCAGTGGCAGGAGGAGGAGCAGGAAGCGCAGGGCGCCGTCGACGCTCAGGGACACCGGGACGTCCGTCTTTTGCAGCCGGTCCCAGCGCAGCACAAGGAAGGAGAGGAGAAGCGTCAGTGCCACGGAGAGGAGGTTGAAGGCCACCGCGGCCATCCACTTGCCGAGCACCAGATCGCGCCGCGGCACGGCGTGGACGAGCAGGCTTTCGAGTGAGCCCCGTTCGCGCTCGCCGGCCGTGGTGTCGATCGCCACGTTCATGCCGCCGAGGAAGGTGGCCATGAGCAGGAAGATGGGCAGGGTGGCGAGGGCCAGGGCGGCGCGGGAGGCGGTGGTCGACAGGTCGCGCGCCTCCACCTGGAGCGGCCGGATGATTTGCGGGCTCACGCCGCGCGCGCTCAGCCGCTGGCCGGCGACCCGCGCCTCGTAGCGTTCGAGGAGCCGCTCCAGCCGCCGCACCGGGGTGCGCGCACCGAGCCGCGAGGCATCGTGAATAAGCTCCACCCGGGCCGGCCTGGAGGCGCGGAAATCTCCGCCGTAGCCGGCGGGGATGCGCAGCGCGACCTTCAGATCTCCGCGGCGCACGGCGGCCACCACGTCGGCGGGAGGGGCCTTCACCTCCACGTGGTTCTGCTCCAGAAAGCGGACGAGGGACGGCGCGTTTTCGGGGCCGGCCACCGCGAGCTCCAGGGGCTGGCCGTCGTCGCTTCCCTTGGCGGACAGGGTGAGCGCCAGGGCGAGGACGAGCGGCCCGAACAGGGCGAAGCTCAGCGCCGAGGTGAGAGACCGGCGGTCGCGCGCCGCGTCGAGGGCTTCTTTGGCGAAAACGGCGAGGGCTTTGGCGGTCATGCTCCCAGTCCTTCCTCGGTGCCGATCAGTTGAACGAACGCATCCTCCAGATGGGACTTCCCGGTGCGGGCCAGCAGCTCGGCGGGAGTCCCCTCGGCCGCCACCCGGCCGCGGGCGAGGACCACCACCCGGTCGCACACCGCCGAGACCTCCTGCAGGATGTGGGTGGAGAACAGCACGCACTTGCCGCCGTCCGCGAGCTCGCGCACCGTCTTGCGCATCGCCCGCGTGGCGGGCACGTCGAGCCCGTTCGTCGGCTCGTCGAGCACCACGTTCTGCGGGTCATGGAGAAGCGCCCGGGCGAGGGCGACTTTGCGGCGCTCACCCTGGGAGAAGCCGGCGCTGCGGCGGTCGGCGATGCCGCCCATGTCGAGCCGTGCGAGGAGCGCCGCGGTGTGCGCCTCCGCCTCGGCGGCGGAGAGCCCCTGCAGCCGAGCCGCATAGAGCAGGTGCTCGCGGGCGGTGAGCCGGCCGTAGAGCCCGGGCGCATCGGGCAGCACGCCGAGCCGGTGCCGCGCCGCGAGCGGCTCGTCGGCGGCCACGATGCCATCCACCAGGGCCTTGCCGCCATCCGGCTGCAACAGGCCGTAGAGCAGGCGCAGCGACGTCGTCTTGCCGGCGCCGTTGGGGCCGAGCAGGGCGGTGACGCAGCCGTCGCGGGCGGTGAAGGAGACGTCCTCCACAGCGAGGGTCGTGCCAAAACGTTTCTGAAGGTTCTGTGCCTCGATCATGGGGTCCTCCTCAGGGGGCGGTGCCGGACGGGTCGATGACGAAGGGAATCCGGCGGATCTTTGCGACGCACGAGGCGTCGAGCCCCGCGGCGTTGCCGTCGGCGATGAAGCGGGCGATCAGATCCGGCACACAGCCGGCGGTGGACGTGTTGTGGCCGGTGCCCGGGACGACGACGTGCCGGGCGCCGGGGAAGTGCCGCTGCATCACCTCGCCCCAGCGCGGCGGCGTGACCGGATCGAGATCACCGGAGAGGATCAGAGCGGGCAACGGGAGCGGCCGGACCCGGTCCACCTCGGCGGGGAGAGGACCGCGTGGCCACCGGGAGCACATCTGCCGCCAGGTGTCGATCTCGGAGCCGCCCAGGAAGGTGCCGCCCACCGCGCGCGCGGCGGCTGCGTCGGAGATGCGGGGGACGTCCTCGGCGCAGAGCACGGAGAGGGTCATGCCGAGGCTCATCGTCTCGGTCGACCAGGCCGCCGTCTCCAGGCTGAGGGCGGCGAAGGGAGCGAAGTCTCCTTGCGCGGCGGCATGGACCATGTAGGGGACGAGACTGGCGTGCTCCGGCACGTAGAGCACACCGCGGAGGCCGGAGGCGAACGCGCTCCGCGAGAGGGTCAGCTCCATGGGCCGGCCGGTTCGCGGATGCCGGAGGCTCACCCGGGCCGGCGTCCGGCCGAGCCGGGCGAGGACCGCCTGGATCTCCTCCGCAAGACGGGGGAAGGCGCGATGGCAGACCGGATCGGTCGCGCAGTCCGCCACCAGGCGGTCGAGCGCCCGCTGGGCACCCTGGGCGTTGTAGAGCGGCAGCGTGATCTCGAAGGGCACGGCGCCGTCGAGCACCAGGGTGCGCACGTTCGCGGCATGGCGCCGGGCGTAGACCAGGGCGGTGCGGGTGCCATAGGAACCGCCCCACAGGTTGATCTGCCGGTAGCCGAGGGCGGCGCGCACGTCGTCGAGGTCGTCCGCGATCGGCTCGGTGGTATAGAAGCGCGGGTCGCCCGGGAGACTCGCGAGACAGGGCGCCAGGTCGAGCGCGCCACCGCCCAGGAGGGCGAGAGGATCGCGGGGCGCACAATCGAGCGGGTTCGAGGCACCCGTTCCGCGAACGTCCACGAGCACGACATCGCGGGTGCGCCGCACGTCCTTGAAGGCGGCCTGGACGAATCGCCCATAGTTGCGCGCTCCCTGGCCGGGGCCACCCGCCAGGATGAACAGCGGATCGGGCGCGCTCTCGGGGCGTACCGCCGGCAGCACGGCGACGTGCAGCTCGATCGTGCGTCCGGTGCGGGTCTGGCGGTCCTCCGGGACCTCCAGGACGCCGCACCGGACCTCTTCCTCGAAGTCCTTCAGATGACAGGGCTCGAGAGCGATGCGGCGCAGGGAGGCGGCCGAGGCGCTGCTCGCGAGGGCGAGGGCAGCCAGACACAGCAGGACGCTCCGGCGGGCGGAGCGGAACAAACAGGTGTTGCGGACCATCTCCGAAACCTCCTCGCAGGACGTTCAGGGTCCCGCTTCTGTCCTGGGTAGTCTCGGAGGGCCGAGAGACCTTACAATCCGGATCGCATCACGGCACAAGTTGCAAGAGTTGCAGCTCTTCTCGGAAAGGATCGGCTCGGCCATGGACGCACCGGATCTTCCCCTCACCGCCGGCGGGAGGAGGTTTCTCCTCCTCTGGAGCCTCGCGATCATCCTTCTCTTCCTCGGCCTGGGGCTGTACACCGTCCGGACGGTCAACCAGCTGCGCCTGGATGCCGTCGCCCGGCACAAGGCCCGCTTCGACCCGAAAGGCGTCGAGCCCGGAAAGACCGCGGCCGAGGACACGTTGCCGGCCGGCGCGAACCCCCGCAAGGTCACGGTCGGCATGTACGTGGACAACATCGCGTCCATCTCGATCCTGGACGCCAGCTGGACGCCGGTCTTCTACATCTGGTTCCGCTGGACCGGCGACGACATCAACCCGGGAGAGACCTTCAACGTGGTGGAGGGCGAGATCCTCTCCAAAGTGAAGCTGAACGACGAGGTGATCAACGGCGAGCGCTACGTCCGCTACCTGGTGAAGGCCCAGATCACCAAGTTCTTCAACCCCTCCCGCTTTCCGGTGGACGACCATCTGTTGACCTTGTCGATCGAGGACGGCGTCTTGCCCTGGAGGGAGATGGAGTACGTGGCGGATGCGGAGGCCTCGAACATCAGCTCGCGGGTCAAGATGCCGGGCTACGTCGTGCTCAAGTCGGACATGGTGGTGAAGCCGCACACCTACAAGACCACGTTCGGAGATCCACGCCTGCCGGCCGACAGCCGCGAGACGTACTCGCAGTTGATCTACGGAATCTGGAATGGCCGTCCCGGGCTGGGGACGTACTCGAAGGTGTTCGTCGGGCTGTTCGCGGCCATCGCCATCGCCCTGCTCGCCTTCTTCATCAAGCCGACAGACGTCGATCCGCGCTTCGGCCTGGGCGTCGGCGGCTTCTTCGGTGCCGTCGCCAACACGCTGCTCTCCGCCTCGCTGGTCCCGGATGGCGGCACCATGACGCTCCTCGACATGGTCAACGGCGTCGGGATGATCACCATCTTCCTGACCATCCTGCAGTCGACCATCTCGCTCCATATCTACGACATCCGGGGCGACCTCGCGCTCTCCCGGCGATTCGACCGCGTTTCCTTCCTCCTCTTCGCGACCGGGCTGGTGACGATCAACGCCCTGCTTCCTTGGGCCGGGCTGGCGCGGTAGGCCTTGCGGATCATCGGCCGGGTGCCGGGGGGAGAGGGTTGTGCGATTGCTCCTCAATCGGAGAGGAAGCCCCCCGGCACTACTGCAGCCGCTCGATGAGCATCGACCAGAAGTACTCCGCGGCTTCGTGGGGGGCAAGCAGGTCTCGCCTTCGCGGGTTGAACATTTGCAGGCCGAGCGGCCTGAGCCACATGGCATATCCGTCGTCCTCGGTTCTCAGGGCCTCGTTGTAGCTGTTGTCCATTCCCGAGTCGTTGGCGAAATAGGCAATGTCCCCTATGTGCCCCTTGGCCAGCCAGATGCGGCACGAGCTCTCCTTCTTGCCATGAACGTAGATCGCTGCATCGAAATGGTCCCGGTCGATCCGACGAAAGCGTGTCTCGACAGCGGCGTGCTGTTGTTCGAGCTGGCCGAGAGAGGTCTCGAAGAATGTTGCCATGAGGTTGAAGGCCTCTTCGACGAACCTGTCGCGATCCAGATCGGAGAAGCGCTTCTTGATGCGGAGGCTTGCTGACGCCGCGGGCACAGTTTGTTGTGGTGTCGGCGGTGGAGGTGGAGGCGGGCTCGATAACTCGGTTCCCGGCATCTCCGCCGAATCGCTCAAGGGTGCCTCCCCGAGCAGCACGCGCGCATTGGGATGGCCATACACCGTGTAGGCCAGCCAGCTCGGCTCTCCCGGTGTCGCCTCTCGTGCCGCCCGGCGGGCTTCCTGAGCGGCCTTGCCCAGGGTCTCTCCACGGGCCAGTGCATCGTAGAGGCCTCGGGAGAAAGCGAAGGCTGCGGAGTCGCGAACCTGCCAGAGAGGACCGATGAAGGCACCGCAGCCGCAGCCGCGGACCCAGCGGTCGGCCCAGCCGCTCAGACCCGCCCAGCTCCAGCCCTGCCGGCCGGAGCCGCAAGCATTCAGGACGACCAGAGGTCTATCCTTGCTGACCTGTGTCTGAATGGGTCCATGGAGGTCGGAGGGCCGAAAAACGGAGCCGTCGACGAGGGGAAGCCCGGCTTCGTTCGGCTGAGCCGGATCGAAGGTCCCGTGCTGGGCGAAGTGGAGGAGCCCGAGGCCGCCCCGTTCGAGAAGCGTCGTCAGAGCCCTTACGCTCGGCATGGGGGGAGTCGCGTCACGGACTCCCTGTCGTGAGGTGGCCAGACTGGTGACCAGGGCCTTTTCTTGTGGCGCCAAGGGCAGGAGGTCTCGCCCTGTGATGCAGGCCAGCTCTTGGACGCCGATGTCCACGGAAGGGGAGCGCGTCCCCGCCAGCCACCGGGCGAGCTCGAACTGCTCTGCAAAGAACGGGTCGTCGAGTGGCTCCCCCTCGTCCTCAAAGGGTTTCACCATCTCCCATGGGATCCAGGGCTCATCCGAGACGATGAGCAGAGAGTGAACCTTCGAGCGGAAGGTCCGGTAGGCTTGGCGCATCTCCGGGGAGAACAGTTGGCGCCAGAGGTCGCGCCCGATCCCGATGAGCTTGCGGTCCACCTCGTCGCGCAGGACGAGCGTGCCTCCGAGATCACGGCCGGTTCCCAATTGCTCGATGTGCTGAAGAAAGCCCCGATGGAGCTCCTCGGGGCTAGTCTGGAGAACCGGGCCGGCGATCTCGTGGTGGGTGAAGGGAACCACACCGGTGGAGGAGGTCAGGGTATAGGTCAGCTGCGTTTTGCCGAAGCGATCAACGATCCGGACGCGGATCTCCAGGTCAGGCGGCGGGATGGATTTTCTGGGCATGGGAGGACTTGGCGACATTCCGGTGATGGGAGTGGAGAGGGACTGGAGAAGACCCTCCTTTTGAATCTGGTCGATCCAGTCACGAACCGGCTCCGGCAGTGTTCCCGGGGGGAGGCGACCCGGTCGGACCAGGGTGAACCAGGCGAGAAAGAACTCCTGGAAGGCGCGATGGGCGAAACGGACCCGCAGGGGGAGGCCGTGAGGAACCGGTCCCACGGAGAGCAACAGGCTGTTCAGGAAGATGCCGAGGGGCTCCCCGATCCCACCCAACTCCGGAGAGGAACGGCGGATCGCATCCAACGTGCAGTCCGCCGTCAGCTCAAGACCTCCGTCGGTGGGCTCGATCATGGCCGCCGCGGCTTCGAGCATGGCCTCCCAGGCGATCTCGACGGCGCGCGCTTCTGATTCGTCCTCGGACAGGATGGGCAGCCGCCCCGCGCCGCCCGCGGCAACCGGAGCCTGGATGTCGCGATAAAGCTTCCGGAGCGTCCAATCGTGGAGCAACCGGGCACGCCCGGTACCGGCGGCCGGAAGGCCCTCCTCCATCACCGTGTCCAGAAGGAGACGGAGGAAGAGAGGCCTCCGAGGGATGTCGCCATAGAGACGGGTCAGCTCGCCGCGTTCGAGCCGGCCTGCGAGATCCTCCAGGCGTGCCTGGACGGCCGGATCGGAAGCCGCCTCCCGGTGGCGCAGGATCAGCATCCGGATCCGGTCGTCTCCCCAGGCGAGGAGGTCGATCCGCCGGATCTTTCGGTTGCGCAGCTCCCCGTGTCCGGCCGGTTTCCCGAACGCAGCGGCAAAGCTTTCGGCTCCCCGGTCCCAGAGCTCGGTGCGCAACGTGAGGACGATGGGCGACCTGATCTCCTGGAGGATGTTGAAGAGCTGCTGGAAACCGCCGCCGCGCCGGGCGAGGAAGGCTGATTCATCGAGACCGTCGATGATCACCAGCGTCTGGGATTCCGGGTCCTGGAGAAGGTACTCGATGACCGCCCGGGCCAGCTTTTCGAGAGTCGGGTGGTCCTCGGCGGGAAAGCCCGAGAACAGCTGCTCCAAATCGATGCACTGCTGGAGAAAGTCTTTCTTGCCGGACGTCTCCTTCGAGATCCGGGCTCCCGCGACGTACAGGATGGGACGGCTCTCGCGAACCACGGCGCGAGCCATGGCCGTCGTCTTGCCCAGGCCGAACTCGCCGGTGACGAGCGTCAGGAGCTCTCCCTCGGGATCGAGGATCGCCGTCGCCGGGTCGAGCAGCTCCTGCGGTAGTGGCACCACCTCGCACAGTTGGTGCTGATTGAACCGCAGGAGCGAGAGGCCGCAGGGGACCTCCTCGAGCGGAACGAAACCTGCCTGTCTCCTCAGAGCTTCGAGCGGCGCCGTCGAGAGGTTTGTCTTTTGAAGAGATTCCCGGGCGTGGCGTAGCATGCCGTTGAAAGCCTTGCCCAGAAGGCGCTGCCGATCCCAGGACTCGGCGTGAGCCACCCGGGAGGTGGTGATCAGCCCCTGGAGCTCCGCTGCAATCGCTTCACGGGCCTCGCGGCTGCGGCTTTCGCCGTTGTGCAGGAGGAGATAGTGCTCCGTCTGGATGGCAGAGCCGGCGAACCGGCGGATCCCCTCCCGGACCTTGCGGATCTCCTGCTCCCCCAGCTCGGGCCAGGAGAAGGCGAGGCAGGCGGTGACGAGCGGCGTGCTTTCGCCGGATCGCCAGACGATGTGATCCTCCCCAATCTCGGGGATCTCGACCGGCCGCCAACCGAGAGCGGACTCATGGATCGCAGCGCGCAGGAGAGGGAGCACCGCGGCACGGAAGGCGGCGCCTGAGCAGCCGATGAGCTGCTTCGTCAGGAGCTGGTGCTCGCGTTTGTGGGTCCAGGAACGGTCGAGCTTCATGGGGTGGGCCGACGGTCGTCACCAGTATAGGCGACGGCCGGATCCGTTGGTAGGTTTGCGCTGGCGCGACCGGGGCATCTTGGAGTACCTTGGAGAAACACCCCGACCGAACCTGGAGCTTCCGAATGCGCCACGGCCCAATCGCTGCCATTGATCTCGACTTCCGGGTCTCCCTCCGCGCGGGCCAGAGTGGGCAGTTTCTGCATTACGACATCAGCTCTCCCAGCGGGATCGTCCACCTCGACTTTCGGGAGGCCCAAACACAGCCCTTCGCCGGTTCCCTCGAAACCTATCGTTCGCGAGTCGTCCAGCGGCTCGAGAAATATCAGCAACGCTTCCACGCGGCCGACGGCCTCCTGCTCTCCAGCGAAGTTGAGGCCGAGCTGCGGGCTCTCGGACACGAGCTGTACGAGCAGCTCTTCCCGCCGGCCATGCGATCGCTTTACCGGCAGTGGCGCGACAAGGTGCGCACGATCCAGATCACGTCCGGCGAAGTCTGGATCCCCTGGGAGCTAGTGCGGCCCTATGACCACCGGATCTCGCCGCCGATCGACGACGATTTTCTGGGAGCCCGGTACGAGATCACCCGTTGGACCCCCACCGGCGTTTCACCGGCTCCGCAGATTCAGGTCCGGCGCATTGCCTGCATCGAGGGTGGCCAGGGTGGTCCGCCGCTTCCGTTCGCCGGGCAGGAAAAGCGATTCGTGGAAGATCTCGCGGGTGCCTGCGGTGCCGCCATCGTCAGCCCGCCGGCCGCTACGTTCGAGAATGTCCTCAGCACCATCGAGCAGGGAGAGGTCGATTTCCTGCACTTCGTCGGGCACGGCGAGTATGCGAGCGAGGAGCCGCAGAAGTCGAAGATCTTTCTCGTGGACGGGACTTCCCTTGAGGCCGGTCGCCTCCATGGCTCGACGCTGCGACAGGTCTGGAAACGGAGGCCCCTGGTCTTCTTCAATGCCTGTAGCACGGGGCGGCAGGGGTGGGCTTTGACCGGCCCGAGCGGCTGGGTTGAGGCCTGGGTTGGAAGGGGAGGTGCGGGGGCCTTCCTCGCTCCTCAGTGGCCGGTGCGGGACTCTCTGGCGTTCGAGTTTGCGAGGATGTTCTATCTCGCCCTCGCAAGAGGCCGGACGCTCGGCCGTGCCGTGCGCCTGGCGCGCAGGTGGGTGCGCCGAAAGAACCGCCAGGACTCCACATGGCTGGCTTTTTCCGTCTATGGGAATCCAAATGCGCAGGTGAGGTTCGGGGCTGGTGCTGAGGCGGCAGAGATCCAGATCACTGCGCAGGATCAGCCGCAGACCATGGTCCCCGGCCCTCGGCCGAGCGCGGCTTCGCAGAAATCTGCCCCCACCAATGCTCCGCCAGCGCCGGAGATCTTCGTCGGGCGTAAGGACGATCTCGACCTGCTCAAAGAGAAGCTCGGGATCGGCTCGGATCGGGAGCGAAGCCCCGAAGTCCAGGTCCTGACCGCAGTCCGGGGATGGCCGGGCGTCGGCAAGACGAGCGTGGCGGCCGCGCTGGCGCACGATCCTGATGTGGCCTCCCATTTCGAAGGAGTCCTGTGGGAATCAATGGGGCGGCAGCCGAACCTCCTTCAGATTCTGGCCAAATGGGGTAAGTGGCTCGGCAGAGACGACCTTCGCCGTGCGGGGCGACTGAAGGAGGCCCTGGAATCTCTCCAGGGGCACCTCCGCGAGCGCCGGATGGTGCTTGTCCTGGATGACGTCTGGGAGGTCGCCCATGCGGCACCGCTCCTGGGCGTCTGCGGATTGGGCAGCCCACTGTTGGTCACCACTCGTGAGGCTGGAGTCGCGCACGGTCTCGCCATCCGTCAGGCAGCCGTCCACCGCCTCGACGTTCTGGATGAAGAGGCGGCTCTCGACTTGCTGAGTCGGCTGGCTCCGGATGTCGTCCAACGGCATTCCGCGGGTTGCCGCCGTCTGGTGAACGAGCTGGGCCGACTTCCTTTGGCGCTCATCGTGGCCGGTCGTAGGCTCCAGATGGACTACTTTCCCGGGTTGGGAGTGGACGAACTGCTGAAGGAACTGGCGTCTGGAACGGCCATCTTGCGTTCAGAGGCACCGCCGGATCGGGTGGACCTCGAAACCCTGACTCTTCCGACCGTGGATGTACTGTTCCAACACAGCACGGATCGCCTTGATCCTGAAACCCGTCAGCGCTTTCGGGACCTGGGGGGATTCGAGGCCTCGCCGTTTGGCATCGATCTGCTCCGTTCTCTCTGGGGCGTCGAGGATCCTCTGCCGACCCTTCGGAAGCTTCGAGACCGAGGGCTCCTGGAACCGGCCGGTGAGGGATGCTTTCAGATCCACCCGCTTCTCCTCCGGCACGCTGCGGCGATGCCCAAGGACACCTGACCATGTTGGAGCTTCCTGCGCCTCCCCAAACGGCCGAGCCGGAGCTGAAACATGCGGATGCATGCCTGAGACTCCTCATCAAGTGCGAGGACCTGGCAGGAGCACGAGAACCCACGGAGCCGGGTGCCGGCCTCTCCGCTGCGCTGGAAAAACTTGCTGCCAACTGGGAACAGGTTTTGAAAGCCCAGCGGTGGTGCGCCTTGCATGCAGGAGAGCGAGACGATGCCGCGTATCTGGCCATGTACTTTGCCTGCGCCGCTCCCGACCTTCTGTATCTGCGGCTGGAAGCCACCGTATGGCTCGAATGGCTCAAGGCAGGTCGGCCTTTCGCGGAACGAGAAGGCTTTCCGAAGGCACGCCTTCGCATTCTGGGAAACTTCGGGCATGCATACCTCGCCGCGGGCCAACCCGCGGAGGCCCGACTGTATTTCGAGCAGCAGTTGGCCACTGCGCGCACCTTCCAGAAATCGAGAGCGGAGGGTACAGCCCTCTGTAGCCTCGGGGACCTGGATATTCGAGAGGGCAGCTACGAAGCGGCGGAGGAACGGTTCCATCAGGCCTTTCGAGTCGCTCTGGAGCTTGGTGACCGCCAGCTCGAAGCGGATGTCCTCGGTAACATGGGGAACTTGCATGACGAGGCCGGCCGCCCGGAGGCGGCGAGTGCTGCTTATCTTCAAGCCCTGGAGCTGGCCCGGCGCATCGGCGACCATGAAGGAGAGATGCGCCATCTCGGCAACCTTGGGGTCTTGTCCAAGTATGCCGGAGACCTCGATCACGCCGCCGAGCTCTATCGACAGCAGTTGGTGCTGGCCCGGGATCTTCTGGATGTCCGGAGCCAGGCGATGGCTCTGCACAATCTTGGGCTGATCCTCGCCCAACAAGGCCGTCTCGATGAGGCGGAGGAAAGCTTTCTGGAGGCCCTGGTGATTCGCCGCCGTACCGAAGGACGGCTGGGGAGGGCCATCACCGTGGGCTGCCTGGGGACCGTCTACCGGCAACGCCAGGAGTCGTCGAGAGCCCTCAAGGCCTTTCAGTACTGGCGGCGGGTGGCTCACGAGATGGGGAGCCCGAATCATGAAGGGCAGGCTCTTTCCAATCTGGGAAATGTCTGGGTCGATCTCGGCGAGCTCTCCCTCGCGCGCGAGGCCTTGGAGAGAGCTGGCGACCTTCAACGGACGCTGGGACACCCGCGGGATCTGGGTATCGCACTGGTCAATCTTGGTGCCGTTGAGCACAGGCTGGGTCGCAACCATCGTGTGCTTGATCTCAACCGGGAGGCGCTGGTTTTACTCCAGCGCTCCGGGTACCGCCGTGCCGAGGTGATCGCGCAGAGGAATCTGGCGAAGGTGAGTTATGAGGAAGGTAATGTCCAGGAGGCTTTCCACTGGGCTTGGCAAGCGGTGGAGAGCTACCGCAAGATACAAAGCTCAGCCGGAGATTGCTTCGACCTCCTTGCCGCGATGGCCACCTGGGTTCAGGAGATCGGGGACGCGGAGCTCCAGCAGGAGTTCGAGGTGCGTCTTGAGGCGGTCCTGAGAGAGCTCGACGACCCGTGGGCGCGCATGACTTTGGAGGAGGTGGGGCGAGGAGAACCGGGGCATGCCGACGGATGACTCGACGGGTCCATGGGCGCTTGCGATCGATGGGGGTCGTCGCCCTATGATCGCTCGAACCAGGCGGCCGGCCCCGGTGGTCTCCGCGGGCCGGCCGGGCTTCAGCCTTCAGTGTCCAGGGCTCGTGGCGCGACCCACGGGCTCAGAGAGACCACCGCCGAAACGGGCGCGCATGAGGTTGCGGGACCACTTGAACACGTGCTCTTCCACGTTGGCCCGCGTCTGTTCGACCTCGGGCCGGGTACCGCCGAAGGGGCCCCGGAAAGCTTCGGGATCATCGAACCAGAGGACGACGTATCCCCCCCCGTCCTGGCCGCGGGTTCCTTTCTCGATGATGCGGGGCCATTTGCTCTCCCGGGTATAGGCCAGCACCCGCCATGCACGGTCGAGGTCGGAGAGCTCCGGAAGCTGTCGCCTC
Source organism: Holophagales bacterium UBA5704 (assembly GCA_002420005.1). Classification (GTDB taxonomy): domain Bacteria; phylum Acidobacteriota; class Thermoanaerobaculia; order Multivoradales; family UBA5704; genus UBA5704. Next base: position 66,221 of record DIHE01000160.1, on the reverse strand, counting down.
CCCTTCGACTTCACTTTCTTCTTGGCGAGGTGAACGACGCCCGGCACTTTCCCTGGTGCCAGCTCGAAGCGCTTGGTTCGTTTGCTCATGGAATCGATGCTGAGAGGGGCGCCCACGATGTCGAGATAGTCTCCCGGCGAGGACACGAAGGCGAAGAGCGACCCTCCGCCGGAGACCCATCGCGAGATGATCCCTGCGACCTCCGGCGACTGGCGGAGCTGTGCCATGTCGACCGGATCAAGAATCAGCAGGTCGACCACTTCCAGCCGCTCGGCGAGAAGGATCCGTAGCGCTTCCGGATCCTTGGGGTACGGGTTCGGCTGAGGCGTCGTCACCGGCTTCTGGTCGGGCATCTTTTCCTGGTCCGCCGGGTCGGGCGTGCCAGTCTCCGGCCTGTCATCCAGCGGCTGGGTTCCCTCCGTCTCCTGCTCAGGTGTCGGTCGCGGGGCAGGAGGGGGCTGCTTGTCCTTGGTCTTCTTTTGCGAAGGCCCGCCGGCGAGATTCACTTCGTAGACGGTTTGGGCCAGCGGGTCGCGCCCCGCTTGGGCCACCGCTTCTTCCAGGCTGGGAATGTCTTCCTTGTCCTCGGGGCGATCCGCAACTCCGTAGAGGAGAAGGTTGAGGACCTTGGCGATGTCGCGGTCGATGTACAGATCGGCCGCCAGAGGGTCCGGTCTTCTGCTGAGAATGCGGAGACGCCCGGCGAGGCCGAAACGTGTCTTGACTCCGATGGAGGGGACGCTCTTCGTCTCCGGAGGAGGTGCCGTGCGCAGCAGGAGCCGCGGCTGGTTCCTCTTGCTGGCCGTGTCGTAGAGAGGGGGAGTCAGGTTCGTGGCGGGAATTTCGACGCCGTGGCTCCAGAACTCCAGGCCGGTGATGTCCGTGCCGGCGGTGTACGAATCGACCGGTACCGCGGGGAGCTGTTTGCCCCCGGAGAAATCGAGCGGAATTTCGAGCCGGTGGCGGGTCGCCTGGCCGGTGAGGAGTGCTCGACTCGCGGGACGCGGCCCGGTCGCTCTGAGACGTAGCTCCGCGGTTTCGCGGATCATCGACACCTTGATCGAAGACTTGTCACTGGGGCGCACCGTGACCTGAGTCTGTTCGATCTGATACGCCGGTTCCCACAGAACCATCGTATACCGGCCGACGGGAACGACCTCGCCCCTGTAGTCTTCGATGATGAGCTCCCCACCGGTGAACTGGTCGAAATCGAATCTCTGACCGGCCGTCACGTAGGTCCGCCCATAGTTGGTGAGCTTGGGGGTCTCCTCGACGAAGAGATCGCATTTCGGGTCATCGGCATACTCCCCGGGACCGTCGATCCGATTGAGAGCGATCTTCGGGCCACCCAGAAGGATGACGCGACTTGGCCCCTGAGAGAAATTGTCGTCGAGGTACTGGCGCTTGGCGAGCGGCGTGAAGGAGCCCCCCTCCTTGAGGAACTCGAACCGCAGGGATTTGATGTCGAGCACGTCGGTCGTCAGAGGAGTGACCTGCACGACGAATCGGCGGATCTCGGGGGGCACCTTGTCGAGAGGGAGATTCGTGGTGCGGTCATAGACAACCTCCTTTCCCTGGCGCTTGCGAACTTCCCACCGCGCGTTCTCGGAGTCGATGGTTGCATAGCCGGGCCTTTCGATGCGCATGGAGTACCAGCCGCTCAGGAGGCTTTTGATGGTGTAGGTCGCCGGGTCGGTGGTCCACGGTTCGATGGTGTCGCGATTCCCTCCGATGATGACGGTTGTGCTGCGCTCGACCGGAGGCTTTTCTTCGTCGAGGGCATCCGCGGGCAGGATCGGAGTGAGGAAGAGACGGATGTGCTCGGGCTCATTCAACGTGACGGTCAGCGTGCCGTAGTAAGGGCGCAGGTATTCCTGTTCGAGCGCGACACCAAGCCGCTCGACGATGGAGCGCAGGCAGGCGACCGGCCCGCTCCGCTGCGCGGCGGCGATGATCCGGCCGTCGAAGCGGGAGATGAGCTTGGCGTCGATCTCGACCCTGGGACCACCCAGGTCCTCCCATTTATCCGCCCGACCGTTGGTTGTCCCGCTGTCCTCGGGCAGGATTTCGTTCGAGCTCATGGCCGAGTCGTCTGAGGGTTCACCTGTGTCATCCTCGCCCCACTCTTCTTCGCCGGAGTAGTCACCGGCGCTCGCGAGATCACCGCTGTCGTCCTTGAACACTCCCTGGTTTCCCTCTGGCTGGCTGGGAAGGTTGAGGAGCGTCACGCTGCCGAGAACGAAGACGTCGATCTTCTCAAGGAGCGCCTGTGCCGCCTCGTCGTCCGCCTCGGCCTGGACCATGCCTGTCTGGAGTCTCTGCTTCTCGGTCAAGATCGTGTTGATCTTCTGGCGCTCGACGACGACGAACTGGCTTTTCCTCTTGAGAAAAGTAACCAGCATGGCCTCGACGGCCGGGCCATACTTGGCTTTCTGAGCGCCTTTGTTCGTGTCGTCGAAGGTGAGGACGGTCACTCGCGGCCGGCGCTGTGCGGTGAAGCTGTCGGTGATCTTGAAGCTGGTGGCCCGCGGGGGCGGTTTGGGCGCCGCCTCTCGACCGGCCGGAGCCGGTGGTGGGTTGGTGGTGGGCGGCTGAGCGGTGACCGGTGCGGCCAGAAGGGCGGCGATGAGAGCGGCGGCGATGGTCTGGGTGATGGTCCTCATGGTTCTCCTTCCTGCGGAAGAGCTTCGGCAAACCTCGAAAGAACGGTTTCTGCGATGGCCCCGGTGGCGGCCTCGCAGGCTTTCGTGGCATTGAACTGAGCGTTGACGGCATGGACCGGCCCGAGGTCGAGTCGAGTGGCCGCTCCGCGGGCTTCGGCCCGGCCTGTGAGATGGCACGACTGGAGGGGGAGCTCGCCCTGAGAAACGGGATCGATCCGTGGCGCCTCAAGCTCCAAGGTGATCGTCCAACCGGAGATCCCCTGCTCGGTCAAAGGAGCGGCGGCTCGGCGCAGGGCGGTTTTCAGCGCGTAGTGGAGAGAGGCCTGGCCTCCGGAAATCCTGAATTGGAGGCCGCCCACTGTCGTGGTTGCGGAGCTTCGGGGGGAGCTTGAGAACGCGGGGGCGGGCTTTTCGGCAGGCGGCCGCAGGTCCGCGACGGTTCTCCCCGGTGCCGTCATGGCCGGCTCGACCGCGAAGAACCGATCTGCGAGAGGAGTTGTCGTGAAGTGGGCGAGCGCCGCGAGCGCGAGCGCGGCTCCCATCGCGGCCAGCCGGCGAGGCCAACGCCGTGGGCCCGGTTGCACCCATGAACGTGTTCGTGTTTGAGCCCCGGCGCCAGGAGCGTCGTGCGTCGCGGATTCTCTGTCGAAGAGCACTCGCGCGTTGGGGTGGCCGTAGACGGTGTAGGCGTAGGCGGAAGGATCACCGGGCCGCTCCTTGGCAACCCGGAGGCGTGCCGCGAGCGCAGCATCGCCCAGAGTGGCGCCATGGCCGAGCGCTTCGTAGAAGCTCCAGGCGAAGGTGAGGGCCGCCTGATCGCGAACCGGCCAGAGCGGAGCCACGAAGGCGCCGCATCCGCAAACGCCGATCCAGCGGGCCGCCCAACCTCCGAGCTGCGTGAGAGACCAGCCTTCCTTTCCGGCCCAGCAGGCATTCAGGAAGACCAGAGGCCGGCTTCGACCGAGGCTCGTCGCCGCCGAGCCGTGCAGATCGGCCGGGCGCAAGGCGGTCTTGTCCGCGAAAGGAAGACCCGCTTCGTCTGGATGCGCCGTCATCGGCGTGCCGTGCCCGATGAAGTGGACGAGATCAAAGGCGGCCGAGGTGAGGAATTCCAGGACGTACGAGGCCGAGTCGAGGCGGGGCGCCTCCACGTGGAGGCCCGGGAAGGTCTCTTTCAACTGATTGAAGAGCTTGCGTTCCTGCGCGGCATGGGGGAGGTCCGGAGCACTCACCACGACCGCCAGCCGGCCGAGGGAGATCTCGGGAACGAACGGCTTGTCGCCGACGAGCCAGCGGGTGAGCGCGAACCGGAGGCAGAGGAAGTCGTCGTCGAGGGGCTCACCTGGTTCTCCGTCGTCGTACGGCTTGACGAGCTCCCAGGGAATCCACGGTTCATCCGAGACGATCACCCAGGAGTGGACCGCGGGGCGGATGACACGCCGGTAGACCGCGCGGAGCTCAGAAGAGAAGAGCTCCCGCCAGAGGTCGTGGCCGAGGCTCTCCAGCTTTTTCTTGATCTCGGGTTGCAGGAGCAGGGACCGGTCGATGTCGAGCCGTTCGCCAAGCTTCTCGATCTTGCTCAACAGATAACCCTGGTACTTCTCGGGGTTTCTTTGGAGGAGAGGTCCTTCGATCTCGCGATGGGAGAGAGCGACCTTGCCGTTCGGCGAGTGCAGGATGAAGCGCAACCGTGCCTTGCCTTGCTCGGCGGCGATGCGGACCCGCATCTCCAGGTCCGGAGGCCGAACGTCGTGCTGGGTCATGTGTCTCTCCTGATCCCCGAATGGCTCCTGGCTGCCCGGGGGACAGCTTGCTGGTTGAGACACGGAGAGAGTGTGGAGTGTTGAGGAGCCTCTTCTGGAAGAGGCTGCGGGGAGCTTTCTCGGACTGGCGCTCGGTCCTGTATGATGATGAGCCGACCCTGATTCGTATCTATGGAATTCAGATCCCTCGAGCTGACGATCTCCGCCACCGGGTCGCCGGCCGCCTATCGGATTGCGGCGGCCTCCGACCGCCAGGGGCACACGGAAGAGCTCCGGGCGTTCGCCCCTTCCGCCCCTCCCGTGGAGACCTTGGCAGCACTCCTGGCGAGGCCTGTCCTCCTCTCAGAGTTGAAGGCCTCGGGCTCGGCGCTCTTCGAGCTCCTCTTCTCAGGCAAGGTCGGCGGGCTGTTCCGGTCGGCTCTTGGGGAAGCTCTGGCGCAAGAGGATCGAGGGTTGCGCATCGTCCTGCGGATTGAGCCGCCAGAGTTGACGGTCCTTCCCTGGGAGATGCTGTACGACTCGCATCGTGGCCTCTTTTTGGCCACTTCTCCCAAGTCGCCCGTCAGCCGGACACTGTCTCTGCTCGAGCCGATCCGGTCGATCGCCTGCCCGCAGGAGCTCCAGGCTCTCGTCATCGCTCCTCCGGGCCTCGGGCTCATCACAGATCCAGAGGTGGCTCGTCTGGAGGAGCACCTGCGTCGAGTGGCCACGGTCGAAAGGCTGACCGGCCTGGTGACCAGGGAGTCTGTGCGTAGAGCGCTCCGAGAGCGCCAGTACCACCTGATTCACTACGCAGGGCACGGAGGTTTCCGGAACGGTGAAGCAGTGATCTACCTCAACGATCCGGGGGAAGGGCAGTCAGATCCTGTACCCGCCGGAGTCTTCGCCCAGATCTTCCTCGATCATCCATCCGTCCGCTTGGTGGTTCTGAATTCCTGTGAGGGTGCCGCCCGATCGGCGACTGAAATCTTTGCCGGAACGGCCGCACAACTGCTGCAGCGAGGAGTCCCCGCGGTGATCGCCATGCAGACCGCGATCAAGAACTCGGAAGCCATGATTTTCGCGGAGACGTTCTACTCCGAGCTGGTGAGGGGGCCGCAGAACGGAAATGTCGAGGTGGCACTCGCACGAGCCCGAGGGGCTCTCATGCAGGACAAGTCGTTCGAGGACTCGTTGGTGATTCCCACGTTCGCAAGCCCGGTGCTGTATGTACGGGCTCCGGATGGGCAGCTCTGGCGGAGCAGCGTCTCGCGTACCGATTCCGTGGCCCAGAAGCTCGCCGAGGGGACGGTGGGATCACTGCCCGCGCAGGAGGCCCTTTTCCGCAGAGCGGTGGCGCGCTTTCTTCTCGAAGACTTTCGAGCCGCGCGCGAGCAGATGGATGCGCTGGTGAAGCAGGGAGGAGATCCGCAGTATCTCTTGAACCTTGGATACCTCCTCTATCTCGAAGGAAAATATTCCGAGGCACTGGAGACCTTCGATGAATTCATCGAGAGACACCCTTATACCGTCGAGGCCTTCCTCAACGCCTTCAAGACTTCTCTCGCCATGAACGACTGCGCGAGGGCACGGGTCTACTGTGATGCTGCGGTCAAGCTGGCACCGGAGAGAACCGATGTCAAGAAGGCGCGTGCGCAATATCTTCTGGAAACCGGTGATGTTCGTGGATTTCTGCAGGCCATTGGAGAGGTGCCTGACGCTGCGATCTTTTCCCGTCCTGCGGATGCCGACTTGGAACGAGTCCGCCAAAACGCCAGCATCCTTGTAGGAGAGGAAAGGGTGAGCGTCATGATCGCCGTCTTCGCTGGCTCGGGCTTACGGACGATTCTGGTGGGTTATCGAGATCCCGCGAGCACTCTGCCCCGCCCCGCAGACTCGTATCGTTGGATTCCCCTCAGAGCCTCGGCCGGGGAGAAACTTTCCGTCGAGAAGATCGAGGCCGGCGAAGGCGAGGTCGGAATGGTCGGCTATCGCGTCAATGGGCTCGAAGAGGGGGCAGGGAACGAGCCGCAAGGGTTTTTGATTGCAGATTTCCGATTCTCTGGCCTACGTGGTCTTCCGAGAGATCTCTACTGCGGGTTGCTGCTTGTCGATTGTGACCGTCAGCTTCGGCTGGAACCCCGCAAGATCCATGTGCGAGAGCTCCTGGAGGAGGCAAAGGGAGATCTCGTTGATCTTTATCAAGATCTCCTGCGCCCGGCGGGGAGGTTCACCTCCGAGGCAGGAGGGCGACCGAGAGTCTTCCTCTCCTACGCGACGGAGGATGCGGAGGCTGCGGAGTGGATTGCTCGCGGGCTGATGCAGCGCGGGATCGACGTATGGAAAGACAAGGAATCGTTACGCATTGGAGATAAATTCGAAGATAGAATCGACGACGCGATCACGCGTTCGGATTTTGCGATCGTTTGCCTTTCGACGCGGTCGATCGCGAAGTCCGGGTATGTCCAGAGGGAGATCCGTAGAATTCTGGATGTCGCCCGGCTCAGACCTCTGCATGATACGTTCGTTCTTCCCGTGAAGCTCGATGAGTGTGATGTTCCTCGGCAGTTTCGCGATGCGCATTGGTTGGAGATCGGCCTTGATCGGCAGGTCTTTCTGGACCGTTTGGCAGCGGATATTTTTTCTCTCCATGGCGGTCGCGCTTCGGCCGGGCGATGAACGTCCTCCTCTTTCACCGCCCTTCCCGCACATCCCGCCAAACCGGCGTACCTTCATCCAGATTGAGCAGCTCGACCCGGCGGTTGGCGTCGCGGCCGGGGAGGCTCTCGTTGGAGGCCAGCGGGTACCTGCTTCCGAGGGAGGTGATCCGCAGGCGACCGCGTGCGATGCCGAACCGGACCAGGGCGTCCTGGACCGCCCCTGCGCGGCGCAGCCCCAGCGCTCGCCGCTCGGCCTCGGTGGGGGCTTCGACCCCATCCGTATGTCCTTCGATTTCGAGGTCGGCCTTGGCGAGGCGGCCCCTGCGAAGCGCTGTGGCGACGTCGCGGAGCTGTTCCTCGGCGGCGGCGCCGAGCGCCGCGCCTCCCGGGCGGAAGCCGAGCCGCAAGGGGACGCGCGGACCTTCGTAGCGCGAAGTGCCGCGGGAGTGGCTCCGGGTCAGGACCTCCACAAGGTCCTCGACGGTCCACGTCCCGAGGTGCTCCTGGGGGGCGTCGGCCGTCAGCAGCTCCTCGAGGTCTAGGGTCAGGTCCTTGATGGACTGAAGGGTCTCCGGATCGGTGGATGATCCCCGCCGGGTCTCGAGGAGCTCGAGCAGGTGCGCGCGGAGGTCCGAATAGACCGCTTTGCCCTGAGAGTGAAGGACGGCTTCGGCCCAGGCCAGGTGGGCCGCCAGGAGCTCGGGATCCGCATCCTTGCAGATGCGGTAGCTCTCGGCGGCCTCGGCGAAGTGTCCCTGCCTCTCCAGGCGTCTGCCTTCCTGGCAGGCGGCGTAGGCGGCGTCGAATGTACGCGCATGGCGGAAGAGTGCCGCGGCGCGCTCCGGCTCGCGCTCGGCGAGGGCGGCCGTCACCCGGCGGCGCACGTCCTCGCGGTCGCGAAGCCTACGGGCGGCAGCGGTCGTCTCCCAGAAGAGAAGGCCGGAAAGAAGGAGCAGGAGGCCGATGGTCGCGGCGAGCCGGGCGGAACCGTCTGTCATTTCAGGTGCCATACGCAGCGGAAGCCCCCATCAGCCGCGCACAGGTTGGGGGGCTCCCAGCTCGGTTCGGTGGTCGTGCATTCTTCGAAGGTCGCGGAATACGACCCTCCCATGGTGACACGTTCGGTGGAGGACGCATCGAGACACCACTCCCAGACATTGCCACTCAGGTTGAAGACGCCCTCGCGCGTCCGGCCGCCGGGGAACGCGGTGACCGGGGCTGTGCCGGGATGGAGGTCGTTCAGCTCGGGAGTCCTCGGGTTGACGCTTCGCTGATCCCCTCGGCACGCGACATCGCAGAAATTCATCCGCGCCGGACCAGAGAGATCCGCCGGTCCCCAAGGGTAGGCGGTATCAGCTGCGTGGGCGGCCCGTTGCCATTCGTCCCGGGTGGGCAACTCTCCGCCGGCCCAGCGGCAAAAAGCCTGAGCGGCGTGCCAGGAGACATGGGTGGCCGGGTGATCGGAGATCCCGGAGGAGTACGCGATGGGGGAGGTCCAATGGAGGAGGTAATCCCCATCCTGGAACTCCCGGGGGATGCGGTCGCGCCGCCACTGGGGATTCTGTTCCACAAAGCGAAGGAGCTCCCGGTTGCTCACTTCGTAGCGGGCGATCCAGAAGCTTCCCAGCCAGACACGCTCGATCTGGAGGGGAGGATCGGGTGTCTTGTGCACGAAAAGGAGCAGAACGGCGAGCGCCAGCAGGAAGGCTTCCGCGGCGAGCCATCGCGCTCGCGGAAACGGAAGCCACGGCCGCCGCAGTGGTCTCGGCAGCCGGGCTGCCGCGGCTTCTGGGGGTGCCGCCGGAGGAGGCGTGGCGGAGCCCGGCGCGAAGATCCGGCCGTCGGCAATCCGCGTGAACAAGATGGGGATCGCCCATTCGGCGGTGTCCGGATACAGGGCATGGATCGCCTGCCGGCCCTCGGTCACGGCGGCATCGAGAGGATCACCCAGTGCCAGACGCTCATACACCGTGCGGCTGAAGGCGATGGCGGCGGTGTCGGCCACCGGAAGCTGCATGGCCACAACCGCCGGGATGCCGCCCAGAACGAGAGCGGTGGCCACGCCCGAGAACGGATCGGTCTCCGGCCCGGCCGCGACTCGGCCGGTGTCGCAGGCGTTGAGGAAGACCAACCGGAGAGCCGGAAAGTCCTTGAGGAGATGGGCCAGGGTTTCGCCCGTCACGGCGAGCGGGGAGCCCTCCGGCCCGGTGAACACGAGAGTGCCTGCCTGCGTCGCCGGATCGATCTCCCCGTGCCCCATGAGATGAAGGACATGGACGGGTGCGGCCAGCAGGGTCTCGCGCAAAGCCGCGATCCCGGTTCGGGCGAGGTCGAGGATCTCGATGCCCGGGACACCTGCCCAGGCCTTCTCCAGGAGGCGCCGCTCGCGTTGCAGGTCGAGAGGATGGCCGGGGGCATCGGCCATCGCCACGAGAAGGCGCAGCTCGGAAGGCGGGGGGAGAGGGGGAACGGCGCGGGGCACGTCGAGAGAGCGGACGACCGGAGTCCGCCGGCTCAGAGCGAGGAAGTCGCGGGTCTCGGGCTCACAGAGAAGCTCCCAGGGGAGGCCGTGAAGGAGGGTGAGCCGCGGGTCAGCCGGATCGAGGCGGAAGCGCAGGCGCAGCCGGAGGCCCTCCCCTTGAGGAGAGAGGGTGCCGCGGCTTTCGGCGAACAGGAGGCCCACCTGCCCGGCGAAGAGAGTCCGGAACAGAGCCTCGCCGACCTGGCGGGGAGCCGGGGTCCCGGGTGCCCCTTGGTCCACGGAGAGATGCCGGCCGCGGCAGAGATCGGCGCGGGTCCGGAGCCACTCGGCGGACGCTGCAGGGAGCCGGAACGGAGCCTCTCCTTCCCCGGCCGGCGACGCAAGCACGCGGACGGTGAGCCCCCCTGCCCTTCCAGATCCGATCTGGATCACGAAATCCTGGTACTCGATGCACCCACCTCATCAGGCCCGAACGGCGTGGCGAGACCGGCCCGGGTCAACAGAATCCAGACAACCGTGTCTCACCCATTGTAGGGGACCTGGGCCGGAACGGAACCAGGGAACCAGAGAGGGGACTGTCTGCGGCATGTTCACCTGAGCTACACTGGGGCTGCCACATGTCATCGACACGAAACCTGCGTCGGGTTGTCCTGGGGCTGGCCGCCGGGCTTGTGCTCCTGGGGCTTGCCGGTGTCGTGGCTTGGCGCCGCGGTCTGGACCGATCGTCCACCACCACGTCGACGAGGGGAGTTGAAGTCATGCAACCTGAAAAGGAACGAGAGATCCACTTCCTGAACGAGACGCCGGTTCGACTCGAGCCCGGGCAGGTGATGCGGGGGGCACTGAAGGGTGGGGAGGGGTACCGCTATTCCTTTTCTCTTGGCATGGGCCAGATCGCGCGGATCGTGGTCGAGCAGCAGGGTGTGGACGTTGCGGTTCGGTACCTCCGGCCGAAGCGTAAAAAGCCGACCGAGGTGGACAGTCCGAACTGGCGGCTTGGCAGGGAGGTCGTCTATGAGGTAGCGGAGACGGCGCACACCTATGTGCTGAGCGTGGTCTGCCTGGATTTCACGGCGCCTCCAGGCGGCTACGAGATTCTGCTGGAGGAGCCCCGCGCAGCCTCCGAGGAAGACCGGACGCGATTCGATGCCTGGCGGGCCTTTCAGAACGGCGAGATGCGGCGCCGGGGACGTACGTTCAGTGAGGCCCTGAATAAATACGAGGAGTCTCTGGCGCTCTGGCGGCGGGCCGGCGAACGAGCGTGGGAAGCAGAGACTCTCTACCGGATCGGCTGGATGCGCCAGGTGTTGGACAAGAACCAGGAGGCCATCGCACCTCTCCGGCAGGCCTTGGCGAAGTTCCGAGAGGATGGAAGGCGGCTGGATGAGGCGCTGGTCCTGAACCGCCTCGGCGAGGCACTCTGTCAATTGAACGACTGGCCCGGTTGCCTGGAGACTCACGAGGCGACCCTGCCGCTGTTTCGAGATCTGGGCATGACCTGGCTGGAAGCAGCTGCCGGCAACCGGATCGGCAACGCTCTGGCCGCGCAGGGGCGGGTCCAGGACGCCCAAGAGAGCTTCCGGCGTGCCCTCGAGCAGGCCCGCCGGATGCCCACCCGCGAATCCCTCCGGGAGGAAGCTCTCGCTCTGACCGGCCTCGGCGAGCTCTCGAGCTACCAGGACCGGAGAGATGAGGCGCGCGGGTACCTTCGCCAGGCGTTGCTTGCCGCCGAACGTGCGGGCGAGGGAGAGGTCAGGGCCGCCATCTTGACCAACCTGGCCCACCTGGACCGAAGAGATCAGCGTTTCGGAGAGGCCCGAGCGATGCTTGCGCAGGCACTCGCGATCCACAAGAAGGCCGGCAACCGCAGGGGCGAAGCCTCCGTCTGGACCAGTCTCGGGACGGTGCGGCTGCTCGCAGGGGAGACGGAGGAGGCCGGAAAAGCGTACCGGCTGGCCCTGACGCTCTACCAGGACCTCCAAGACCCCCTGCGGGAGGGGTTTGCGTGGCTCAACCTCGGACGATATTTTCATGCCAAGGGAGACGCCCGGGAGGCGCTCGCCTGCCACGAGACGGCCGCGAAGCTCTTTCGTGGAAGCTCCAGTCGCCGCGGCGAGGTTTCGACCCTCTTTGGCAGCGCCCGAGCGCTGAGGGATCTGGGGGATCTCCACTCCGCCCGGGAGCGGTTGGACAAGATTCTGGCGGATGTGGAGATTCTGCGGGCCGGGTCGGACGTCCCGGATCGCCGCGCCTCTTACTTGGCGACGCGCCAACAGTATTTCGACCTGTACATCGATGTCCTGATCCAACTGCACGAACAGAATCCGACCGGTCCAGAGCGTTGGCAGGAGAAGGCGCTGGAGATTCATGAGCGGCGGCGAGCTCGCAGTCTGCTCGATCTCCTGATCGAGGCGGATGCGAGAGGCGCGGTACGCGCCGGAAGCCCCCTGCTGCAAAGGGAGAAGGAGCTGCAGCGGCAGATCAACGTGCTGGAGGAGGAGGTGTCGGAACGGGAGGAAAGGGAGGAGGCTGGAGGTCGCCTTGCCGAGCTCGCCGAGCGCCAGCAAGCTCTCCTGGCCAGCCTTGAGGAGACACGCCGGCAAATCCTGGTCCACAATCCTGAGTCGGCTGCTTCGCTGCGGCCGGAACCGCTTGGCCTGGCGAGGATTCGAGCCGAGATTCTCGACAAAGGGACGGCGCTTCTCGTGTTTTCCCTCGGGGAGGAGCGCAGTTTTCTCTGGTACGTTCCGCAGAACGGTGAGGTGAGTGTCCATCTCCTGCCTCGCCGTCTGGTGATCGAAGAGGCGGCGCGGACGATCCACGACGGTTGGAGTCGATCGGGCCGTGGCTCGACCCGAGCCGCCGACCAGATGGCGATCCGGCTGAGCCGTTATCTCCTGCAAGAGGTCGCGCCGCGGCTCACGGCCCGCCGGTTGGTGATCCTCGGCGACGGCGCTCTGGAATACGTGCCGTTTGCGGCTCTCCCGGATCCTCGGACCTTGCCTCCGGAGGGCGTGTCCGCGAGGAAGAGGGCGCCTTCGCCGCTCCTGGAGAATCATGAGATCGTCTACCTGCCTTCCACCTCGGTGCTTTCCATTCTGCGCCAGAAGGAACGAAGAGTTCCGTTTGCGGCGAAGCGGATCGGCGTGGTGGCCGATCCCGTCTTCGGATCGGACGATCCGCGCTATCCGAGGTTGCCCAAGGTGCGTCGACTCTCTTCCGGCCCGGAGGAAGTCGGGGGCGTTCTGCAGAGAACCGCCGCCGATCTGGGCATCTCCCGCTTCCCTCGTCTCCCGTTCACGGCGTATGAGGCCGAGGTGATCCGTGAGCTTGTTCCTGAGAAGCTTCGCTTCGAGGCTCTCGGCTTCGCCGCGAACCCGGAAACGGCGAAAGGGAGGGATCTCGAAAAATGCCGTGTCCTGCACTTCGCCACCCATGGATTACTCAACTCCAGGCATCCGGAGCTGTCGGGTCTTCTGCTTTCGCGGGTGGATGAACAGGGAAACTCTCGAGAGGACGGCGGGTTTCTCCTGGCGCATGAAATCCGGAACCTGAAACTCACCGCAGAGCTGGCCGTCCTGAGCGCCTGTGAGACGGGATTGGGTGGCGAGGTGCGCGGTGAGGGGTTGGTCGGGCTGACGCGTAGCTTCATGTACGCCGGTGTACCCCGCCTTGTGGTCAGCCTCTGGAAGGTGGGCGACCAAGGGACTTCCGAGCTCATGAGGCGCTTTTATCGCATCCTTCTCACGCGCGACAATTCACCCGCCGAGGCTTTGCGTTGTGCCCAGCTCTCCATGAGCAGGGATCCGAGGTGGAGCTCTCCGGCAGACTGGGCGGCCTTCGTCTATCAGGGTGAATGGCGTTGGCCGCGCCGGCGCTCGGGCGATGGAGGAATCGAAACACCGGTAGGAGCAGGAGGGCCTGGTTATCATCCGGAAGATGACTTGCCGCCGCCGATTCTGGGTGGACCGAAGGGCTGCCCGGATGACATAGAGTTCTGAGTCGCAAGATGCGAAGAGAGGGAGCAGGAACGATGAGCAACGAGGAGCCGCTCTACAACGGGGTTGACGCGAGGACCGGGGCGTACTTGCCCGCGTGGAGTGACCGCGAGGTCCTCCGCGAGCTGAGAGTGGCTCCCATGGATCCGGCAGCCTATCGAACCTATCTTTGGTGGGTCGAGCAGTTCGGCATTGACGACCCCTTCCGTCAGCCGGTCCACCGGGTTGATCCCAAGAGCTTGGCGTCGGCGGGGTGGTGTGTCATCTTCGCACCAGACGTGAGTGCCGACGTCCGAAAAGCACTGAGCCCCCTGCTGCGACACCGATCGGAGCAGGCGGGAACCTTGTACCAGGAATTCACCTATGAGATCGGGCAGACGAAGGAGCAGTTTCTTCAGGCGAAAAGGGCCGACAATGGGCCAGCCGACCCGAGGTTTGTACCTTACTACGTCCTTCTGGTCGGCGATCCGCGAACTCTCCCGTTCCAGTTCCAGTACGACCTCGACGTCCAGTACGCGGTGGGGCGGCTCTATTTCGAGAAGGTCGAGGACTACGGGAACTACGCCGCAGGAGTGCTGGCGGCGGAGAAGGACAACAGTGTTCGACCTCCACGGCGGATTGCTTTTTTCGGGACGAGCAACAAAGGCGACCGTCCGACGGAACGCACATTGACCGACCTGGTCCGGCCGCTCGCAGAGGCTCTTCGGGACCAATACAGGCATTGGCCTCAGGCGCGAGTCTTTGGAGAGGAGGCGATCAAGAGAAACCTGGGCCCTCTTGTCGGTGGGCCGGAGAGGGCGGCCCTTCTCATGGCCGCTACGCACGGAATGCGCTTTCCGGCGGGTGATCCACTGCAGATGCGAGATCAGGGTGCGCTCCTCTGCCAGGAGTGGGAGCGGCCTGCAGAGGGTGAGGAGAAGGCCATTCCGCCGGAGCAGTATTTCTCCTCCGTGGATGTGAGCGCGGAGGCCGACCTGCGGGGTATGATTGCGTTCTTGTTCGCCTGCTACAGCGCTGGCACTCCCGAGGTTTCTGACTTCGACGCCGAGAGCGGAGTTCCACACATTGACACTCCTTCGTCTCTCGCGCCTCGGACCTTTCTGTCGGGTCTTGCGAAGAGCTTGCTGGCGCATCCCAAGGGTGGTTGCCTTGCGGTGCTCGGCCATGTTGACAGAGCCTTCACCCTCTCCTTCAGTTGGAGTGGCAGGAGCCAGCCCCAGGTTTTTGAGAGCGTACTGGGACGCCTCCTGGACGGCTACCCCATCGGGGCGGCCACGGAGTTCATCAATCAGCGGCATGCAGAGCTGGCGGTGAGCACGAACAGGGATTTGTTGGGTTGGCAGGAAGCCGGTTACCTTTCGGCTAGTGGTATGGCTGATCTCGCCCGGCGGGTGAAGGCGGGTCACGATGCCCGCAATTTCGTGGTCCTGGGCGATCCCGCGGTGCGTTTGACCTGGCGGGAGTAGCGCCCTCTGGATGTCGAGCATGATGGAGCTGGGCAGGCCGCCCCGAAGCGCTGCCACGGAGGCATGGCCGGAGATCCGGCCAGCTGTTGGGAACGACCCGAGAGGCAGTGACGGTCACTTTCGTGGGAGTCTGAGCAACTCCGCCTTCAGTGTTGAGGGTACACTGTCCCCTGCATGCCTTCGCCACCCGAGCCCCCCGTCCTCGCCATCGTCGGTGCGACCGCCACGGGCAAGAGTGCCCTGGGGATGGCGCTGGCGGAGCAGCTGGAGGGAGAGATCATCAATGCCGACGCCCTCCAGCTCTATCGCGGCCTGGACATCGGCACGGCCAAGCCGGGACCGGAGGAGCGGGCGCGGGTGCCGCATCATCTGCTGGACATCCTCGAGCCGCACGAGCGTGCTTCGGCCGGCGACTTCGCCCGTCTGGCCCGGGCGGCGATCGAGGAGATCCGCGGGCGCGGCCGGCGGCCCATCGTGGTCGGGGGCAGCGGGCTCTACCTGCGCGCCTTGTTTGAGGGGATCAGCCCGATCCCTCCCGGCGATCCGGAGGTGCGCGAGGCGCTGCGCGAGCGGCTGAAGGAGGAGGGGCTGCCCGTGCTGGCCGGCGAGCTCCGCCGGCTCGATCCGGTCACCGCCGGGCGGCTGGGAGCGGGCGACACCCAGCGCATCCTGCGTGCGCTCGAGGTCGCCCTGGTGAGCGGCGAGCCCCTCTCCGCGTTCCTTTCCCGTCAACCCTTTGGCACAGAGCGCATTGAAGCCCTCCGTGTCGGATTGACGGTTCCGCGGGGCATCCTATACGATCAAATCGCGGGCCGTGTGGCCCGCATGGTCAAGAAGGGGTGGGTGGAGGAGGTGGCCGGCCTGCTGGCTCGGGGGCTCAGCCCGGACCTTCCCGCCTTTCAAGCCATCGGATATCGTCAGATCGTGCAGCATCTGGGGGGGACATGGTCTCTCGATCGAGCCATCGCCGAGACGATCCAAGCGACACGTCGCTTCGCCAAACGACAAGAGACCTGGTTTCGGAAGGAACCCGAGATCACCTGGTTCTCGGCACAGGAACTCAACCGTCTTCTTTTCTATAGAGTACTTGATTATGCCAATCGCAGGAGCCCCGGGAGGGCGTATGGTTAAGCACAACATCAATATTCAAGACGGTTACCTCTTCCAGAGTCTGAAGGAAGGGCAGACGATGCTGGTGGAGCTGGTCACCGGCCGCCATCTCCTGGGGCGCCTGAAGCGGTTCGATCGCTTCGCCGTCGTCGTGGAGAGCGAGGGGAAAGAGATCCTCATCTACAAGCATGCCATTGTTACGATTGCTGCAGCACCCCATTCTTCGGCGTAGGTCCGGGGGAGGTGGCCGGCCTGCCGCCTGGGCGGCGGTCGTGCTGACCGGTCTGGGTCTGGGTGCGTGCGCGCCGCGGGTGACGGCGCCGGTGCCGGCTCCTGTCATCGAGGATCGGGGTCTGCCCCGAGCGGTCGCGGTGTATCTGGCCGATCCTCTGGAAGGATACGCACAGGAGATCGATCCGACCCGGGCCGACGAGCTCCGGGTGGCCCATCGCGCGCTGGTGAGGGAGAGCGACGTCGCCGGAGCGCGCGATGCCGCGGCGGGCTTGTTGGACATCGACGCCGCCCTTCCTCCGGCCCACGTGCTGGCCGCGCAGGCCGACTTCGCCGAAGGCTTGTACCGTGCGGTGGTCGACCGTCTGCTGCCGGTCGGTGACCGGCTGCCGACCTACGTGGCGGGCCAGTTGCTGCTCGGCCGTGCCGCCGAGGAGCTGGGCGACGTCGCCCTCGCCTATGCCGCCTATCGGGCGATCGGGACGCGCCAGCCGTTGGCTCTCCAGCGGCTGGGAGAGCTGCACCCGCGGGCGGTCGAGATCCTCGCCCACCGCTTGCAGGAGGGACTGCGCACCGGCAAGCTGGACGAAGCGCAGAAGAATCTGGATCTGCTCCAGAGCTGGGCGCCTTCCGAGCTGGCGACGCTTGAAGGCGCGCGCTCGGTGGCGGTCGCCAAGGGGGATGAGGTGGCGGAGCTCGCCGCCGTCCAGCTGCTCGCCGCCCGGCGCCCGGCCGACCGCGAGATTCTCGAGCGGCGCGTCGAGCTGGAGCTTGCCGTGGGCGACCCGAGCCAGGGGTTGCAGATCGCGCAGGGTCTGGCCGCCGAGCATCCGGACGATGCCGCGGCGGCGCGCCTGCTGGACGCCGCCCGCTACCGCTGGCGCCTGTCGATGCTTCCCCAGGCCGTGCAGGACGTCGCGGCCCACCCGGACCTGGACCGGGCGGACTTCGCCGTGCTCTTGTACTGGCTGGTGCCGGATGTCCGCTATGCCCGCCCCTCGGCCGGGCGCATCGCCACCGACGTGCTCGACCATCCACGCCAGGAGGAGATCGTGCGCGTGGTCAATCTGGGCCTGATGGACGTCGATGCGACGCTCCACCACTTTTCGCCGTCCGCCCCCCTGCGCCGCAGTGGTGCTCTGCGGGTCCTCCTGCGCACGCTGGCGAGCTTCGGCGAGGGCCTTTCCTGCCTGGACGGCGCGGCGGCACAAAGCTCGGTCTGTGCCGGTGCCCTGGGTTGTGACCTGCTGTTGAGCGACGAAGAATGCCGGCCGGGCGAGGCGCTTTCGGGAGGCGCGGCGGTCGAGCTCATCCGTCGGACGCTGAAGCTTCTGGGGGCCTCATGAAGCTCACCGTCCCGAACTTCCTGTCCCTGCTCCGCATCGCGCTGGTCCCTCTGTTCATCATCGCGGTGATCGACGGCGAGTCGCGCAAGGCCCTCCTCATCTTCGCCATCGCGGGCCTGACCGACGCCCTGGACGGCTTCGTCGCCCGGTTCTGGAATCAGCAGTCGGTCCTCGGCACGTACCTCGATCCGATCGCGGACAAGCTGCTCCTGACCTCCGCCTATATCGTGCTGTCGTTCCCGCATCTGAACCATGGCACCCAGATTCCCCTCTGGGTGACCGTGCTGATCATCGCCCGCGACGTCTCCATGGTGGCGGTGGCGCTGGTGCTCTACCTCGCTGCCGGGGTGAAGACCTTCCCTCCCTCCGTGCTCGGCAAGCTCAACACGCTCGTCCAGGTGGTGGCCGTCGTGCTGGTCCTCATTTCTGCGATCGTGCCGCAGCTCAATCCTGTCGTGGATTGGCTCCTCATGGCCGTCGCCGCCCTGACCGTGGCCTCCGGCCTCAACTACGTCTATCGCGTCCACCGCCTGCCACCGCAGGCGCCGCCCGTCTCGTAGAAGGCTGCGGTCTCCTCGCTCCGTTCGGGCCGGCCAGGCCGTCCCCTCACCTTCGCCGCGCGTGTCCCCTGGAGAGGACTGCCTGGTGCCGTCCTGAGGCCTCGTGCCCTCTTCCGAAGGGACAGGCACTGCCCTTGCAATGGAATGCTCGAACATCGGCGGCGCCTGGGAAAAGGAGGACGGTATGCGGCAGTCCATGAGATGGATGATCGTCGTGGCAGGGGGATTGGCGTTTCCGGCGGTGGCCCAGGAGGAACCTGCGGTCCCGGCAGTCGGCGAGGCGATCGAGGTGCGGGTCGTCAACGTCGAGGCGGTGGTCACCGGAGCTTCGGGAGAGCGTGTGCGGGGGCTCGCAGCAGCCGACTTCCGGTTGCTGGTCGATGGCCGCGAGGTTCCCATCGAGTACTTCTCCGAGGTGATGGATGGAACAGCCGCCGCGGGCGAGGAGGTGGGGCAGAGCTATCTGGTGTATCTCGACGACTCCTTCTCGCTCGCCAACCGGCGCAATGACCTGCTGGAGAAGCTCGAACGCGACCTGACCCTGCTGCGGCCGGTGGATCGCATGGCGGTTCTCGCTTTCGACGGTGCCCACGTCGAAACCCTCTGCGGCTGGACCGGCGACCGCGACCGGCTGCGCACAATCTTCCAGATGGCGAGGCAACGCCCTGCCTTGGGTGGGCGGATGTTGGCCCATCAGGCCGCTTTGCAGGCCGACGTGGACTGGATCAAGGATAACGCCGCCAGTTTCGAAGCCGAGGAGGTGGTGGCGATCCTGGAGGCGCTCTCGCACCGGATCAGCCCGGAGGCCCGCACGCAGCTCGGACGGACGGCCGGGATGGCTGCCGCTGCGCTGCGTGGGTTCGAAACGCCTCCCGGCCGCAAGGTTCTGTTCTTCATGTCGGCGGCC
Source organism: Holophagales bacterium UBA5704 (assembly GCA_002420005.1). Lineage (GTDB taxonomy): Bacteria > Acidobacteriota > Thermoanaerobaculia > Multivoradales > UBA5704 > UBA5704. The sequence continues at coordinate 47,056 of DIHE01000160.1, read as the reverse complement.
TGGTCGCTGTCCGTCGAGCCCGAGCTCTACGGACCTCTTCTCGAGGCGGCCAATCGCCTCGGCTACACGCTTTATCCGACGGATGCGTCGCTCTCGGATGCCCCGCTGGTGACCGCCTTGGATGACCTGGCGCGGGCCACCGGGGGCCGGGTGATGGTCTCGGCGAAGAACGACGCCTTCCGGCAGGTGGTGGCGGATGCGGGCACCTACTACGGGATCGGCTTTACGCCCACCTGGAAGGCGGACGACCGAAGCCATGCGATCACGGTGGAGGTCCGGCGGCCCGGCCTTCACGTGCGCTCGCGCGCCGGTTTCGCGGATAAATCGCCGAGCACCGAAACCGCCCGGCGGGCCGAGAGTGTGCTGCTGTTCGGCGGCCCGGCGGAAGACCGCCGCCTGATCGTCGAGCTGGGGGCCCCGGTGCGCCACCGCAAGTCGCTCGACGTTCCGGTGATGCTCGGTGTGCCGGTGGAAGCCCTGGCGCTCCAGCCACAGGGGACGGGCTATCTGGCCGAGGTCCCGCTCGCCGTGGCCGCCGCCGACGAGAACGGCCGCCGGGCCGACCTGCCGGCCTTGCGCCTGCAGGCCCAGATGGCCACCGTGCCGCCGGCGCGCACGTATGCCCGCTTCCGCACCGTCCTCGCCCTGCGCGAGACCCCGCAGCAGCTCGTCTTCACGGTGCGCGACCCGGTGACCGGCCGGGTCCTCTGGGGGCGGGCGGAGATCGCACCGGATCGCGGCGGGAAGTAGGACGGGGCGTGGCCGCTCCGTCGGCTACGGCTCGCTCCCCGGCGCCGGCTTGAGCGCATCGAGCCGGCGCCGGGCCAGCCGGTACGTCGAAATGGCTTCCGTGTCTCCCTTCTGCGGTGGCTCGACGCGGGCGTAGAACCGGCGCGCCTCGTCCGGCATGCCGTAGCGCTCGGCGAGGCGGCCGAAGACGTACCAGTCGTCCGATTCAGGTTTCTTGTCGTCCTTGAGCTCCAGGGCTTGAAGGATGAGCTGGTAGGCCTCCGCCGTCTTTCCCTGCTCGGCGTAAAGAGCGGCCAGGGTATGGAGAGACGTAGGGTCTTTGTACTGGTCGAGCGTCGCGGCCCGTTGGGCGTGCTCGATGGATTGATCGTCGACCTCGCCTCGCACCAAGGTGAGCCAGGCGAGATTGTTGTAGACGGTGGAGGACGCCTTGCCGCTCTCGACCGCCTGCTGCAACCACTGCCGGGATTCCTCCAGGTTTCCTTGTATGTCGGCGACCCTATGCAGCGTGAGCAACGCCGCAAGGTCGTTCGGCGTGAGCGCCAGCCGTTCTTCGGCGTGACGGCGCAGGTCCTCCCAGCGCGCGAGCAGGGTGAGCGCCGTCTCGCGGAGCTCGTAGGCGCTCAGGGACGTCGGGTGCGCGGCGGCCAGACGCTGTGCCACAGTGTCCAGATCGGCGAAACGGCCGAGACGCTGGCTGGTCCAGGCGAGAGCCAGATCGAACGCCGTGCGCCGTGGGCCTTCCGGTGCCGCGGTACGGCAGGCAAGGAGAAGGGGCAGCGCCTTCTCCGAGAAGTTGCCGCCGGCCAGGAGGGTCGCCGCGGCACAGCGGGCCTCCTCGGCGCCTGCCTCCGTGCCCGCGGTCCACAGCGTGACGAGGGGGTGGGAGGCGAGCGGATCCTCGCCTCTGATCTTGCGCTTGTCCTCCTGCGCCCAATCCAGCCATTGCCGGGAACCCGGTAGATCGCCCTGCTCCAGACGCCGCAGGGCTTCGAGGCCGATTTCGTCATGTTTCCTCGCCGCGATCTTGAGCCCTCCTTCTTCCTGAACCGCGAAGATCCGATCGCCGGTCATGAGTCCGGTCCCTTGGACCCGGAAGCCGGTGGCAGCGTCGCCGGCCACAACAGGCTGGAAGAGGGCCAGGCTGACATCGAGCATCGTGGCGGACAGAGATGCAGCTCGGGCGTTCGTGGCCTCCCGGACATCCTCGAATTCGCGTTCGAAACGGCGGCGTGCCGCGTTGTTGCCGTCGAGCTCCTGGAGGAAGCCGTGGCTGAACAGAGCCGACAGCTGCGCTCCATCGAACGGGCCGGGTTGCAGGGAGACGATCGACAGCCGCCGGGCCAGATCCGCCGGATCCTCGGGAGAGAGGACGAGCTCCTCATGGCGTCGCACCTTGCGCAGCGTCTGCACGCGGGCGAGGATCTCGGCGGCGTTGGGAGCCTGCCGGGCGGCGTCGGCGGCCAAGGTCGCCGCTTCCGCGTAGCGCCGCATCTTTGCCAGTTCCTGCGATGCCTCGAGCAGGGAGTTGCGGCGTTCTTCTCCGTTTGCGATGTGGCGTTCGGCTTCCCGGATGGCGGCTTCGGCGCCATCGGTGGCGGCGACGGCCACCAGCCACAGATTCGGGTACGCCGCGAAATCCCCGAGCTCCACAAGGAGCTCTTTCATCTCGGCGAAGCGCCCGGCCCACATCAAGGCGGCGAGGAGGTTGGCGTCCAGGCTCTTGTCGTCCAGCTCGGTGCGCAGCGCCCGGTACTCGGTGATGGCGGCGGCGAGGTCGGCGTCCGGGGTGTATTGCCGTCCCTTCTCGTCGTGTTCGAGGAGGATGGCAAGGTCGGTTCGGATGGCCGTGTCCTTCGCGTCGAGCTTCTTGGCCTCGCGGTAGGCGGCGATCGCTCCGGAGCGGTCGAAGCCTGGGCCAAAGCGGCGGCCGATCTCATCGTGCTGGAGGATCCAGGCCAGGCTCTGGAGTGCAGTGGCCGATGATGGATCGAGCTCCACCGCACGGCGTGCCGTCTCGCGTGCCGCTGTGCCCATGCCACCGGCGAGGAGCGCTCGGGAGAGGTGGATGCGCGGCAGCGGCTTCCCGGGAGACCGGGCGACGAGGGTGTGCAGCTCCTGGAGCGCTTCGGGGACCCGGCCGGTGGTGAGGAGAGCCTCGCCGACCTGTTCGAGCTGGAGCAACACCGGTTTTTCATCGGCCACTTCCTGCGCCGCTTTGCGGAGGGCCTCGACCTCTCCCGCGGTGAGCCGCCGCTGGTCGACGGCGAAGCGCAACGTCGCGAGAAGGGTACCGTCGTCCGCCACCGCGTACTCCTCGGACAGGGTGGCCGGCCCGATCTGGCGGACTCGGCCCGGAGGCGGGGTTTGCGCCCGGAACCCGTCGGGAGGAACCACGCGATAGCGCACCTCGGACTGGAACGGACGGGCGAGATGGTAGTCCGTCTGGCGCGGCTTCGGTTTGCCGTCTTTCCCGGTCTCCGGCGCCGTGAGAGCAGGGGGCAGGAACGCCAGGGCAGAGCTGGGAAAGACCGCCACCACCGCATTCTGCAGGTCGGTGAATCCCCGTTGGGCCTTCAGGGCCTCCACCCGGCTCCGGAACGGGGTCGCCAGGTCGAAGGGATCGGAGATCTCGAAGTCACCCAGCTCGGCCGCCAGATAGCTCGCCTCGAGACCGCCGGTCAGGATCTCGCGCTGGGCTTTGTCGTCCTTGTCGGCGTAAAAGCCGCGAAACAGCCGCTCGATCTCTCCCCAGGTTTCGCTCGTTTCCACAACCCGGGCAGGACCCAGGTCGGCGAGGAAGAATTCTCTCGTCTCGAGCACACGGTTGTCCTTGGCTGTGGATTCCGGTGTGCGGACCAGGTCCCGGGTCGTGGAATCGGCGATCAAGGCAAGGCGGCCCTGGGCGGCGGCTCCGAGATCACCGGCCCGGGCGTATCGGTCGGTGGGATCGATCCAGATCTCCGGGCTGTCTGCGGTGGCGGGGAGAACGACGATGGCGTGGTTGAAGGCGCCGATGCCCGGCAGCGAGGGCTCGATCTCCACCTTGTCCTCGCCGACGCTGACCAGAGCCACCTCGGCGGGGATGTCCAGGGCGCGGAGCAGCGCCACGAGGAGGACGGATTTGTCCTTGCAGTCGCCGAATTTGCTTTTCAGGGTCGCCGCAGGGGGCCGGGGGACGATCCTTCCCATGCCCAGCTCCACGCCGGTATAGCGGATGTCGGTCCCGATCCGGGCGAGCACACGATCGATGATGGCCCGGCGGGAGGCACCCGGCTCGCGGACGGCTCGCAAGAACGCCTGGATCTCCGGCGTCTGCCCGGCATCCCGGACGGCCCGTTCCACGATCTCGGCGTAGCCTTGTGCCACGGCGGCCCAGGAGGCACCCGTCGACAGGGCCACATAAGGAAAATTCCGAACGTCGGGGGGCTGGTGGCTCTCGAGCTCGCCGATCGGCGCGAGGTCCCGGGCCTCATAGGACAGCCGGCGCCGTCCGTCCGCCACCTCCACGCGAAGCCCTTCTTCGGGGAGCTGGCGAAAGACGTAATGAAGAGGGAGTCCCTCGGGGGCGTCGATGAGCAGGCGTGCGTGGCGGATCGGCACGAACCACCGGAGGAAGACCTGGTCGGTCGTGCCCTGCGCGAAGAACGGCGCGAACTCGCGCAGAGTCGTCTGTTGCTCCACGATGGCGCCGGGGCCGGTGGCGGGGAGAGGGGCACGTAGAATCCGGCCGTCCTCGAACACGCTGGGCTCCTGGACCAGGGCTGCCTCGGTGACCGTCGCCGGATCGAGGGTGTGGACCGTTCCGTCGGCCGAGATGACGCGCGCGCGCAGCTCGGGACGTTCCTGGTACCAGGGAAACCAAGGCATCTGGATGGAGTGCCAATCCTCCGTCGCCTGCGCATTGACGATGCGATAGACCGTGTGTTGAACCCGTGTCTTGCGGCCGTCCTCCTCGAACCGCAGGCGGGTTTCGGAGAAGAGGACCACCACGCTGCTGTCGCCGTCCCCGGCGGTCACCTGAGCAGCTGCCTGAAGCAGGGCGGAGGGATCGGCGGCGAAAGCTCCCGCCTCCCAGGGGGCGGGCTCGGTCGCCGCCAGCCGGGCGGTCCCCAAGGTCCCGGAGGCGAGCACAGTGAGAGCCAGGGTGAATACGGACAAGGACATCTTGGACCGGCGATTCCTCAACATGCCGGCAAGTGTCCGTGTCGGAGGAAACGTTTCAACGCCGTAGCACCCACCGCGCTGAGCGGAGCCCGGGCGTAGACTGCTTCGACCGGAGCCTCGGTCCCCGGTGTGCTGCGTCGAGGGTGACAGCCGGCGCAGACGGGCATACCATGCCCTGTCTCTCTTCCGAGAAGGAGGGTGTTCCATGACGATCGATCCCGTTGGTGCCGCTGCGCCGGTGCCGCCCCTCGGTCCCCCCTGGCTGCGGAGGCTCGCCGCGGCCCTGGCCTGGGTGAAGCGCCTCTACCTTTTCCTGCTCCCTCTCCGCTTCAGCTTCCTGGCCCTGGCGGTGGTGGGATTCGCGTTCATCGTCTCGGACCAGGGGCACGACATCATCGCGGCGATGACGGAGAACGACCCGCGCAGCATTGCGGTTTCGTCCCACCCCTGGCAGCGCCTCTCCTTCATCCCCTTGGTGAGCTTTCTGGCGGTCCAGATCTGGTACTGGTCACGAGTCCTGCTGCGCCTGCGCCTTCCGGGTGCGCCGGAGGCGTCCGGGTTTCCGTGGCTCACGGCGATCCTGCCGCGCGCCCTCGGCGTCTCGGCCTACCTGATCATGCTGGCGGCGCTCTACCGGGTCGGCAGGGAATACGGCCGGGGTGGTGAGCAACCGCTCGAGACACTCTGGTTTCTTGCCGGCGGTCTCGCCGTGGCCGCGGTGCTGTTCCTGGCGTTCTGCATCCTCCGCCGCCGGGTTCTCGAAAAGCAGGGCCGGATCGTGACGCAGCAGATGGAAATCCGGGAGCTCGCGGCCTCAACCCGGTGGGTGCTCGGCGTGAGCACCGCCATCGCCGCCACCTTTTTCCTTGCGTCGTGCTTCTTCGTCCAGCAGACCGGGCTTCTCGGCTCGATGGCCATCGTCTTGCTGGCGATGGCGCTCTGGGTTTCCTTCGGCAGCCTCCTCGTCGTCGCCGGGGCGCGAGCCCGGATTCCGGTGTTCACCCTGTTGCTCGGTCTCGCTCTCGTCTCCAGCCGGTGGGCGGACAACCATGTCCTGCAGACCGTGCCCGAGACCTCGGCGCTGGTCACCGCGCGGCCGACGGTTGCCGAAGCGTTCGATCGCTGGAGCGCGCGGCTGGCCCGGGAGTATCCAGGTGAGGCGAGCCCTCCTGTCTTCATCGTCGCCACGGAAGGAGGCGGGATTCGGGCCGCCTACTGGACGGCGGCGGTGCTCACCGCCCTCGACGACGGCATCCCGGGCTTTCGCGATCATCTGTTTGCGATCAGCTGCGTTTCCGGAGGCTCGGTGGGCACGGCGGCGTATGCGGCCCTGGTGACGCGGCAGGTCGACGCACCGGGGGCCTTGCCGAAGCTGCGCCCGGCGGTGCAGGAGATGCTGGCCTATGACGCTCTGGCGCCGACGCTCGCGGCGATGACACAGCAAGACTTCGTGCAGCGCTTCATCGCATTCCCTTTCCTCCCGGATCGCGCGCGTGCGCTGGAAGGGGGCTGGGAGCGGTCGTGGCGTGCGGTGAATCAGGGGGACGACCGTTTCGCCGGGGGCTTTCTCACCTTGCTGCGGGGACGGGAGGACCGTCTGCCGTCGCTTTTCCTCAATGCCACGACGGTCGAGACGGGGCAGCGGATCATCGGCAGCAATTGCCGCATCGAGGCGCAGGAATTCTCCGATGCGCTGGACGTCTTCGCCGCCACGGGGTCCGACCTGCGGGTCAGCACGACGGCGCTCAACAGTGCGCGCTTCACCTATGTTTCGCCGGCCGGCACGGTGCGGCGCAATCCGCTGGGGAATCCGCAGTCGCCTTACGCCTGCGAGCCGGAGGCGCGCTGTGAGCACGTCGTCGACGGTGGGTACTTCGACAACTCCGGGGCCATCACGGCGGCGGAGATCGTCGAGGTCATCCATGCCCGCTCCCGGGCCCGGAACGTGACGGTGACGCCGTACGTCCTCGTCATCCGTTACACGCCCCAGGAGCCGCCGCCGGCCGAGCCGGAGCGGTGGATCAACGAGATCCTCTCGCCGGTGCGCACCCTGCTCAATACGCGCGGTTCGCGGGCCGTGCTGGCCGTCGCGCAGCTCGCCCCGCAGACCGGCGCGCGGGTCCTCGCGTTCGACCTGGTGCAATACCCGAACACCGTGCCGATGCCGCTCGGCTGGCTGCTCTCGCTGCATACCCGAACAGCCATTGATGCGCAGATGGGCCGTGACGCAAAGGAGAACGGTACCGAAATGGCCGCGGTGGCGGAGGCTCTGCAGCAGACCGCCCTCGCCGATCCGATCCAGCAGGAAGCCGCGGCCGCCCCGGCGGTCGATCGCATGACCGAGCCGGAAGGAAGCACGGGCGGGCCTCCTTGAGGATGGCCTCCCGTCCTCCCGGCAGGACGCTCTCGTGTCCTCCACCGCGCCGCAACCCCTCCCGCCCCGCGGTACCCGCCGCGGGGCGAGGGCTCCTCTCCTGTGGGCACCTTTTTTGCTAGGCTGTGACAACGGACGCAGAGACTTCTGGAGGAGAATCATGACGAAGAGGCTCGGCAGATGGATGGCGCTCCTGCTCCTGGCCGGCGCTCCGCCTTTGGTGGCGCAGGCGGCGGCTCCCGAGGACGTAGCCGGGACGGCCGGTGAGGTGATCGACGTCCGGGTGGTGAACGTGGAGGCGGTGGTCACCGATTCGCGCGGTCAACGCATCAAGGGGCTCAGCCCCGCCGACTTCCGCCTGCTGGTGGACGGCAAAGAAGTTCCGATCGACTACTTCACCGAGGTCCGCTCCGGCGCGGCCACCGCGGCAGAGGGCGGCGCAGGACCGGCTGCGCCCGCATCCGGGACGGTGGGCCGCAATCTTCTGATCTTCATCGATCAGAGCTTCGCGGTGCAGGCGCAGCTCGACCTGGTGCTGGGTCGTCTCCAGGAGGATCTGCAGCAGATCGGCCCCGGCGACCAGGTGGCGGTGGTGGCGGCCGACCCGGAGGGGAAGCTGCGGGTGCTGAGCGACTGGTCATCCGATCCTTCCCGTCTGGTCTCCATCCTGGAAACGGTGCGCCACGAGCCCACCGGCGGCATGCGCCTGCGCGTCGCGCTCGACAACATCGAGAACGACAAGGTGCTGCGCAACATGGCGGATACCGGCAATACCTGGGGTGACACGTCCGGCTTCGGGGTGGTGGACATCGGGCATTGGTGGGACCTGCGCGAGGCGACTCAACGCGAGGGGGTGTCGACCCTGGAGCACTATTCGCGGCTGGAGCGCTCCGACGTGTCGGCCTTCGCCGACGATTCGTTCGTGGTGTCGGTGCTCGCGGCGATGCGCGCTTTCTCGGGGGTTCCGGGCCGCAAGGCGATGCTGCTCTTCTCCGGCGCCTGGCCGGCCGGGGTCGAGCCGCGGGTGGCCGAGGGGGCGAATCTGCTCGGCTACTCGCTGTATCCGGTCGACGTGGCGGGTCTGCAGTCCTCCCCGGTGCCGGTCGACGCCGACCGTTTCGGTGCCGGCGAGCTGGGTGCGTATGGCGAAGGGGCCGGTTTCATCACCTCGTCCTGGGAGCGGCGGGTGCACTATGGCTTCGAGGTGATGGCGCGGGATACCGGTGGCAAGGCGTCGCTCAACGGGCTGCGCGAGACCGCCCTGGAGCGGGTGCTGGAGGACACCGAGGCCTACTACTGGCTCGGCTTCTCGCCGTCCTGGAAGGCCGACGGCAGCCGGCACGACATCAAGGTCGAGGTGCGGCCCCGCGGGATGCGCGTGCGGGCGCGGCGCGGCTACAGCGACTTGTCACCGCGGGCGCAGCAGGCCCTGGAAGAAGCCAGCCGCCGCGCGTTGACCGCGGCCACCGAGGAGACGGCGGCTCCTGTGGACGGAGCGCGTTGACCATGGGGGGGCGGGGCAGGCTCGCAACCGGGGTGGTCTGGAGCCTTTTGGTCCTGGGAGCAGCCGGAGCCGGCCGCTCCCAGGAGCCGGCCGCTCCGCGCCCGCAGGTGCTGGATGAGGTGATCGACGTCCGGGTGGTGAATGTGGAGGCGGTGGTGACGGACGAGGCGAGCCAACCGGTCGCGGGGCTCGGTCCCGCCGACTTCCGTCTGCTCGTGGATGGCCGCGAAGTGGCGATCGACTACTTCACCGAGATCGCCGCCGGTCGCGCCGTTCCCGCCGCCGCCACGGGAGCCGAGAGCCCGGTCTCACCGATCGAGCCGGCCGCCGCGGTGGGGCGCAGCTACCTCGTGTTCATCGACGAGTCGTTCTCGGTCGCCAGCCTGCGCGACAAGGTTCTGCAGCGGCTGGCGGCGGACCTTGCGCTGCTGGGTCCCGAGGACCGGATGGCGGTCCTGGCCTTCGACGGCGAGCACATCGAGGTGCTCGCTGCGTGGACCTCCGACCGGATCGACCTGGCACGCGCCCTGGAGGTGGCGCTGCGCCGCCCAACGCGCGGCAACCAGCTCCTCGCCGCCGAGCGCAGCCGGGCGGCCGACCTGGATTTCGCCGTGGAGGTGGTCTCCGAGCTCAACACCGAGCAGGAGATCGAGACCATGCTGCGCGAGCCGATGCAGCGGCGGGCCAATCCCGAGGCGCGTTCCCAGCTCGGCCGCACCGCGGCGGCGATGGCGGCGGCGGTGCGCGCCTTCGAGCTGCCGCCGGGGCGCAAGGTGATGATGCTCCTCTCCGGTGGCTGGTCGCTGCGCGTGGCGCCCCAGCTCTTCGGCCCGTTGATCGAGGCGGCGAACCGGCTGGGGTACACGCTCTATCCGGTGGACGTGGCGCAGGGGGACGCCCAGATTCTGCGCGGGTTCGACGTGCTCGCCCGGGCGACCGGCGGACGGGTGGCGGGCTCGGTGAAGCAGAGTGTGCTCCGCGAGGTCGCCGCCGACAGCGGGACGTACTACTGGCTCGGCTTCTCGCCGACCTGGAAGGGAGACGACCGTGCCCACACCCTGGCGGTGGAAGTGCGGCGGCCCGGGCTTACGGTGCGCACCCGCAGCAGCTTCACCGACGTCTCGAAGCGAACCGACACCTTGCTGCGTGCCGAGGGGGTCCTCCTCTTCGGGGGGGCGGCCCAGGAACACCGGATCCAGGTGACGATGGGCGGGATGCGTCCGCTGGGGCGGCGCGGGAAGGTGATGGACGCCGACATCTCCTTCGGCATCCCGGTGGAAGCCCTGGCCTTTCATCCGTTTGAAGACGGTTTTGCCGCCGAGGTGCCGGTGGCGCTCTCCGCGCTCGACGAAGAAGGCGGGCGCGCCGAGATGCCGGGGCTCCAGCTGTCCGTGATGGTCGCCGAGGTGCCGCCCCCCGGCAGCTTCGCGCGTTGCAATACGACGATCCGGCTGCGCCGGGCGCCGCAGCGGCTGGTCTTCACCGTGCCGGATGCGATCCGGGGCACCGTCCTGTGGGGCGAAGCGCGGATCACGGTCGAACCCGAACCGTAGGTTGTGAGATCGTAGGCAGGCACATGGCGCGCGGCCGTACCGGCCGCGCAGGGAGGATCTCCGATGAAAGCCCTCGTCTTCACTCTGGCCGCACTGGCCTCGACCGTCCCCGGGCTGCGGCCCGCCGCCGGGCAGGAGGCTCCTCCTGCCGAGCCGCCGGCCGGCCTGTTCGGCGAGCAGATCGACGTACGGGTGGTCAACGTCGAAGTGGTGGTCACCGACAAGGACGGCAACCGCGTCTCGGGGCTGGTCCCTTCGGACTTCACCCTGAAGGTCGACGGCAAGCCCATGCCGGTCGAATACTTCTCCGAGGTGCGGGGCGGCCAGGCCCTGGCACCCGGCGCAGTGGCGGGAGCGGATGCCCTGCCGGGGCTGCCCTCGCTCGCCCCCGGCGCCGCGGTGGGAACCAGCTATCTGGTCTTCATCGACGACTATTTTTCCCTCGAACCGCGGCGCAACGAGGTGCTGCGCAAGCTCAAGGACGACCTGGCCCGGCTGCGCCCCGAGGACCGCATGGCCGTGGTCGCCTGGGACGGCCGCTCGCTCGACATGCTGTCGACCTGGTCGAACACCGAGCGCATCTTGTCGCGGGCGTTCGATCAGGCGCTCGCCCGCCCCTCGTACGGCGTGCAGCGGCTGGCCGAGCGGCGCAGCTTCGACACGACCAGGCGGCACAATGCATCGCTCGGTGTCGTCCCCGGCCCGCGCTCGGCCTTCTCGCAGCAGCTCAACATCGAGGAGATCGGGTATGCCGGCGACCTGGCCAACCAGGTGGGGCGCACGGTGAATGCCGCGGTGAGCACTCTGCGCGGCTTCGCCTCGCCGCCGGGTCGCAAGGTGATGCTTCTGCTCTCCGGCGGCTGGCCCTATTCGCCGGCCGACTACGCGGTCGACGATCCGAACCGCGTCCTGGTGAGCTCCCGCGAGGTGCCGCGCGGCGAGGAGCTGCTGCGGTCGCTCGCCGACACCGCGAATCTTCTGGGGTACACGATCTATCCGATCGACGTCCCGGGCGTCGATGCCCAGGGGCCGGATGCCTCGCAAGCCGAGGCCGAGGCGGCGACCGGGCTCAACCGGCGGGAGCAGGAGATGCATCAGTCGCTGGAATTCATCGCCGAGGGAACCGGTGGCAAGGCGATGCTCAACTCCCTGCGCGAGGAGGCGTTCTCCCGCGCCGAGACCGACACCCGCTCGTATTACTGGCTCGGCTTCACTCCCGGTTGGCAGAAGAACGACAAGCGCCACAAGGTGGAGGTGGACGTCAACCGGCCGGGGCTCAAGGTCCGCTCGCGGGACAGCTTCCTGGATCTGTCGCGCAAGAGCGAGGTCACCATGATGGTGGAGAGCGCGATGCTCTTCGGCAGCCCGCCGGGCGCCACGCCGCTGCCGATACAGATCGGGACGCCGGTCCAGGAAGGGCGCAGGGAGATGGTCGTGCCGATCACCTTGGCGATCCCGGTGGCTGCGGTCACCATGGTGCCGCTGGACGGAAAAATCGTCGCCGAGCTGGAGCTGCGGGTGGCCTCGGTGGACGAGAACGGCGACCGCTCGGACGTCCCCGTGGTGCCGTTGCGGATGAGCCTGGACGAGGCGCCGCCGAAGGAGGCGCATCTGCGCTACGACACGAAAATCCGGTTGCGCCGGATCGACCACCACGTGGTCGTGGCCATTTTCGACCCCTTGAGCGGCCACATCTTGACCGCCGAGGCGGACGTCAAGGCGGTGGACGGCAAGAAGAAGTGAGATAATCCCCGCGGAGGTGCGATGAGCACGATGTCAAACCGACGAATTCTGGCGGCCGGTGGAGTGGCCGCTCTTCTGTTGACCGGGGCGGCGGGCGCCCAGCGCGGGTCCAAACCGGCCACTCCGCAGGAAGGGGACGCCGCGGGGCTCTTCGTCGATACGGTCAACGTCAGCGTGGTCAACGTCGACGTCTACGTGTCCGACAAGAAGGGGAACCGGATCAACGGCCTCACCCGGGAGGACTTCGAGGTCTTCGAGGACGGCCGGCCGGTGGCCGTCACCAATTTCTATGCCGTCGAGGACGGCAAGGCGACGACGCCGGCCCCGGAGCCGGCCCCTGCGGCGCCGACGGAGCCGGCCGTCCCCGGGCCTCCCGGCTTACCCGGTCTCAACGAGGTGAAGACACCGGAAGACCAGCGGTTGCGGCTGGTGGTCTACATCGACAACTTCAATCTCCGGCCGTTCAACCGCAACCGGGTGATGCGCGAGCTGCGCGCCTTCATCGGACAGAAGCTCGGGCGGGGCGACCAGATGATGCTGGTCAGCTATGACCGCTCGCTGCACGTGCGGCGCCAGTTCACCAGCGACCCCCACCTGATCGCCACCGCGCTCCTGGAGCTCGAGAAGGTCTCCGGCCAGGGGGTCCACCAGGACTCGGATCGCCGCGAGGTGCTGCGCCAGATCGAGGACTCGCAGAGCGTCAACGAGGCCACGATCTACGCCCGCAGCTACTCGCAGGCGGCGTTCAACGACCTGTCGTTCAGCATCGACGCCATGCGGAACATCACGGATTCGCTGGCCGGCCTTCCCGGACGCAAGGCGATCCTCTACGTCAGCGACGGTCTCCAGATGATCGCCGGGCAGGACATCTGGTACGCCGTGCAGGGCAAGTACGGGGAGAAGAGCACCGGCTTGACCGAGCAGTTCGAGTTCGACGCCTCGCGCCGCTTCGAGGAGCTGGCGGCCCAGGCGAATGCGAACCGCGTCACTTTCTACACCATCGACGCCGCCGGCCTGCGCACCTACTCGTCCATCTCGGCGGAGACGGCGACCGCCGGCCAGCCCGGCCAGGGCGTCTTCGTCGATTCGATCCAGATCTCCAACCTGCAGACGCCGCTCCAGATGATCGCGGAGAAGACGGGCGGGGTGGCGATCATCAACTCGAACGTGGTGACCCCGCAGCTCGAGAAGATCGCCTCCGACTTCAACACCTACTACTCGCTCGGGTACACGCCGACCCACTACGGAGACGGGCGGTACCACAAGATCGAGGTCAAGGTGAAGCGCAAGGGCCTCGAGGTCCGCCACCGCGAAGGCTACCGCGACAAGACCACCGAGTCGCGGATGAGCGACGGGACCCTCGCCACCCTGCGGTTCCCCTTCGAGAACAACCCGCTGGGGATCGAGCTGGAGACCGGCACACCGACCCGGCGCAGCGACGGGTACTATCTGCAGCCGATCAACGTGAAGGTGCCGCTCGGCAAGCTGGTCCTGGTGCCGCGCGGCGCCACCAGTGAGGCCCGGGTGCGCCTGTTCGTGGCCGCGATCGACACCGAAGGCAACACCTCCGAGCAGGTGCAGCAGATCCCGCTGCCGATCAGCATTCCGGCGGCGGACGTGGCATCGGCGGTCGGCAAGTACTACGTCTATACGGTGAACCTGCTGATGCGGGGCGGTGACCAGAAGGTCGCGGTGGGCGTGCGCGACGATGTGGCAGCCGAGGCCTCGTTCATCTCTCGCGCCGTCCGGGTTGGTGGGTGATGCAGGGCTGGATCGACCTGTTTCGCGGGTTGGGAGAATCGCTCCTCACCGTTCTCCGGGCCGAGGTGGCGACGCTCCAGGAGGATCTTTCGCGGTCGGGGCGGATCGCCGGAGGAGCCTTGGCGCTCCTCGGCGTCGCCCTCATCCTGCTGTTCTGGATCCTCGGTCTGGTGATCTTCACCGCAGTGGTGGTGCTGGCGATCTGGCTGCCGCTCTGGGGGGCGTCGCTCGTGGTGCTGGGGCTGTTTCTGGTGGCTGCCGGGCTCCTCGGCTGGATGGGGACGAACCGCCTGAAGCAGGTCGAGAATCCGGTGGACACCTTCCGGCGGCGGGTGGACGATCACCTCGACTGGTGGCAGAACACGTTGCTGCGCGAAACCCGTCCAGTCGACGTGGCTCCGGTGTCCCGCGATCTCTATGATGACGTTGAGGAGGACATGCCATGAGCGAGCGTCTGGACGAAGCGCGGCGGGAGGCGGAGCTGCGCCTGGAGCGGGCCCGCCGCGCCGCGGAGGAGCGGATGATCGAAGTGCGCACGTCGCTCGCCACCGAGACGGGCTTGGCGCCCAGGAAGAAGTACCTGCTCCTCCTGCTCGCGGCGGGGGCCGGAGGGTTGGCCCTGGCCTTGCGCGGAAAGCGCAAGCGCCGCCGGCGCCTCGCCTGAGTGGAGCGCCTGTGCTCAGTCGCCGGCGACGGCCGGGCGTTTGAAGACCATGGCGATGTTGTCGGTGGCGCCGGTCTTGAAGTTGACCGAGGTGATCGAGACCAGCTCCCAGCCCTCGTCGCCCAGCTGATTGAGCTGGACCACGGCGTTCGGGTCGAGGCGGTAGTTCTCGCTCCGGATGTTGATGATCTTGTACTCCCACTTGCTCATCTTGGCCACGCTCCTTCCCTAAGATCCATCGGCTCCTCGGCCTCGTTTCTGTCATTGTAGCCTGACTTGCGGGCGGTGTCACCGCGCCGCCATACTCCCTCGCCATGGCCGCGCTCGCCTTCGCCCGCTTCGCCGCACAGCACCTCCTCGTTTTGCTGGTCCTCACCGCCACCGCCTGGGTGGCGGGGCGGCTGGTGCTGCGGCGGCTGGAAATGGGCTCTCTCTGGGAGCGCTTCGCGGTTTCCGGAGCTCTCGGGCTCACCCTCCTGGGACATGCGTTCTTCGCTCTGGGTCTCTGCGGGTGGCTGACCCGGGGGGCGGTCGCCGCGGTGGTGGTGGGAGTCCACCTTCTCGGCAGCGGGGTCTGGCGCGAGGCACTGCGGGGGCTGCGGTGGCCGGGGTGGCGGGGATGGGGGATCGCGGCGGCGGCCGTTGCGGGCCTCGCTCCGTTGTTCGTCCTCTCGCTCTATCCGCCGACGGCGTTCGACGAGACGCTCTACCATCTGCCGTTCGCCCGGGCCTTCGCCACGACCGGAGGGATGCCGTTTCTGCCCGATGTGCGCGTACCGGTGTTCCCGCAGCTTCTGGAGGTTCTGCACGCCGCCGTTCTGCTCCATGCCGGCGATGTGGCGACGCATCAGGTGCAGCTCCTGGCGACGATCCTCACAGCGGTGCTGCTGGCCGCCTGGGGCCTCCAGGCGAGCCGGGCGGAGGGCTGGCTCGCGGCAGGGCTGTATCTCGGCGGGCCGATCGTGGTGCATCTCGCCGCGACCGGCTATGTCGAGGCCGGCCTGGTGCTCTTTGCGACGGCGGCCGTGTACGCGGCAGAGCGGTGGAGGCGCGCGGGCGGCGGGCCGGAGGCCCGCGGCTGGCTTCTGCTCGCCGGGGGCTTCGCCGGCTCGGCGGGTGCGGTGAAGTATCTGGGCCTCTATTTCGTCGGGATCATAGGGCTCGCGGTGTTCGCGTGGGCGGCGCCGAAACGCCGCTTGCGGCCGGCCCTGGGGGTCGCCCTGGCGGCCGGCGCGGTGCTCGCTCCCTGGTATGGCCGCATCTTCTACTACACCGGCAACCCGCTGTTCCCGTTCTTCCCCTCGTTGTTCCCCGGGATGCTCGACGCCTGGACGTTCGGCGGCACCCTGCCGACCCGCCCACCGGGCGATCGGTTCGTCGACTTCCTGCGGCTGCCGTGGGACGTCGTGTTCCACCGCGAGTCCGTCGGCTGGCAGCCGCCGTTCTCTCCGGCGTTCCTCCTGGGGGTCCCGCTTCTTCTTGTCGCTGTGCTGCGTCTCGCCCGCGTGCGCTGGTTGCTGGCGGCGGTCGTCGCCTATGCGGCGATCTTTCTCTTGTTGCCGCCGGATGCGCGCTATCTGGTGGCCGTGCTGCCGCTGTTGAGCCTCGCTCTGGCGGCGGCGGTGGCGCGGTGGGCCCCGCCGCGGCTTGCTCTGGCCCTGGCTCTTGCCCTGCTCCTGCCGGGATGGCTGTATGGCGGGTACCGGATCTGGGCGCAAGGGCCGGTGCCGGTCTCGGTGGAGGCGCGGGAGAGGTACCTGGAGCGGCAGCTTCCGGCCTATCCGGCCGTCCGTTTCCTCAACCGATCCCATGGCCATCGCTCTACGGTCTACGCCCTGCGGGCGGAAAACCTGTTCTATTACGCCGAGGGCCGCTTCCTCGGAGATTGGAACGGCCCGGCCCGTTTCGGGCTGGTGATGCCGCTCCTCGGACAGCCCGAGGCCCTCTGGCGCGAGCTACGGCGGCTCGGCGCCGATCACCTGCTGGTGGTGTATGGAGTGGTCGCGCCGCCGGTGGACGATCCGGCGTTCCGGCGGCGCTTCCGGCGGGTCTACTTCGATGCGGCGGCCGAGGTGTGGGAGCTTACGGGATCTCCACCCGCACCGACCCCGCCGCGCCCGATCCCTCCACCCGGGCGGTGATCGTCACCGGCCCTTTGTAGGTGTTCGAGGAGTCCGGCCGGAAGACCACCGAGGCGGTGCCGCTGTTGGACAGGGTGGCGTTCTGGAAGTATGTGGAAGGCAGCTCGCCGGCCGTTCCTTCGGCACGGTAGAGCACCGGGGTGCCGTTGGTGACCTGGCCGATGTCGCGGGCCAGGGTGACGCTCAGATTCGCCTGCGAGCCGGCCGCCACCGAGAAGGTGTCCGTGGTCACGGTGATGCGGTGGGGCAGGGCGCGGTCGAAGGAGAGCGGGACCTCGCGGGTGACGCCGTTGATCGTGGCCCGCAGGTGGCCGGTGGTGATCGTGGAGGGGCTCGTCAGGTCCACCGTGGCCACGTTGCCGGCATCGGCCGGAACCCCGATCGTGGTCGGGCCGCCGACGCCGAAGCTGCCGGCGGTGGTGGTGAACTGCACGGTGCGCAGGCCGTTCGCATCCGGCGGGACGGCGCCGGAGAGGGTGACCGAGAACGAGGTCGAGGTCGCGCCATCCGCCGGAAACGGGCCGTTGGGCACGGTCGTGAAGCGGAGGATCTGATTCGGGTCGAGCGCCACGAAGGAGACGGTCAGGTTGGTGGTGAGGCCGGGGACGTCCTTCACCCCTGCGGTGACCAGGGCCGTCTCGACGCGCTGCGAGCTTTGCAGCTCGATGAAGGCCTCGCCGGCGGTGTCGGCCGGCACCTCGCGGGTGGCGCCGACGCCGGTGCCGCCGATGAGCGTCCCTGCGGAGGTGGAAAAGACCACGGTGCGCCGGTCGGCGTCGGCGCGCGGCGAGATGCGGGCGATCAGGCCGAGGCGCGAAAAGCCGTCCGCCGCCACGGTGTTGGTGCCGCTCGGGGAGAGCAGCGTGAGCCGGGTCTCGTTTGCGCTCGGGACGTAGTCGTCCTTGTCATAGCAACCGCCGATCAACACCAGACCGGCGAGGAGCAGGCACCGTGGGAAGGTCGATCTCATGGGTCCGCCTCAGACGAGTTGAAAGCCGTTCACATCCCGCGAGCTGCAGTTCGGATCGCAGAGGATCTGGACGATCTGCACCACGTCCATCGGCGCACCGGGGCCGCGCACGATGGTCACCGCGTCGGTGAACACGTGCGGCGTCGCCGGAACCTGCCGCGGATTGGCGAGGTCGAAGCGCTTGGTCAGCGCCGCTCCCGGGGCCGGCCGGAACCAGATGTCGTTGTCGTCTTCCAGGGTGTAGGAGACGCGCACCGGCTCGCCGGCGGGATTGGTGGAGCGCAGCGTCTGGCGCAGGCGCAGGAGGGCGGGCAGCCCGTTGCGGGGAACCTCGTCGGGCTCGACGTTCATGCGTTGGACGATCACGGCACCCATGCTCGGAATTCTCCCTCCGGGCCCGGCTCAGTTCGCGTTCGCGAAGAGCGTCGAGCCCAGGCCTTTGAACGTCTTGGCGACGTTCCAGTCGAACGAGACGGAAATGTAGGGTGTCACGCCGGTGGTCTCGTCGTCGACCAGCGGGTTGGGGTCCTGTTTGACGAAGACGACCGCGCCGAGGCCGAAGCGCAGCGACTCGGTGAACCGGTAGCCCGCTCCGACCACCAGCGACTGCTGGCCGGTGAAGTCCTTCCGCGTCCCCTGGTCGTCGGCGATGCTGTCGAGCGTGACACCGACGGTGATCGCGAAGCGGCGTCCGAAGCTGCTCTTCTGGCTGAGCGGCACGTTCTTGTTGACCGGCCGGAAATAGATGTTGGTCCCCATGTAGGGCACGCCTTCCGCGATGTCCGGCAGGTAGACGAAGCCGAGGTCGGCGCTCACGTAGTAGCCCTGGAAGGTGTCCGAGTTGCCGGTGGTGGAGGAGGCCACCGTCACGTCGGCTGCCACCTGCTCGCGGTACCTTCCCGCCATCTGCTGGAGGGCCGCCTGCCGGCTGCGCAGGGCGCCGGCGAGCGCAGCGGCTTCGCTCTGCAGCTGGTCTGCGGTTTGCCGCGCTTGTTCCAGGTCGCCGTCCGGGGCGATCAACGCCTGGAGCGCCTCCACGTCACCCGCCGGGGCGTCGGCGAACAGCTCGGCATCCGGCTGGGGGGTGAGGAGGCCACGAATCCAGCTCTCCAGGCCCTGGAGCTTCTGGAGCGTATCCCCATAGTTGGCGGCGAACTGGTCGATGGCCGCCGGGTCCATGGAGGTGAAGAGGTCGTTGGGGTTCTGTGCTCCGTCTGCTGTGAGCCCCGCCGCGAGGCTGGTCGCGGTGCCCGGATCGAGCCCGACGAGCTGGTCGCCGCCCGCCGCTCCCTGCAGAGAGCCGGCCGCCGTCGGGTCGGCCGCCGCCTTGGCTTGAACGCGGCCGGCGAGCCCGACGAGGGCGGGGGAGCGCAAGGCGTCGAGCCGGGGTTTGATCTGCCGCTGCAGGTCGCCGAGGCGGGAGAGCGAGATCAGGTTGCGCTGCTGTTGCTGGCGCATGACATTGAGGAAGTCGCGGTTGAACCCGTTGCGCACCACCTCGTGGTCGGTGCAGGGGTCGAACAGCGTCCCCTCGGCGGCGACGTCCCCCGGCCCCAGGACCTCGCGCAGGGCCTGGATGAGGGCCAGGCGCAGCGCCTTGCTCTGATCCGGCGAGAGACTGAGCGTGCTCACTTTGCGGAACTGCTCGTCGAGCACCGGCAAGGCTTTCTTCTGGAAGGCGTCCGCCTGCTGCGGTGTGGCATCGACGAGAATTTTGAACAGGAAGCTGTAGTAGCGCTCGGCTTCGAGAGGCGGCACGGTGATCCGGAAGGTGGTCGTCGCCCCGGTGTCGACCAGGTCGATCCGATCCCACCGCAGCGCCGGTACCGGCTGCCACGGGGAGGCCGCTGCGTCCGCCGGGTTGCGCGCGGCGCAAGCGGCGTCGAGGTCGTCCGCCGCCGCCGTGGGAGGAGGTGGGGGAGGCACCGACCGGCGCGAGCCGCTGAATTGCACCTCGATCGTCCGCGCGCCGGTGGGGGCGGTGCCGGTGATCTGGAACGGAATGTCGAACGGGAGCACCCGGGTGAACGCCCGGCTGCCGAGGTCGACCTGGACCTCGGAGAACCCCGAGGTGGCCGCGGGCGGCGGAGTCTGAGCGGCGCCCGGCACCGCCGATGCTGCGAGCAGGACTGCGAGAAAACCCGGAATGGAACGCCGCAAGAAGCCTCCTTTTCCCCGTCGCATCGAAGGACGTGGAGAGGCTATCACGTCCCCCTCTCCTATGACCTCCCTCTCCCGGCTGGCAGGGTGCCGGGGCACATGGTACGATTCCGGCGAGGTGACATGCACATGGCTCTTCCCCATCCCCTGATCACGGCGACGCCTGAACGCCTCAGTGGTACACCGGTCTTCGCGGGGACGCGCGTGCCGGTTCAGACGCTCCTCGACTACCTGGAGGGGGGAGACTCCTTGGACGATTTCCTGCTGGACTTTCCGTCCGTGACGCGCGAGCACAGCATCGCCGTCCTTGAGGCGGCCAAATCCGCCCTGCTCG
The DNA here is from genome assembly GCA_002420005.1 of Holophagales bacterium UBA5704. Taxonomy (GTDB): domain Bacteria; phylum Acidobacteriota; class Thermoanaerobaculia; order Multivoradales; family UBA5704; genus UBA5704. The sequence continues at coordinate 26,935 of DIHE01000160.1, read as the reverse complement.
CTCAAACGGTGGCGGCGTAGCCGCCGGGGGCCCGCGTGCGGGTGCTTCTCGACACCTGCGTTCCGCGGCGATTGGCGCTCTCTCTTCCTGGATTTGAGGTCCGGCACGCCTCCGAGATGGGCTGGAACGATCTGGACGACGGCCCTCTTCTCCGGGCGATGGAAGGCCGTTTCGACGCATTGGTCACCGTCGATCGGAATCTACGCTACCAGCAGAACCTCACCTCCCGCCCGTTTGCAGTCCTGTTGCTTCGTGCCCACAGCAACCGTCTCACCGAACTGGCACGGCTGGTCCCCGGTTTGCGCGCCGCTCTGAAGCGGGCCGCGCCCGGCCAGTGGATCGAGTTGGCCGCGTAGCCGCGGAATCAGGAGCCCGGCCTACTTCCCCGCATCTCCTCCATCATCCGCCCGATGTAGAACGCCGCCCAGAGCACCAGGGGGAGCGAGAGCTTGAACGGGAGGTCGAGCAGGTGCTTGCCGAGGCCGAAGAGGTTGCGGGAGAACGGCCCGTAGTGTTCGAGGCTCCAGGCGCCGAGCTGGGTGGCGTAGACGAACTGCACCCAGAAGACGAAGAGCAGCAGGTGGAAGAAGACGGAGATCAGCAGCGCCCACGACAGGTTCGACAGGCGCTGGCGCCAGGGCACCCCCGGCACGCCCATGAAGAGGGCGACGAGCAGCACGAGATGGAAGTGCACGTCGGTCACCCGCAGGCTCCCCACGAGGCTGCGGGCCGGCGGGAAGTCGAGCCGCTGGATGTGCGCCATGTGGGCGCCCTGCACCAGGAGGTCGGAGACGTTCGGGCTCTCCGCGATCTTCAGGACGTTCTCCGCCGCAGTCGCCAGGAAGCGGTTGTAGAGGGGCGTGGCGAGCGTCCACACCGCCCAGACCGGCAGGATCCAGAGCAGGATGTTGCGCACCAGCCGGCCCGCCCAGCTCGAGCGGCGCACCGGCGGAGCCTCTTTCCGGGGCGTGTCGCGGCGGGCCATCAGGCGGCGGGCTCGGCCGGTGCCGGCGGCACGGCGAAGCGGTTGGCCCAGAAGATCCAGAGGACCACACCGGCCAGGATGACCACGGTCTGCCAGACCACCGTGTGCGAGGCATCGAACAGGCGCGGGAAGTAGATGCCGGTCAGGAACAGGGCCACCACGCGGATCAGGTTGACCACCTGAATCGCCAGGATGCCCAGCACGAGGCCGAGCCCGCGTGAGCGCCAGGAGGCCGGAAAGGCGAGGACTGCGGCGAGGAAGATCAGCATCGCCTCGACGCCGTTGCAGCCATTGCGGATGTTCACCGCAAAGCGGGAGTTGCGGATGATCGTCCCCTGCATGGTGACGTTCTGGCCGATCAGGTCGAGCGTGGCGCCGCTCACCTTGGCGATCCCGGCGGTGAACGGCTCGATGACGTGGTCATTCACCCAGGGCACCGAGATGAGCGTGAAGCCGCCGCCCAGGAGCAGGAGGAAGAAGGTCAGGAAGAGGATCTCCCGCCGGTTGCGCCGCCAGAACGAGGCGTCGGCGGTCGGGGGCGTCTCGGGGGAAGGGGTGCGCGCCATGATGGGCCGATGTTAGGCGGAGACCGGCTTGATTGACAACCCACCGTACCCCGCCCCCTGGAGGGACTCGCTCCAGCGGAGACTCTGGTATGATTCCAGGCGCACATAGAGGCACTCCTCTGGCACGGATGAACGTGATTTTCAAAGACGAGCTGCTGGAAGAGATCAGAGAGCTTGTTCCGGTTCGCCAACGGAGCGAGCTCATTGAGGATGCGGTGCGGAAGCGGCTCGTTCTCCTGCGCCAGGAGCGAGCCATCCGAGCCGCTTTCGGAGCCTGGTCGGAGGAGGATCGCCGCTCTCCGGAAGAGGAGATCCGGCAGAGCCGGGAGGGTTGGGCGGGGCCGACAGGTGCCAGGTCAAGAAGCGGGGCGCAGGGTGGCCGGTTCGGTGTTCCTGGGTGGTGGCAGCCCCGAGAGGTGCCGTCCGCGCCCCCTGGGAGCGCTGGCGTCTCGCCGGCATTCCAGGAAACGGGCCGAAGGCCCGGCCCCGCATTGGGAAGGGTGGGACTGCAAACCTTCAGGGCTCGGCAAACATCCGTTTCAGGGCGGCTTTCGCCTCCGCCAGAACCTTGGCCGAGATCCACAGCGAGGATCTCGACAAAGCCGCCAGTGCTTCTGCGGCGCCGGCCGCGTCGAGCCCCCCTGTCGCGGCTGCCCAGAGGACGATTCCCAGCGAGCCATGAACCTCTTGCCCTTGCTGCTGAGCAAGCGTCCGCGCGGCGGTGTCGTCGGTCAGAAACCAGTCCGCCTTGAGCTGGGAGGCGAGCGCAAGAGCCTCCGCCTCCCCTCGATCCAGTAGCCCGGCACGCAGCCAGACCGAGGCTGTGGTGGCGAAGACCGGCACGAGCGGCACGATCTCGACCCAGGCCGGCCGTTCGACCGCCCAGCGGGGGTCGTGGGTCAGGAGCTCGGATTGGACGGCCGGAGGGATGTGGACACGACCGGCGCGCCCAAGGAGAGCAAGGCTTCCAGCCTCGCGGAGATGGAGAAGGGGGCCCGTGTCGCAGGCGATCCGCATCAACGGTCGGCATCCTTGAGGCTCAGGGCCCACTGGATGTCGTCGCGTTGAAACTGCTCCTGGAGCTCGAAGCGATGGTGCTGGACGAACTCAGCCAGGGCGTGGCGGGTGAGCTCCTCCGGGCTGGCAAACCAGCCGGTGGTGACCAAGTCCTCGACCTGTTGCGCCAAGCGCTCCGGGACGTCGATCTTGAATGTCTTCAAGGGCCGTGATCCTCCGCCCCCATGGTAGCAGAGCCGGCGTTGTGCGCCTGGGCGAACCTTCGTTTATCCTCGGAGCCATGACCAAGATCGAGATCCAGAGGCAGATCATGACCCTGCCTGAAGTGGAGCGGTTGGAGATCGCCGACGCCGTCTGGGCGAGCCTCGCCGATCCCGATACGCTTCCCTTGCCCCGGTGGCAACGGGACCTCCTCGACGAACGCCTCGCCGACAGCGTGGGCGAGGAGGGGAGGGACTGGGAGGACGTCAAAGCCGAAATCTGGCCGGCCCATCGGTGATCCGGGCCAAGCTCAGCTCGGCGGCCGAGCGGGATATTCTGGAGACTCAACGCTGGTACGCGAGTCAGGTTCCGGGACCGACGGGTGCCAGGTCAAGAAGCGGGGCGATGTCAGGCGAAGACCGGCTTGATTGACGACCCACCGGGGCTGGTTGTCTTCAATGTCAGCGGGAATCGGTACAGACTGATTGCGGCTGTCCACTTCAACCGCAAGAGAGTCTACGTTCGGCATGTCTTGACCCACGAAGAGTACGATCAAGGAGAGTGGAAGCCATGAACGCGCTGCGCCAAGACACCCAGGAACACTGGCAAGCCATCAGTCCTCTCCTGACGATCCGCGATGAGCGAGATTATGCCGCCGCCATCGAACGTCTGAGCTCCTTGCTCGCGGAGGTCGGTGACGACGAGAAGCATCCGCTCTACGGGCTTCTCGACACCCTTGGCACCCTCATCCACGCCTACGAGGAAGAGAACGTGCCGATTCCCGAGGCCGGTGGACCGGAGGTTCTGGAGTTCTTGATGGAAGAGCACGGTCTCAGCCTCGTGGATCTGCCGGAGCTTGGCGGAGCCGGCGGTGTCCAGGCGTTCCTCGCGCGGGAGAGGGAGCTGCACGTTGGCGAGATCCGCGCCTTGGCCGAGCGGTTTCGGGTCTCGCCGGCGGTCTTTTTCTAACCGCCGGGTTCCTGGGTGGTGGCGCCCCTCTCCCGGGCGGGTGTGAGTGCGGTTGGGAGAGGGGAGGGGGTGAGGGTCTTTGGGTGGGGGAGCGCCCCGCGCCAATACGGGAGCCAAAGTTGAGCCCCTACCCCCCGCCCGCCTCCACCTCCCGCCGCACTTCCTCCACCAGCTCATCGATCCGCCCCTGCATCGCCTCCACCGCCACGCCGCGCTCCGCGAGCGTCCGCTGAAGCGGCTCAAACTCGGGGCGCTCCAGCAGATCGGCGAGCCGGGGCAGCTCGTAGCGTCTCCCCGCGGCTGCGGCTTGGCGCATAGAGTCCTGCTCACGATCCTTTCTCTCGTTCCACAGGTCGGCCAGTGCCGAGAGGGCGTTTGCCTCATTCGATAGATCGCCTACATCGCGGAAGCCGGTTAGGCTTCTCTCAAGCACCTGCTGGGCTTCACCTAGGCGATTGAGCCGTAGCAGCGGAAAGCACAGATTGAAGCGGGTCTTAGCCAGCTCGTACTCTCCTTCGCCCAACTCGTGCTGGGTCTCTTCGATCTCCGTGTGCGTCCGTCAGGCGGAGGCGCACGACGCGCGCGGCGGGGTCGGTGTTCACGTCGAGGGTGAAGACGGGACCGGCGGTCTCGGAGGGCATGATTGGATTCTAACCCGCCTCCCCCCCTTCATTGACAACCCCGCCCCCCCGGCCATAGCATGCCGCGGGTCCCCCCTACGGGGGCCCGCCTCAACTCCATGCATGAAAATCTGACGCCGAAGAACACCATCCTCGACGCCAAGCAGATGGCCCGGATCATCCGCCGGATGGCCGGGGAAGTCGTCGAGACGAACCGGGACCTCGCCAACCTCCTGCTCGTCGGCATCCGCACCCGCGGCGTGCCGCTCGCCGAGCAGCTCGCCGTCGAGATCGAGCGGATGGAAGGGGTCAAGGTCCCCGTCGGGGTCCTCGACATCACCCTCTATCGCGACGACCTGTCGACCATCGCCGCGCAGCCGCAGGTCAAGGGGACCACCCTGCCGCGGCCGGTCGAGGGGAGCACCGTGCTCCTCTGCGACGACGTCCTCTACACCGGGCGCACCGTGCGCGCCGCGCTCGACGAGCTTCTCGACTTCGGCCGGCCGCGTGCCGTGAAGCTGGCGGTCCTGATCGACCGCGGCCACCGCGAGCTGCCGATCCAGGCCGACGTCGTGGGCAAGAAGGTGCCGACCTCGGGCGACGAGGTGATCGAGGTCACCTTCCAGTCGACCGACGGGATCGAGCAGGTCCGCATCCTGGAGCGCAAGGCGCCGCGATGACCTCCGAGACCATCCGCTGGACCCGCAAGGACCTCTTGGGGATCGCGGAGCTGTCTCCTGCCGAGATCGGCCTCCTCCTCGACACCGCCGAGTCGTTCAGCGAGATCGGGGAGCGGCCGATCAAGAAGGTGCCGACGCTCCGTGGCAAGACCGTTATCAACCTCTTCTTCGAGGCCTCCACCCGCACCCGGTCGAGCTTCGAGATCGCCGAAAAGCGCCTGTCGGCGGACAACATCAACTTTTCGACCTCCGGCTCGGCCCTCGAAAAGGGAGAGAGCCTGATCGACACGGCGCTCAACCTGCAGGCGATGGCGCCCGACCTGGTGGTGATCCGCCACGGCTCGCCGGGGGTGCCGCACATGCTCGCCCGGCGCCTCCAGGCGGGGGTGATCAACGCCGGGGACGGCGCCCATGAGCACCCCACCCAGGCGCTCCTCGACGCCTTCACCATCCGCCGCCACAAGGGCCGCCTCGCCGGTCTGCGCGTCGCGATCCTCGGCGACATCGAGCACAGCCGGGTGGTGCGCTCGAACATCCACCTGCTCACCAAAATGGGGGCGACGGTGGTGGTGGGCGGTGCGCGCACGCTGATGCCGACGGCGGTGGAGAAGCTCGGCGTCGAGGTCGCCTACAGCCTCGAAGACGCCTTGCGCGGCGCCGACGTGGTGATGATGCTGCGCATCCAGCTCGAACGGCAGGGGAAGATGTCGTTCCCCTCCGCCAAGGAATACTTCCGGTTGTTCGGCCTGACCCGCGAGCGGTTGAAGCTGGCGCAGGACGACGCCATCGTCATGCATCCGGGGCCGATGAACCGCGGCGTGGAGATCGCGAGCGACGTGGCCGACGGCTCGCGCTCGGTGATCCTGGAACAGGTCACCCACGGGGTTTCGGTGCGCATGGCGGTCCTCTATCTGCTCTCCGGCGTCACCGCCTCCGAGGAGTCCTGACATGGCCAGCCTGCTGATTCATGGAGGCCGGATCGTCGATCCGAGCCAGGGCCTGGACGGCCCCGCCGATCTGCTGATCGAGGACGGCGCCGTCGCCCGGATCGACGGCAAGATCGCGAAGCCCAAGGGGGTCGAGACCTTGGATGCCACCGGGCTGGTGGTGACGCCCGGCCTGATCGACATCCACGTCCATCTGCGCGAGCCGGGGCAGGAGTACAAGGAGACGGTGGCCACCGGCACCCGCGCCGCCGCGGCCGGCGGCTTCACCGCGGTGGCCTGCATGGCCAACACCGTGCCGGTCCACGACAACCGGGCGATCACCGAGCTGATCCTGCTGGAAGCGGAGCGCGCCGGCTTCGCCCGGGTCTATCCGATCGGGGCGATCAGCAAGGGGATGCAGGGCCAGGAGCTGGCGGAGATCGGCGAGATGGTGGCGGCCGGTGCGGTCGCCGTCTCCGACGACGGGCTGCCGGTGATGAACGCGGAGCTGATGCGCCGCGCCCTCCTCTACACCCAGCACTACGGCATCCCGGTCATCCAGCACGCCGAGGACTTGACGCTCACCGGCAAAGGCGTGATGCACGAGGGCGAGTGGTCCACCCGCCTGGGGCTCATCGGCATCCCCGGCTCGGCCGAGGACGTGATGGTGGCGCGCGACCTGATCCTGACCGAGGACACGCAGGGCCGCTACCACGTGGCCCATCTGTCCACGGCGCGGAGCCTCGACTTGGTCCGGCTGGGGCGGTCGCGCGGCCTGCGGGTCACCTGCGAGGTGGCGCCGCACCACTTGATCCTGACCGACGAGGAGGTGGCGAAGACCGGCTTCTCGACCCACTGCAAGATGAAGCCGCCACTGCGCTCCTCGCGCGACCGCGAGGCGCTCATCCAGGGGCTGGTGGACGGTACGGTCGATTGCATCGCGAGCGACCATGCGCCGCATCACGCGGACGAGAAGGACGTCGAGTTCGACAAGGCGCCGTTCGGCATCCTGGGGCTGGAGACCACGCTCAGCCTTTGCCTCGACCGCTTCGTCCACGCCGGCCTCCTGACCTTGCCGCGGCTCGTCGAGCTGCTGTCGACCGGCCCGGCGCGCGTGCTCGGCCTCCCCGGCGGCACGCTCCAGGTGGGGAGCCCGGCGGACGTGTCGATCTTCGATCTCGACGGCGAGGTGACCATCGTCGCCGCCGACTTCCGCAGCAAGTCGCGCAACACGCCCTTCGACGGCTGGACGCTGCGCGGCCGGCCGGTGGCCACCGTGCTCGGCGGCCGGAAGGTGAGCCCCCTCCCCTGATGGAAAAGGCACACCCCGGGAGGGAGGGGGCGCCCTCTCCCGCTTCGCGGGGGAGGGACGGGGAGGGGGACCTCCGGGACCGGGCCGGCCGGGGGATGCGTTCCGCCCTGGCGGGCCTGGTCACCAACGCCCTCCTGGCGTTGGCCAAGCTCCTCGGCGGCATCCTCGGCAACTCCTACGCCCTGGTGGCGGATGCGCTGGAATCGACGCTCGACATCTTCTCGTCCTTGATCGTCTGGGGGGGGCTGCGCATCTCCACGCGCTCGGCGGACGAGTCCTTCCCGTTCGGTTACGGCAAGGCCGAGCCGCTCGCCACGGTGGTCGTCTCGTTTCTTCTTCTGGGTGGCGCCGTCGCCATCGCCGTCCAGGCGGTGCGCGAGATCGTCACGCCCCACCATGCGCCGGCACCGTTCACCCTGGCGGTGCTGTTCGGGGTGATCTTCATCAAGGAGTTCCTCTTCCGGCGGGTCTTCGCGGTGGGGCAGGAGGTGGAGAGCGCGGCGGTGCAGGCGGACGCCTGGCATCACAGGAGCGACGCGATCACCTCGGCCGCGGCGGCGGTCGGCATCGCCGTGGCCCTGATCGGCGGGCCGGGCTGGGAGCAGGCGGACGACGTGGCCGCCCTGGTGGCCGCGGCGGTCATCTTCGCCAACGGAGTCCGCATTCTGCGCCCGGCGGTGGCGGACCTGATGGACCATACGCCGGGGCGCGCCGTGGTCGACCAGATCCACGCCGCCGCGATGGCGGTGCCCGAGGTGCAGCAGGTCGAGACGCTCAAGGTGCGCCGTTCCGGGCTCGGCCTCTATGTGGACATCCACGTCGAGGCGGACCCGGAGATGCCTCTGCGCGAAGCCCACGTGGTCAGCGGCAAGGTGAAGACCTCGATCCGCCGCGAGGTGCCCGCCGTTCTCGGTGTGTTGGTCCACATGGAGCCGCACCAGAAGGAAAGCCCGTCATTCGGTGAGCACATGAGCGGTTCCGGTTAGGGAAAGTGTCGCCTCTCCGATAGACTGGAGGCGACAAGAGGAGGGATGGCTCATGCCGAG
>DIHE01000160.1:15956-18406 GCA_002420005.1 Holophagales bacterium UBA5704 | reverse complement strand
GGAGGGATGGCTCATGCCGAGGCTCGATACGCTGGCTCGTACACTCGTCGTGGCGTCACTGGTCATCTCCGGGGCTGCGTTGGCGCAGAGCCCGGGGACCGGAGCCGCCAATGTCTGGACCTTCACCACCGACCCGTCGAACAATCTGGTGGTCCAGGATCTGGCGTCCCTGGCGGCCTCTTCGGGGGCGAAAGGGCAGTCGATGTGCATCCAGTGGATGGCCGTCTGCCCGACCGACGTGGCCAAGCCCAGGCGGCGGTATCTGCTACGCAACTCCCGCGAGAAGAGCGCCGAGTGGAAGATCGACGTCGGCCAGCAATCCGTCTCCGGCGATGCGATGGCCTTGCCGCTCGAAGTCTCGGTCGGCGAAGGGATGGTCCAGGTGGTCTCCGGCGAAGGCCCCTGGACGATCGATCTGAAGCGGGTTCCGGCCGTCGAGCTGAACGCCGGGGAAGGGAAGAAGTGGAAGCTCACCTTGAACCTCACCACCGGCGCCACCCCCGAGGGATGCTGGATCGAGGTGCAGTGCCCCTCGGGGGGGTAGGTGGGGGAGGCCCGAGCGCCTACGACGCCTCGTCGGCGGACGGGCCGTAGATCGACGGGATCGGCACGTCGTGCAGGCGCAGGTAGACGGAGAGCTGGCCGCGGTGGTGGATGAGGTGGTTCAGCACGAAGCTGCGCAGCACGTTGAGGCGGGGCATGGCGAAGATCTGCTGGCCCGCGTTCTTGAGCGCCCAGGGCACCATGAAATCCCCATCCTCGGCGGCGGCGATCGCGGCGCGGCCTTCTGCCGCGACTTGATCGAAGAGCGCCAGGGTGGCCGCGGTGGATTCGAAGGTCGGCAGGACCATCGGCTGGCCTCCCGGCGGGTTCATGTCCAGCTCGGTCTGCTTCATGGTGGTGGCCGCCCAGCGGGGCAGGGTGGCGAGGTGGATGGCGAGCTTGCCCAACGTCATCGACTTCGGGTGCGGTTGCCACTCGGCCTGGGCGTCCGGTACCCGCTCCAGCAGCTTGCGGGTGGTCGCCAACTCATGATCGAGCTCGGGAAGGATCGAGTCCCTGATGGCCATTGTGTGCGTCTCCTTGTGAGTGAAAGATCGGCCCGCCGGCTCGGGCGGGCGGCGCGATCTTAGAACACTCTTCCCGCCTGCGAGGAGCGCGGCGCGGAATCGTCATCCCCGCCCACCCTGTTCTCAAGGAGTGGAAGGAGGCTCCGTACCGATGAGCAATGGATACGTGAGGGCCTGCCCCTCGTGTGGCAAGAAGAACCGGGTTCGCTGGGCGCGCCTGGGGGGCGCGGCGCGCTGTGGATCGTGCGGGGCGGCTCTGCCGCCGCCGGGGGAGCCGGTCGCCGTGGATCAGGGGAGCGAGCTGGAAGAGGTCCTGCGGGACAGCGGAGTCCCGGTGCTGGTCGACTTCTGGGCGCCGTGGTGCGGCCCCTGCCGGAGCGTGGCACCGGAGATCGCCCAGGTGGCGGCGCGCCAGGCCGGGAAGCTGCTGGCGGTGAAGGTCAACACGGACGTGGACCCGGCCGTGGGGGCGCGGCACCGCATCCAGGGCATCCCCACCATGGCCGTCTTCCAGGGAGGCCGCGAGCTCGCCCGCACCAGCGGTGCGCGGCCCGCGGCGCAGATCGAAGGGTTCGTCCGCCAGGCTCTGGGGTGAGCGCCCCGGGGCCGTCCCCCCTGCACTATCATCTTCACCTCTGACCGAACCATCCCCGGTTGCGGTCTCTTCCAAAGGGAGAGGCACCATGGCGAAGCAGGCGAAGAACACGATCTGCCTCTGGTACGACGGCGACGCCGAGGAGGCGGCGCGTTTCTATGCCGCGACGTTCCCCGATTCCTCCGTCGATGCGGTCCACCGCGCACCGGGGGATTACCCGTCCGGAAAGCAAGGGGATGTGTTGACGGTCCAGTTCACCGTGCTGGGCATTCCCTGCCTCGGGCTCAATGGCGGACCCGCCTTCAAGCACACCGAAGCCTTTTCGTTCCAGGTCGCCACCACGGACCAGGCCGAAACGGATCGCTATTGGAACGCGATCGTCGGCAACGGGGGCGCCGAGAGCGCGTGTGGCTGGTGCAAGGACAAGTGGGGCCTGTGCTGGCAGATCACGCCCGTGGCGTTGTCCGAAGCGATCACCGATCCCGACCCCGCCGCCGCCCAGCGCGCATTCGAGGCGATGATGCAGATGACCAAGATCGACATCGCCACCATCGAGGCCGCGCGCCGCGGTTGAAGGGGTGGCAGGTTGGAGGCGCCGGGCCCGGGCTGAGCGTCCGGCGCCTCGGCGTCGCTCAGGAACCGGGCTGGCTTTTCGGCACGCGAACGGTCGTCGACCCGGTGCTTCTGGAGCCGGACGGTCACCCCCCAGAGCCGGACGGTCGCCCCCCAGAGCCGGACGGTCGCCCCCCAGAGTCGGATGGTCAAGCCCCAGAGTCGGACGGCCA
>DIHE01000160.1:0-15686 GCA_002420005.1 Holophagales bacterium UBA5704 | reverse complement strand
GACGGCCAAGCCCCAGAGTCGGATGGCCAGCCCCCAGAGTCGGACGGTCATCCCCCAGAGTCGGATGGCCAGCCCCCAGAGTCGGACGGCGACCCCCCAGAGTCGGATGGTCACGCCCCAGAGTCGGATGGTCACCCCCCAAGCTCGGGGTCTCACCCCCCAAAGCGTGGCGGTCACCGCTGAAGCGAGCGTGGTCACCGAATCGGCCGGCGCCGCCTCGTGGTGCGCGCGCCGCAGGTAGGCGGCGAGCCGGACCACCAGCGATGGATTCTGCGTGCTCGCCGAGCGAGACCGAGCCCCGGCCAGTTCCTCCCCGGACCCGAGGACGACGAGAGCCTCTGCCGGCTCGCCCACTCCTCCGGGTAGTGTCATCTCAACAAACGTTGAGACACGAATCATCGTTCTGTCGGACGACAGCCGGGGGCCTCGGGACCGAAACTGATCCCTGGTCCAAAGGAGGCCTTCGCCATGCGTCCAAGACACGTGTGCTTCGCGCTCATTGCGCTGATTCTCGCCGGAGCCGGGCTCGTTTTCGCCCAGCTCGGCGGGTTCCTCGGGGGCACAACCGAGCCCTCAACGTTGTCCAGAACTTTGCCGGCCCGCATCGAGCTTCTCGGTGGTGCGGCCGGCCCGCGCGGGGGGAGCGCCGACCCGTGGCGCCTCTTCGACGGCGACACCGGCCGGGGCTTCCAAGGGAGCGCGGAAGAGCCCTCCCGGGTCCGCCTGGTCCTCGGGAAGGCGGAGACGCTCGCCGCGGTCGGTGTGTTCGGCCCGGCGGACGGCCGGTTGACGGTGTGGGCGGAGGAGGACGGTGTGCCCGCCCTGCTCTTCGAGCTGGAGCCGCGCGCCGCGGGCTGGCAGCGCGTCCAGGTGCCGCAGCCGGTCGTCACCCGCGCTCTGCGGGTGGACTGGCAGCCGGCCGTGGCCGGCGCGGTGCTGCCGGAGATCGAGCTGTGGAGCTCCCGATCCGCCGAGGCCGGCGAGCAGGCGTTCTCCGGCGCTCCGGCCGCCGTGCAGGTGGCCGCCGAGGCGGAGGAGCCGGCCGGTGCGATCCAGGTCCGCCTGACCGCCGATCCGGGGACCGCGGCGCGGGCCTTCCTTTCCTATGAGCTGGTCGGTGTCTCCCACTGGACCGAGGCGGTGCGCTCGATCAACGGGCATCCGTTCCAAGGCTTCGGCGCGGTTCCGACCGCGGCGGGGGCGGCGCAGGTGGAGGAGATCGATCCGCGCTGGCTGCGCCGCGGGGTGAACGAGATCCGCTTCGCTCCGGCGAGCGCCGAGGCGCTGCCGGACGCCGTGTCCGGTGAGACGGTGCGCGCCCGGGCTGCCGCCGCCGAGGTGGTGCCGTATGAGGTGCGCCATCTGCGGCTGGTCCTCGTCGAGGAGTCGGGCCGGACGGCCTCCGGCCGGGCCTGGGCGGGACGGCGGCCTCTGGAGCTGGCGCTCGCCCGGCCGTCCCAGCCCTATGCCCTGGAAATCGTGCTCGCCGGCCGCGCCGAGGGCCTGCTCTCCGCCGTGGCCCGCCTGGCGGAGGGTGGCACGGTGGCCCTGCGCGAGCCGGTGGACCTCGCCGCGCTCGCCCCGGGCCGGCACCTGTTGCCGCTCGCGGAGAACCTGCCGGCCACCGCGGCGGTGGTGCTGGCCTGGAAGGGCGGCTCTCCGGAGAAGGGCGGTGTGATCTCCGAGGCCGCGGTGCTCGCGAGCCCGGTGGGGTCGCGCCAGGGACCGCGTCTGACCCTGACCCATCCGCCCGCCGGGGATCCGGCCGAGATGGGGGCCTACGTCCGCGGCTTTGCACAGGGTCCCGCCGGGGTTTCCGGTGCGCCGGCCCTCCTCGTCGACGGCATCCTGGTTCCGGGTGCGGTCGCGGCGGACGGCGCCCTGGGCGTGCTGATCCCGCGGCCGGAAGGGGTCGAGGGCGCCTGGCCGCTCCATCTGGAGCTGGTCTGGCCGAATGGCGCACGCGTGACCCGTACGCTCCTCCTCGGCCGCGGGGCGGCCGATCGGGAGGGCGACGAGGGCGAAGGCGGCGACGGGCCGGAGGTCGAGCGCCGGGTGGCGCCCGGCACCGCGAAGACGCTCGCTCTGCGCGGTGCCCGCCTGGAGGTTCCGGCCGGTGCGGTGGACCGCGACGTCAAGGTGACGATGCGCGCCCTCGCCACCGGGGACCTGCCGGCGCTCGACGCCGGGATGACCAACGTCACCCGCGGCGGCGGCGGCTTCCGCTTCGGCCCGCACGGCCAGAAGTTCCGGAAGCCCCTGCGCCTCACCCTGCCGCTCGATCCGAAGCGGATTCCTGAAGGGATGACCGCGGACGACGTGCGGACCTATTTCTTCGATCAGGAGACCGGCCGCTGGATCGCCGTGCCGCGTCTGGAGATCGCCGGCGCGACGGTGGTCAGCACCACGGACCACTTCACCGACTTCATCAACGCCACCCTCGCCCTGCCGGAGGACCCGGCGGCGGCGAGCTTCAACCCGAATTCCATCCAGGAGCTGGCCAAGGCGGACCCGGGGGCGGAGATCGTCCTGATCCAGGCTCCGGAAGGCGGGCCGGGCGGCGACGCCTCGCTCACCCATCCGATCATGGTCCCCAAAGGCCGCCGCGGCCTGCAGCCGAGCCTGGCGGTCACCTACAACAGCGGCGGTGCCAACGGTTGGCTCGGCCTCGGCTGGGACCTGAAGCTGCCGTCGATCGAGATCTCGACCCTGTTCGGCGTGCCGCGCTATGACGGCGCCCGCGAGACCGAGACCTACACGATCGAGGGCGAGCAGCTCGCGCCGGTGGCCGATCCGGCGAATCCGGCGCCGCGCCAGGCGGACCGCTTCTTCACCCGCCGGGTGGAGGGCGGCTTCCAGCGCATCGTGCGCCGCGGGAGCAGCCCCTCCACCTATTGGTGGGAGGTCACGGAGAAGGACGGCGTCCGCTCGATCTACGGCCAGACCGCCCAGGCCCGGCTCGCCGATCCCTTGTCCGGCAACACCTTCCAGTGGCTGCTGGAGCGGGTGATCGACCTGCACGGCAACACCGTCGACTACTCCTACTCCCATGACACCGGCAACAGCCCGGAGCCGTGGGTGCAGATCTATCCGGCCGCCATCACCTGGACCGGCGTGCAGGGGAGCGGCGGCTTCTACCAGGTGCGGTTCTATCTCGATGACGGCCAGCAGCGGCCGGATCGCTTCACCTCGGGCCGTTCCGGCTTCAAGGTGCTCACCCGCCGCCGCCTCCACCACCTGGACGTGCTGGCGGGCGGCGATCTGGTGCGCCGCTACCTCTTCGCCTACCGCGAAGGCGACTTCCGCAAGACCGTGCTGGCGGCGCTCGCAGTGACCGGCGAGGACGGCGCGAGCGAGCTCGCCCGCCATGAGTTCGACTATCACCAGGCCACCCCGGCGTTCAGCTCCACCCAGACCTGGAGCGGCATCGGCGGCGGCAAGGACTGCAACGCCTCCTTCAACATCGGCGGCGGCGTCCATGTGTACGCCGGCCTGGGACCCCCGTCCTGCATGCCCCTCGTCGGCATCCAGGTGGGCGGCACGGTCTCCGGCACGACCGAGCTGGCCAACTTCCTCGACGTCAACGGCGACGGCCTGCCCGACCGGATCGACGACCAGGGCACGGTGGACCTCAACCGCCGCGGCTCGTTCCAGTCGTCCTCCATGTCCGGGGTCAGCGACATCGGCCGCACGCTGGAGTTCACCTTCGACCTCTCCGGCGGCTTCCGGGCCGACATCAGCGGCAAGGTGCCGATCTCGGGGAGCGGGAACTTCGTCTACAGCCATGCCAACGAGGACCGCAGCTTCCTCGACATCAACGGCGACGGCTTCCCGGACCTGGTGGGGGCCGACGGCGGCTTCCACACCCGGCTGAACGACGGATCGACCTTCCAGGCGGCCTCCAACTGGGGCGGCTTCGACTCCACCGGGCTCAATCTGGGGAGAGCCGAGGAGGAGTCGGAGGTCCTCTCGGCCCTGCGGCTCTCCGACGCCCTGCGCCGGCTCGACCTGCCCTTCGCCGGCTCCGTCACGCTCGACGGCGCCATCCAGAAGAAGCAGGCGGGCGGCGACGGCGTGCGGGTGCAGATCTTCCACAACAACAACCGCATCTGGCAGCGGACGTTCGCGGCCGGTGACGTGGCGCCGTGCGTGCCCGCCTCCGGCGACGGCTGCGGCGCGGGTCTGGACCTGACCGTGCAGGCCGGCGACCGTCTCTACTTCCTGGCGCATTCCATCCGCGAGACGAGCGCCGACGCCCTGCTGTGGGCGCCGCGCGCCACCTACACCGGCGAGGACGCCGCGGCTCTCGAGCCCTGGGGCTCGAAGGTCTGGGTGTTCGACGGCGGCGAGGACTTCCGGCTCGCCGGCCCGCCGGGCACCACCTGGCTGGCCACCGGCAACGGCTCGGCCCAGGTGCAGGGCGCGGTCGTCAAGCAGGCCACCTCGGACGCCGTGACGGTGCAGGTGATCAAGAACGGCGACGACGACAACCCCGTCTACGAGCGCACCTATGCCGCGGACGAGCAGGGGAGCTTCGAGGAGATTCCGGCGATCCCGGTCGCGAAGGAGGACCGCCTGCTCCTCCGGGTCACTACGAACACCCCGGTCGATCCGGAGCGCGTGCGCTGGACGCCGCAGATCACGCTCAACGGCGACCAGCCCGAGGCGCTGCGGCAGCCGCAGAAGGCGCAGGTCGAATTCGCCGTGCCCCAGCTGGAGCCGGCGGACGAGCCCACCGTCTCGTGGACCGTGCCGGCGGATTGGGACGGCAACCTGCACGTCGAGTGGTCCGGCGATGACACGGTCCTCTACGTCCAGGGTGTCCACCGCCTCTATGACCGGCGCGCCGCGTCCGGCTCGGCGAGCTTCGATCTCGCGGTGGAGGCCGCCGCGGGAGACCGGCTGTTCGTCACCGCGCTCGGCGGCTCCGGCACGCTGGCGGCGACCACCACCGCCGACAACCAGTCCGACTCCCTGCCGGTCAACGCCCGCACCCTGGCCGAGCCGGAGGACGAGGCGATGTCCGGCGGCTGGCATGGCTGGTCGTACGGCGAATGGAACGGCAACAAGGACTTCAGCGAGTCGGGCCTGGATCTCCCCTCGACCGAGGTCGATCCGGAGACCGACGATCCCAACCCACCGGACTTCATCCTCGCCGTTTCCCACTGGGAGGGGGCGACCGGCGTCTCCGAGGCGGCGTGGACCGCGGGCGGCTTCGATCTCTACATGGCCGCGGAAGGGGTCAAGCCGTCGCGGCAGGGCAGCAACGCCGCCGGCAACCTCGACAAGGCCTCCGGCGCCTCCGGTGGGGGAGGCGGGCTCGACGTGCTGCGCAAGACCACCGGCCGCACCGGGGGAGGCAGCATCTCGGCCTTTGTGAGCCTCGGCTTCAACTTCGGGGACAGCCTCTCCGAGATCGACCTGCTCGACATGAACGGCGACCGCTACCCCGACCAGGTGTCGGGTGACGGCGTGCGGTTCTCCAACGGGCGCAGCGGCTTCAACAGCCTGCAAGGGTTCCCCGGCCTCGCCACGGCGGTGCGCCGGTCGGACAACAGCAACGTCAGCGCGACGGTCGGCCTCGGCACGATCTTCAGCAAGGCGAGCGGCGGCGGCAAGGTCAAATCCGTCGCCAGCACCTTGCCCTCGATCGGCACCACCGTGTCGCTCTCCCAGACGCGCTACGACCTGATCGACGTCAACGGGGACGGCCTGCCGGATCGCGTCGCCATGCCCTCGAACGCGCAGGGCGTGCTGGTGCAGCTCAACCTCGGCTACCGCTTCGGCGCGCCCGAGATCTGGCCGTTGCCGAGCTGGCTCGACTCCGACGTCGATTCCGGCGTCGGCGGCTGCCTCGACGTGGTCAACGGTCTCGGGGCGATCCTGAGCCAGATCCCGGTCGCCTCGCCGAACGCCCTGTCGTTCACCCGCAGCTCCGGCTTCACCGCCGGCTTCTCCTTCGGTCCTCTGGGCGGCGGCGGCTCCAACACCTTGGCGCGCACCCTGGTCCAGATGATCGACGTGAACGGCGACGGCCTCGCCGACCACGTGGCCAAGGAGCAGGACGAGGGTTACTTCCGCGTCAAGCTCAACCAGGGCGACGGCTGGGGTCTGGAGCAGCTCTGGCCGGCTCCGGGCTGGTCCACGCCGCTGGGCACCGGCTACGTGATCCCCGAGGTGATGCGCTGCCTCGACGCGATCAGCTACAACGGCAACATCGCGGCCAACGTCTCGCTCGGCTTCCAGACCTGCCTCTCGCTCGCCGTGGTCGGCGTCCAGCTGGAGATCTCCGGCCAGATCGACGGCAATGGCGGCGGCATGCAGCTCACCTTCCAGGACTTGGACGGCGACGGTTTGCCGGACCACGTGCTCAAGAAGTACAACGACCCGAACGTCTACGTGAAGCTGAACCAGGCGGTGCAGTCGAACCTGCTCACCGCGGTGCGCCGCCCGCTCGGCAGCGGCTTCACGCTCACCTATGCGCGCCAGGGCAACCGCGTCGGCCGTTCGGTGGACGGCCAGCGCAAGGTGGACATGCCCAATGCCCAGTGGGTCCTCGCCCAGGTCGTCGAGACCGACGGCCGCGGCAACGCCTACACCACCCGCTACGACTACTTCGATGAGAGCTACCACGACCGTGGGGAGCGCGAGCCGTATGGCTTCGCCCGGGTGAAGACGACCCGCCCCGACGGCTCGACGATCGACCGGCGGTACCACAACCAGGACTTCTACCGCCGCCGTCTGCCCTACCGCGAAGAGCTGGCCGACGGCAACGGCCGCACCTTCCGGGTCGTCACCACCGAGTACGATCCGCGCTCCGTGGCGCCGGGGTCGGTGTTCCCGGCCAAGGTGCGCGAGGAGACCGCCTTCTACGAGGGCACCGGCGCCGCGCGCATCAGCACGGCGCAGAGCTGGAACTACGATGTGGTCGGCGGAGTCATCGCTTTCCGCGACGCCGCCGATCCGGGAGCGGACGACGACGCGGTGGCCTCGCTGGCCTATCACGTCGATCCGCAGACCTACGTGATCCAGCCCTCGCATCTGGAGGTCCGCGACGGCGCCGGCCGCCTGCTGCGCGAGCGGCTGGGCAGCTATGACGCCCTGGGCGACCTGGTCCGCCTGGAGCAGGTCCTGGTCGGCGGCAAGGCCCCGGACACCGGCGCGCCCTACACCGGCAACCGCAACGCGGTGTGGACGTTCGCCTATGACGCGGTGGGCAACCTGCTCACCTCGCAAGACCCCACCGGCTTCACCTCGACCTTCGCCTGGGATGCGGCGACGCAGACCTGGCCCGCGCAGGTGAGCGACAGCTTCGGCTACACCAGCGCCTTCTCCTGGAACCTGAAGCACGGCAAGATCGCCGAGACGGTCGACAAGAACGGCCAGACGATCCGCCAGACCTACGACGGCTTCGGCCGCCTGATCCGCGTCGTCGGACCCTACGACACCGACGCGAGCCCGACCCTCACCTTCGAGTACGACCCCACGGCGCGCCCGGCCTGGGCGGTGGCCCACCACAAGGACGCCGTGCGCGGTGACACCATCGACACCGCGGTCTTCATCGACGGCCTCGGCCGGACGCTGCAGACCAAGGACGACGCCGAGCTCGACCTCGGCAACGGCACCTCCACCCGCACCGGCCTGCGGGTGAGCGGGCGCGTCGAGTTCGACGCCCTCGGCCGTCTCGCCGCCCAGGGGCAGCCGGTGTTCGACACCGGCGCCCTGACGGCGTTCGTCAACGTGCCGCTCCAGAACGCCACGCGCTACACCTACGACGTCCTCGACCGGGTGATCGAGGCCCGCTTCCCGCACGGTGCGGCGACCCGCATGGAGTACGGCTTCTCGACCCTCGACGGGGTCGACTACCACTCCCACAACCGCATCGATCCCAACGGCCGCGCCACCCTGTTCTTCGCCGACGTCGACGACAACGTGGTCGGCGTGCGGCAGACGAACACCATCGCCGGCTCGCAGCGGACGCTCCTCACCCGCTACGCCTACGACGCCCTGTCGCAGGTCACCGCGGTCACCGATCCGCACGGCCACGTGACCCGGGCGGAGTACGACACCCTCGGCCGCAACGTGGTGGTCGACGCGCCGGACTCCGGCCGCACCGAGCTGCGCTACACCCCCGCGGGCGACCTGGGGGCGAAGATCACCGCCAACCTCGCGGCGCAGGGGCAGCAGATCCGCTACCTGCGGACCTTCCATCGCCTCGACCGCATCGACTACCCGGCCTCGACCGACGTGGTCTTCACCTGGGGCGGCCCCGGCGCGCCGGACAACCGCGCCGACCGCGTCGCCACGGTGACCGGCGAATCCGGCGTCGAGCAGCGCTCCTATGGCCGCCTCGGCGAGCTCACCCAGACCGTGCGCACCGCCACGGCGCTCAACGGCGTCAGCCCGAAGGGGCCGTACACCACGCGCTTCCACTACGACAGCTTCCAGCGCCTGCTCGACATGACCTATCCGGACGGCGAGGTGGTGACCTGGGGCTACGACGCGGGCGGCAAGGTCAAGACCGCGTCGGGCGTCTACGGGGGCGTGCGCTTCGAGTACCTGCGCCACCAGGGGTACGACGAGTTCGGCCAGCGCGTCCGCACGGTCTACGGCAACGGCGTGGAGAGCCGCTGGACGTATGACGCGCAGTCCCGCGAGCTCGCCGCCCTCAACACCGTGGAGGCCGGCGGCCGCAAGATCCAGGACCTCGCCTATGGCCGCGACCTGACCGGCAACCTGCTCTCGCTGCAGAACAATCTGCCGCCGGGACGCCCGAAGGAGCTCGGCGGCCCCGCCGTCCAGACCTTCGGCTACGACGACCTCTACCAGCTCGTGTCGGCGCAGGGATCCTGGCGCTCGGTGCCCAACCAGGTGTCCACCTACAACCTCACCCTGGCCTATGACGAGGGCGGCAACCTCCTCGCCAAAAACCAGCTCCATGAGATCGCCCACGGCGGCAAGGCACAGCCGCAGCTGAAGACCACCTACAACTGGTCCTACACCTACGACGCAGCGCACCCGCACGCGCCCGCCCACCTGGGTGAGCGCACCTTCCACTACGACCTGAACGGCAACCAGACCGGCTGGGACCACGACCACAACGGCACCCGCCGCACGCTCACCTGGAACGAGGAGAACCGCCTCGCCGCCGCGGCCGACAACGGCCAGACCACCCGCTTCCTCTACGACGACGCCGGCACCCGCACCAACAAGGCGGGCCAGAACGGCGAGACGATCTACGTCAACAAGTGGTACGCGGTGCGCAACGGCGCGATCGCCAGCAAGCACGTCTTCGCCGACGACGTCCGCCTCACCACCAAGGTGTCGTCGAGCCCGAATCCCAACGCGGAGAAGCTCTACTTCTACCACCCGGACCACCTCGGCTCGACCCACTTCGTCACCGATCCGCTCGGCAAGGCCTGGCAGCACCTGGAATACTTCCCGGGCGGCGAGATCTGGGCCGACGAGCGCTCGCAGAGCGAGAGCACGCCGTACCTGTTCAGCGGCAAGGAGCTGGACGAAGAGACCGGCCTCTCCTACTTCGGCCTGCGCTACTACGACGGCCGGCAGGGGCAGTGGATCAGCCCCGACCCGATCCTCGAAGGGATGCTGGACACCGGGAGGCTCACCGCGCCCGACCTGTCCGACGGCCCGTTCCGTCTGCCCGGCCGCATCTACGCCTACGCCGCCAACAGCCCGACCAACCGCACGGACTTCCTCGGCCTCGAAGAGAGCGATCCGGAGGCCAACCAGGCGCCGGAGATGGAGGCTCCGACCCCGGCCCCGCGCAAGGCCGGCCCGGCGCCTGCCAGCCAACAGATGTCCGAGGCGGGCTCCGGTTCCGAGGCGGACACCGCCGCGGCCGGCTCCCTGGAGACCCATGAGAAGGAAGGTGGGCACCTGATCCAGCGCCACGTCGGCAAATCCGAGCAGGACCTGGCGGATCGTCTGGCGAAGGAGAAGATCAGCGCCGCCTCCACCTTCACCGACCTGCCGACCGCGGAGCAGGCGGTGCAGGAGATCATCAACGACAACAAGAGCCAGATCTCGTCGCTGCGGCCGGGCCAGCGCCTGGTGCTCAAGAAGACCTTCGCCAATCCGGTGGGCTCCGTCCTGCAGCGCGACGCGGCGGGTCCGGCGGCGGCGAACAACGTGACCCTGGTGCTCCAGGGATCGACGAAACCCGGCCTGCCCGGCTTCCTGGTCGTGACGGGGTATCCTACGCCTTGAGAAACCCGTCGCGATGAACGCCGAAGCCCTCTACCCCGCGCTCTCCCAGCTCCTGTCCTGCTATCTCCATCAGGACTGGGAGCTGGAGAGCGCCACCCCGCGCGACGCGGTGGACGCCTACCGGCAGAGCGAGCCGGAAGACACCGTGCGCGAGGCCGCCGCCGATCTCGACCGTCTGCTCGCGGACGATCTCGACGACGCGGCCCTGCGCACGGTCCTCCTCGACCTCGGCAGCTTCTACGACCCCACCCTCGACGACCTCCCGGTGCGCACCTGGCTCCGGGAGGTGCGCTCCTGGCTCACCACGTAGTGAAGGCTCGCGCCATGCGCGGCTCGCCGCCTACCTGCGGCGCGCGCGGCATGAGGCGCCGGTGGGCACGGAGCCTGCATTCACCCCCCTGGAAAAAGGGGGGAACCCGATGCGCGAGAACGTCTGTCGTTCCTGGGTCTGTGCCGCCGCCCTGCTCCTCGCCGCCACCACGGCAGATCGGGCGAGAGGAGACGAGAGCGTCTCCCAGAAGGGACAGACTGCCGATCAGCTCCTGGCCGGCCGCGTGGTGGACCCCGCCGGCAAGCCGATCCCCGGGGTCCGGATCTGGACCTGGCAGACGGACGAGGACGAGCGCCAAGGCTCCGAGCCGCGGCCTCTGGCGATCACCGGCCCCGACGGCACCTTCCGCATTCCCCACATCCAACCCTTCCCGTTCCTGGCCGCCTGCCCGCCCGGGTGGCTGTACGCGGGAAAGCAGGTCTTCGGTTCAGGTCCGTTCCCGGAGCTCGAGCTACGGCTGCAACCGGGGCTTCGCGCTGCCGGCCGGGTGGTGGACGCGAGCGGCAAGCCGGTCGCCGGCGTGCTGCTCTGGGCCAAGCACGAAGGCCGGGGCGGAGGGGGGTGCGTCCGCATCACTGTCCCGCCGCCGTGCGGGTACCCCGACCAAGGCATCTCCACCTCGACCGACGCCGAGGGGCGCTACGTTTTCGAGTCCCTGAAGCCGGGTTGGGTCGAGGTCAGCGTATCCGCGGAGGCCGAGCATTCGCGGCTGCGCCGGAGAGGAGAGCCCGGAGGCGAGATCGCGGGGCTCGACTTCGTCCTGACGAGGACGCGTGTTTCTCTCGAAGGGCGCGTCCTCGATCCGGAGGGGGATCCCCTCGCCGGCGCAGCCGTGACCCTGGAGACGGTGCTCCCCGAGGAGGAGACCGTGACGGACGAGGAAGGGGTCTTCCGGTTCGCTCAGGTCCTGTCCGGAACGAGCCGTCTCGAGGTCTCCCATCCGGATCATGGCTGGATCCGGCAAGACGTCGAGATCGAGGAACGCCCCCTGCACCTCGATCTGCAAATGCCGCGCGGCACCCTTCTCCAGGGGCGGATCCTCGGCCCGGAAGGTGCCCCGGTCGAGCAGGTCTTCCTGTCGTTTGGCAAGGACTACGCCGATGTCGCTCCGGATGGCTCGTTCCGGCTCACGGTTCCGCCGGGCGAATACGAGATCTCCGGCACCTGCTTCAGACCGTCAGGCAAAGTGCGGAGGCGGCTCACGGTCACCGGCCGGGAGGAGGGGATCGACCTCGATCTCCGGCTGGCGCGCCCCGGTACGGTCCGGGTCCGCCTGACCGGCCTTCCGCCGGGCGACCCAGGCAAGATCGACCTGAAAGATCGCTCGGAGGAGGATGGTCTCTCGTTCGGCACCAAGGATGGTTTCCATGAGATCGACAAAGTCCTTGCGGGGACGTGGACCCTGGTGGCGAGCGACGGCAACGGCCGCGTCTTCGAGCGCCGCTTCGAGATCGCAGAGGGCGAGACCGTGACGCTTGCCGGCATCGATTTCCCTCCCCTCCCGGCCGTCCGCGGACGCGTGCTCGATCCAGCCGGGCAATCCGTGGCGCAGGCGCAAGTGACGTTCCGGCAAGGGAATCGGGAGATCCAGGCCGAGACGGATGCCGCGGGGAGGTTCGTGACCTGGCTCCGGGACGGGAGCTGGACGCTCCGCGCGGAGCGCGACGGCTTCGGCCCGGCGATCGCGGCGGCCGAGCTCTCGAGCGGCACACCAGTTGAGTTGCCGGACCTCCGTCTCAGCCGGCTCGTCACCGCCTCCGGCCGCCTCGTCGGCGTCGCACCGGAGGTCGTGGTCCCGCAGGTCCAGGCCCGCGAGGGAGATGCTGCGACAGGACCATGGGCCACCATGGAGCCGGGCAACCGCTTCCACTTCCCCGGGCTCTGGCCGGGCACCTGGACGTTGACCGCCGACGTCGATGGGCAGGAGGTCTCGACGACTTTCGTCATCCAGCCAGGCGACACGGCCGTGGACGTCGATCTGAGCGCCGAGGAGGGCGCTCCGCCGAAATAGGCTCCGCCGCTCGCAGGTTCCGCCGCTCGCAGGTTCCACCCCAAAAGGTAGCCCACCATCAAACATTGCCCCTCGGCCCTCGCTCAACCGGCCGCGCTTCCCTGCCGCACGCGGTGCCCGCACGCGGTGCCAGGCACTTATTCCCGGGCCGAAGGCCTGGCCCCCGGCCTTCTCCGCGCTGTGGTCGTCCTGGTGCCCCCGGCCGTTTTCAACCGACGGGGTCGTGTACCGGGGCGGCTCTACGGCTTCGCGGTGGAGGCGTGGGGCTTTACGCGATCTTCCACCAGCAGCCCTTGTCCTGGGATCTGATCGGAGGGAAAGTTTCCCCTTTCGAGAGGGGAATCCTGCTCTCGTTGGCGGTTGGCGCCGGTGTCCAGGTCCCGTCCAGGTAGCCATCGAAAGCGTAGGTTCCGGTCTTGGGGCATTCCTGCCCGGTCTTGTAGCGTTCGGCCATTGGCTGTCTCCTTTCAACCCTTCGGGGGATGCGGATCGTTTCCGTGGCTGTCGGACTGGGAGATCTTTCCATCCTGGTTGTGGATCTTCAGCTCTGTTCCCTGGTTGCGGCTGACTTCGCGGCCTGCGGCGGTCGCTTCCCTCTTGGTGTCATGGTGGCTGCTGGCCTTCTGGCCGCCGCCGCGCTTGACGTCCCAGCCCCCGGAAGGATTGGGAACGACGTGGTGAGTGCCTCCCTTGGCCATTGTTGTCGGGCTCCTTTCTCCCGCGCGGTGTAGGGGAACCGCAGCCTGCCGAACAGGCGACCGGGCTCCCTTGCCATGAGAGACACGCTCCCCGAAAGAGTTGTTTAGTTTTTCGGCGTCGAGCACGCAGCCTCACACCTTCGCGCGCCGCCAGCCGTTCGCGGTGGCTTCGGCCTCTGTGCAGAACCACCGCTCGCAGGTTCCACCCCAAAAGGTAGCCGAACTTCCCTGATCAGCACGGTGGGATTGCGACTCAACCACGGCCACGGTCTCTAGGCCCAGCGGCTTCAGCGGCGGCGGAACTTCCCGAGGCTGCCGCGCGAGATGTCCTCCGGCGGTCACCCCCTGGCTCAACACGTTGGGCGAAGGCTCGGCCTTCACCCAACCCGTCGGAAGAGTCTTTGGAAATCACCCAGCCGCACCTCAGGCGGGTGGCCACCGAGCCTCCCATCGAGAGACTCCCGATACCAGCCGGCCAGCAGGCACAGCTCGTGCAGATGTACGTGCTCCTTGCGGATCTCCCTTCCCTGCCCGGAATAGGCCTCCAACAACCGCCCGAAGCCATTCTCGATCTGGAACGGCCGCCGCGCACCGCGGGTGACGATGGCCAGGTCGTAGGCGGGATCGCCCAGGCGGGCGTATTCCCAGTCGATGAGTCCTGGAGCCGCGCCTTGCAGATCGAGCAGGATGTTCTGGCCCAGGAGGTCGCCGTGGAGGAGGACGGCGGGCTCGTCGGCGGGTGGAAGGTGCTCCAGAGCCCACGCATGGGCCTCCTGAAGGAGAGTCTCCGGTGCCCCCGCGAAGATCCGGAGAGCCGCCAGGGCATGCTCGCGCCGCGTGGCGTGTCCCGGGCACCTCGGGAGCCCGTCGCCGAGGGTCTCCCGATCGACGGCATGCACCGCCGCCGCCACCTGCGCGACCACTTCCCACGGAGCGATCCCGGGTTGGCGGCCGGCCCGCAGGTCGAGCGGAAAGCCTTCGAGCCCGGTCTCGATGAGGGCCGGCCGATTCCCGCTCGGCAAGAGCCCGGCGCAGCGGGGCAGCCGGAGCGGCAGATCGAGCGTGGCGAGACGGACCAGCAGCCGTGCCTCCCAGTGGACCCGTGCGTCGAACGACCGCTCGGCTTCCGGGAGCGGCAGGAGAACCACATACGATCCGCTCATCCCCGCCGGGTCCGGATCGAGATCGACCCACGCGGACCAGGCCCGGCGCGAGATCCCCTCGCCCAGAGAGCGCACCCGGCCGACCTCGACCGCGGCGGGCATCCCGGGCCAATGCTCGAAGAGCGTCCGCAGCAGCGCCCTGGCCCTCGCCCAGCCGGCACCGGCCGCCACATCCGCCGCCTCGTTGACCGCGAGGTACTCGGCCCGGGTGAGGCCATAGGGAACCCCACCTTCCGTGAATCCCACCGCCCAGATCAGCTCACCGCCCCACTCGACCCACCCCTCCCCGCCGAGCCCGGGCTCCGTCTCTTCCCGGTGTTTCCATTTTCGATGTTTCCGGCGCATCAGGAGAAGATTCTAGCAGGGGCGCGACGGCTTCGGCCCGGCGATCGCGGCGGTCGAGCACTGTTGCCCCTACGGTTCGCCGTTCAGGCATGAAACGGGGCCCAGCAGGGAATCTCTCCCCCCTTTCTTCGGGTTCCTATCTCTGCAACGAGTCCACTCATCCGCAATGCAAACCCTGTACCGGGAAAAAGTCATGCCAGCCCAAAAGTGCCACTTTGACGCGGGGGTTAGACTTATCCCCGATCTCGCGCCGAATCAGCGGGTTACGAGAGGTGGAGGAGGCGCGGCGACGGTCGATTTGGGGGCTTGCCAAGGCCCCCGGAGGGGGGTTAGACTTTTGTGGTATCTAAGTGGCCTGGAATCAACAGGCTGGCAAGGGGTGAGGCGGAACTTCCCTGATCAGCACGGTGGGATTGCGACTTTTCTGCATACCACACCGCCTGAGACCATTTCTCCTTCCCACGAGGCGGAACTTCCCTGATCAGCACGGTGGGATTGCGACTTCTCGACGGTGTACTCGGAACCAAGCTTGGCGAGGGCGGCGGAACTTCCCTGATCAGCACGGTGGGATTGCGACTTCTCGGGGCAGGTGCCGAAGCGCTCTCCGCCGCAGGGCGAAGGGCGGAACTTCCCTGATCAGCACGGTGGGATTGCGACGGTGACGGCCGAGATCCAGCCGGAGTAGAGCACCGAGGGCGGAACTTCCCTGATCAGCACGGTGGGATTGCGACTTCTCTCCGGGTGAGCTCGTTCTGTGCCATCTGCTTCGGCGGAACTTCCCTGATCAGCACGGTGGGATTGCGACACACAGGTGCGACCGCCGGCACCCCCTGCGGTGCCAGGCACGTATTCAGGATGGTCACCCCCCAGAGTCGGATGGTCACTCCCCAGAGTCGGACGGTCACCCC
>DIHE01000172.1:400-2596 GCA_002420005.1 Holophagales bacterium UBA5704 | reverse complement strand
TCGACGGTCTGGAAGGCGTTCGACAAACAGCACCGCGAGCTGGTGGCCGTCAAGGTCCTCCACGGCCAGCACGCCGACGACCGCAGCCGGCGCGACCGTTTCTTCCGGGGTGCGCGCAAGATGGCCGAGCTGCACCGCCATCACCCGGGCATCGTGCGGGTAATCGAAGATCGCCTGGAGGACGGCGGCTTCCACTTCTTCGTGATGGAGCACCTCCCCGGCGGCGACCTGCGGGAGGCGGTGCTCGCGAAGCGCCTGGCTCCGGAGGCGGTGGTGCCTCTCATTCAAGAGGTGGCGGCGACGCTCTCGTGCGCCCACGGGCGCAACGTCTTCCACCGCGACGTCAAACCCGCCAACGTCCTGCTCGACGCCGAGGGGAGGCCCCGGCTCACCGACTTCGACCTGGTGCGGGCGGTGGACACCACCGGCGGCACCACCCTGGGCGGCGGGATGGGGACCTTTCTCTATACCGCGCCGGAAGCGATCAGCGCACCGCAAAAGGCGGGCGCCGCGGCGGACCTCTACTCCCTGGCGATGACGGCGGCGTTCTGCCTGGCCGGGGCGGATCTGCCGCTCGACGTGCTGCGGGATGCAGGCTCCTTCCTGCGCCGGTTGCCCTGTTCCACCGGCGTCCAGGCGGTCCTCCAGAAGGCCACGGCCTGGGAACCGGAACACCGGTATGCCTCGGTGGCCGACTTTGCCCGCGCCCTGGCGGAGGGTGATGCGGTGCCGCCGCAAGTTCGGCGGAAGGTCACGAGTGTGAAGATCCCACTCGCCGCCCTGCTCACGGAGAAGATCCAGGGCATCCCTGAGCCTGACCGCGCGGCGGCGGTGCTCCAAGCGGTGGAAGAGGCGTTGCCGATCGACCCGGAAGATCTGGCGACCCTCGGCCTGGCCGCCTGGGGGCTCGACTACTTTCCCGGGAGGAGCCCCGCACCGGCCGAGCGGGCCGCCGCCGGACGGCTGCGGGATTCAGCCCTGGCGGGCTTGCGGAAGCGTTTCCCTCCACCTGCGATGCCGGGTGTCGGTGACCCGGCCTGGGCCGCCATCCCGGGCGGGAGCTTCGACATGGGAACGCCGGAAGCTCAGTCTGGTCATGAAGATGAGCGGCCGTCTCACCGTGTGACGCTTTCGCCCTTCCGCCTCTTGAGTCATCCGGTGACGAAGGGTGAATACCGCCGCCTGGTCGCGAAGCCATCCGGAGACGCCAACCTGCCGGTCTCCGGGATCACCTGGTCCCAGGCGTATGCCTATGCCGCCTGGCTGGGAGGGCGCCTGCCTACGGAAGCCGAGTGGGAGTACGCCGCGCGGGCGGGCTGCCCACACGCCTACTGCGACCGCAACGGCTCTCCGACGATCCTGGACAAAGTGGGCTGGCATGCCGGCAACTCAGGCCGGCAGCTCCACCCCGTCGAGCAACTGGAGCCGAACCCGTGGGGCCTCTTCGACATGTACGGCAACGTCTGGGAGTGGGTGGCGGATTGGTACGGTCGGTACACGGCCGAGCCGCAAGTCGATCCGTGGGGTCCCCCAGGCGGCGGGTGGCGCGTGATGCGTGGTGGCGGCGCTTGGGATGACGCGGACTGGGCGCGTGCGGCGTTCCGGTTCTACTGGAACCCGGTCTTCGTGGACGGGGTCCGAGGCTTTCGCGTCGTGCTCCCCGCCGGCCCCGAGCTTCGGCGGTAGATCATTGATCATAGAGGGTGTCTTCAAGGGGGAAGAGGCGGCGGGGGGCGGCAGAATCCGGTCGATTCTTGCCGCATGGCGGCCGCAGCTTGCCGCCCGGCCGGATTTTCCAGCCCCAAAAGGCCTCCGGTTTTCCGGATTCCGCTGGGAGCCGGCATGGCGAGGGCGCTCCTGGTGCCAGTTTCTTGCCGAGTGTTGCGGCGCGGCGGCGATCTGCGGTCGGCCAGAGGAAAGATCGGCCGGCCGATTCGGTCAGAACAGGATGACGCCTGCCGACGATGCCAGGGAGCGGCCGAGATTGACGCGGCCCTGCTTGCCGCGCCGGGCGGCGGCGGTGGCGATTCTGCGGCGGAGGCGGCTGCGGAGGTCCGCGGCAGGTCCGCGGCAGGAATCGGCCGGTTTCTGCCGCCTCCCGCCGCCTCTGCCACCTGAAAGACACTCTCTATGATCTATGATTCAGGATCCACCGCCGAGAGCTCGGGGCCGGCGGGGAGCACGACGCGAAAGCCT
>DIHE01000172.1:0-125 GCA_002420005.1 Holophagales bacterium UBA5704 | reverse complement strand
ACGCCGCACGCGCCCAGTCCGCGACATACCAAGCGCAGCCACCACGCATCACGCGCCCCTCGCCGCCTGGGGCTTCGCCGGAGGGGACCTCGACATCTGCCGGATCGAAGCTCACCCCACCCTCC
>DIHE01000162.1 GCA_002420005.1 Holophagales bacterium UBA5704 | reverse complement strand
AGCACCCGCAGCGCCGCGCCCAGATGGTCCGGTGCCAGCTCTTCCTGCGGAAGGCTCGGCTCCACGTTCACACTGCACCTCCCAGCTCGGGCAGATGCTTTTCCAGGCCGATGTGCGGCAGGTACCAGGCGAGATGAAAGGCGCTCGCGGTGGGCGTCTTGTCCATGAGCGGAACGATAGGGGCGGAAGTGCCGGGCGCACCCATGACTCATAAAAATGCCCGGCCGCCGGGCGGCCTCACCGGACTATCCGGCATGCCCACCGGTGCCAAGGAATCTCCCGGGGAGAAAGTGCGGCAAAGGTGACGAATGTTTGCTCCTGAAAGCGTGCCCTGGGGTACTCTATGGGTCCAGGAGGACCCCTGGCATGCCGTTCAAGTTCCTGCCCCAACCTCTGAGCCTGGCCTTGTATTGCTTGCGGCGCCGCAGAGGCCTCTATATCCGGGATCTCGCCGAGCTTCTCAAAGTGCCGGTGAGCCTGATCGAGCGCTACGAAGGGGAGGACGAGCCGCCCTTCGAGGTGCTGTTGGACTGGGGCCTGCGCATGGGCTACTCCGCCGACCGCATCGAATGGCTCGCCTTCGGCCTGACCGTGGCACTGGGCGAGGACCCGGTCCTGGACTCTCTCGTGGGCCTGAGCTCCCTGGCCCTCCAGAAGATCCGCGAATCCGCCGGCCGGTATTGCCGGGCTCTCTTCACCCTGACCGTCGGGGCTCTCACCCAAATCACCCGCAGCTTCAACATCGACCGCGCCCGGGAAGAGGCCGCAGCCCGCTGGCAGGAGCTTCAGAACAACCCGCGCGAACACCGCAAGACCCTCGTCGAGTACCACCCGCGCTTCCAGACGTGGGCCGTCTCGGAGCGGTTGGCGGACGAATCGGAGAAGGCCGCCTCGGATCGCGCCGACCGCGCCCTGGAGCTCGCCCAGCTGGCCCTGCGCGCCGCCGAGCTGGCCCCCGGCGACGAGGCCACCCGCGCCGGCTCCCTCGGCTACGCCCGCGCCCTGCTGGCCAACGCGCGCCGCGTCGGCAACAGGCTGGATCTTGCGGAGAGCGACTTCGCCCTGGCCCTGGCGCATTGGGAAAAGGCTTCGCCGGAGATCAAGAAGATCCTCGCCGATTGGCGCATGAAGGATCTGGAAGGCTCCCTCCGCCGCGACCAGCGGCGTTTCCCGGAATCGCTGGAAAGGCTCAAGGAAGCGCGCGCGATGGCCCCGGCCGAGGAAGTGCCCCGCATTCTTGTCAAGAGGGCGGTCACGCTGGAGCAAATGTGGCAGCCGGAGGAGGCCGTCAAGGTGCTGCGCGAAGCGGAAGCTCTGTGTGGCTCGAAGCAGGACGCAGAGCTGCGCCTGAAGATTTATTTTAACTTGGCGGCGAATCTTGGCCACATTGAGGACTTTGCAGAAATGACCCGCTACGTGCCCATAGTGCTTGAGCTGGCGATTGCAGGTAGGGATACCCTAATTCTAGTCCGTGTATGCTGGCTGCGCGCGCGCTGCGCGGCTGGGTTAGGCCAGACCCAGGAAGCCCGCGCTGGCTATAATCAGGCTCGCAAGGACTTCAGAACCCACACCCTGCCCTATGACTATGCCCTGACCTGCCTCGAGCTCGCTGTGCTTGAGCTGCGGGCGGGCCGGTTCTCTGAAGTCCAGGCGCTGGCGGTGGAAATGGGTTGGATCTTCGGCGCAAGCGGGATTCACCCGGAAGCCTGTCTAGCGGTAGCTCTCTTCGTCGAGGCGACCAAGCAAGCCACTGCGACCGCGGACTTTGCAAGCCGGGTCGTGCGCTACCTTTACCGCGCGCAACATGACCCCGCCCTCAAGTTTGCCGAAGTGGAGCCAGGCGGGCTCCTGCCCGCCAGCCTGGCTCCCGTGAGGTTAACTTAGCCGTGGTTGCCGCAAGCCGCACCGCTCGGGTCCAGCGAGCACCCGATGTCGATTTGGTCAGCCGGGGTGCCCTGGTCCAGGCAGGCACCACTTGGGTCAAGCGCACACCGGTTGTCAAGCCCCTCGGCGGGCGGGGTTGGCGTCGTCTGGCCCGTGCAGCCGCCGTTTGGGTCGGCACCGCAGCCGAGTTCTCCAGCCAGCGCTATAATCCAAGCGGTGAATTGCTCCAGCACGCCAGCGAGCGGCCCCTCCCCGCGAAGCGGCGCGGCCTGCGCGGCCGCTGGGGTCAGCACGAGGACGGCGAGCACGAGGGTGGCGAGCACGAGAGACAGCAGTTTCCGGGCCATGAGGTAACTCCTTGAAAATGGCGGAGGAGCCGGCAAGGCATCCACCGCGGACACCACTGGCGCCCCTCCAGTGGGAAGACAGGCCGATACTTTGGGAAACCCCCACAGAAAGCAAGGGAGGCGGGCCGATGACCGAGTGCGAAGCGAGCAAGCAGCTGATCCGGTTCTTCTGCTTTTACCTCGACTGCGACTTTCGCGAGCTGGCGCAGCTGGTCGGGGTCGACGAGACGACGCTGCGCCGCTGGGAGAAGAAGCGGCTGACGCGGGCGAAGCTCGCGCGCCTGGCCCGTGCCGCCGGCCTCACCATCGCCCTGGTGGAAGCGGTGGTCGCCCCGACGCTGGCGGCCCTGCGGCTCGTGGGCCAAGGCACCGAGGAGAAGGTCTTTCGCAACCTGGAGGGGGCACTGCGGCAGCTCACCGCCGCTGCGGAGGCCCTCGGCCGGGCCGCCCTGGCAGATCTCTTCGCCTGGCTCGGCGAGCAGCCGGCCCCGGCGCAAGAGCCGGCCGAGGTTCATTGGGAGCGGCTGAAGACCCGAACGGCTGCCGAGCTGCTGTTCCTGGTGGACACACAGCCTGAGCTTCTCTCGCGCGATCTCGTGATTCTTCTGGCCGATGCCAGCATCGACGCCGCGGCCACCGATCTGGCAAGGGCTTCTGCAGTAGCCCACGCGGCGCACCGCCTGGCCGTGCGGCTCGGCCGGGAGCAAGGCGAAACCGGGGCGGCGGCGGGGTGGGCTCTGGGGTTCGTGGGGAATTACGAGCGCGTTGCAAACAACTTTGATGTAGCGGCCGGTTCGTTCGCCCAAGCAAACCGGCTCTGGAAGGCGGCGAGCGACCACGACCGGGCCTTCTTTCCCGGCTGGCGCCTGCTGGACCTGGAGGCTTCCCTGCTGCGCGATCAAGGGCAGCCTGCCAGCGCATTGGCACGGCTCACCGAAGCGGAAACAGTCGCTCCGTCGGCGGCAAGCGCACGGATTCTTGTCAACCGCGCCCTTGCACTTATTGAATTAGAGAGGCCGGAAGAAGCGTTGGCCGTTCTGGCTGCCGCTGAGGCGCAGGCGGCCGAGAGGCTTGACCCCAGGGTGCAGTTCTGTCTTCAGCTGAACCGCGGGACCTGCCTCGTTGATCTCGGGCGCCTTGAGGCGGCGGAGCGTCAATGGCCGGCTGTGCAGGCAGCAGTTGGCTTCCCGGGCAAGGCGCAAGAAGTGACCCTCATGATTTGGCACCGGGCGCGGCTCGACGCCGGCCTCGGTAACCTGGTGGCGGCGCACGAAGGCTTCGACCAAGCGCGCCAGGCTTACGAAACGCGAAAGCTGGCGGCGATCTATGCGGTGGTGAGCCTGGAGCGCGCAGTGGTGGACCTCAAGGAAGGGCGCTACGCGGACGTGAAGGAGCTGGCGGAAGAAATCAAGTGGGTTTTCCATTCCAAAGGCCTGCACGACGAAGCCCTGGCGGCCTTGCGGCTCTTTCAGACCGCCGCCGAGAGGGAAACGCTCACGGTGGACGTGGCGGAGCGGATGGTGCGGTATATGTATCGGGCGCAGTCGGACCCGAAGTTGAAGTTTGAGGGGTGAGGGGGGGGCGGGCACTCTATGGTGCGCCAGTATCTCGATAAACCTCTTTGGGTTCGAGCACATGAGTCAGCGGTGCGGACTCCTCCACACTCCGCACGGCGGCTTGATGAACGTCGGACAGCCTGACAGGGATACCACCGGCCGAGGGGTTGAAGCTTGAGTGGCCTTGGCGAAGGAACTCACAGAAAGTATTTGTCAGCAGAAGGTCGGGGCACTCGTTCTCAAGCCAGAGGAAGGCACCCATTTCGTTGACCTCAAGAAAGTAGTAATCGCCTGCCGGAGTGACGACAAGGTCGAAGCACCCGAAAACGATTCCGAGATCAGCCATCAAAGCCCGGCTCGCCCGGGCGACCGCTTCGGGCAACGTCGCCGGTTCGATGGGGACGCTGGCAGTGGCGGCGCGCCAGTCTGCCTGAGCCGACTCCACGGCCTGTGAATCGAGCCGCGCAGCCACCAGGTGATCACCGAAGGCCGTCACGCGCAGCTCGTAGGCTTTGGGCAACGCCGTCTGGTAGATTCCAGGCACCGCTCTCACCAAGGGATCGTCAGGAAGGTCGGCGAGCGAGATCATTGAGCAAAAAGAAGTGGCGTAACCCTCATCCGTCTGCCACGAGAAGGGGAAAAACGTTTTGTAGATGGCGCGGGAGTGCTCTCGAAGAAACGCGCGCACCTGCACGGGGTCATTGCTCAGCAGCGTTGCAGGAATCTTGAACCCTGCCGCGATGGCGCTTCGCAGTTGCCGGAGCTTCAGATTTGCGCGCGCCGCAGCCGCCGGAGAGTTCACCCAGAAAGCACCTTCACCGAGAAACTCTCGCACGGAGGCGACAAAGGCGCTGCATTCACGGTAGCTGAACTTTTGGTCAGCCTCGGCAACCACGCCCGGGACCACGGGCCTCCCGGGGCGCCGTTGCCACACCACCTCTGGCCTGGTAGCGAAGTCAAGGCCAATACCCGGGCCAGCCAGCTCGCCATGCACCTGTCGCGCATCGAGCCTGAAAGTGGCGGTCTGGTGAGTTGGGAAATCCGTGGAGTACCACTGAGAATGCGGTACGCCTTTCCGCCTGAGCCCCTCAGAGATCACCGCAGCATGGTAATCCTCTGGGTTGGTCAGAATCAAGACGCGAGCTGCGGCGGGCATTCTGCCTCCTTCGGTTGGCAAACCACGCAAAGTCTAGTAGGCTCCTCATCGGCGGTCAACCCGGCACTTGCGTGGGGTGGAGGGCAGCCACGGGACCTTGGCCGGCAGGGTGGATGATTGGTCGGAAAGAACCTTCTTACGCGAGCAAGCCTCGTTCTCTGCCTTCTTCTCGGGTTCGCTGCCCGGCAGCTGCTGGCCGCCGGTTTGCCAGGTAGCCTGCCGGAAGGCTACTGGCAGGATGCCGCCGACCCGGACTTCCTGATCGGCTTTGAGGACTCACGGCTGCTCATCGGCTACGGCGGGCGCGTGCGTGAAGTCGTTGGATCTCTCAGCCCCTCGGAGGAGGGTGCGGTCGGTTGTGAGGCTGGCCGCGAAAGCCATGTCTCTTTCACCAGAGAAGGCCCTCTTCTGCTGTTTCTTGACGCGAAGAGTGGGAAGCACCGCAGGCTGCGGCGCCTCCCATGTCGGCCGGACAGCTTTTTGTTTGCGCTCACCCTCCCAGAGCCCTTTCCAATAGCCGAGGCGCGGGTTCTGGCCATTCAAAAGGAAATCTGGGAGAGAGACCGCGCCGAGCAGGCAGCTCTCAGGCCGGCGCAGCCCCTGTCCTGGCTGCCCGGAGCCCTGCCAGCGCCAGCGCCAAACCCTCCGGGCGCTCTCGACTTCCGGATGATCGAGCAGGCGACAGAAAATGCGGAGCTCATCGAGACCCTGGTCAAAGAGGTCGGCTGGATTGATGTTCGGCGCTTCGGATATCCGGCATCGAAAGCCGCGTTTTTTCTCGTCCAGCATACCTGGGACCCGGTGCTCCTCCAGGCCGTTCTTCCCTTTGTGAAGCGGGATGTCGACGCCGGACTGATCGAGGGCAGCACCTATGCGTTGCTCTTCGATCGCGCCAGCCTAGCCGCGGGCCTGCGCCAGCGATACGGTACCCAAGTTGTCAGCGACGATCGCGGAAACGTCTTGGTTCTGCCCGTCGAGGCAAGAGAAGGAATTGACGACCGGCGACAGGCTCTCGGAATGGGGCCTTTGGCTGACTACGTTGCGGTACTGGGCGCAGCAGGGGTGGCATTTAGCGAAGAGTGCGGTTCGGCTTCGAGCCTGCCGCCACCGCAGCGCTAACGGGTGTGCCACCCCCCCCGCAGCAGGCACTCTGCCGGGGGCGGCGCACGCCACCCGGCGGCGCCAGATTTCAGCAGACGAAAACGTCCGACCCATTGCAGCAGTCACGCGCTTCGATGTCACGCGCTTTGCCGTCGATGCACCCACCGGTTCCGCCGTAGCTGGTCCCGCGGCCTCCAAGCGTTGCGAGCTGCTCGGCGCTGAGCTCCTTGGCCAAGCGCCGTGCCAGCACTCTCTGCGTGCCCATCTTCTGTTTCTGCATTTCTGCCTCCCTGTAGGTTCGTAGCCAGAAATTACATCCTAGGAGCCCCAGCTTGCGACTGTCAAGAGTGTCACAAAAGGGCGTAGCGCCTGGCTTCGGAAAGTGCACAAACAACCCGGGGGTGAGATTCCCTTCGGCATGGTCAAGGATGCCAGGGCTGGTGCGCCGGGGCGGGAGGTCCGGTGTGCCGCCGCCGCCCGTGCGGTGCCGGGCCACCGCGGAGGGCACTCTCGGTGATGTTCATCGACTTCATTCGGTGCTAAAGGGAGGCAACTCAGACACCGGGCTACGGCGGTGCGCAGGGTGGGTCCGGCCCGCTATTGTTGCAAGTACGGCGGAATCTACAGCTCCCCGAGCTTGGTCCTCTGAGCCTGGCCCTGATCGCCTTGCGGCGCCAGCCACAACACTCCCCTGTCACCCGCCGCCGCCGAGCGCCATTGGCCGGCGGTGCAGGCGGCGGCAGACCCCGCCAAGGTGTTCGACGCGATTCTGTTGGTCTGGCTGCGCGCGAGAATCGACGCCGGCCTGGAAAAGCTGGTGGAAGCGCGCGAGGGTTTCAACCACGCGCGGCGCGAGTACGACACGCACAAGATGGCGGCGAACTACGCGGTGGTGAGCCTGGAGCGCTCAGTGCTCGATCTCAAGGAAGGACGCTACGCGGACGTGAAGGAGCTGGCGGAGGAAATCAAGTGGGTTTTCCATTCCAAAGGCCTGCACGACGAAGCCCTGGCGGCCTTGCGGCTCTTTCAGACCGCCGCCGAGAGGGAAACGCTCACGGTGGACGTGGCGGAGCGGATGGTGCGGTATATGTATCGGGCGCAGTCGGACCCGAAGTTGAAGTTTGAGGGGTGAGGGGGGGCGGAGGGCCAAGGGCAAGCCGTGGCCGGCCTGAAGGGCCGGAAGAGCTCAGCCCAGCTCGTTTCACCCCCCGGCGGGGGCCTGCGGGTGCAGTCACTCCTACCGAGGGTGCAGGGTCTGCACCCTCGGGTGCAGCCGTTCCTACCGGCGGTGCAGTCGTTGCACCCGCGGGTGCAGTCATTCCTACCATGGGTGCAGCCACTCCTACGGCGGGTGCAGGGCCTGCACCCATGGGTGCAGGCGTTCCTACCGGCGGTGCAATGACTGCACCCGGAGGTGCAGCCGCTCCTACCGTGGGTGCAGCCACTGCACCCGTGGGTGCAGCCGTTCCTACCGCGGGTGCAGCCGTTCCTACCGCGGTCACAGCTCACCGCCGCGGGGCGCCGCCTGCTATTCTGTGGAGCCGCGCCGGGGAGCCTCCCGGGCACCATCGGCCTCCAAGGAGGAGCCATGCCATCTGCCGCTTCGATCTCCGGCCGTCCCGTCGTTCGCCCCCTGGCTGCGCTGCTCGCCGCCGCCTTGCTCGCCACCTCCGGCCTCCCGGCCTCGGCTTCCGAGGCCGAGTCCGACGGCGCCTCCTGGGTGCACAAGGTCGAAACCTGGCAGAAGGACCGCAACGCGAGCCTCCTCGAAGAAGACAGCTGGCTCTCCCTGGTCGGTCTCTTCTGGCTCCACGAAGGGGAGAACCCGTTCGGCAGCGATGCCGGCAACGTCGTGATCCTGCCGGAAGGCAAGGCCCCGGCGGTGGCCGGCGTGCTGCTGCGCGAGGGAAACGCGGTGCGCGTGCGGGTGGCGCCGGGAGCCGGGGTGACCTCCGGTGGCGAGCCGGTCACCGAGCAGGCCCTCACTCCGGATTCCGCCGGGGAGCCGACGGTCCTGGAGCTCGGCACGCTCTCCTTCTACGTCATCGTCCGCGGGGACCGCATCGGCGTCCGCATCAAAGACAAGGAGAGCCCGGTGCGCAAGGCCTTTCACGGCATCGACTTCTACCCGATTCAGGCCGCCTGGCGGATCGACGCCCGCTTCGAGCCCTACGATCCGCCGAAGAAGGTGGCGATCCCCAACGTGCTCGGCCAGGTGACCGAAGCCGACTCCCCCGGCGCCGTGGTCTTCGAACGGGACGGCAAGACCTACCGCCTCGACGCCCTCGGCTCGGTCAAAGACGGCCTCGACACCCTCTTCGCGGACACCACGAACGGCCACGAGACCTACGGCGCCGGCCGCTTTCTCGATCTCGGCCCGGTCGTGAACGGCCGGGTGGAAGTCGACTTCAACACCGCCTACAACCCGCCGTGCGCCTTCACCGCCTTCGCCACCTGCCCGCTGCCGCCGAAGGACAACAAGCTGACCCTGGCGGTCACCGCGGGCGAGAGGAAGTTCGGCGAAGGTCACCCCTGACATCGTTCGCCGGCCGGTTGGGGCCGTTGCCGGTGTTGATGCCGAGATCCCGGATCGGGAACAGAGTGGGCGCCACCAAAAAAAGCGGGAGCCGCTCGCGGCTCCCGGAACTCCAAAGAGGGGTTTGAATTGGGTCGCGGTCAGAAGATGATCTGGTACTGGAGGCGGAATTCCTTGTCCGTCGTCTTGCGCGCCTTGTCCTCGATCTCGCGGTAGTCGCCCTGCAGCTTGTGGTTGTGCTTGTTGAAGAAGTAGTTCAGGGCGAGCCCGCGCTCCTCGCGCTCGTTCTCGTCGATGTCGTCGTTGGGATCGAATTCACCCAGCCGGAGCGCGACCTCGAACTTCTGCGGCACGACGAAGTAGCCGGCCTGGAGGACGATGCCCGAGTCATCGAAGTCGGAGAGCGTGGCGAGCGTGCGGTCGTTCTCGCGCTGGAACAGCTCGCCGAAGAGCGAGAAGCCCTTGTACTTGAACGAGACGTCGGCACCGGTGATCGTCTGATCGTTCTCGTGGGCCGGCGTGGTCCCCGCGAGGGCGACCGGCCGGGCGCTCGCCTCGTAGCCGAGGCCGATGGCGAAGAGCGGCTTGTCCGTGGACTCGAAGTCGCTCTCGGAGTACTTGACGTCGCCGAACGGCTGCCAGGCGAGGCGCGCGTTAAGCTGGAGGTCGTCGTTGTCATTGCGCGAGACCGTGCGGCCGTTGCCGTTGAAAAGACCGACGCGCCAGTCGATCTTGCTGTTCATCGGCGTGCCCCAGAGCTGGATGCCGATGTCACGGCCGCGGGCGAAGGTGCCCGACACCACCGAGCGGTCGACGAACTGCTGGCTGCCCGAGGACGTCAGCTCCTGGCGGCCGAACGGCACCTTGTACTGACCGGCCTTGAGCATGAACGCCTTCTTGCCGTTGGTGAAGTCATAGTTGATGTTGGCATCCTGGAGGAGGTTCGTCTGCTGCGCCGTGTCGAACTGCAGCTCGTAGGTGAGGTTCTTGGTGTAGACCCAGCCGTCGAACTTGGTGCGCATGCGACGGATGGAGAAGGAGGTGCGGTTCGGGTCACCCACCGGCTCGACCTCGCGGTCCTCGTCGGTCATGCGCACCTGCAAGCGGTTGGAGATCACCAGCTCGGCGCTCTTCGACTTGATCGTGGTCTTGCCGTCCTTCCAGCTCACGTCGAACGGAAGCGCGGTGCTCGGGGTCGGCCGGTCGTAGGCCGGCAGGTTGTGCTTGAAGA
This sequence comes from Holophagales bacterium UBA5704, assembly GCA_002420005.1. Taxonomy (GTDB): domain Bacteria; phylum Acidobacteriota; class Thermoanaerobaculia; order Multivoradales; family UBA5704; genus UBA5704. Next base: position 28,820 of record DIHE01000162.1, on the reverse strand, counting down.
GATAGAGGTCGACGGCGGTCTCGTTCTCCGCCACCAGGGTCTTGCCGTCCACGGCGCGGCCGACGAGGGTCAGCGACTTGCCCATCTCGCCGCCCTCCGAAAACAGCTTGTAGCCCTCGGCCGTGTTGAACACGTACACCCGGCCGTCCTTCTCGACCTCCTGGTAATAGAGGCCCGCCACCTGCGCCATGGCGGCCGGGACCGCCAGGAGCGCCAGGGCGAGCGCCACGAGGCCGGCCCGGAACATTGCTGATCTGCGCATATCGAAGCTCTCCTTTTGAAGACAGAAGCAGATGTCAGTGTACAAGGTTGAACCTTGGTTCAGCTCGCGGGCAGCATAGAAACCCCGGCAAGCGACCGTGCGGCGGTCTGGTGACAGCGCTGCGACAGCGCGGCCCGCCGCCCCGCCGCAGCCGTTCGTCACCCTGCTGTCACAAGGAGGTCGGCGCGCTGCCAAACCCCTCTGCGAGAGTGCATTCACCCGGACAGATCGGCGTCCGCCCAACACCTCAGGATCGACACAAGGAGAGGGAGATGAAGTATAACGTCAAGATTGCCTCGTTCGCGCTGGCTCTGGCCCTCGGAGGAAGCCACCTGAATGCCCAGGCCGTCAAGGTGGACGCAGGCATTCCGGCCTATCAGAAGACCAGCGGCGTGTCCGGCAACATGAGCTCGGTGGGCTCGGACACGCTCAACAACCTGATGACCCTGTGGGCGGAGGGCTTCCAGAAGCAGTACCCGAACGTCCGCATCCAGATCGAGGGAAAAGGCTCCTCGACGGCTCCTCCGGCGCTGATCTCCGGCACCGCGCAGCTGGGTCCAATGAGCCGTGCGATGAAAAGCTCCGAGATCGACGAGTTCGAGAAGAAATACGGCTACAAGCCGACCGCGATCCGCGTCGCCATCGACGCGCTGGCGGTCTACGTCAACAAGGACAACCCGCTCGAGCAGCTCACCCTCCAGCAGGTGGACGCCATGTTCTCCAAGGGCCGTTCCTGTGGCGGCAAGGCGATCAACACCTGGGGCCAGGCCGGCGTGACCGCCTGGGCGAGCCGGCCGATCAGCCTCTATGGCCGTAACTCGGCTTCCGGCACCTATGGATTCTTCAAAGAGAACGCGCTCTGCAAGGGTGACTTCAAAGACACGGTCAAGGAGCAGCCCGGCTCCGCCTCGGTGATCCAGGGTGTGACCGAGGACAAGTCCGGCGTCGGCTACAGTGGCGTCGGCTACCGCACCTCCGGCGTGAAGGCGCTCAAGATCGCAGCCAAGGCCGGTGCTCCTTTCTATTCGGTGGAACCGGCGGACGTCTACAGCGGCAACTACCCGCTCTCCCGTTTCCTCTATGTCTACGTCAACAAGGCTCCGAACAAGCCGCTCGACCCGATCGTCCGCGAGTTCATCAAGTACATCCTGTCGCAGGAAGGGCAGCAGGTCGTCGTGAAGGACGGCTTCCTCCCTCTGAAGAAGGGCACGGACCAGGAAGAGCTCGCCAAGTTGAAGTAGGCTTTCGGAGCTTGTCGTCCTCCGGCCCGGGGTTCCCTTCACGGCACGCCCGGGCCTTTCGCGTCCTCGACGAAAGCCAACACCCAGATCCCGAACCGGGAGAAACCACGTGAGCGCCGAAGCCACCGCAAGACCCCATACGACTCCCTGGAGGCGACTCGCCGCGGATCGCATCGCGCGCTGGGTGGTCTCCGCCGGAGGGCTCGCGATCATCGTCAGCATCCTCGGCATTCTGGTCTTCATCCTGGTCGAGGTCGCACCGCTGTTGACCGCCGCCCGGGTGACGGTGGATCGGAAGATCCCCCTGGCGGGCGCCGCGCCGGGCGCGCTGCTCTCCGACGAGCACCGCACCCATGTCGCCGCCCTGGGCGCAGAGGGCCGGGTCCGGGTCATCCGGCTGAGCGACGGCCAGACCGTGGCGACCCGCGACCTGCTGGCCGAGCCGGCCGAGCTGGTCGATCTGCAGGTCCCTCCCGAGAGCTCCGCGCTCGCCGCTTCGACGCGGGACGGCCGGGTGGTCATCGCCCCGGTGACCTTCCAGATCACCTTCGACGCGCAGAACCGCGTGGTGAGCCCGGAGATCTCCGAGCCGGTGGTGCTGGAGGTCGATCCTCTGGGCCGGCCGCTGCAGAGCTTCGCCGCCCAGATCGATGAAGAAGGGAGCGCCACCACCGCGGCAGCCCTCGCGGACGGTACGATCACCGTGGTCCGCCGCTCGGTCACCCACAACGAGATGACCGGCGAGACCGGCGAGGAGACTGTGCGCACATCGGCCCCGGTCTCCTACCGGGTCACCCACCTGGCGCTCGACGCGGACCAGAAGAACCTCTATGGAGGAACGGCCGGTGGAGAGATCCTCTGGTGGCACCTGGAGGAGGGACAGATCGGCCCCGTCCAGGCCGCCTCCGCCGGTACCGCACCGATCACCGCCCTGGCCCTGCTGATCGGCGGACGCTCCCTGGTGGTCGGGCAGGGCAACGGAACGCTCAGTGTGTGGATGCCGGTCTCCAAGGCCGAGGACGCCGACGCGGCGAGCGGCGACGAGCGCCTGACCCGCATCCGTGACTTTCCGCCACAGTCGGGAGCGATCCGGCTCATCTCTCCGTCTCCCCGCCGCAAGGGCTTCCTGGCGCTTTCCGACCGCGAGCTCGGCCTCTACCATTCGACCTCGCACCGCACGCTGTGGACCGGCCCGTCGCCACTTCCCGGTGCACGCGCCCTGGGGACGTCCCCCAAGGACGACGGCGCCTTCCTGGCCGGCCACGGCACCCTGGCCTCGCTCGCCCTCCGCAACCCGCATCCCGAGACCACCTGGCGGACCCTGTTCGGCAAGGTCTGGTACGAGGGATACGACCACGCCGACCACGTGTGGCAGTCGACCGGCGGCAGCGACGACTTCGAGCCGAAGCTCTCCCTGACGCCACTCCTCTTCGGCACCCTCAAGGGCACCCTCTACTCGCTCATCCTCGCCATCCCGCTCGGCGTGTTCGGCGCGATGTACGTCTCGCAGTTCATGCACCCGGGCTATAAGCGGTACGTCAAGCCGCTCGTCGAGATCATGGCCTCGCTTCCCAGCGTGGTGCTCGGCTTCCTGGCCGGCCTTTGGCTCGCGCCACGCATCGAGCACGCGGTGCCCTCGCTGCTGCTGGCCCTCTTCGTGCTCCCCGTGCTCGTGCTGCTCACCGGCGCCGCCTGGAACCGGCTGCCGCGCACCTTCCGGGGACGCTTTCCGGCCGGCACCGAGGCGTTCCTCTTCGTCGTCGTGCTGGCGCTGGGCATCTGGCTCTGCTTCTCCCTGCGCCAGCCGTTCGAGCACCTCGCCTTCGCCGGCGACTTCCGGAGCTGGCTGCTCCACGCGGTGGGACTTTCTTATGACCAGCGCAACGCCCTGGTGGTCGGTCTCGCCATGGGCTTCGCGGTGATCCCGATCATCTTCGCCATCGCCGAGGACGCCTTCACCAATGTGCCGCAGAACCTGGTGGCCGGCTCTCTGGCCCTGGGGGCCGACCGCTGGCAGACGGTGACCCGCGTCGTCCTGCCGACCGCTTCGCCGGGGATCTTCTCGGCGGTGATGGTCGGCTTCGGCCGCGCCGTCGGCGAGACGATGATCGTGCTGATGGCCACCGGCAATACGCCGATCATGGACTGGAACCCGTTCAACGGCTTCCGCACCCTCTCCGCCAACATCGCGGTGGAGATCCCGGAGGCGCCGCACGGCGACACCCTCTACCGGACCCTGTTTCTCGCCGCCCTTCTCCTGTTCGTGCTGACCTTCCTGGTCAACACCGTGGCCGAGCTGGTGCGCCAGCGGCTGCGCGAGCGGTACTCGCAACTCTGAGACCTCCCATGCAGAACGACGAAAAGACTTCCCACGCCTCGCTCTACGGAGGGGACCGCGGCTGGTCCGAGCGCTTCGGCCATGCCTTCACCTGGCTGTGCGGCGGCGCCCTGGCGCTCAACGTCCTGCTGGTCCTCGGCATCCTCTCGCTCCTCGCCTGGAAAGGCTTCGGCTATTTCTGGCAGGAAGACCTGGTCGAATTCACTCTGAAGGACGGCTCCAAGGTCCTCGGCGAGGTCTGGGAAGAGGAGATCGTGGCGGCCACGCCGGAGCACCCGGCGGTCGACCGTCTGCGCCTGAAGATCGGCAACCGCGACGTCAACGGCCTCGACTTCGTCTGGATCGACCGGGCGGACGTCGTCTCCCGGCGCGAGCCGAAAGACGTAGTGCTCCTGGAGCGCCTGGAATGGGGCAACTTCCACGGCTACCTGCGGGAGATCCGCCGCGGTGACCAGGTCCTCGCCCAGGGCTCCGAGGCGGTCTGGCAGCAGCTCGGCCCCCTGCTCGCCACCAAGGAGGCCGAGCGGGAAGAGATCCATGCCCTGGAGAAAGGCGCGATCGGCGCCATCAACTACGAGATCGAGAAGCTGCGCCTCGCCGCGCGCCGCCTGGAGATCTCCGGGCTGCCCGCCGCGGAACGCGAGCGCCGCCAGGCCGAGATCGACAAGACCCTCCAGGAGCGCGAAGCGGAGTTTCAGCAGCTCGCCGACCGGCTCTTCCAGATGCGCGAAGCCCTGACCGCCGAGACTCTGGTGGCCGCGACCGCCTCCGGCGAAACCAAGGAGATCCCGGTGGGCGGCATCGTCTCGGCGATCCGGCCCGACGACCTCGGCGTCCTCGGCAAGCTGGCTCTGCAGGGGAAGCGCATCCGGCAGTTCGTGGTCGACGATCCCCGCGAGTCCAACACCGAAGGAGGCATCTTCCCCGCCATCTTCGGCACCGTGATGATGGTCTTCCTGATGGCCTTCGCGGTGGCCCCGCTGGGCGTCGTCGCCGCCGTCTACCTGCGCGAGTACGCCAAGCAGGGCCTCCTCGTCCGCCTGGTGCGGATCGCGGTCAACAACCTGGCCGGCGTCCCCTCGATCGTCTTCGGCGTCTTCGGCCTCGGCTTCTTCGTCTATCTGATCGGCGGCTCCCTCGACAAGCTGCTCTACCCCGAAGCGCTGCCCACCCCCACCTTCGGCACCGGCGGCATCCTCTGGGCGGCGTTGACGCTCGCCCTCCTCACCGTGCCGGTGGTGATCGTGGCCACCGAAGAAGGCCTGGCCGCGGTACCGCGCATCGTGCGCGAGGGATCGCTCGCCCTGGGCGCCACCAAGTTCGAGACCATCCGCAAGGTGGTCCTCCCGGCCGCCGCCCCCGGCATCCTCACCGGTATGATCCTGGCCATGGCCCGCGCCGCCGGCGAGGTGGCCCCGCTGATGATCGTCGGCATGGTCAAGCTGGCGCCGACCCTGCCGCTGGACGGCCGGCCTCCGTTTCTTCACCTGGAGCGCAAGTTCATGCACCTCGGGTTCCACATCTTCGACGTGGGCTTTCAGAGCCCCAACATCGAAGCCACCACCCCCCTGGTGTTCGCCACGGCACTCCTCCTGATCACCGTCGTCACCCTGATGAACCTCCTGGCCATCGGATTGCGCAACCACCTGCGCCGCAAGTATGCCGGGAGCGCGGTCTAGTCCCTCGGAGAGAACATGACGGCAGACACCCTCCAGCCTCAACGAGACCCGGCCCTGGAGCCGGAGATCAAGGACCCGATCATCCTCCGTGTCGAGGCGCTCTCGCTCTGGTACGGGGAGAAGAAGGCGCTCAAGGAGATCTCTCTCAAGATCCCCGAGAAGCAGATCACCGCTTTCATCGGCCCCTCCGGCTGCGGCAAGTCGACGCTGCTGCGCTGCATCAACCGGCTCAACGACCTGATCGACGGCGTGCGCGTGGAAGGCGACATCGTCTTCAACGGCGCCAGCATCTTCGACCCGCGGATCGAGATCAACGCCCTGCGCAAACGGATCGGCATGGTGTTCCAGAAGTCGAACCCGTTTCCCAAGTCGATCTACGAGAACGTCGCCTACGGCCCGCGCATCCAGGGGATCAAACGCAAGCGCGATCTCGACGAGATCGTGGAGAAGAGCCTCAAAGGAGCGGCGCTGTGGGACGAGGTCAAGGACCGCCTCGACGAAAGCGCGCTCGGCATGTCCGGCGGCCAGCAGCAGCGCCTCTGCATCGCCCGCGCCATCGCGGTGGAGCCCGAGGTCATTCTGTTCGACGAGCCCTGCTCGGCCCTCGACCCGATCGCCACCGCCCGCATCGAGGAGCTGATGCAGGACCTCAAGAGCCAGTACACCCAGGTCATCGTGACGCACAACATGCAACAGGCGTCGCGCGTCTCGGACCTGACCGCCTTCCTCTATCTGGGGGAGCTGATCGAATACGGGCCGACGGAGAGGATCTTCATCAACCCGATGAAGAAGCAGACCGAGGACTACATCACCGGGCGGTTCGGGTAGGGAGCCTGCGCCCCTCCCGTTGCGAGAGGGGCGCAGGGGTGAATCTACGATCCGGTCGCGGCGAGCTTGAGCTCCAGGGCGAAGTCCTCGCCCTCCTTGACCTCGATGTCCTTCTCCACGCTCTCGTGTCCGGGGCGGACCACCGCCACGGTGTGCTTGCCGGGCTCGATCAGCAGGCCGCGGCGCAGATGGGCGAGGTCCTCGGCCGTGCCGACGAAGTGGCCGTCGAGATAGACCGAGGCATCGGACGGCACCACCTCCAGGCGCAGCCGCGCCTGCTCCATGCGGTCCCCCTGCGCCTCGATCTCGACTTCCTCCTCTTCGCGGACGCTGCGATCCGACTCCCGGCCGCGGCGCACCCGGTCGCGCCAGTCCGCGTCATCTTCGTCGTCGTACGAGGAACCGCCGCGCTCGATCCGTTCGCGGCGCTCCGCCTCATACCGCTCGCGGGCGTCGCGCCGCTCGTGCGTCTTGGTGGGGAGGTCCTCCGGACGCACCGAGGGACCGGGCTCCAGGCTGTCGCCCATGCCCATCACCGTCCCCGGGTAGATGGTCACCTGGCGGGCCAGGGTCTTGTAACCATCCAGGTAGAAGACGATGTCGTAGGTGCCCTTCTCCAGCCAGAGATAGCTCGGCCAGCCGTCATACTGATCGACGATGCCGAGGTACTGGCCATCCAGGTAGACCTGGACGCGGCCCGGGCTCAGGTCGAGGTCGAGCGCACCCGCCCCCTCGCCGTCGTCGTCATACCGGTCGTAGTCATACCCGCCGCCGTAGGAGGGGCCGTAGTACGGCCACCAGTTGTCGCCCAGCCACCAGCCGCCCCAGTAGCCATAGGGCGACCACCACCAGCCGGGCCCGTAATAGCCATACCAGCGCGGGTGGTAGTGGCGGCCATAGCCCCCACGGTGGCCGTCATAGCGGTCGTGGGACGACGGCCGGCGGCGCGCGTCCCCGGGGGTACCGGGAACGGCATACCGTCCCGGCGACGAAGGCGAGGCCGAGCCGGAGTCACCCGGGGACGGCGACGCCGACCGCGGCGGCGAAGAGGGCTGCGACGGTGCGGAGTACGTCGGAGAGCTCTCGCCGCGCGGCACCGCCACACGGCCGCCGTCGGAAGAATCATTGTCTCGGGACCGCGCACGGTCCTGAGCGGACAGGTCGCCGCTCGCCACCAGCAGCAGCGCGAGGAGCAGCAGCGGGAGCGAGCCCACCTCACGAAACGTCTTGGTTGCTCGTCGCAGAGTCATGGTCGTCCTCCTGGGGGGACACCGCCGTCGGCCCGCCATCGGACCAGCCGCGGTGCAGCCCGCGAATGTAATGGTACCGGAGTACCTCTTCCCAGAGCTTCGGTACCCGCACAGGAAAGTTTTGCAAAGCGCGGACCAGGCGTTCCCGCCGCCGCTGCGGCACCTCCGGCGGAAGCGGCGGCGGTCCTTCGGGGCCGATCCCGAGGAACGGTCCCAGCTCCGGGTGCAGGCGGTAGAAGACGGTCGCACAGTAGCCCGCCTTCTCCTGCCGGGTGGCGAAGCGGGCGAGATCGGTGGGATGGTCGTGCGCCACCGTGGCGCGCTTCTCGTAGAACAGCCGCAACCCCCGCTTCTTCAACCGCCAGGCGACCTCGATGTCCTCCCAGGCGGGATAGGGAAACCGCAGGTCGAACGGCTCGGCGAGCAGCAGATCGCGGCGCAGCGACAGGTTGGAGGTATAGAAGAAGTTGAACGGGACGTCGTCCGGATCCTGGATCAGGGCATAGCCGAACTGGAGCCCGTACTCGTTGATGTAGCGCAGGAACGGGTTGAGGCGCATCCGGTGGTGCCACCGCGTGTAGCCGATGACCGCCGTCTGGAGCGCATCGCCCTGGCGCCGGTGGACCTCGCGATGGGCTGCCAGCCATCCCCCGTCCGGGACGGTGTCGTCCCCCAGAAAGGCCACCCACTCACCCTGCGCCACCGCCACCCCGGTATTGCGCGCCGCCGCCGGTCCGCGGTTCTCCTGCGTCAACACCCGCAGCGGCAGCCGGAACGTCCGGCTGCGCAGCCACCGGCTGGTCCCGTCGGTGGACCCGTCGTCCACCACCACCACCTCGAACGGCGGAGCCCCCTGCTGATGCTCCAGCGCCTGGAGCACCTCCGCCAGGACCTCGAGCCGGTTGAAGGTCGGAATGACGACCGAGACCTCGTACCCCATACCCACAGCTTACTCCACGCAGGCAGGGGGAGGCCTCGGCAGGCCGGCCGGCGAGCGAAACACCCTCGTGTTTCACCACGGTTTGACGCGAAACACGAGGGTGTTTACACCGGCACCTGGAACGAGAAGCCCAGGTCCTACCCACCGCTCGATGAGGCAAGCCTGCTCCGCCGACGGCCTTTGAGCCCTGCGGCGAGCCCGCCGAGAGCCAGCAGCCGGCACCGGTCCAGGCGATCCGGGAAGACTCCGGCCGGCTTGTTCTCGACCAGGCCGGGTGGTCAGGATCGTAGTACACCGTGAGCCTTCCCGCTTCTCTGGACACGTTGGACGCTTCGCCGGTATAGCTCCGCCCGTCCACCCGATAGGAGTAGCCGATCCGCTCGCCGGACACCGGAGATCCCGCGGGCCTTGTCCCGTACCGGCTCTGTTGGGGAGGGGTTTGGCAGGTCGTCGACCACGTTCGGTCCACCACGGCTTGAGTCGGAACCCACGTGCGGACCTCCCGCTGCCAGAGGGCCAACCCGGCGCACAGCAGCGAGCTTGCGAGAAGGGGGAATGTGAGGAAGAGTCTCTTGAGCATCAATAGGGAATGTCGGCGCGAAGCGATCCATGTCGGAAGACGCGCCGGGCCGTTGGAGCACGGCGAGCCTATAATGCGGCAAGGCCGGTGCATCGGCGCATCGACCGGGAGGCCAGCCATGACCCGGGTTCAGGTGGAGTTCGACTCCGACATTTTTTCGACCTTGCGGAGATCCCCGCAGGAGGTTGCCCGCGAAATGCGCTTGGCGGCGGCGGTCATCTGGTATGCCCAAGGCCGCGTCTCCCAATCCCGGGCCGCCGAGCTTGCGGGCGTCAGCCGAGCCGAGTTCCTCGACCTCCTCTCGGAAAGCGGCGTCTCGACTTGCCAGGAGACGCTGGAGGATCTCGACGAGGTCCTGGCGCGTGGATAGGGTCCTGGTCGTCAACGCCTCGCCGGTGGCCGAGTCGGTCGATCCTCCAGTGGGCGAGGGGGAGCTCGACCGCCTCATCCTCTGGATGCTCAGCCTCTCTCCGGCGCAGCGTATTGAGGATTGAGGTGCTTCAGGGGTATGTCGATGGCGACGTGAGGTTCCGGGGTCGCCTGGTTGCTGGTGCGGGCCCTGGGAGCAGCTATCCGGTCTGCGCAGAGTGGTGAGGCGAGGCGCGCTTCGCTCCTTTTCGAGGCCGGCATCTACGACGAAGCCGAAACCGCGATCTCCGGCCTCCTCGCGGCCACGGGCCCCCCTGCCTTCTTTCGGGAGGCGCCGCAGGAACTACTTCAATCGATCCAGACAGCGCGGCTGTTGGACAGCGCTCATTTCCAGTGAAGCCGTATCTTTTGCCCAATCAAACCGGCAAGACCTTCCAGGTCCGGAAACAGAGACTGTTCGTGAATGTTCATCTGGAAGAGCCGCTTTTCGATCTCTGGAATCAGCTCAACAGAAATATCGAACGTCTTGCACCACGCTGGCACGGCTGGGCGTAGCGAGCCGGGGCGGGCCTCGCGCCCCTTCATCATCTTGGTTAACGATGCCTGGAAGTCAAGGTCCTCTGCGCAGTTGAACAGGAATACGCCCTGCTGGCTGACCAGCCTTGGGTTGGCTGCAGCTGGCAGCGCAGCGAAAACACACCCTTGCCGGTTCAGCTCTCCTCTGAATTTGCCCGTGCCGACCAGCGCCTTCTCGATGATCTCGCCCCAGTTCTTTGCCTCGGCGACGACAGCATCACGCTGAGTTTGAAAATCGTCAGGATCTGGGCTCGCGGGGAGCAACCGGGAGGCCTCTTCCTTCATCGCTGTGCGCTGAGCGCACCACGCCGAACACTTATCTTTCACCGCCTCCGCATCTACAGCCCAAAGCCGAACATGTGTTCTTGCAGGTCCCTCATAGCCAGCACGTACTGCGAAGTAGAGGGCGACAAAAGGAGAATAGGTGAAATCGAGCAGCCTTGTGGGGATTGCGTGGTGCTGCATCAGAGCCAGCCATGAAAGCTCGTCGGCAGGGATCAAGGATGCGCTCAGGTGCATGCGTGCCCGCGCCTTGAATTCATTCGAAACGTGCTTCTCCAGAGCAGACCAATCCCAGCCCGTGAAGCGCGCCTGACGCTCAATCGTAGGCTGGAGGCCATAGGACGAGCTCTTGAGCCCCCTGAAGACCCACGAGATTTTTTCGTCGCTCGGGTAACCGTCCTCAAGATCGTACTCTATCGCCTGCCTCGGCGCCGGGAACTCGCCAAGGCATTCGGCGATCTGGGGCCAGCTCGAAAGGATTCGATTGGGGCACCGAGGGTCCTCGGACTTCTCCGTCATAGCCAGAACTCAGGCTGCTGCGCGGGAGGTAATCAGGTAACCTCTGTCTGCGGGAAGTCCATAATGCGAGACTTCCTCGATTTCGATGCGGCCGTGCTCCACGGAATGCTCGGAAATGATCGCCCGGACACTCGCGTCACCCGAATCAAGAAGGATGATCCGCGAGATCCGTTGAATCTGGTTTCCCGGGAGGTTCTTCTTCACCTCGGCAGCGAGAATGTGCATCGCCTGTTCGTTGTCTTGTTCAATCCAAGGCGCTGCAACGACAAGATCCCAGCGCATCGGGATGTCCTGGCGTTCAAACAGGGCAAAGAGCGTGAACTCGCCGCGCTCCCTCGACAGCGTGCGCTCGACTTTCTCGAGTGCGTCAACCATCATGCTCATAGTACCCCCAGGAGAGTGGCAGCCGAGTTGATCATGAGTTGGGCACCAGCTTCAGTGGCTGTACCGATCGGTTTGTAACTCGACTCCGGGTCCCAGCCCGTCACCGAGGACCAGGCGGCCAGGTGGTTGGTCTTGATCGCTTGTTGTTGCCCTGTGAAGGTCAACAGCACTTCCAGGCCGTGAGGCTCTGATAAGGCTGGAATTCCTTCGGCGTCTCGGGGAAGTCGGACCAACCCAAGGTGTCGCAGATCCGCGCTTTCAGCGCCAACTCAACGGCGTAACCACACAGGTAGACGGCGCCGTCGAAGCGGCCGGCCGCGAGGAGCTGTCGAGCGTCCTCGAGTCTGGCTGCGGAAATCGCGCGAAGAGTGACAGATGGGATCATTTGGGCTCAGCTCATGTCCGAACGTTGGCATCCGGACGCTTCCGTCATCCTACCACCCCTGCCGTAGTCGCCCGAAGACCCGCGCAAGCCGGCCGCCTCACCCACCCCACTCCATCACCTCCGCCAACCGCCCCCGCACCAGCGGCAGGTCCGCCGGCAGCCAGGCCTCGAACCCCGGGCTCGTGAACAGCGCGTGGTCGCCGGGGTAGGTGGGGACCACGTAGAGCGGAAAGCGTTCGAAGATCTCCCGGTCGGAGCGCTTCCGCCGCTTCTGCACGGCCGCGCGGGCGGCGGCGGCGCGGTCGAGGTTGCCCAGCAGCCAGGAGAGCGCGCGGAGCTGCGCGACGGTGCGCTCGTCGGTCAGGCGCGGAGGCTCCGGTGCACCGGTCCCGGAGGAGGAAGCCGGGAAGAGCTTGCGCAGGCCGCGGCGGAAGAGGTCCAGCGGGCCGTAGCCCTGCCAGCGGATGCGGAACCCCTCCCAGGTGGTGATCGGCGGGAGCTGCGGCGCGGTCACGGGTGGCGCCGGCGCGGTGTTCGCGATGTGGCCGGCGTAGGGGTCGAGGCGCAGCGTCTCGGCTCCCGGGTTGTTCTCCAGGAGCAGGGTCTGGGTGCGCGAGAGGACGGTCAGGAGAAGAGCCGGCATGATCCGTTCCCAGGTCCCCGGCTCGTAGTTCTTGAAGGCGGTCAGGAAGGCGTTGCGCTCGAAGAGGAAACCGCGGTTGTAGAGCCCCAGGAGATCGCTGGTGGCGCTGGAGCGGTGGTGGACCACGGCGTCCGGGACGAAGAGGATCCGCTCGCCTCCGGACCACAGGCGCCAGCCGAGATCCACGTCTTCCAGATAGGCGAAGTAGCTCTCGTCGAAGCCCCCGGCGGCGCGGAAGCTCTCGCGGCGGATCAGCATGTTGCCGCCGCAGGCGAAGAGCAGCTCCTCCCCCGCCTCCGGCACCCGGGCGCGGTCGAGCGGCCGGCGGAAGTCGAGCTGGAAGGCGTGGCCGTCGAAGGTCATCACGCCGCGGCCGAAGTCGAGGCGCTCGCCGGACCAGTCGATGATCTTTCCGGAGACCGCGGCGACATCCGGCGGCGCGGCGGCGAGGGCGGCGACGAGGGCCTTCAACCAGTCCGGCCTGGGGCGGGTGTCGTTGTTCAGGAAGGCGACGGCGTCGCCCGCGGCTTCTTCGACCAGCCGGTTGTTGCCGGCGCAGAAGCCCAGGTTCACCGGGCTCTCGATCAGGCGCACGCGGGAGCTGTGCGGCAAGACCTCGCGGCGCAGCCAGTCCGCCGTACCGTCGGTCGAGCCGTTGTCGAGGACGAGGATCTCCCAGGCGACGCCCGGATCGTCCTGCGCGGCGAGGGCTTCCAGGCAGGTTTCCAGGTGCCGCCGGCCGTTCCAGGAGAGGAGGGCGACGGAGACCTTCCGCAGCGGCTCCATCAGGCGCCCCCCAGCAAGCGGCGGAGCTTGCGCCGCAGGCGGAAGAGGAGGGGATCGGGCGGCGCCGCGGTGCCCGGGCGCTGCACCCAGCGGTCTTTCGCCGCATCGATCCGCGGTGCGCGGCAGAAGCGGACGAGGGGCTCCAGCGCGCGGTCCCAGCGGAAGGCGCGGAGCAGCTCGCGGGCACCCTCCCGGCTCCGTTCGCGGGCAGGCTCGTCCTCCACCGCCTCGGCCAGGGCGAGCGCCAGCGCGGCGCCGTCTCCCGGCGGCACCACCCAGCCGGCCTTGTGCTCGCGCAGCATCCGGCTCATCGCGCCCCCGGCGCTGGTGACCACCGGGCAGCCGGCGGCCATCGCGTCGAGGAACCGGGTGCGCAGGGAGAGCCGCGTCTCCAGGCTCGGCCGGTGCGGCGCCACCAGGAGGTCCACGTCGCGCAGCAGGTCGTAACGGCGGTCGGCCGGCACCCAATCGATACAGCGCACGCGGGTCCCCCACCAGCCGAGGCCGCGGCAATGCGCCTCGACCTTGGCGAGCAGGCGCTGCGGCGTCGAGCCCGGATTCGGATTGCGGATGAGCAGCAAGGTCCAGGAGGGCTGCTCGAGCTGCTCCAGCGCCGCGAGGAGGGTCCACGGGTCGTACCAGTCGTAGAGGCCGCCGAACAGGAGCCGCCGCTCGCCGGGCGCGGGCGGATCGAGGACGGGCCGGTGCGGCGGCAGCTCCTCGGGCACGCCGAAGGGGACCGGGGCGATCAGGTCCGCCAGATCGGGGTCCACCGCGATGCGCTCCGGGTTGATCCGGCCCAGGGCGGCGAGAAAGCCGAGGTAGAAGCTGCGCTGCTCCTCGGACGAGCAGAGGAAGAAGTCGCCGCGGGACATCTGGAGGACCCAGGTCGCATGGTCGTTGCGCCAGGGATCGAAGCCGAGGCTCTCGACGTAGCTCAGGTTCTCGACCAGCCACGGGTCATAGAGATCGAGGGCCACGGGCAGATGCGGGCATTCGAGCACCAGGTCGTTGCCGAGCTGCCCCTGTGCCACCGCGGCGGTGCAGTCGGTCAGGATCTCGCGCAGCCGGCCGGCCTCGAAGCGGCGCACCGGCACGTCGAGCCCCAGGCTCCGCGTCTCCTCGGGGTCGGCGGGCGAGACGAGGACCACGTCGATGCCGAGCCCCGGCAGACGCCGGGCGAGCTCGAAATAGCGGATGCCGATCCCCGCCATGCGCGGGCGGATGGGCTCGCTGGAGAGGAGGGCGACGCGGGTCATGCCTTGCGCTGCCACCAGCGATGGAGACGCCAGGCGCGGGTGCCTTCCATCTCCTGGATCAACCGGCCGAGCCGCTCGATTTCGCCATAGGTGCGGCCCAGATGCGCGGTCTGGTCGTCGACCACGGCGCGCAGCTCCTGCTCCTGCGCCTGGAGGCGCCGCAGCTCGTCGGCGGTCTTCCCGCTGTGCTCCCGGAGCGCCGCGCGCTCGCCGTTCGCCGTGTGGTAGCGCTCCTCCCAGAGGAAGCGCTCGCGCGCCAGAGCCTGATGGGCGGCGTTCAGGGCGTCCAGGTCGGCGCGCGCCGCGGAGAGGCTCTGGCGCAGCGCCTCGCCCTCGCGGCGGGCGCCTGCGGCGCTCTCCTTTTCGCGGACGATGTCGGCGCGCAAGGCATCGACCGCCCGCGCCAGGACATCCGGCCGCAAGCGCTCGGCATGCTTGGCGAGCACCCGCGCCTTCACCTCCAGGAAGTCGCCGCGCTCGCGTGGTCTCTCGCCGAAGACGTGGTGGGCACCACCGCGGAAATGGCGGTACTCGCAGGTGACCTGCGCCAGATGGTGGAAGGGGGAGAGCGCCGCGAGGCGGATCAGGAAGTCCCAATCCTCGAAGAACGGCAGCGACGGATCGAACGGCCCCACCTCCGCGCACAGGGCGCGCTCGATGAGCAGGGTGTTGAACGGAATGTAGTTGTCGACCAGGAGGACGTCCGGATCGAAATCGCGGCTGTACGGGAGCCGCCGCTCGCGGCAGGACCACCCCTGGGGGTCCGCGGGGTCGAGCGCGTAGACGGCCACCGCGGCATCCGTGTAGGCCACCCGCACACCCGCCGCCCGCACCAGGCCCACCAGGGTCTCCAGGTGCTCCGGCGCCGCGAGGTCGTCGTCGTCGAGGAACGTGACGTAGGTGCCGTGCGCCGCTTCGACGCCCGCCTGGGCGGCGGTGGCCCGCCCGCCGCTCACGGCGCGGTCCACCCGCACCACCGGCAGCGGATAGTCCGCCGGCACCACCGGCGGTGCGCCGCCATCGTTCACCAGCACCACCTCGGCGCGCCGGTAGGAGCCCTCGGCCAGGCTCGCCAAGGCCTCCGCCAGCAGCTCCGGCCGGTCGCGGGTGCGGACGATGACGGAGACGAGAGGCCCACCTTCGACGGTGGCCACTTCGGGCAGGCCGCCGAGATGGCGGACGAGCTGGGCCGGGCTGCGGGTGGTGAAGTCCTCGACGCGCAGCCGGCGGTAGGCCTCCGCCAGCTCCACCCCGGGTTCGAGGGAGAGGGTCCGCCAGCTGCGCAGGCCGAGGCCGGCGCGCAGGTAGGGATGGCGTTCCTCCTGGCTCGTATGGCAGGCCATCGCGGCCTCGATCCGCTCGCGCTCGGCGCTCACGTCGACCAGGAGATCGGGGTGGCCCGGATGGTTCACCTCGTAGAGGAGGATCTGCAGGGCGCGCAGCGGCCCGTCCTCCGCAGACACCGGATCGCGCAGCGGCGCCAGGAGCCGGTGGACGGCGGCGAAGGCGGCGCGGTGGTCGGCGGTGATTTCCAGCGGGGAGGGGACGAGGAGCAGCTCGGGTCTCCAGGTGACCAGCGCGCGGCGGAGGCCGGCCACCGCGGCGTCCAGGTGCCGGTCGAGGGCACCGTCGGGGATCTCCAGGGTGTCGAGCCCGGCGACCCCCAGGGCGGCCACGGCGCGCGCCGCCTCGGCGCGGCGGCGGTCCCGGTAGGCGGCGCGGTCGGCCACCGCTTCGACGCCGCCGCTCCCGTCGGTCAGAAAGAGGACGTGCACCACGGCGCCGGAGGCCGCGAGCTGCGCCATCAGGCCGCCGCAGCCCAGGACCTCGTCGTCGAAGTGCGGAGCGAGCACCAGGGCGCTCGCCGCGCGGACGGTCTCGGTGCGGCCCGGTGGCGGGGTCATTGGATGTACCCCAGGTTGCGCAGCCTCTGCTCGGTCTCCGCATTCGGCGAGGTCCGCCGCTCGACCGCGCCGGAGCCGTCGAAGCTCCAGAGCCGCAAGCCGGCGGCGGTCTCGGCACCGGTCACCGGCCAGCGTGCCGCGCGCAGGGCGGCCGGCGGCACCGCTCCCCCTGTGTAGGCGGCACCGGCTCCGAGCCGCACCCCGCCCGCCGGCAGGGGCCGGCCGTCGAGCGCCGCCTCCACCGCGAGAATCCGCCCGACGTCCCCTTCCACCCGGACGCCTTTGCCCCCGGCGGCCCCGGCGAGGTCGAAGCGGAGGCGGGTGCCGGACAGCTCGATGCGGTCTCCCGGCTCGGTGAAATACGGCCGCCAGCCGGCCGGCGGACGCTCGAAGGTGAGGCTGCCGGCAAGCCGCCCGCCCTCTCCGCCTTCGCGGAAGATCCACAGGCCCGGCAGCTCCCGCGCCACCTGGCCGTGGATCACCGGCGCGAGCCGGTTCACCCCGGGCGCGTCCGTCGCCGCCAGATCGCTTCGCTCGCCGGGGTCCGTCGCCAGGTCGTACAGCTCGGCGCGGCGCAGCCTCCCCAGGTCCACCTTCCACAGATGCTCCTGCAAACCGTCGCCGGGTACGAACGGCTCCTCCCGGTTGAACAGCACCAGCTTGCGGCCGTCGAGGACGGCCGAGGCGCGCAGCGGGCCACCCGAGAGCCCCTCGGAGAAGGCGGGCCGGCGCGGCAGCTCCCCCGTCCCGGTCAGCGCCGGCAAGAGATTGACCCCCGCCCAGGCCGGGTCCGCCTTGCCTCCCGCGGCGGCGACGAGCGTCGGCGCGAGGTCCAGCAGGCGCACGGTGCCGGCAAGGCGGGTCCCGGGCCGGATGTGGCCGTCCCAACGGACGATCAGCGGCACGTGGATCTGCTCGTCGTAGAGCGTCTGGCCGTGCTTCCAGCCTCCGTGGTCGTACAGCTCCTCGCCGTGGTCGGAGGTGAGCACGATGAGGGTGTTCTTCAAGACCTCCGGATCGATCGCCGCGAGCAGCGCGCCGATGTGGCGATCGACGTAGCGGATCTCGCCGTCGTAGAGCGCCTCGATGTACGGGATGTCGCGCGCCGGCTCGGGGATCTCCAGCCTGCCGTTGTAGATCCCGTGGATCCAGCCGCCCGCCACCGGCCCGGTGTAGCCCGGCATGAAGAAGGCGCGGCCGTTCACCATGTCCGGGTTCTCGTACGGGTCGTGCGGGTCGATGTAGTGCACGTAGAGGAAGAACGGCCGCCGCTGGAACGCCCGCAGCCAGGGGACGGCGTGCCGGTTCACGTCGTCGGCATGGCGCTGCAGCCACTGGATGTCGGCCGGAGGCGCAAACCAGGTGCGGAATCCCCGCCCGAAGCCGGCGCCGGTGTGCAAGGTCGGGTTCGCCACGAAACCGCCGGTGTGGTACCCCAGCTCGCCCATCCGCTCGGCGAGCGTCCGGACGTCGTCCGGGATGCCGAAGGCGGCGAGATCGGAGCCCACCAGCTCGCCCGGCGGCCGGCCGGTCAGGAAGGAGATCACCGAAGGCATCGTCCACGGCGCCTGGGAGTAGGCGGTCTCCACGACGGCCCCGGCGTCGGCCAGCCGGCGCCGGATCTCCGGGCTGGTGTCGTGGCGGGTGTAGCCGTACGGTGTCAGATGATCGGCGCGCAGCGTATCCACCACGAGAAACAGGACGTTCGGGGGAGCCTCTGCCGCGCGCTCCGCAGCCGCCGGTGCCGCGGTGAGGAGAGCCGGTCCCCACGCCACCACATTGCTGTGGCGATGGACCTCCGGCAGGCCGTCCAGCGTCGCGCTCATCTCCAGGGTGACCTCGCTGCCCGCGAAACGGGAGAGGTCCACCTCCAGGTCGAGCCACCGCGGCTCCACGCTCTCCGTGGTTTCGGCGACCTCCACAATCTCGCGGGTGTCGCCGCCGAGCACCGCCACCGTGGCCCGCAAGGCGCGGATCGTCTTCCAGCCGATGGGAAAGGTCTGCACACCGAGGCTCAGCCGCCCGCCTTCGGGTATCCGGCCGCGCCAACGCCACGGGGAGGAGGCGGTGGTGAGCACCACCGGCCGCTCCTCGTGGTCGAGGAGCAGAGACCGCATCGCGGGAGGCTGGACGAACGAGAGGCCCTCGGGAGCCTTCTCGGCCGCCGCCACCACCGCGTACTGCCCGGCGGCCACCCGCGGCAGGAGGTGGAATTCCTCCTCGGGCCGTCCGCAGGCGGTGAGGACGAGCAGAGCGGCGGCGAGCGCGAGCCGCGGATGCGATCCGGTCAACGGCCCCCTCGCAGGTCGCGCCAGCGCAGCGCCAGGACATCCCAGAACATGCGGGCGGAGTCCGACAGCGGATTGACCTTGGACGACGAGGAGTCCGCCCAGCGCACCCCCACCTCGGCGACGCGGTGGCCGTGGCGCCGCGCGAGCCAGACCAGCTCGACGTCGTAGGCGAAGCGCTCGATGGTCATCTCGGTGAACAGGCGGCGGGCGGCCTCGCCGTCCAGGAGCTTGAAGCCGCACTGCGTGTCGCGCAGCCCGCGCACGCCGAGCAGGCGGATGATGAGATTGAACACCCGCCCCATCGTCTCGCGGTAGAACGGCTGGTGCTGCTGAATGTCCGCCCCCGCGACCGCGCGGCTGCCGAAGACCAGCGGCGCCTCCGCCAGGTGCGGCCGGAGCTTCTCGACGTCCTCGATCGGCGTCGACAGGTCCGCATCCACCAGCAGCACCTCGCGGCCCCGGCTCGCCAGCACGCCGGCCTTGATCACCGCCCCTTTGCCCCGGTTCACCTCCTGGCGCAGGACGCGCACCCCCGGCGCCGCCAGCTCGGTGGCGACTGCGGCGGCGACCCGGGCGGTGCCGTCGGTGCTCCCGTCGTCCACCACCAGGACCTCCCAGGTCCCTCCCTTGCGCGTCAAGTAGGAGACGATCTGGCGCAGGCTCGGCCCGAGCCGGAGCGCCTCGTTGTAGGCGGGGATGACGACGGAGAGATCCATGGGGAGCGGTTCAGGCGGTTGGTGTCGGTCGGCGGGCGCGCGAATTATATATGCGGGCCGGTCCCGGCCATAGAATAGGACGAATCGCCCGGGTCCTCCCTGTGTACGAATCTCACGCACCATCCGCCCTGCCTCCCGACCGGATCGCCCGTCTCCGCGCCCTCCTGCCGGCGGAGGGTACGCCTCTCCTGGTCGGAGGAGCCCCCGATCTCGCCGCCGCGCCCGGCGTCCGGTCCTGCCCACCGGAGCACCTGGGTGAGGTGGAACCGGAGAGCCTCGGCGGCATCCTCCTGCTCGACGACGCGGAGCTCCCTCCCCTCCCCGCCTTGCTCGCAAGCCTGCGGCGGGTCCTCGGCGGCGCCGGCCGCCTGGCGATCGAGCTCCGGCGGACCTCCCTGCGGGAGCTGACCGTGGCCCTCTCCGAAGCCGGCTTCGTCGTGCTGAAGACGGAGCCCGCGGTGCAGGCCCGCAAGGAACCCTTCTTCGTCCGCCCCTACCGGGAAGGGGACGAAGCGCAGATCCTCCCTCTCTTCCGGCAGAGCTTCTTCGTCGAACGGAGCCCGGAGCGCTTCCGCTGGGAGTACCGGGAGAACCCGGCGGGCAACGAGCGGATCAGCGAGGCCTTTGCGGAGGACGGCCGCCTGGTGGCCCACTACGCCGGGTATCCCGTGCGCTTCTGGAGCGACGTCTCCGGCGCGCCGCGCACGCTTCCCGCCCTCCAGGTGGGCGACACGATGACCGAACCCTCGGTGCGCCACGTCGGCCGCGGGCCGACCAGCCTCCTCGGCCGCACGGTGCGCCACTACTACGCCCGCTTCTGCGAGGGGCAGGTGGCGTTCAACTACGGGGTGAACACCGGCAACATCCAGCGCTTCTCGATGAGCTTCGTCGGCGCCCGCCGCCTGGAGGACCTCCCCTATCACCGGCGCGACGCGCGGCAACCGGTGCCGGCACTCCCCGCGTGGCGCGCACGCCTCGCCGGCTGGCGGGTGGAGCGCTTCACCCACTTCGACACCCGCTGGGACGATCTCTGGGCACGCACCCGCGGCGCCTACCGCCTGCTCGCCGAGCGCGACGCCCGCCACCTCGAATGGCGCTACGCGCGCTGTCCCGACGTGGAGTACGCCCTCTGGGCCGTCTTTCGCCGCAGCCGCCTGGTGGGCTGGAGCGTCCTGCGCCACCGCGGCGAGCGCAGGGAACGGCTCGCCTGGGGGGATGCGCTGTTCGATCCGCGGTACCCGGAAGCCCTGCCGCTCCTCCTCTCCCGCGTCCTCGCCGCACCCGAGCACCAACACGCCGAGCTGGTGGAGACCTGGCTCACGCCCCGCCCCGCCTGGTGGGCCGAGCGCGTCCGCGCCCTGGGCTTCACCCCCCACCCCGAGCCGCAGGAGCTGGGCTTCGTGTTCGTCCCCTTCACCGAGGACCCGGAGGAGAGCTTCCGCGCCCACCTCTACTACACGATGGGCGACAGCGATCTGTTCTGACCCGGCGATCCCTACTTACGATGGAACACTTCGGGCACCGAGGCGACCCGGAAGCTCTGCATCCGCGTGAGCCCCGACACCCCGCCGGCCGCGTCGCGCGCCTCGATCCACCAGTACATCTCGCCGCCATAGAGGCGGTCCATGCTGCGGCAGAAGCTCGCCGGGAGGGAGGCACGCAGGATCCCCCCCTGTACGGCCTCCGGCCCCAGCTCGACGACCGCAGGATTCCCCCGCGTGGAGACGATCAACCGGTAGCGCGCGTGGGCTCCGGGCGGCACGGCGACCTCCAGAAGATCGCGTGCGGGATCGAGAGCGGCGCCCGCGGCCGGAGCGAGCACGGCCAGCTCCGGCGGCGCGGCGGCGTCCGCCGGCTGGTCGGCAGGGCGGAGGGTCCGGTGCTCCGCATCCCACACGTCGATCCGGCTGCCGGGGGCTCCCCGCCGGACGGGCAACAGCTCCGCCCCCTGAAGCGGTGGCAGGGGATGGACCTCGATCGCGGCCGAGGCGAACGGTGGGTGGACCGTGTCCCACACGCCATAGCGCAGCACCTGCGCCACCGGCACGCCGTGGGGGTTGCGCAGGAAGTCGGGAGGCCCGACGAGGAACCGTGGTCCGGTCGCTCCCGGCTCGGCGGTGCGCAGCAGCTCCTGTTGCACCGCCTCCGCGGTCCTGCCGGCTTCCTGGTAGACGTCCAGATACCCATGCAGCAGGAATCCCCAGACCAGCACCACCAGAACGAGCAGCGCCGGCAGAGGGGAGCGCACCCGCCTGCGCAGCAGCGCCGCGAGGCTCCACGCCACACCGGCCGCCGCCAGGTACCAGTAGCGGCCGTTGGCGGGGACGACCGGCCGGAAGGCGAAGGGAGCGAGCGCTGCGAGCACCCAGATCCAGCCGAGCAGCCAGACGCGCACCGTGCTCCCTCCCCACAGGGCGGCCAGAGGCACACCGAGGAGCAGCGCGCAGCCGATGCCGAGGGCGGCCGGCCCGGGGGTCCAACCAAAAAGGGGCACGTGGAGCTGCACAATCGAGGTGGCGAGATCGCGCACCAGCGGGCCGAGCTCCAGGGTGAGCAGGCGCCTCCCCTGCTCCTCGTAGCCACCGAGGAAGACGCCGAACAGGCTCTTGCGGAGCAGGAGATAGAGGCCCGTCAGGACGAGGAAGGGTGCGTAGCCGGTCACCCGCGCGAGGTGCCGGCGCCCATCACCCTCGGTCGGCAGCAGATGGGCGGAGGCGACCAGGGCCGCCGGAAAGACCACCGCCGCCTCGTAGGACCCCAGGGCCAGCGCGAAGAGCCCGAGGGCGAGGAGCTGCGCCGCGCGCCGGCCGGTCTCCTGGAAGCGGAGCCAGGCCAGGAAGGCGCCGAACAGGAACGTGGCCGCGAAGAGGGTCGCGAAGCTCGCGCCGAAGATCACCGCATTGGGAGCCAGCGGGAACAGCGCAAAGAGCAGCGCGGCGGTCAAAGGGGCGGCCCCGTCCGGCTGGCGCGACCGCCGACCGAGCCGGTGCGCGATCGCCCCCACCAGCAGGGCGTTGACCGTGTGAACGAGCACGTGCAGCACGTTGTACCCGGCCGGCCGGGCACCGAAGGCCGCAATCTCCAGGCTGTACAGGAAGGTCGAGACCGGCCGCCAGAACTGTACGACGTAGATCCCCAGCCAGGGGGCTGTGAAGTGGGAGACGAGGTCGCGCCAGGGCGGGTTCTCCCCCAGGAAACGGATCAGGAGGAAGTCCTCGCTGGTGAAGCCGCGGCCGAGAACGCGCCCGTAGAAGGCCAGCACCACGGCCGGCAACAGGAAGCGGGCGACGCGGTTCACGCCGCACCCTCCAGCGCCAGCTCGCGCACCTGGCGCAGCGCCGCGAACAGTCGGGGGGCGACGACCTCAGGACGAAACCGCTGCGCCGCCACAAAGCCCTCCTCCCGCGCGCTCCGCCAGCCGGCGGCGTCGCTCAGCAGCCGGTGCGCCTCCGCCGCGAAGGCCTCCGCATCACCGGGGTGGACCAGGGGGACGGCCCCGCCCGCCAGGTCCACGGCCGAAGGGATGCACGACGCCACCGCCGGAACCTTGGAGGCCATCGCCTCCAGGAGGGGCAGGCCGAACCCCTCCTCGGATCGCGAGGGGAAGAAAAGAAGATCGCAGCGGCGCAAGGCGCGCGCCACCTCCTCCGGCGGCACCCCGCAGAGGTAGCGGTCAGGAGCCAGGAGGGTCTTCTCCGCCGGCGAAAGAGGGAGGAAGGTGAAGCGCAGCACCCGCGCGGCATGGCCCCACTCGCGGAGCCGGCGCACGGCTTCGAGGGCCGTGGGCACCCCCTTGACCTCGGCCTCGAAAATCCCGGGCACGGCGATCCAGGGTCTCCTTCGCGGCCCGCTGCGCGGCAGCCGGGAAGGACGGAAGAGAGGATCGAGCGGCGGCGGCGCCACGGCGCTCGGCCGCCCGAAGCGTTCGCGAAGAAAGTCGCCCAGGTGGGGGGAGACCACCAACGCCGGCACCGGCCAGGCGTAGACCTCCTCGATCTGCGGCAGGAGCGGCGCGAGGTGGACCAGCCCCCCCTCATAACCCTGGCAGAAATGGACCACCGGACCCACGGCGAGCCGGCGCGCCACCGGCAGGGTGGTCCAGAAGGTGGCGATCACCAGATCCTGCGCCGGGAGGTCCGGTCGGCCCGCCGTAGTGTCGAGCCAGGCGCCGTCGAAGCCCGGCCACGCCGGCCGCGGCCCCTCGGCGACCACCGTCACCTCGTGCCCCGCCGCGCGCAACAGACCCACGTGCTGGAAGACGACCTTGTGGCCGCCATTCAGCTCGGGGGTCGCGAGAACGTAGGTGATCCGCATCGTCCAGCCCTCAGCCCACCTGCATCCGGGAGCGCGCCAGCTCGCGCCCCGCCTCGTCCACCACCTGCACGGCCAGCTCGGTGCCGGCGAGCCGCTCCGCGATCCCGGCCGGCAGCCGCCAGAGCCCCGGCGGGGGTGCGGCCAGCCGCTCGGCGGCGGCCGGAAACCCCGCCGGGTTGGGCGAGATCTCGATCCACAACGGAAACGGCAAGCCGGCGAGATCCAGCCCGGCGGCCGGACTCTCCTCACGCAGCTCGGCCCGGCGCGGGAGCCTCCGGCCGGCCCCCTCCAGCAGGTCCGCGAACCAGGCGCCGTACCACCTCTCGCGGAAGCGGCGGGCCGACTCTTCGAACCACCGGCCGGAGCGCGGCTCCGCCACGGCGCTCCGGCCATGCAGATGGACCGCTTCGGCAGCCGGCACGTACCAGGCGGGACAGCCGGCGCGCCGCACCCGCAGCAGCCAGTCGGTCTCCTCGAAATAGAGAGGATAGCCTGGGTCGAAGGGACCGGCGCGCTCCCACACCTCCCGCCGCAGAGCCAACAGGCTGCCCGAGAGAGCCCAGCTCGCGAGGGGTTGGAGCGCCTCCCAATGCCGGTGGGCATGCCGGCGCCAACGCCGCCGCGCCCGTTGTGCCTGGCGGGGGCCCACCCCGGCGAGGAGGGAGGCGATCTCATCGCGCCGGGTGCGCGGCTCAGCCGGCGGCAGAAGCAGGCGGCGCTCCTCGTCCCACCACTGCCGGGGAGCGGCCACCGCCGCGCCGGCCGCCAGCGCGTCCAGCAGGGCGCGCAGGCAACCGGGCAGGACGAGGACGTCCGGGTTCATCAAGACGAGGGACGGGGCGCTCGACCGGGCGACTCCCAGGTTCACCCCGCCGGCGTAGCCCAGGTTCTCCCCCGGTTCGATCCGCTGCACCGGCAGGGCGTCCAGAAGGGCACGGCCGGCGGCGTCGCTGCCGTTGTCCACCAGGAGCCATTCGATCTCCGCGTCCGGATCGAGCCCGGCACCCTCGGCGTCGCGGCGCAAGGCCTCCACCGCCGCCGCGGCCAGCGCGGGCGTGTGGTAGTGCACCAGAACGATGGCGAGGCGCATCGCGCGCAGGATCTCCCGGAGCAGGGGGCTCTAGGTGCTGCGGGTGAGGGCGAACACGCAGCCGCGGCAGAGGAAGTCGCGCGGCGCGTCCTCGAGGCCGTAGGCCTGGCGGCGCATCCGTGCCAGCGCCGGCCCGGTCAGCACCGCGTGCACGCTCTCCCGCGTCAGATCGCCGACGACATACTTCTCATCGTAGTCCTCGCAGCACAGGACGCAGGTGCCGCGGGGGGTGATGTGGAGATGCTGGAGCGGGCGCGAGCCCACATTGTCGCACCCGCAAAGGCGCTGGTTCGGGAGCGCCGGCTTCAAGCCGATCTGCAGATAGCCGGCACGGTCCATGACCTCGAAAGACTTGACCGCGAAACGGCTGCCCGCGAAACGCTGCGAGATCTCCGCAAAGTCGCGGCGATGGTTCTCATCGCCGGTGCCGAGCACCACCATGTCCATCTGCTCGGCGACCGGCTTGTCCTTCGCGTAGTCCAGGTGACGCAGCACCATCTCCAGATGATCGCCGCCGCGTTCCTTGGTGTAGCGCGAGCGGTCGAGGGTCGAGAGGTTGATCGACAGGAAGCGGAGACCTCCCATCTCGACCAGCGCGTCGATGCGCTGCGGGGTGAGACCGGTGCCGTTGGTGAGCACGGCCGGCGGCAGCCCGGCGGCGCGCAGCGTCCGCACCTGGTCGACGAACCGCTTGTCCGCCGTCGGCTCGTTGTAGTTGATCATGAAGACGGCTTCGATCGTCTCCCGGTACGCCGCGAGCTCGCCCACGATCCGCTCGTAGAGCTCGGTGGGCATGAAGTAGTCCTCGCGCGGTGCGATCGAGACCGGGCAGAAGTAGCAGGCCTGGTTGCAGACCGTGTGCGCCTCCAGCGAGACGTACTTCAAGAGGAAGCGGCGCGAGGCGTCGTCCTCGGCCGGCAGCAGCCAGCCCGCCGTGGCGAGATCCCGGCGCGCCGCCTCCCCCACCGTCTCCGGCCCCGCCCCGGCGAGAAGCGCCCGCAGATCGGAATAACCGGCCTCTCCCTCGGTCAAGGTCCGGTCGGTCAACGGGTTGTAGACCCGGTCGGGGCCGAGATGCAGGAACGGGCTGGGCGCCAAGCTCTCTCCCGGAAGGACTTCCGTGCGGAGCTCGGTGAGGATGGGCAGCGTGCTCGTCGTCATGAGGTTCGGTTCAGGCTCCCTTCAGGCGCGCGCGATCGTTCTTTCTACGGAGAGAGCGCTCCGTTCGTCCAGCTCCCAGGCATGCTCGGCCCGCACGAGGCCGAACGCGTAGGACGGGCTCTGCACCCGAAACGCCCGTTGCAGGACGCGCTGATCGTAGATGTGCAGCCCCTCTTCGTCCAGCAGGAAGACGTAGAGGGTGAACTCGCCCTTCACCAGAGGCAGCCGCGGCAGCCGCAGGCGCGCCGCATACCGGCGTTCGCCACGAAAAGGCGCGAGGCCGTCGGCGTGCGAGCTGAAGGAGAAGACCTCGACCTCGTCGATGCGGTTGACCCCGACGCCGAGATGGAAGGGCCGGCGCGGATCGTCCGACTCCCATTCGATCGCCAGCTCCCAGGGGCGGCCGGTCTCGAAGACGGGATCCGCCGCTCCGTCTGCGAGGCAGACGCCGGTCAATCGCGCCGGCCCTGCATGCACCGCCACCGGCGGCGTCTCGTGGGAGGCGGCCGCCTGCGCAGCGGTCTTCGCCACCAGGAAGTTCTCGTAGTCGCGCACCACGTCGAGCACCGGACCCAGCGCCTCCACCCGGCCCCCGCGCAGCCACAGCGCCCGCTGGCAGAACGCCGAGACGTAGTACATGGCGTGCGAGCAGAACAGCAGCGTGCCGCCACGGCCGACGAAGTGGAGCAGACGGTCGATGCACTTCTTCTGGAAGTAGCCGTCCCCCACCGACAAGGCTTCGTCGATGATCAGGACGTCCGGCTCGACCTGGGTGGCGATGGAGAACCCCAGGCGCATGGCCATGCCGGTCGAATAGACCTTGACCGGTTGGTCGATGAAGTCTCCCAGCTCGCTGAAGGCGACGATGTCCGGCAGCCGGCTCTTCACCGCTTCTTCCGAGAGACCGAGCATGGCGGCGTTCAGCACGATGTTCTGGCGGCCGGTCAGCTCCGGGTGGAAACCCGAGCCCAGCTCCAGGATCGAAGCAACCGTCCCCTCGACGCGCACCCGGCCCGCGGTCGGCGCCGTGATGCCGGCGAGGATCTTCAGGAGCGTGCTCTTGCCCGCGCCGTTCTCCCCGAGGAGGGCCAAGCCTTCGCCGCGCGGCAAGGCGAAGCTGACCCCGTCGAGGGCGCGGAACTCGCGATGCCGCCGCCGCCGGGTCAACGCCTCCCCCAGGCGATCCCAGGGAGACGCATAGACCCGGTAACTCTTGCTCAACCCTTCCGCGACGACGGCCAGATCCCGCATGCGCCTCCCATTCTACGCCGGATGGCGGCCGACCGCCGGGCTCCGGTCCCCGCGGCTCAGGGGGGGGTGCCGTCCGGCAGGAACGTCCAGGTCCAGCTCGTCGGGAAACCGGTCGAGTGATCGGTGAAGGTGATCGGGTCGCCGGAGTAGAACCGGCCGTCCGGGCTCTGGGTTCCGACCGAGAAGCTCGCGGCCGGCGGCACGTTGCCCCTGAACTCGTGGATGTCGAACAGGCTGAACGCGGCCCGGTACAGGTGGTTGCCGTGGAACTTGGCGGTGCGCGGCATCACCCAGTTGAAGCCGGTCGAATTGCCGGCGTAGTACCAGCCCCAGTAGCCGCCCGTGTGCACGTGGGGCGTCACGTCCACGGGGGCCGTGGGGTCCGTGACGTCAAGAAGAAACTCCCGCTGCGGGCCGCCGCTGAACTGGTCCTCGTTGCCGAGATAGAGATAGGGGGTGCCCGACCGCCGTGAGAACGTAACAAACAGGATGGTCGAGGGTGCGTCGTAGGTTGCCACGAAGGTCTTCACCAGCGTGGGTGTGCACGTGCCGGTGCCGGTGATGCAGCTCACGTCGTAGATGTTCACGTTGTGTGGCGAGACGTTGGCGACCTGCACGACGGCCAGGTAGTGCTTGGGGCCATCCTGCCACAGAGCGACGCCGGCCGAGATGCCGGGGGGGGTGAACTTCGCGACCCGCAGCGGGTTCGCCGGATCATTCACCCTCCAGATCTCGATCCCTAGAAAGCCCTGCGAGATCGCCAGATGATCGCCCGCTCCATGCAGGTAGGCCGCTCCCGACTGGGTTGAGATCTTGCCGACGTAGACCCGGTTGTTCTGCGGGTCCTTGCACAGGATGGAGGTCGGCGAGTTGTCCAGGCACCCGGTCGCAGCCAGGTTCTGCGCCGCGGTCAAGTTGTAGATGAGCACCCGCTGGTCGGTCGCCGCGAAAAAGGCGTAGGCCGTGTTGTTGTAGGTGGTGGCCCAGACCTGGGTCCCCTCCTTCGAGTCGTCCTGGTACATCAGCCGGGGAAACTGTTTGTTCCGGGTGTCGAAGACCAGCAGGCCGTTGTTGGAGATGCAGGCGACCGCCACCACCCCGTCGTTGCCGGCGGGCGCGTCGACGCCGAAGAGGTAGAACTTGGTGTCGTTCTGATGCCACGAAGGCACCGTCGAAGTATTGGCAAAGAAGTAGGAGCGCCGGGTCGGATGGGCCGGATCCAGGACCGCATCGTAGACCATCAGGCCGCGCCCGGAGGTCGCAAAGACATAGCCGTTCTCGATGTCGACGTCATGCCAGAACGGATGCGAGGAGCTCGGCGTCGACCCGAAGTTCCACCAGGACGAATCACCCACGATGGTGGCCGGCTGCAAGGCACCCCAGCGTTCCGCAGGAACCTGGGTCACCGGTGTCTTTCCCGGATCGAACCCCTGGGCCGACAGCGACTCTGCCAGGATGGCAGCCACGCCGAGAAGCCAGAGAGACCGGCGCAGACCGGAGACGCGACAGGAAAGACGTTCCCTCTTCTCAACCATGCGCCTGAACCCCCCAGGCGGAGCGGACGGTGACGGAGTCAGAATTGGCGATTGACTATATTTGCACGGAATCGGCCGGAGGGCAAGGCCTTTGCCGTCGGGACTTCGAGGGAATTCAAGGCGGGGTGGTGAAGGGGACGGGCCCCGGGGAGACCCCGAGGCCCGGAAGGCACGATCAGTTGCCGTTGACCGGCAGCTGGACGCCGCCCGACGACGCCGTGTTGGCGTTGTCGAGCT
>DIHE01000017.1 GCA_002420005.1 Holophagales bacterium UBA5704 | reverse complement strand
ACGCCGACGAACATCTCGACGAAGTCGGAGCCGGAGATGGAGAAGAACGGCACGTTCGCCTCGCCGGCGATGGCACGGGCGAGCAGCGTCTTGCCGGTGCCCGGCGGGCCCATCAGCAGCACGCCCTTGGGGATGCGGCCGCCCAGCTTCTGGAACTTCTGCGGCTCCTTCAGGAATTCGACGATCTCCTGCAGCTCTTCCTTGGCCTCCTCGACGCCGGCCACGTCCTTGAAGGTCACCTTCTTGCCGGTCGTGTTGAGGAGCTTCGCCTTGCTCTTGCCGAACGACAACGCCTTGTTGCCGCCGGTCTGCATCTGGCGCATGAAGAAGATCCACAGGGCGACGATGAGCAGCACCGGGGCCCAGGTGAACAGCACCGCGAAGAGCGGGTTGTCGCGCGGTTTCTCCGCGGTGATCTGCACGTTGGCCTGGTCGAGCTCTTTGACCAGGTCAGGATAGCTCTGGGGCAGGACGACCTTGAACTCCTGCCCTTCGGCGTGCTGGGCGCCCCCTTTGAACTTCCCGGTGAGGTCCTGCTCTCCGATGACCGTGACCTCGGCGACCTTGCCGCTCCGCACGTCCTTGATGAACTGGGAGAAGGAGAGGTCTTCCTGCTGGGTCTTGCTGTGCTGGAAGGTGTTCCAAAGCAGGATGACGACGACGAAGATCGCCATCCACAGAAAAAGCGTCTTGAGCGTAGAGTTCAAAGCTCGGCTACCTCTTCAAGAAGCGCGCTCGCGCGCGAAAGGACACGAGGTCCCTGCGGGTGACAACCGCGAGGCCCGCAGACGGATTCCCGGAGCGTCCGGTGACGGCTCAATCGGTACCTCGAAGGCACCCGATGCCCGGAAAGTTCCCGTGGCGCCCGCCGTGCTTCATGCCGAAACCGACGAGGACGCCGCGGCGGGGGGTGGAGAACGCGGCATAGTCCGGACGGAAATCGGTCTTCCGCTCGTCCGGCAGGTCGACCAGCGCCGCGAAGCGGACCATGCGCGCTCCATGATCGCGGAGCTGCTGGGCGAGATACGGCTCGGTGACGCCGGAGGCGACCACGTCCTTCACCACCACGATGCTTTGCCCGGCGATGTCCAGGGGGATCGGGTACTCGATGCGCAGCACGCCGGAATCGACCCCGGAGTGCACCTGGATGAGCTCGAAACGAACCGGTGCGGGGATGGCGCGCACCAGATCCGAGAGGAAGACGAGCGAGCCTTCGAGGAGACCGATGAGGATCGGATCCTCACCGCCGATCTGGCGGCCGATCTGCTGCCCGAGCGCGCTCACGCGGTCGCGCACCGTGGCGGCGTCGAACAGGACGTCGATGTCCTGCGGGTTGTCGGGAGTCCTGGCGGCGGCCTGCGGTTCTGTCATGGTCATCGTGCCTCGACCTCGGCGACCCAGGCGGTCGCTTCGCCGGTGATGCGGAAGCGCTGATCGATGGTGACGCCGGGGACCCAGGCGATCCGTTCTCCCACGCAGAAGAGAGGAATCCGGTCTCTCAGGTCCCGCGGGACGCGCCGGTCGATCAGAACGTCCTTCAGCCGCCGGCTGCCGGCCGCCCCCAGAGGGTGCAGGCGGTCGCCGGGGCGACGGTTTCGCACCGTGACGCGATTCCCGGCTGCCGGAGGCAGCACGAAAGCCGCGCGGTGAGGGGAGCCCTGGAACATCCAGGGCTCGACAGGGTGGTGGTGCAGCCCGACCCTGACGCCGATCTCCGGGATCTCGAGGATGCCCGGAGCTTCCAGAGTATAAGTGAAGCGCGGCGGTTGCAATGAGATCCGTGGCCTGTGAAGCACCAGGAGGTCCCCGCGGGCCTCCCAGCGACGGCCGCCGCCACCGTCGCAGGCGAGGCGCTCGGCACCCGCTCCGCCGCGGGCGAGCTGTCGCAGCAACTCCTCACGCGCCCGGCGGGCCGCCGGATAGGGGGCTCCGGCGCGCCGGTGCAGCCCGGCCAGGGCGAGAGGCAGCAGCTCCGCCGGCAGGGCGAGCAGGGCGGCGCGGTCCACCGCCACCCCGCCGTCCACGCTGCGGACGGCGAGACGATCGGCGAGGAGGCGGTCGAGCCGGGCGCCCGCCCGCCGGGCACGCCCGGCCAGGCGGGCCAGGGCGGCGGCGTCCTCCGGCGCCGGGGCGAGCGCCGGCAGAAGCCGGTGGCGGACGAGGTTGCGCGGGATCGCGAGGTTCTGGTTCGAGGGGTCCTCGCTCCAGGGAAGGCCTGCCGCCAGGACCGCGTCGCGGAGAGCCGCCCGGGGGACGTCGAGAAGCGGGCGGACGATGCGGCCGTGGACCGGCCGGATGCCCGCGAGGCCTTCGATCCCGCTGCCGAAGAGGAGCCGCAGGAGCACCGTTTCGGCCTGGTCGTCGCGGTGGTGGGCGGTGGCGATCCAGCGCGCGCCGGTCTCCCGGGCGGCGTCCTCCAGGAAGCCGTAGCGCACCCGGCGGGCCGCCGCTTCCAGGCTCTCGCCGGGCCGGCGCAGGGCGCCGACCGGCCGCCGTTCGGAGAGCCAGGAAACCCCCAGGCGGGCCGCCACCGCGGCCGCCGCGCGGGCGCGCTCCGCCGCGCCTGCGTCGAGCCCGTGGTCGAGGTGCGCGGCGAGGGTGCGCGCCGCGAGCAGCCGGCTCGCTGTGAGCAGGAGGGCGGTCGAGTCGAGCCCTCCCGAAAAGGCGACCAGGATCGACTCGCCGGCCGCGAGGGGGGCTTCGTCGCGGAAGAACCCGCGGAGGCGGTCGAGAAGGAGGTCGGGGGGCACGGTGCCGGGCGGAGGGATGGTGGCGGTGACGGGACTTGAACCCATGACCTAGCGATTATGAGTCGCTCGCTCTAACCAACTGAGCTACACCGCCGAGTTCGGGGTTGGACGGAACGCGCTGCCACGCAGGGAGGGCGACCCGGGGGCGGCATCTTATACCGCCCCCGCCTCGGATTGCAAAGGGAGAGACAATAGGAAATGGGGAGAGCTGGAAGGTCCGGCTCTCGGGAGCTTAGCGCAGGACGTCCTGGCAGCTCCGGAACTGTCCGAAGAATTCCTGCATCGAGGTGGAGAGCGCTCCATCGTTGAGCCGATAGATGACGTTCTGCCCCTGTCTGTGGTCGACCACCAGATCCGCTTCCTTGAGGACCGAAAGGTGACGCGAGATCGTCGGCTGCGACAGATTGAAGTTTCCCACGATCTCTCCGACCGTACGCTGGCGGCCCTCGAGAAGGCGCAGAATCTCCTGGCGGGTGCCATCCGACAATGCCTTGAAGACCTTGGTCAAGTGCCGCTCCTCCCGCCGAAAGATCTGGATTCCGCGGTCGATGTTGGCCATTGTGCTCGTCCCTCCTTGCGTCTTTGGTTCCGGGATGCCCATCCTTCCCGGTTCACTTGAAACGATTCTAGAGGAAGCATAGTTGACTTTCGGTTGATCCTGCGCCGGATCGGGGGCAGGCGTATGCCCACAACGTGAGCCGACACGTGCAAACTTCTCTATAACCGCAAGTTGCCTCCTTGCGCAGCAGAAGCGACAAGGCTCCTCCGTCGGGAGCCTTGTCGCGAGATGGGGCGGGAGTTGTCAGGTAAATACCGGAACTTGGGGTCAGCCGCGGGCGCGCAGGTACTGCTGCTCGACCTCGGCCCAATGGATGGTGCTCCACCAGGCGGAGAGGTAGTCGGGGCGGCGGTTCTGATAGCGCAGGTAGTAGGCGTGCTCCCAGACGTCGACGCCGAGGAGCGGGGCGGCCCCTTCCATCCAGGGGCTGTCCTGGTTGGGCTTGCCGGTCACCTCGAGCTTGCCGTCCCTGAGGACCAGCCAGCCCCAGCCGGAGCCGAACACGTTGGTCGCGGTGGTGGTGAGCTTCTCCTTGAAGGCGTCGAAGCTGCCGAACGCACCGTTGATGGCGTCGCCGAGCGGGCCGGAGGGCGCGCCGCCGCCGCCGGGCCCCATGGTCTTCCAGAAGAGGCTGTGGTTGGCGTGGCCGCCGCCGTGGTTCTTGACGGCGTTGCGGATGCCTTCCGGCACCGCGGCGATGCCGCGCAGCAGGTCTTCGAGGCTCTTTCCCTGCAGGTCCGGATGGTCCTTGAGCGCGTCGTTCAGCTTGGTGACATAGGTGGCATGGTGCTTGCCATGGTGGATCTGCATCGTCTGGGCGTCGATGTGCGGCTCCAGAGCGTCGAAGGCGTAGGGTAACGAAGGCAACTCGTGCATAGGGGATCTCCTCCTTGGGGGAAGCATTCTGTCACGGGATGCCTGAAAACACGAAGACCCCCGGAGCGGGGGTCTCGGAAGGGGCGCAGAGCGGAGCTGAGGGTCAGCGCAGCTTCTCTTCGACGAACTCGACGTGCTTGCGCACCTTGGGGTCGTACTTCTTCATCCGAAGCTTCTCGGTGGAGAGCTTCTTGTTCTTGTCGGTGGTATAGAAGTACCCCGTACCGGCGGTCGAAACCAACTTGATCTTGTCGCGCATCTCGTTCGTCTCCAGCGAGAAAACCCAGGGGGCAGGATGATTGGCGGGGCCGACGGGGCTCGAACCCGCGACCTCCGGCGTGACAGGCCGGCGTTCTAACCAACTGAACTACAGCCCCGCAAATGTACCTGCCTGGATGTCAATTCCCGCGGCGTGACTCACCTCTTTGGTGGGAGGTGAGGGATTTGAACCCGCGACCCCCTGCGTGTAAGGCAGGTGCTCTGACCGCTGAGCTAACCTCCCGCCGCGCGGAAGGATGCAGATCTTACGGGCGGCATCGGGGGTTGTCAAGACCCCACGATCAGTTCGCCACGTACCCCAGCGCCTTCAGCTCCCGCCGCAGCTCCTCGGAGATCTCCTGATCACCACCGCGCCGGCGCAGGCCGGCGAAGCGCTGGTCGAGGAGGCGCAGCAGCTCGGCGACCTTGGCTTTCTCGGTGGCGGCGCGATTCGTGGTCTCGCGCGGGTCTTCCGCCAGGTTGTAGAGCTCCAGGCGTCCGATCGGGTAGTGCCCCGGCGGGGCGTCCGGGATGCAGACCGGGACCATCTCGTCCGGGTTGAACACCAGCTTCCAGTCCTGGTCGAGGACGGTGCGCACCCGGTTGTCGCCGTATTCGGAGAAGGCCGGCCGGCCGCGGCCTCCTTCGCCGGGGCGCTCCAGGTAGGGCACCAGGGACTTGCCGTGGACCTCCGGCAGGGCGGGCAGGCCGAGCAGGGAGAGCAGCGTGGGCGTGACGTCGATCAGCTCGACGGTCTGCGGCACCCGGCTTCCCGGCGCGATCAGCCCCGGCGCCGAGAGGCCCAGCGGCACGTGCAGGGTCGACTGGTAGACCGAGCAGGAGTGGTACAGGTAGCGGTTGTGCTCGTAGAGCTCCTCCCCGTGGTCGGCGGTGATGACGACCAGGGTCCGTTCGAGCCGGCCCGCGGCGCGCAGGCCGTCGAGAAGGGTGCCGGAGAGGCCGTCCACCCCCATCACCGCCGCGTCGTACATGGCGTTCAGATGCTGCAGGTCGCGGGGGCCGAGGGGGACCTTCTCGGTCATGATGCGGTCGAGCTGCCACTTGCGCGGCCCCACCGGCCCTTCGTAGCCCGGGTCGAGCCGGGTGGCGAGATCGCCGCCGTTGTAGTAAGGGCCATGGGCGCCGAACAGGTGGACCCAGAGCAGGAACGGCTTGCCGTCCGCCGGCAGGGAGCGCGCCCAGCCGAGGGCGTTCTGCACGGTCTTGCCGTCCTGGCCGCCGGTGCAGCCGAAGCCGTCCCAGCCCTGGTGGTTCGCCTTGCACATGTTGCTCAGGAAGGCGCCGGTGCGGTACCCGGCGCCGTGCAGAATCTTGGGCAGGGTCGGCAGGTCGTCGGGGAAGCCGTAGCCGTTCTCCTGCACGCCGTGGCCGCTGGGATAGAGGCCGGTGAGCAGGGAGGCGAGGGAGGGCCAGGTGGCCGCGCGCGGCGCCATGGCGGCGTCGAAGGTGAGGCCGGAGGCGAGCTGCGCGTCCAGCCGCGGGCTGGTGGGGCGTTCCTTATATTGATAGGCGCCCAGGCGGTCGGCGCGCAGGGTGTCGATGGAGAGGACGACCACGTTCCACCCTTGGGCCGCCCCGGCGAGACGGGGGCGGGCAGGAC
>DIHE01000022.1 GCA_002420005.1 Holophagales bacterium UBA5704 | reverse complement strand
GGGCACCCAGCCCTCCCGGCCGCCCCAGGCGTGCAGGAGCGCCGCGCGCTGCGCCGCGCGCAGCAACGGCTGGGAATCCACCCGCGCCTCCGGATGTTCCAGAATCCCCGCCAGCAGCGCCTCGAAGCTCGCCGCCATCCGCTCGATCGTCTCGGCGAAGAACAGCTCCTGCTTGTAGTGCCACCGGAAGACCAGCTCGTCCGGCAGTTCCCAGGCGTTGAGCTCCAGGTCGAAGCGCACGATTCCGCTCCCCTCCGCCAGCGACTCGCGGCGTGCTCCCACGAGCTCGGCCGGACCACGCTCGGTGGTCTGGTGAGCGATCAGGATCTGGAACAGCGGGCTGTGGCTCAGGCTGCGTTCCGGCCGCAGCTCCTCGACCAGCATCTCGAAGGGAATGTGCTGGTGGGCGTCGGCGTCGAGGATCGTCTGGCGGCTCACCTCCAGCAGGTCGCTGAACCGGGGGTCCCCCGACAGGTCGCTGCGCAGGACCAGCGTGTTGACGAAGAACCCGATCAGCGGCTCGACATCACGGTGGATGCGGCCGGCGATCGGCGACCCCACCACGATGTCGGTCTCCTGGCTGAAGCGGCCCAGGAGAACCGAAAACGCCGCATGGAGGAACATGAAGACCGTCACTCCGGTCTCGCGGCAGAAGGCCTCCATCCGCCCGCTCAATCCGCTCTCCAGGCGCTGGACGTGGTCGGCCCCCGAGAACCCCTGCCGCGCCGGGCGCGGCTTGTCCAGCGGCAGCCGGTGGACCAGGGGGAGCCCCTCCAGGCGCCGGCGCCAGTAGCGCAGCTGCCCCTCGAGGGCTTCGCCCTGCAACCATCGACGCTGCCACTGCGCGTAGTCCGCATACTGCACCCGCAGAGGCGGCAGCGGGTTCGCGAGACCGGCCCGGAACGCCTCATAGAGCGTGCCGAGCTCGCGCATCAGCACTCCCATCGACCAGCCGTCGGAGGCGATGTGGTGCATGTTGAACAGCACGACGTGCTCGGTCTCCGACAGCGTGAGCAGCTCGACGCGCAACAGCAGGTCCCGGCTCAGATCGAACGGCCGGCGCGCATCCTCCAGCGCCAGGCGCCGCACCTCCCGCTCCTTGTCCTCGGCGCCGAGCGGCGTCAGGTCGCG
Source organism: Holophagales bacterium UBA5704 (assembly GCA_002420005.1). GTDB lineage: Bacteria > Acidobacteriota > Thermoanaerobaculia > Multivoradales > UBA5704 > UBA5704. Next base: position 3,654 of record DIHE01000022.1, on the reverse strand, counting down.
CGCCGCCAGCCGGAAGCCCGCCCCGTCGCCGATCACCTGGACGACCTCGCCGTCCACCTCGCGGAAAACCGTGCGCAACGACTCGTGGCGCTCGACGATGGCGTGCAGGGCACGGCCGAGCGCCGTCCGGTCCAGCTCCCCCGCGACCCGCACGACGCTCGGGATGTTGTACTGGCTGCTCGCTCCTTCGAGACGGTCGATGAACCAGAGCCGCTGCTGGGCGAAGGACAGCGGCAGCCCTTCGCGGCGCGGGAGCGTTTCGATGGGAGGCAGGAACGATCCGCCGCCCCGCAGCTCGGGCAGCATGTCGCAGAATTCGCCGATCGTCGGGTTCTCGAAGATCGCCCGCAACGCCACCTCCACCCCCAGGTCCGAGCGCACCCGGCTCACCACCTGCGTCGCCAGCAGAGAGTGCCCCCCCAGGTCGAAGAAGTTGTCTTCGATCCCTACCCGCTCCACTCCGAGCAGCTCCTGCCAGATCTCGCACAGGCGGCGCTCCACCGCCGTCCGCGGCGCCACGTACTCTCCTTTCCGGAAATCCTCCCCCTCCGGAGCCGGCAGGGCACTGCGGTCCACCTTGCCGTTCGGAGTCAGCGGCAGCCAGTCCAGCACCACGAACGCCCCCGGCACCATGTATTCGGGCAGCCGGCGCGCCAGGTGCTCGCGCAACCTCTCCGGGTCCGGAGGGCTCTTCTCCCGGCCGACGGCGTAGGCCACCAGGCGGCGGTCCCCGGGGCGGTCCTCGCGCGCCAGGACCACCGCTTCGCGCACCGCGGGGTGGGACAGGAGCTGCGCCTCGATCTCTCCCAGCTCGATGCGGAAGCCGCGGACCTTCACCTGGTGGTCCCGCCGCCCGAGGAGCTCCAGCGTTCCATCGCCGCGGCGCCGCCCCAGGTCCCCCGTCCGGTACAGCCGCCCACCCGGGCGTGCCGTGTACGGATGAGGCACGAAGCGCTCCGCCGTCAGATCCGGCCTTCCCAGATACCCGCGCGCCACCCCCGCGCCTCCGATGCACAGCTCGCCCAGCCCTCCCTGCGGCTGCAAGCCGAGCGCCTCGTCCAGCACGTAGGCCTCCACGTTCGGCAGCGGCAGCCCGATGTGCGGCTCCGCTCCTTCCCGCAGCAGAGCCGCCGTGGTGTCGACCGTGCACTCGGTCGGGCCATAGACGTTGAGCGCAGACCTCCCGGCTCCCCCCAGGTGGGCGCACACCCGCGACCAGAGAGAGCGGCCGATCGCCTCGCCGCCGATCAGCAGATGCGGCAACTGCGCGCCTCTCTCCTCCGCCTCCCCGAGCAGGAGGTCGAGCAGGGAAGGCGTGCAGTCCAGCAGGTCGATCGCCTCGCTCCGCAGGTAGGCGAGAAGGTCCGGCGGCGACTGCCGAACCGGCTGCGACAGGACGTGCAGCTCCGCCCCCAGGAGCAGCTGCGTCCAGCCCTTCACGGAGCCGTCGAACACCACCGGCACGTTCCACGCCCAGCGGTACGGGCCCGCCAGGCCGATCGACGCCAGCGCACCCCGCAAGGCGAAGGCCAGGTTGACCACGCTGCGGTGCTCGACCGGAACCCCCTTGGGCTTGCCGGTCGAGCCGGACGTGAAGATCACGTACGCCAGATGTTCCGGCCGCAAGAAGCGCCGCCCGGGCCGGCCCGGGCGCGACGAGGCCAGGCGCGCCTCCAGGTCCGGGTCTCCCGGAGAGACCGTGCGCAAGCCTTCGAAGAGGCTCGCGCGCCAGCCCTCGGTCACCACCACCCCGACGCCCGCGTCCTCCAGCATCGACCGCAGGCGCACCTCCGGAGAGTCCGGATCGAGCGGAACGTAGGCGCCTCCCGCCTTGAGGATCGCCAGCAGCCCGGCCACCAGGTCCACCGAGCGGTCCATGCACAGACCCACCGGCACCTCCGGCCCGACTCCCTCGGCGAGCAGCACGTGCGCCAGCCGGCTCGAACGGTCATCGAGCTCGGCAAAGGAGAGCCGGACCCCCTCGCACACCACCGCCGTCGCCTGCGGGGTCGCCGCCGCCTGGGCCTCGAACAGATCGGGCAGGCAGAGATCCTGCGGGAAGGAGCTCACCGGGCCGTTCCACTCCTCCAGCAGCTGGGAGCGCTCCGCCTCCTGGAGCAGCGCGAGCGACGAGACGGCCGTCTCCGGGCTCTCCAGGAAACCGCCCACCAGAGCCTCGAAGCTCGACGCCATCCGCTCGACCGTCACCCCGTCGAACAGATCCGTCTTGTACAGCCAGTTGAGCAGCAGCCCCCCCTCCTCGCCCTCGCCCACCAGCAGCTCCAGATCGAGCTTCGCCACCCCGCCGCCCTCTCCCACCGGCTCCAGGCGCGAGCCTCCGAGACGTTCGGACACCCGCTCGGTGTTTTGCAGGACGAACAGGACCTGGTGCAGCGGGCTGTGGCTCAGGCTGCGCTCCGGGCGCAGCTCTTCCACCAGCATTTCGAACGGCAGGTGCTGATGCGTGTAGGCATCCAGGATCGTCTGCTTGCCCGCCTCCAGCAGCTCGGCCGGCCGCGGCGCGCCGGACAGGTCGGTGCGCAGCACCAGGGTGTTGATGAAGAAGCCGATCAGCGGCTCCAGGTCGCGGTGCACGCGCCCGGCGACCGGCGAGCCCATCGCGATGTCGTCCTCCTGGCTGTAGCGGCCCAGAAGCACGGCGAAGGCCGTTTGCAGGAACATGAACAGCGTCACGCCGCAGCGGCGGCAGGCCGTTTCGATCCGCCCCGCCGCCTCCGCGGACAGGAGCGAGAGCCGGCGCCCTCCGGCGAACCCCTGGACCGCCGGGCGGGGGCGGTCCAGCGGGATCCCATGCACCACCGGCAGGTTCGCCAACCGGCGGCGCCAGTAGCCGAGCTGCCCTTCCAGCACCTCCCCCTGCAGCCACCCCCGCTGCCACGCGGCATAGTCCGCGTACTGCACCGGCAGCGCCGGCAGGAGGGCTTCCCGGCCCTCGCGACAAGCCGCATAGAGCGCCGACAGCTCGCGCCGCAGCACGCCCATCGACCAACCGTCCGAGGCGATGTGGTGCATGGTGAGCAGCACCACGTGCTCGTCGTCCGCCAGCTTGAGCACGCCGGCCCGCAACATCAGGTCGCGGCTCAGATCGAACGGCCGGCGCGCATCCTCCTGCAACCGCAGCGCCACCGCGGCCTCCCGCTCCTGCGGGGGCAACCCGGAGAGATCCTCCTCACCGAGGGCGAAGTCGAAGCTCCGGCCGATGACCTGCACCGCCTGGCCGCCGCTCTCCCGGAAGACCGTGCGCAGGGTTTCGTGGCGCGCGAGGATCGTCTGCAGCGCGCGTTCGAAGGCGCTCCGGTCGAAGGAGCCGCGCACGCGGACGGCGCCCGGGATGTTGTACTGGCTGCTGCCGCCTTCCAGGCGGTCGATGAACCAGAGGCGCTGCTGGGCGTAGGACAGCGGCACGCCGTCGCGCCGCTCCAGCACCTCGATCGGCGGCAGCGCCCAGCCGCCTCCCAGCTCCGGCAGGCGCTCGCACAGCTCGCCCACCGTCGGGTATTCGAACAGCGCCCGCAAGGGAAGCTCCCGGCCCAGCAGCGACCGCACCCGGCTCACCACCCGCGTCGCCAGCAGCGAATGGCCGCCCAGATCGAAGAAGCTGTCGTCGATTCCCACCCGCTCCACCCCCAGAAC
>DIHE01000130.1:966-37644 GCA_002420005.1 Holophagales bacterium UBA5704 | reverse complement strand
GGTGGGCGGGTGGGGTAGACTGCGAGGCATTCTGAGCGACCGCGAGACCCCCTCCATCCGCTTTCTGGTCAACCCGGGAGCGGGCAACGGAGCCGCCCGGGCGGCTGTGGACCGGGTGCGCCTGCTGGCGGCCCACCACCAAGGGGGGCTGGTGGTCACCCGCCGGGTCGAAGACCTGGCCGAGCAGGCGCGCCGTGCCGCGGAGGACGGCATCGAGCGCCTCCTGGTGTTGGGAGGCGACGGCACCATGCACCAGGCCGCCCAGGGGCTCGCCGGCACCGCGACCGCCCTGGGCGTGATCCCTCGCGGCACCGGCAACGACCTCGCGTTGGCGCTGGGGACTCCGCGCGGGCTGGACGAAGCCGTCCGCCACGCGCTGACCGCCCCGGTGCGCCGCATCGACCTGATCCGCGCCGGGGAGGCGGTCTGCATCGGCTACGCGGGAGCCGGCTTCGACTCGGAGGTCACCCACCGCGCGAACCAGGTGCAACGCTTCCGCGGGCGCTGGATCTATCCCTGGGCGGCGCTGCGCACCCTGGTGGGCTTCCAGCCGCCGCAGGCCCGGATCGCCTGGGACGGCGGCACCTTCGACGGCCCCGTGATGTTCGTCGACGCGGCGAACCTCCCGAGCTACGGAGGCGGCATGCGCATCGCCCCCGCCGCCCGCATCGACGACGGCCGGATGGACCTGGTGATCCTCAAGAAGGTCTCCCGCGCCACCTTCCTCTCCGTCTTCCCCAAAGTCTACAAAGGCGACCACGTCGGCCACCCGGAGCTCCTCCTGGAAACCACCCGCCGCGCCGAGATCACCTTCGACCGCACGCTGGACCTCTATGGGGGAGGAGAATTTCTCCGCACGGTGCCGGCGAACGAGACGATCGTGTTGGAGATGATGGCGGGTGGGTTGGCGGTGGCGGGGTAGGACATCGGACGGATCCGTCGGATCTGGCGGATCCGTCCGAGCAGCGCCTACTCCCCGACCTTGAACTCCACGCCCTGGGCGAGGGGCAGGCTGGTGCCCCAGTTGAGGGTGCAGGTCTGGCGGCGCATGTAGATCTTCCAGGAGTCGGAGCCGGCTTCGCGGCCTCCTCCGGTCTCCTTCTCGCCGCCGAAGGCGCCGCCGATCTCGGCTCCCGAGGTGCCGATGTTGACGTTGGCGATGCCGCAGTCGCTGCCGGTGGCGGCGAGGAAGCGCTCGGCGCTGCGCATGTTCAGGGTGAAGATGGCCGAGGAGAGACCCTGCGGCACGCTGTTGTGCATGCGGATCGCCTCGTCCAGATCCTCGAACTCGAAGACGTAGAGGATCGGCGCGAAGGTCTCCTCGCAGGTGATCGGCATGTGGACCGTCGCCTCGATCAGGGTCGGCTCGACGAAGAAGCCGGGACGGTCGATGCGCTTGCCGCCGGCCAGGACCTTGCCGCCTTCGGCTTGCGCGGTGTCGATCGCCTTCAGCATGTTGGTCACCGCGGTCTCGTCGATCAACGGTCCCATCAGGGTGCCCGGCTCCAGCGGATCGCCGACGCGGATCGACTTGTAGGCGTCGACCAGGCGACGCTTCATCTCCGCGGCGATGCCCTTCTGCAGGAAGAGGCGGCGGGTGGTGGTGCAGCGCTGGCCGGCGGTGCCCACGGCGGCGAAGAGGACGGCGCGGAGCGCCAGGTCCAGGTCGGCGTCGTCGGTCACCAGGATGCCGTTGTTGCCGCCGAGCTCCATGAGCCCGCGGCCGAGGCGGTCGGCGAGGACCTTGCCGATCTCGCGGCCCATGCGCACCGAGCCGGTGGCGGAGATGAGCGGCAGGCGGCGGTCGGCGACCATCCGCTCGCCGACGCCGGCGCGGCCGCCGAAGGCGAGGTTGAAGATCGGCGGCGCGTTGTTCGCCTTGAGCACCCGGTCGGCGATGCGGGTCACCGCGAGGGCGGTGAGCGGCGCCTGGTGCGACGGCTTCCAGATGACCGAGTCGCCGCAGACGGCGGCCACCATGGCGTTCCAGGCCCACACGGCGACCGGGAAGTTGAAGGCGGTGATCACGCCGATCGGTCCCAGCGGATGCCACTGCTCGTACATCCGGTGCTGCGGGCGCTCGGAGTGCATGGAGAGGCCGTAGAGCTGGCGCGACATGCCGACCGCGAGGTCCGCCATGTCGATCATCTCCTGCACCTCGCCCAACCCTTCGGAGGTGATCTTGCCGACCTCCAGGCTGACCAGATGGCCGAGCTCGGCCTTGTGGCGCCGCAGCTCTTCGCCGAGCTGGCGGACGACCTCGCCGCGCTTCGGGGCGGGCCAGGTCTGCCATTCGCGGAAGGCGTCGAGGGAGACCGCGGCCACCCGCTCGTAGTCGTCGACGCTGGCCATGTGGACGGCGGCGATCGGCTCGCCGGTCGCCGGGTTGAGCGAGACGACGCGCTCGCCATGGGTCGGAATCCAGGTGCCGGCGAAGGCGCCGGGGTTGTCAGCCTCCAGGCCGAGGGAGGCGAGGAGGTGGGAGACGTTGCTGAGGGTATCGACGGTCATGATCGGGATCTCCTGGTGATGGGGTCCCCTTGGAGGGGAGGAACAAGCATATCGTAGATGGATGGCGCGCTTCGCCCCTGCCCTGCTTCTCGCTCTGTCGGCGGCGTGGTGCGGCACGCTGGCCGGGGGGGCGACGGCCGCCGGGAGTGTGACCCTGGCCCTCGCGCTCCTGGGCCTCGTGGCCTGGCGCGGGACGCCCTGGCGCGATCCGCTGCGGCTCGGGCGGCTCGGCCGTTGGCTGCCGCCGGCTCTGCTGGCCGTCGCGGTGCTGAGCGCCGCCGTCTCCCCGGTGCCGCGGGCCGGGCTGGTGGGGCTCCTTCTGCTGCCGGCGGTTCTCGGTCTTCCGGGGGCCGTGGCGCGCTGCTGGCGCGACGAGGCGACCCGCCGGGTGGGGCTTCGCGCCGTGTCTGCGACGGTGGCGGCGGTGGCTCTCTGGGCGCTGCTCGACCTCACTCTCCGGCAGGCGCCGCGCGCCGCCATACCCCTCGGCCACCACAACCTGCTCGCCCTCTGGCTGGTCTCCCTGTTGCCTTTGGCCCTTCTCCCGGCGCGCGAGGAAGGGCCGTGGCGTTGGCTGGGTGGGGGAGCCGGCCTCCTGGCCGCCTGTGCCCTCCTGGCCACCCGCTCCCTGCTGGGGGTGGCGGGCCTGGGGGTGGAGGTCCTCTGGTGGTGGAGGGCCTCCCTGCGCCGCAAGGTCCTGCTCGGTCTCGCGCTCCTTCTCGTGCTGCTCGCCGCCCTCCAGGCCCCCCGCGTCGTCGCGATCGTCCAAGGGGAGGACAACTCCGCCCGGGCGCGGGTGGCGTACTGGCAGGCGGGACTGGCCGGCTTCCTCGACCGGCCCCTGCTCGGGCAGGGGCCGGGTGCGGCGGCGTGGACGGCGGCGCGCTTCCTCGCGCCGGTGCGCGGCGTGCATCCGTGGGGCGAGGCGGTGGGGGAGCTGCACGCGGCTCCCCTCCAGCTCGCTTACGAGCTGGGGGCTCCGGGGCTTCTGCTGGCGCTCGGCCTGGCCGGGTGGTTCGCGGTGCGCCGCCTGGGCGAGCTGCGCGGGGCCGCCGCCGATCCGGCTCTGCTGCGCGCGGCGCTGGCCGGCTGTGCCGGGGTGGGGGTGGCTCTTCTCGGGACCGCCGCCGTGACGGTCGCCGCCTTACCGGTGGCCCTGGCGGTGGCGCTGGGAGCGGCTCTCGCAGCGGGTGGACCGGGCGAGCCGGAGCCTGGTGGCGGAACGGTGCCGGTACGCCTGTACGCAGCTCTCGCCCTTCTCGCGCTCACCCCGCTGTGGGCCGCCCAGGGCCTGTACGAGCGGGCTCTCGCCGCGGAGCAGGAGGGCCGGCGCGAGCTCGCCCGGGAACGGCTGGAGCGGGCTCTCTGGCTCGATCCGGCCTTCCCGCTCTACCGGACGCGCCTGGCGCTGCTCGCGGGGACCGGCCGGGAGGAGAGGCGGCGTGCCGCCGAGCTGGCCCGGCAGGGTGCCCAGGCGGGCCAGGGGGTGGGTGCACTGTGGACCGTCGCCGGCATCCTGGGCCAGAGCGCGGGCACCCCTTGGGCGCCGCAGGCGTTGGCGACCGCGGGCGCGCTCGATCCCCTGAGCCCGTTTCCGGTGTGGTTCACGCTGCGCAACGACCCTGGGGCGCCGGAGGCGGTGCACCGGGCCGCCGACGCCCTGATCGCCGAGCCCCGCCTCGCCGCGGCCCCTTTCTGGGCGCGGCAGCCGGAGCTGTGGACCCGGGCTCTCGGCGAGATCCGCCGCCGGCCCGGGCTCGATCCGGCCTGGGTCCTCGCCTTCCTCGACGCCGTCCCGGCGGCCGGCGGCTGGACCGGCGAGCGCCACTGGCTGGCCCTCGAGCTGGACACCGATCCGGCGTCCTCGGTCTCCCTCTTCGTCTTCCGCCGCCGTCCCTGGCCGGCCGAATGGCCGGTCGTTCCCTTGGCCGGTGACCCCCTCGCACGGCTCCAGAAGCCGTAAACCGTTCATCCTTCGGGCGTAGCCCGGGGAGGCCGGCCAATCTCCACAACCCCTGTGGAAAACCCTGCGGGAAAGACCCCCGTGACAGCTTGGAAAACTCGGTGTGACCGCACTTTGGTCCACTTTGCCCAATTCTCTGTGCAGTTCGGGCAAACCATTTGGAATCAGTGCTTTGAAAAAAGGGTGCCGAGGGGGGAAGAGCGTTTTGCACGGCGCACGCCGCCCTCGGCCTGTGGATTTTTCCACAGACCGGAGAGGCGTGCGTCAGGCGCAAGTTTTTCGGGCTGAAAAAGGGTTGTGAAAGGGGTCTGGACTGTGCTAGGGACCGTCCGGATCAGCGGGCGATGGCCTTGAGGTTTTCGACGTCGAGCTCGTAGAGGCGGCGCACGAAGGGGCCGTCGAGGAGGAAGGCCTGGGTGGGGATGTCGGTCTGGTGGACCACGCCGGTGCGGCCGGTCTTGAGCAGCAGGCGGGCGGACTCGGCGAGGCCGCCGGCGGTGGTGGACTGGATGGCCTGGAGGCGGTGGCGGCCGACGATGCAGGGGTGGACGACCTGCGAGTACTCCATGCGATGGAGGACGTTCTTGCGGCCCCGGCCTTCGACGGCGGCCCAGATGACCACCCGGTCGTCGTCCTCGACACGGGGGATCTCGGCCAGCATGCGGTTGTGCAGATACTCGATCCGGTCGTCTCCCTCCGGAGCCTCGGCGAGGACCTTCTGCGCCCAGGCATAGTGGCCGGGGTAGCGCAGGGTCTTGTAGTCCAGGTTCTCCACCCGGCCGGCGAGGGCGTCGGGGAGGTTGGCCGCGCCGCCGGACGTGAAGGCCTCCTCGTAGAGCACGCCGCGGATGAGCAGGGGCTTGACGTCTCCCAGAGAGGGGACGGAGAGGGTCCGGCGGCCCCGCACCACGACGGAGGGTTGGACGTACTCGGTGGCCACGCCGATGGTGCTCCAGGTGAAGCCATAGAAGTGTGGAGCTTCCGCGGTGGGTGTGAGGGCGCCGACCCGCATGGAGATCCGGTCGACCTTCTCCACGTCGTGGCGGTGGCAGAACGCCTGGAACAGGTGGTGCGCCAGCACGTTGATGACGCCGGGGGCGAGGCCGGTCTGCAGCAGGAAGCCGCGATCCGCGCCGTGGGCGATCTCTTCGATCTGGCGGGTCTCGGCCACGTACTCGGTCAGGTTGACGTAATGGAGCCGGTGCTCGCGGGCGAGCCGGGCCATGCGCGGAGCCTCCCCGCCGGGCAGGCAATCGAGCAGGATGTGGGCGCCCTGGAGGATGCGCACGAGCTCGGCGCTCGTTCCCTCTTGCGGGAGCAGGAAGGCTTCGACCCGGCCGGTTCGTTCCGAGCCGCCTTCGATGCGGTCGGCCTCCAAGTGGGCCTTTTCGAGGTCCATGTCACCCAGGAACAGGTCGCAGGTGAAGTCCCCGAGCTCGCGCAGGATCAAGCCGGCGGCCCAGCCGATGCCGCCGGATCCGGCGATGACGATCTTGTAGTGTTCGGTCATGTCGCACACCTTGGGCGAGGGAGAGATCCCGGCCCGTCAGTTTTTCTGTGGGGGTGAAGAGCGGAGGTGCGTCCCCCGGAGCGGGAGGCATCGTAGCACCCGCTGTCGCGGGGGGTCAACGTTGCGCGTCGGGGTCGGGGATGCGCCGGCGGATCGGCTGGCCGGCGATGGCGGTGCGGTTGCGGCCGGTTTCCTTGGCCACGTACATCGCGGTGTCGGCGAGGCGCAGGAGCGCGCTCTTCTTTTCTTCGAGCTGGAGGTCGTCGGTGAGGTGCCTCTTCATGGTGGCGACGCCGATCGAGCAGGTGAGGCCGCGCAGCGACAGCGGCTCGGGCTGGATCTCGCCGGGTTGGTCGCAGAAGACGGTGCTGATCACCAGCTCGCGGATCTCTTCGGCGAGGTCGATCGCCTGGTCGAGGTCGCAATCCGGGAACAGGAGGACGAACTCGTCGCCGCCGTAACGGGCCGGAATGCCGTTGCACTTCGCGACCACGCCGCGCAACAGATGGCCCACCTCGCGCAGCACCTGGCTGCCCGCCAGATGGCCGTGGGAGTCGTTGACCCGCTTGAAGTAGTCGAGGTCCATGAAGACCAGGGCGAGGTCCTGGTCTTCCGCCTGGCAGCGCCGGATGGTGTCGGACAGGGCGATGTGCAGGAAGCGGTCGTTGTAGAGCCCGGTCAGGTTGTCGCGCTTGGCGATTTCCTGGGCCTGGCGGCCGTCGAGAACGTTCTGGATCGAGATCGAGATGTAGCCGGCGAAGACTTCCAGCAGGGTGCGGTCCTGTTGGCTGTAGTTGCTCGCGTCGAGGCGGTTGATCAGCTCGAGGACGCCGCAGACCTCGTGCTCGATGCGGATGGGCACCGCGATCAGGGCCTGGGTCTGGTAGCGCGTCTCTTCGTCCATCTGGCGGTAGAAGAAGCGGTCGCCGGGTGCATTCGAGGTGACGTAGGTCTCGCCGGTCATGTAGACCCGCCCGGCGATCCCCTGATCTCCGGGGATGGTGCGGCCGACCAGGCCTTCCGATTTGTCGCCGAAGACGGCGATGAAGGTGAGCAGGTTGCGGCGCCGGTCGTCCTGCTTGGCCTGGGGATCGTCGAGCAGGATCGAGCCGGCGGCGGACGGGACGAAGCCATTGGCGCGGCGCAGGACCTCGGTCAGGTTCTCGGCCAGGCTGAGCTCCAGCGGAAACGTCGTCCGGGCACGCCGCCTCTCCAGAAAGCGGACGAGCTGGACATGGTCCAGGCTGTGGCACTCGATGCTCACCGGGAGCTCCCTCCTCGATTCCGGTTTCACCCTGCGGACGATAGCAGAGATTCCCGGAACGCGGAAAGCAGGGAGAGGCTCGGCGGCTCAGCGCAACCGGCGCAGCAGCCGGTGGGAGCGGTCGAGCGCCTCGCCGATCAAGCTGGCGGTCTCCGAGAGCTGCGGGGCGTGGCGCAGGTAGGTGAGCTCCTCGGCGAGGCGCTGCAGCTCGTCGGCGACGGCCGGATCGCCGCCGCGGGCCGCCACCGCTTCGCCCCAGCGCAAGGGCGGGGTGCCGGACGGGATCTCCCACTGTAAGGCGAGCAGCTCGCGCCACGCCTCTTCGAGGCGTGCCGCCGCCTGGCGAGGCCGGGTTTCGCCGCGCGCTTCGCCCAGGCACCTCTCCAGGGTCTCGCAGGCCTCGGCCGGGAGGCCACCCGGCTGCGCCGTCCCCCGGCGGCGGCGGGCCAGGAGGAGCAACAGGGCGATGCCTCCGGGGAGCCCCAGCCAGAGCGCCAGCCGCGATCCGAGGGCGAAGGCCCCGTTGCCGCCCGCGAGGGCCGCGGTGTGGCGTGGCGCCGCCGGGGGGCCGGCCGGTGGCAGGCGGGGCAGGGCGTGCAGCGGCAGCTGTGGCGCCGCGGCGATCCTGTAGGCTCCGCCCGCCGGGTCGAAGTAGGGGATCTCGGGGACGTGCACGGTGTAGCTTCCCGGGCGGTCGGGAACCACCGCATAGGTCCAGGTGCGCTCACCGGTCACGGTGGTGCCGCGCAGGCTGTCCTCGGCCTGCTGCTGCGGTGGCAGCAGGGTGAGCCCGGCCGGCAAGGTGATCTTCGGCTCGGCCACGCCTTGCAGGTTTCCGGGGCCGGAGAGCTTCACGGTCAGCGTGGCCGCTTCGCCGAGCCGGAGCTCCGCCCGGTCGAGCCTGGCGGTCAGGCCGAGCCGGCCGACCGCTCCCGCGAACCCCGGTGGAGCCGATGCCGGCAGCGGGCGCACGTCGAGGACCTGCGGCGCGGTGGAGAGGCGGGCCGTCTCGGAATGGACGTAGGAAGGCCCGAAGACGCGTGGCTCGATCACCCGGGCGACCAGCTCGATCTTCGCCGGCTCGATGGTGTAGCGGCCCGCCCGCAGCGGAAAGAGGGCCTTCTGGAACAGGACGACCCGGGCATGGCGCACGCCGTCGAGGTCCACCATCTCCGGGCGGGCGCTGGGCGGCAGCGGAATGTCCTTGGTCCAGAACCCGCGGAAGGTGGGCAGCTGGCGCGGCATGATCGCCGAGATGTCGTCGCGGGTGTACAGGTACAGCGTATAGAGGACCTGCTGGCCCGCCCAGGGGTTGGTCGGCGTCAGCTCGGCGCGCAGATGGACGGCTGGATCGCGCGGTGGGCGGCGCGCCATCTCGCGGTCGAACGGGCTGCGCATCAGCCTCTCGATGGGGTCTTCGAAACGCGGGTCCCGCATCGGCCGCCGGGTCGGCCGGGTCGGCTCGGCCTGCACGGTGATCGTGCGGTCTTCCAGCTCCACCCTCTGGCCCGGCGGTAGCAGCAAGGCGATCGAATGGGCACGCGCCTTGCCGACGGCGAGCGGTCGCACCCGGAAGGCGATGCGGAAGGAGCGGGAGATCGCTCCGTTGACGTAGCTGACGTCTTCGGAGCGGAAAGGCCCGGCGACGATCTGCAGGTTTTCGAGCTCGAAGTCGGGCCTGAAGTGAGGGTTGGCGTCGAGGCTGTCGGTGCGCGCCACCAGGGTGAGCGTGGCGGTCTCCTCCAGCCCGATGACCGGCGGCTCCAGGCTGGCTTCGACCCGGATCTCGCGCGCCGCCGCCGGCAGCGCGGCGGCGAGGAGGAGGGCCAGCAGCCAGGCGGACCTCACCCCCTGGCCCCCTCTCCCGCCGCTCTCCCCCCGACCGGGAGAGGGGGACGGGGGGTGAGGCCTCACCAGTCCTTCTCCTGGGCGCCGCGCTGGGCGGCCCGCTGGGCGGCCTGTTTGCGGCGCTGTTGCCGTTCCAGGTTCTCGACCGCCTGGAGGAGGGCGGCGGCCTCCTGGGCGTTCATGTCCTTCTGGTTGCGGAACTGTGGCAGCGGCTGTTGGCCCTGCCCCGGTTGCGCCGGACGGGGACCGGCCTGCTGCGGTGGGGCCGGTTGCCCTTTCTGCCGATCGCGCCCCGGATCGTTGGCGTCCGATGTCCGTTGGTCCTGTGGCTGGCTCGGGTCACCGCCGCCGGACTGGTTCGAGTCGTTCTTCGGGTCCTGCCGGTCGCCGCGCGAGCCCTCCTGCGGCTGTTTCATCCGCATCTGCTCGCGCTCGCGCTCGCGCAGGGCGATCTCGAGATTGTGCTTGGCGTCGGCATCGCCGGGGGCGCGGCGCAGCGACTGCTTGAAGGCCTCCACCGCGCCGGCCGCATCGCCGGCGGCGAGGCGGGCGTTGCCCAGGTTGTACCAGGCGGCGGGCGCCAGGTCGGGCGGCGCGAAGCGCACCGCCTGTTCGAGCAGCTTGGCGGATTTCCCGGCATGGCGGGCGCCCAGCTCGGTGGTGCCGGCGTTGAACTGCACCCGCGGATCGTCCGGCGCGAGGCGCAGCGCCGTGGCGGCCGCTGCCGCGGCCTTGGCGGGGTCTTTGGCCTCCCAGGCCTCGATCGCCCGGCCGGTGCGCTCGCGCGGGTTCCACAGCCAGCGTTCCGCCCAGTCGGGGAGCGCAGACGCCCAGGGCAGGTCGCCCAGCGAGGGGAGCGCAGCGAGGAGCAGGACGGGGAGCACCTTAGGCGGCACGGCGCCCTCCTTCCTCGCGCGGCCGTACGGCCTCCGCCGCATCGCCCGCGGCGAACGGTCCCACGCCGAGGTGCAGCAGCAGCGCCGCCACGGCGAGGCCCAGCGGCCACTGGAAGCGCTCGGCGCGCTGGCTCGCCACCTGGCTCTCCAGCGTCTTTTTCTCCATCTGGTCGATCTTGCGGAGGACCGGGCCGGGATCGGCGGCGGCGTTGGTCACCCGGGTGTAGGAGCCGCGGGTGCCGCGCGCCATCGCTTCGAGCACCTCCTCGTGCAGCCGGGTGATCACCTGGCTGCCGTCCGCCTCGCGCTTGAACGAGCGTCCGCCGGACCCGGGGACCGGCACCTGCGCACCCTCCGGCGTGCCGATCCCGAAGGCGTGCACCACGATGCCCGCGTCGCGCAGGCGCACGGTCTCCTGCTCCAGGCCGCCCCCGTGATCCTCGCCGTCGGACAGCACGACCAGCACGCGGTGCTTCTTGCCCTCGTCGGGGAACAGGCGCAGGGCGGTGTCGAGCCCGGGCGCGAGCTCGGTGCCCGGTGTCGGAAGCGAGCCCGGCTCGATGGTGTCGAGCAGCACGTCGACCACTGCGGCGTCCAGGGTGAGCGGCGCGAGCACCACGCCGGTCCCTTCGGTCTGCACCAGCGCCACCCGGTTGCCCGGCATGGCGCGGGTCATCCGGCGCAGCAGGGCTTTGGCGACGTAGAGGCGGGACGGCGCCACGTCCGCCGCCCCCATCGAGAGAGAGGAGTCGATCAGGAAGACCACGTCGACGCCGCGGCGCTCCACCTCCTCCTGGCCGGAGCCCCATTGCGGCCGGGCGAGGGCGAGGGTGGCGCCGAGGAGGGAGAGGGTCAGGCAGGCGATCGAGAGGCGGATGCGCCCGGGCGACCAGGAGGGGAGCAGGCGGCTCCACAGGCCGCGCGAAGCCCAGGCCGCGTCCGCCTCCCGGCGCCGACGCCAGAGCCAGGCCGCGAGGAGCGCCCCGGCGAGCGGGACGGCGACCGCGAGGAGAACCAGGCGCGGCGCGGCGAACCAGGAGGCGAGGGTCGCGGAGAGCGTCGAGAACATGGCTTACGGCTCGGCGGTGACCCGCAGGAAGGTGGTGGCGAAGGGCAGCAGGAGCAGGCCGAGCGCGCTCCACACCAGGGGAGGGAACACCTCCTGGTAGCGGACGTAGCGGCGGATCTGCAGCGGCGTCTTCTCCAGGCGGTCGATCTCGCGGAAGATCTGGCGCAGGCTCTGCGGATCGGTGGCCAGGAAGAAGCGGCCGCCGGTGCGTTGCGCGATGCTGCGCAGCAGCGTTTCATCGACCGGCAAGAGCATCTGGACGTAGCGCATCTCGGAGCGGCCGGTCAGCGGGTTGGGCGGCGTCGGCATGGGGACGTTGACCAGCCCTTTCGAGCCGCCGACGCCCACGGTGTAGACCTTGATCCCCAGTCCCTCGCAGACCGCCGCCGCGGAGAGCGGATCGATCTCGCCGGCGTTGTTGATGCCGTCGGTGACCAGCACGGCGACCTTGCTCTTCGCCTGGCTGTCCTTGAGGCGCGAGGCGGCATTGGCGAGCGCGACGCCGATGGCCGTGCCGTCGGGCAGGGCGTTGAGCTGGATCTCGTCGACCAGGGTGTCGAGCATGGCCCGGTCGGTGGTCAGGGGGGCGCGCGTCATCGCGCCGCCGGAGAAGACCACCAGGCCGATGCGGTCGCCGGGCCGGCCGGCGACGAAATCGCGGACGACCTGCTTGGCCACGGTGAGGCGGTTCTTCGGCTTGAAGTCCTCGGCGCCCATGCTCCCCGAGATGTCGAGGATGATCTCGATGTCGATCCCTTCGGTGAGGCTCTCTTCCAGAGCATAGCCGAGCTGCGGCCGGGCGAGGGCGAGCACCAGGCAGGCGAGCGCCAGCAGGCGGGCATAGAACGGCAGGTGCAGGCGCCAGGAACGGCCGACGCCCCGGCCGACGGGCAGGCGGCTGTAGGTGAGGGCGCCGTGAGCGGCGCGGCGGTGGTGCAGCCAGGCGAGGAGGGGAAGGGCCAGCAGCAGGAGAAGCCAGGCCGGATCGGCGAGATGGGGGACCCCGCGGGTCATCCCGCCCTCCGCTCCCCGCCCGCTCCCGGGCTCTCGGCGAGGTCCGCCGGCTCCACCGGCCGCGCCCAGCTTTCGACCTCCCGGGCCGCCTGCCGGGCCGCGCCGAGCCGCTCCTTGCCGCGCTCCGGCCCCGCGTCCTGGCGCGCGAACTTGACGAGGTCACAGGCGCGTAGCAGCTCGACGAGCTGGCGGACGAGCGCGCCCGGCATCCGGTGGGCGAGGAGCTGGCGGTGGATCTCGCTCGTCGTGCTCTCCGCCGCCGGGAAGTCCAGCGCGCGGCCCAGGTAGGCGCGCAGCGCCAGGCTGAGCCGGATGTGCAGGCGCAGCGTCGACGGCTCGGTGGCCATGCGGTCGAGCTCGCCGAGCAGCTCGTCGAACGGCGGCAGCCGCGGGCCGGCCTCCTCCTTCGTCGCCGCGGCGGCGCTGCGCCGCCGCCACAGCAGCCAGCCGAGGAGCGCGAGGAGGAGACCGGCGCCGCCCAGGGTCCACCAGAACGCTTGGCCGAGCGGCAGCCGGCGCGGCGGCGCCGGGGGCTTCGGGGCCGGTTCCTGCTCGCCGGCCGGGAGGACCGAGCGCAGGGTGAGCGCGAGACCGGCGGGCGTCCGCACCGCCACCGTCCGGTCGCGCAGCGGCACCGCCACCTCGACCGGCGGCAAGTCGATCCGGCCGGTGCGGAAGCCGGCGATCACGATGCGCTGCCGCCAGACCGTCGCGCCGTTCTCGGTGACCTTCTCCGCCGCCGCCTTCTCCAGCACCTCGGCGCCGCCCCAGGTCGTGCCCCACACCGGGAAGCGCGGCTCTCCGGCGAGCGCCGCCGGATCGATCCGCAAGGTCAGCGTGGCCTCCACCCGGTCGCCGACCGTGAGCGTGCCGGGCGGGCGCAGCGCGACGTGCAGCTCCGGGGCCGGCTGGGCGGCGGCGGGGAGGGCGAGGAGGGCCAGGAGAGCCCACAGGGCTCCCCCTCTCCCGGCGGGGGCTGGCAGGGAGATGGGAGAGGGGGTCGGGGGGTGAGGGCGGCTCATCGTGCGAGCCTCCTGCGCCGTTGCTCGAAAAAGCCGAGGATGGTCTTCAGATAAGGACGATCCGTCCGCAGCTCCAGGCGGTCGACACCGAGGCGGCGGATCAGCCGGGTGAGCTCTTCGCGCTCCCGGCCGCGCGCTTCGGCGTGCCGGCGGGCTGCCTTCTTGCCGTCCACCAGGGCGACGCGGCCGGTCTCGGCGTCGCGCAGCACCACCGGGCCGACCGCCGGAATCTCCTGATCCCGCGGATCGACGATCTCGACCAGGATGAGGTCGTGGCGCGCCGCCGCGGCCTTCAAGGCACGCGAGCAGGGGGAGCCGAGGAAGTCCGAGATGACGAAGAGGACCGACCGCCGCTTGAGGGTGGAGAGCACGGCGTCGAGCCCCTGCTGCAGATCGGTGCCGCCGTGCGCCGGGCGGTCCAGCACCTCGCGGACCAGGCGCAGCACGTGGGTGCGGCGGCGCTGCGGCGGCAGGAACAGCTCCATCCGGTCGCTCACCAGAGCGGCGCCCACCCGGTCCTGGTTGCGTACCGCCGCGAAGGCGAGCAGGGCGGCGATCTCCGCGGCCAGCTCGCGCTTGAGAATGGCGCGCGAGCCGAACGACAGGCTGCCGGAGACGTCGATCACCAGGAAGATCGTGAGATCGCGCTCCTCGACGAACTTCTTGATGAACGGGGTCCCCATGCGGGCGGTGACGTTCCAGTCGATCGTGCGCACGTCGTCGCCCGGCTGGTAGGGGCGGACCTCGGCGAACTCCATGCCCATTCCCTTGAAGACGGCGTGGTAGTCGCCGGCCACCCCCTGGTCGACCAGCCGGTTGGTGGCGATCTCGATGCGCCGCACCTTGCGCAGGAGGTCGGCGGGAAGCCGCAGGCCGCCCCGGGCCGGGGCATCGACCGGGGGCGAGGGCTTCGGGCGCCGCGCAAGAAGACCGAACATCGCTCTACCTGCGAATCTAGGGAACCTGGATCCGGTCGAGAAGCTTGGCCACCAGGGCGTCGGACGAGACCTCCTCGGCCTCCGCCTCGTAGGTGGGGATGACACGGTGACGCAGGACGTCGGGCGCCAGCTCCTTGACGTCCTCGGGGATCACGTAGCCGCGCCCGCGCACCATGGCGAGCGCCTTGGCCGCCCGTGCCAGGAACAGCGTGGCGCGCGGCGAGGCGCCGAAGGCGATCAGGTCCGACAGCTCGCCCAGGCCGGCCGAGCGCGGATCGCGCGTCGCCATCACCAGGTCGAGGATGTAGCCGCGGATCTTGGTGTCGAGATAGACCGCGTCCACCACCTCGCGCAGGGTGATCAGGTGCGCGCGGTCGATGACCGGCGCCGGCTCGATGTTGCGCTCCACCAGCATGCGGTCGAGGATCTCCGCCTCCTCGGCGCGGCTGGGGTAGTCGACCTTCAGCTTCATCATGAAGCGGTCCACCTGGGCCTCGGCGAGCGGATAGGTCCCTTCCTGCTCGATCGGGTTCTGGGTGGCGAGCACCATGAACGGCTCGGGGAGAGGCCAGGTGCGGTCGCCCAGGGTGATCTGCTTCTCCTCCATGGATTCGAGGAGGGCCGACTGCACCTTCGCCGGAGCGCGGTTGATCTCGTCGGCGAGCAGCAGATGGGTGAACACCGGCCCCTTGCGGGGCTGGAACTCGCCGCTGCGCTGGTCGTAGATCAGGGTGCCGATGAGATCCGCCGGGAGGAGGTCGGGGGTGAACTGAATGCGCTGCGACTCGATGGCGAGGGTCTTCGCGAGCGTCTTGACGGCGAGCGTCTTGGCGAGCCCCGGGACGCCCTCGATCAGCACATGCCCACGGGCGAGCAGACCGACCAGCAGGCGGTCGAGCAGGTAGTCCTGTCCGACGATGACTTTGCGGAGCTCGGCCTCGATCCGCTTGAGGGTGAGCGTCTCGCGCTCGACATCACGGCTGAGAGTGGCGACGTCCGGTTCCATGGTCAACCGCCAGAGGTGCAAGCGAGGTGCCACGGGAAAAGCGAGACGCTCCCCCGGGAGATCGAGGAGCGACACCCTCTGAACAAGGCCGGCCCGGCGCGGCGAAGCCCGCGTGCCGGCCAAATTGGCATCGCGGGCAGCCCCCCTTGGGAGCGCTGGTGTCTCGCCGTCACCAGCCGTCCTTTGATACGGTTCCGGTCGCGAAGCCACCCGCCGATGCACACCCCGCACCTCAAGAAGTCCCTCGGTCAGAACCACCTCGTCGACGGAGCGATCTGCCGGCCGCTCGTCCATTTCCTCCAGCCGGAGGGCCGGCGGGTCCTGGAGATCGGTCCTGGCGGCGGCATCCTGACCGCCGAGCTGCTCGCCGCCGGGGCGCAGGTGACCGGCTGGGAGCTCGACCTCGGCTGGGCCGCCGAGCTGCGGCGCCGCCAGAGGGACCGGGTGGCGGGAGGAGCGCTCTCGCTGGTGGTGGGAGACGCCCTGGAGATCGCCTGGGACCGCCTCGCCGCGCCGACCCTGGTGGCGGGGAACCTCCCCTACAACGTGGCGACCGCGATCCTGGAACGGCTCCTGCCGCACCATGCGACCGTCCCTCGCGCCGCCTTCCTGGTGCAGAAGGAAGTCGCCGACCGCCTCGTCGCCGGCCCGCGCGACGAGGCCTACGGCTCGCTCTCCGTCCTCGTCGCCGCCCAGGCGCACGCGAAGATCCTGGGCCGTGTGCGTCCCGGCAGCTTCCGCCCGCCGCCGAAGGTCGACAGCGCCTTCGTCGGCTTCGAGCTGCACGCGCCACCGCTCCCCGCCGCCGAGATGCCCGGCTTCCTCGCCTTCGTCCGCCTCGCCTTCGGCCAGCGCCGCAAGACGCTGCGTAACGCGCTCGCCGCCGGCTGGGGCCGGGAGAAAGCCGCCGCCGTCCTCGCCGCCGCCGGGGTGGGGGAGCGGGTGCGGGCGGAGGAGATGGGGCTGGCGGAGCTGCTGGGGGTGTGGGGGGCTATGGTGTCGGCGGGATAGCCTGGGTGGACGCTGCGACCGGCGCGAAGACTTCTCTGGAATGAGGAGGTCGAAGCGGCGCGCCGGGCTGCCGAAGAGAGAGCCCGGTCTCTCTCCGAAGAGCTGGCCCGCCTGGACGCTGTCGGCCGAGTAAACCGGTCTCTCGATTCGGGGTCTTTCCAGGCATGACCGCACTCACGTGCCTGGAGGTACGCCCATGAAACTGACCCGACTGATGCTCGCCCTGGTCCTCTTCTCTCTGGTTGTCACCCCGCCGGTGGCTGCCCAATCTTCCTGTGCCCCGGTGTCGTACTGCCTGTTCGCCGGTTGCTGGTACGAGCTTCTCAACAATTCCAACTTCAGCGGAACGCAGGCGACGTGTACCAACTGGAACGGGGTCGGGCTCACGACGTCGAGCCAGTGCTACAACTCCGCCGCCGCCGTCTTGTCGCCGAGCTCGGGGACGTTCACGCAGAACTTCTACGTACCGGCTGACTCCGTGGGCTCGCTGGACATCGCCCTGGAGTTTGCCACGATCGGCACCCCGACGTCCCTGTCGGACAAGATTGTGTTGGAGCTGTATGAGGGGACGACGCTGCGGAAGCGCATCATCATCTACACGCTGAACAGCGCCACCTCTTGCCATCGGGAGGACTACTCCTTCGGGACCAACACCTTCGCCGGAAAGAATCTTCAGTTGCGGGTGCGCGGCATCTACCTCACGCCGGGCGTCAGCTACCACATCAACTGGATGCAGATCTTCGCCTACCTCTGATCGACTGCCCGGCTCGCGTGAAGGGGTGCCCATCAACGGCTTGAGATGGACCGGCGACTGCGCTGTAAAATCCGGTCCACCATGGACCGACCAGCCCCCTCCCTGATCCTCCTGATCCTCTGTGGGCTCCTCATGGAGCGCCCACGATCGGCGGCAAGCGGTACGTGGACGCCGTGGCCGACCTTCTCGCGGGGACGCCTTCGCTGAGCGTCGCGCCGTAACGCCGGACATCTCTGACCTGAAGTGAGGGCCGCATGGCGGCGTCGAGAGGCCGTCCTCGCGCCCGCTATGCTAGACTTGATGCTAGTTTGGAGGCGAATCCTTCAAGCGGAGCATCAGGTTCAGACATGGCGATTGCGATCACCAAGACCAGCAAGCCGCGCGAGAAGGCGGTTCTCTCTCCGGAGAAGGGGAGCGAGCTGCTCGGCCTTCTCCTGCTCTTCGTCGGCCTGTTTCTCGCCCTCGCTCTGGCGAGCTACCGCCCGGACGATCCGAGTCTCTTTCACAAGGCCGCGGAGTCGGTGCGCCCGCAGAACTGGACGGGTTCCATGGGCGCCCATCTGGCCGCGATCTCGTTCAGTTTCTTCGGGTTGAGCTGCCTGCTCATCCCGTTTCTCCTGCTCGTCACCGGGTGGCGGCGGCTGCGCCCGCGCGACCGGCCGCGGGTGGTGGGGCGCGGCTTCGGCGCCGTCCTCCTGCTTGCTTCGACGCCGGCCCTGTTCCAGCTGCTGCTCGGGCGGATCGCCTGGCGCGGGGGCTCGATCGCCACCGGAGGTGCGTTCGGCAGGCTCCTGATGGACCTGCTGGATGCCCGCTTCAATTTCTGGGGCACGCTCACCGTGCTCGCCGCCGCCGCCGTGTGCGGTACGGCCCTGGTGGTCCAGTCCACCCTGGGGAACCTGATCTCCGTCTGGCGGGAGCGCATCCAGAGGTTTGTGCAGGAGCAGACCCTCGCCCGTGAGCGGCGGCGGGAGCGGCGGGAGAAGGACCGGGCGCGCCGCCGGATCATCACCAAGCACCTGCAGAGGGTGGTCGAGGAGAAGCAGAAGCGGGAAGAGATCAAGCCCATGGTCAAGCCGGCGCCGCGCAGCGCGGAGCCGCCGTCCGCCTCCACCATCCCGCGCCAGGTTCCGGTCTCGCCGGTCGCCGAAAAGCCCATTGCGCCGGTGGTGGCGGCGCCGGCCGATCGGCTGGATCTCCCCCTCCGTGGCGGGGTCCGGGTCACCGAGCGGCGCGGCGAGGGCGAGCCGGTGCTACGCCGGGTCAGCGCCGCGGAGCTTCAGGAGGAAGAGGAGTTTCACGCCGTCCGTGCTGCGTTCGAGGAGATGTCGCAGGCCCCGCGCCCGACGCCCGGATCGCCGGTGGTGGTGCGGCCTCCGCGTCCGCGTAGCGTGCCGCCGGCCGGAGCCCCGGCGGTGGTGAGCCCTGTCGCCCCGGCCGTTGCGTCTCTGCCGTCGTTGCCGCTGCCGGCCTTCCCCGGGCCGGTCTCCACCGCCCGTCCCCCGGCCCCGCCGGTGGAGCCGGTCAAGCCGGCGGCGGTGCAGCCGGCTCTCTTCGCGCCGTCCGAGATCGCGCCGGGCACCCTGCCGCCGGTCAACCTGCTCCAGATGGGGGAGGGGCGGACGGCCACCGACGAGGCGGAGCTGGTGCGGCTCGGCGAGGTGATCCGCACCCGTTGCGAGGAGTTCGGCGTCGAGGGCTCGATCGAGGGGATCAGCCCGGGACCGGTGATCACCGTCTTCGAGCTGCAGCCGGCCCCCGGCGTCAAGGTGAGCCAGGTGGTCAACCTGCAGGACGACCTGGCGTTGTCGCTCAAAGCCGAGTCGGTGCGCATCGACCGGATGGCCGGCCGCTCCACCCTGGGCATCGAGGTGCCGAACCGCGAGCGCGGCGTCATCCGCCTCGGCAGCCTGCTCGCCGACGAACGGTTCAAGAAGTCGCCGTCGGTCCTCAACATGGCGCTGGGCACCGACATCCACGGCGAGCCCTACTACGCGGACCTGGCGACCATGCCCCACCTGCTGGTGGCGGGCGCCACCGGCTCGGGCAAGAGCGTGGGCTTGCAGAGCATGATCACCTCGATCCTCTACAAGGCGACGCGCGACGAGGTGCAGTTCATCTTCATTGATCCGAAGCGGATCGAGCTGGGCGTCTACGCCGACATCCCGCACCTGAAGTGCGAGGTGGTGGTCGATCCCAAGAAGGCGGCCAACGCCTTGCGCTGGGCGGTCGCCGAGATGGAGCGCCGCTATCGCCTGCTCGCCGAGGTGCACGTGCGCTCGATCGCCTACTACAACCGGGCGATCCAGGACCCGCAGGTACGCGAGCGGCTCTCCCTCTCCGAAGAGGCACAGACCGCCTTGACCGTCGCGGATCTGAAGCCGATGCCGTATTACGTGGTGGTGATCGACGAGCTGGCCGACCTCATGATGGTGGCCTCGGCGGACGTCGAGACCTCGATCGCCCGCCTGGCGCAGATGGCCCGCGCGGTCGGCATCCATCTGATCGTGGCGACGCAGCGGCCGTCGGTGGACGTGCTGACCGGCACGATCAAGGCGAACTTCCCGTGCCGCATCTCGTTCGCCACGGCGAGCCGGCACGACTCGCGAACCATCCTCGACCAGGTGGGCTCCGAGAAGCTCCTCGGCAAGGGCGACATGCTGATGATGCCGCCGGGCTCGTCGCGGATCATGCGTCTGCACGGCGCCTACATCTCGGAGCAGGAGACCGCGAGCCTGATCCGCTGGCTCAAGAAGCTCGGCAAGCCCCAGCTCGATCCCGACGTCCTCAAGAGCCAGGAGGGCGAAGGCGCGAGCGGCGGCGGCGACGGCGACAACGACGACGAGCTGTTCGAAGAGGCCGCGAAGCTGGTCGTCCAGGAGCGCCAGGCCTCCGCCAGCTTCCTGCAGCGCCGCATGCGCATCGGCTTCTCGCGCGCCGCCCGCCTGATCGACATGATGGAGCGCGACGGTCTGCTGGGACCCGCCCAGGGCAGCAAGCCGCGCGAGGTTCTGGTGCCGCAGAACTACTTCGAAGAGATCGACGCGGCGCGGATGGAGTAGAAAGACCAAGGACGACAAGGACTTCAAGGACACCAAGGACAGCCACCGCCCCGGATCTTTTTCGGGGCCCTTGCCGTCGTTGGTGTCCTTGGTGTCCTTTTCAACACCCCTGTTGAGAACCTCAACACCGTCTCGCAACACCCGTTGCCGCTGGGCTGTTGCGAGATTCGCCAGCCCACCCCGCCCTCCCCCTGTTGAGTTTCTCCACAGGTCCCCCGGCCGCGCCGCCCGGGTGGCTCCCCCCCAACTCTTCTGTTTGCAACGCCTTCCGCTGATTCTTCCCGGTTCTCCCCGGCCTGGCGCGGTCCTTGCCCTTACCAAGGACTGAAAGCGGTGTAAACCACCGGGAGGACAACATCATGGTCGCCATCCTGATTCTTGCCACCATCATCACCTGCCTGACGGTGGACTATTTCGCCGAACGGTCGGCTCTGAAGCGAGCCGCCCGCAACGGTGCTTCCCTGCCGGAGCGTCCCGTCTCCGTCAGGACTCCGGAAGATCTCACCCGCGTGCCGGCGGGGGTGTTTGTCGGGCCTGGCCATGCCTGGCTGGAGCTCGAGCCCGCGGGCGCGGTGCGTGTCGGTGTGGACCGGGTGCCGGTCTCGCTGCTGGGCGGGCTCGAAACGATCGAAGCCGTGCCGGTGGGAACCGTGGTGCGGCCGGGAGACCGGCTCGCCGTCCTGCGCCAAGGAGACCGGGACCTGGAGGTCAAGTCGCCGGTCGAAGGGACGGTCACCGCGATCAACCCGATCGCGGCGGTCAACGCGGCGCGGATCGGTCAGGAACCCTTCGAGAACGGTTGGATCGTGAGCCTGATGCCGCGGGACCTCGGCGGGACCCTGCGGCGGCTCTTCGTGGCGGACGAGGCGCGCGCCTTCCTGCGCGAGGAGCTGGGCCACCTGCGCGACTTCCTGGTCGGCCTCTCGTTCGCCGGCCGCGGCGCGCTCGGTGTTCCTGCGATGGCCACCCTGCCGGACGGCGGCCTGCCGGTTGACGGTCTCGCCGGGCGCCTGACGGTCGCCGAGTGGAACGAGCTGCGGGAGCGCTTCTTCTGATCCCACTCTGCGCAACGCGACGAAGGAGATCATCATGAGACCCGCCCAACCCGCGATGTTGATCGATCTGACCCTCTGCATCGGCTGTGAAGCCTGCGTCTGGGCGTGCAAGGAAACCAACGGCCAGCCTCGGGAAACGGGCGTCGCGAAGCTCTCGGCCACCACCTGGAGCGCCCTGGAGCGCCACCAGGGGGTGGCCGTGCGCCGCCAGTGCATGCATTGCCTCGAACCCGCGTGCGCCTCGGTCTGCCCGGTGGGCGCGTTGTCGAAGAGCGCCGCCGGCCCGGTCGTCTACGACGCGAGCAAGTGCATCGGTTGCCGCTATTGCATGGTCGGCTGCCCCTTCAACGTGCCGAAGTATGAATGGTCGAGCAACCTGCCCACGGTCAAGAAGTGCCTGTTCTGCTTCCAGCGCCAAGCCGAGGGCCTGCAACCCGCGTGCGCCGCGGCCTGCCCCACCGGGGCGACCCGGTTCGGCGACCGCGAGGCGTTGCTCCAGGAAGCCGCCCGGCGGATCGCCGCCGAGCCGCAGCGCTACGTGGCGCGCATCTACGGCCAGCACGAGGCGGGCGGGACCTCGATGCTCTACCTGTCGAGCGTGCCGTTCGAAGAGCTCGGCTTCAACACGGAGCTCTCCACGGAGTCCTACCCCGGCCTGTCGTGGAACATCCTGTCCAAGCTGCCCAACGTGGTCAGCGTCGGCGGCGTGCTCCTCGCCGGCATCTGG
Source organism: Holophagales bacterium UBA5704 (assembly GCA_002420005.1). Classification (GTDB taxonomy): domain Bacteria; phylum Acidobacteriota; class Thermoanaerobaculia; order Multivoradales; family UBA5704; genus UBA5704. The sequence goes on along the minus strand of DIHE01000130.1, from coordinate 15,994 downwards.
TGGATCACCGGCCGCCGCGACACCCTCGACAAAGCGCGGCGCGGCGAGATCACCCCGGAAGAGGCGATGCGGCAAAAGCCCCCTCTGGTGGCCCTGAAGCCCGTTCAGGCACAGGACGACCGAACCCGCGAGCTGTGAAGGAGACCGAAGGAGGTCGCGAGAGATGAACGCTCATCTGGTTGCTCTACAAAAGACGCTCGGCCGCCTGACCCTCTGGCAGGGAGTGCTCCTCGCCGTCCTGGCCGCGGGCCTCTATGCCACCGTCCTGCGCTTCGCCCAGGGCCTGGGGGCGGTCACCCATCTGTCGGATGCCTTCCCCTGGGGCCTGTGGATCGGCTTCGACGTCCTGGTGGGCGTGGGGCTCGCCGCGGGCGGCTTCGTCGTCGCGGCGACCGTTCACGTGTTCCGCCTGGAACGCTATGAGCCGATCGCCCGGCCGGCGGTCCTCACCGCCTTCCTCGGCTACGTGCTGGTCATCGTGGCGCTCCTCTTCGACCTCGGGCTGCCCTACCGCATCTGGCACCCGCTGGTCATGTGGAACCCACACTCCGTGATGTTCGAGGTCGCCTGGTGCGTGACCCTCTACACCACGGTGCTCGCCCTGGAATTCCTCCCCCTCGTCCTGGAGCGCTTCCATCTGGAGAAGCCGCTCAAGGTGATGCGGGCGGTCTTCGTCCCCCTGGTCATCGTGGGCGTGCTGCTCTCGACGCTCCACCAGTCCTCGCTGGGCAGCCTCTACGTCATCGTTCCGGACAAGCTGCACGGCCTCTGGTACACGCCGCTCCTGCCGGTCTTCTTCTTCCTGTCGGCGGTGGCGGGCGGCTTGGCGATGACCATCTTCGAGTCGTTCATGAGCTACCGCGCCTTCGGCAAGCGCCTGGAGCACGACCTGCTCGCCGGGCTCGCCCGCATCCTGGTCGTGGTCCTCGCGGTCTACGCCCTGATCAAGGCGCAGGATCTCTACGGGCGGGGCAGCCTCCACCTGGTGTGGGCACTGTCGCCGGAGAGCGTCCTCTTCTGGGGCGAGATCGGGCTCGGGGTGCTGCTGCCGATGGCGCTGTTCTCCGTGCCCCAGGTGCGGGCGAGCGAGCGCGGGCTGTTCTTCGGCGCCCTGCTCACGGTGATGGGCTTCATCGTCAACCGCTTGAACGTGGCGGTCACCGGCATGGCGGCCTCGTCCGGTGTCACCTATGTGCCGTCCTGGATGGAGTTCGCGGTCACCGCGAGCATCGTCGGGGCCGGGTTCCTGCTCTTCGCGCTGGCGGTCAAATACCTGCCGATCTTCCCCAAGGCGGAGCTGCCGCCCGCCGGAGTCGATCCGATCCTGCTGCGGCGCCGGCCGGCGCTCAGCCGGGGCGTCCTGGCGGCCCTCTGGGTCTTGCTGGTGATCGGCATCGTCGGCGTCGCGGCGAGCAGCCCGAAGCCCAAGGGGCCGGCTCCGGCCGCACCGGCGGTCGAGCCGCAGGTGGTGCACGCCGCCTCCGCGGAGGTCCGGCTGCCCGCGCCGTACACCTTCCCGGTCTCCGGGGACAGCCCGGGGCCGGTGACCTTCAACCACGAGACCCACGCGGCGGTGACCGACAACCAGTGCCGCACCTGCCATGCCGGCCTCTTCAAGATCACCGAGCCCGGCACACCGGTCTCCGGAAAGCTCACCTACGAGGCGATCCACGAGGGCGCGCTCTGCGCCTCCTGCCACGACGGCGACAAGGCCTTCGGGATCGAGGACGATTGCGCCAATTGCCACCGGCAGTGAGGAGGAGAGTCCCATGTCCGCACGAGGAGACGCGCCGCTTCGCACCGCGATGCCCCAGGGGGTCGTGCCCTGCGTGTGGATGAGCGCCGGGCTGGTCTCCTTCAAGCTCTGCGACCGGGAGGGAGACTGCGAGAGCTGCCCCTTCGACCGCGCCATGCGCGGCCTCGCTCCGCTCCCCCCGGCCGCACCGGAGACCGGAGCGGCGAACACGGCCCCAGGACCTTGGCGTTTCCCGGCCGACCGGGGGTATCACGTCGGCCACGGCTGGGCGCAGGGAGTGGAGGAGGGGCGTCTGCGCCTCGGCGTGGACGCCGTGGTCGCCCGGCTCTGGGACCATCCGAGCCGGGTGATCCTCCCGCCCCTGGGCAGTCGTCTCGTCGCTGGAGAGACCGCCGCCTGGCTGGCGGACGGCGCCGAGCTCCTTCCCCTTCCCGCTCCGGCCGCCGGAACCGTCGTCGCGAAGAACCCCCGTCTCGCCATCGAGCCGAGCCTGGTCACCCGCTCCCCCTACGACGCCGGCTGGCTCTTCGAACTCGAGTCCGGAGAGCCCACCGACCACCTCCTCGACCTGGAAGAAGCCCGCGACAACGCCGAATCCGCCCTCGCCACCTTCCAGGCCGAAGCCACACGGGCTCTGCGCACGGGCCAGGATCAGGTCGGACCCACGCTGCAAGATGGAGGAGAGCCGCTGACCGACGTGCGGGCGATGCTCGGGCCGTCGCGGTATGCGGAGCTGGTGCGGCGGGCGTTGTTGGAGCGGTGAGACCGCCGATAGCTCGGGTCCCACGCAGCAAGATGGAGGACATCAAAAAATCCCGCCGCCGGTGAGCTTGGCGGTGCGGCGCGACACCGTAACCTGACTGAGGCCGGCGCCGATATTTCTGACCAGCCAGAAGTCGAGCTGCGGCGCAAGAAGACGCGGCGAGCTCGGCAGGTTGTCGGGATACTGGGTGAACGCGAATTCAAGGCCGAATTGTCCGATATCCTGCGCCGAAATCGCCACGTCACTCTCGTACTGGAATGGCTTGTTAAGCGATGCGCTGCTCCATACCTGGAGCTTTGTTTGGCCACCAACCATGTCGGAAGTGACCGCGATGTACCGCGACGGTGAGTTGGGCGTTGACGACTGGAAGAAGCGGCCGATGTACGACTGCTTCACCATGAAGGGAGGACTGGATTCGCAGCTTGGCAGAATCGACGCGGCGTTGAGCGGCGGCGACGTGAAGTCCTGTTGGATCCCCGGAGTCAGAGGTTTCCAGGTCCATTCGCCGTTGGCTTGAATCGGACTGGAGGCGATGTTCCAGGTGGAATAGCCGGGAACTCGGTTGACAGTGTTGATGGGGCTGCGCACCAGGTAGGCGTAGGGCTTGCCGATTTCAGTGAACGCCATGTAAAAATTGCCGTTGTCAATAAACAAGTTGGTGACCATGAGGCCCTTGCCGCCGCAGCCGGACATCGCCTCGGAGGAGCTGCGGAAAAGAACTTGTGGGTCAACCGTCCAGATTTTTCCATCGTCCGAGTACGCCCATAGGATGCGCCACCTCGAACCCGGGCCCGAGTCCGCTTGGATCAGCGTATTGAAGGCCATGAACCACTTACGGACGCCACCGCCATAGTAAACCTGCACGACCTTCGGGTTGGCCACGCCGGTGACGAACGCGTCCAAGTTGCTCGTGTTGCAATATTCTTCCTTTCCATACTTTGGAGGGCAGGAAGTCGGTTGCGACGGATGACCCGAAACGCAACTGCTCGGTGGATTGAGCAAGGTGGAGTTGACCTTGTTGCGCGTCAAGACAGGCGTATAACCGGCCACGCCCCAGTCAGCAGGTGCGGTCCGTGGCCAAAATCCGAAGGTGGGAAAGGTGGAGATATTATTGGTTCCTGAGTAAGCGTTCCAGCGATCCGCGGCCTCACACGGTATGCCGCTGCCGCAGGCGACGTATTTCCAGAACAGGCCAATCTGTTCGAGACAGCGCGGGTCCCAGTCGCGCGGGTCAAGCGTCAAGGAGCAGCCTGCGGTACTGAAATAAAGATCGTCAACGGCGGTCCCGGCGGCGTTCCACCTCCTTCGCTGGTTGCCGCTTGTGCCGTAAAGTCGAATCTCGTTGGGAGGGACGAGAGCGACGGAGAACCCGTAGGTTCCTGCAATGCGGAAGTTGTCGTCCTGCGGCCGGGGCGAGGGAGAGAGAATCTCAAGGGTGACCGGGGTTGGGGGACTTGTACAGAGATTCTGTGCAGAGAGCGCTGAGGTGGTGACCGCTGTACAGATGAAAAGAACGGCAAGGCGATTCCGATTCATACGAAGTCCTCCTCATTCCAGGGTAGGCTCGACCAGCCCGGCGTGCGTCTCGAAGGCGGTGCACCTCCGAGCGGAGAACCCCCGACCCAATGCGGCATCTTCCTCCATACTAACCATACTACCTCCAGGAATGGAAAGTGCTGCAGGCAGCAGGAGAGGCCGTTCAGTCCGGATCGGCCGCGGTTTCCGGCTTCACCCGGGTGAGGCGGAGGTCCTTGATGCGGTTGTTGTCCACGTCGAGGACTTCGAGGAGCACCGGGCCGAGCTCGACCCGGTCGCCCACCGTCGGGGTGCGGCCGAGCTCGGAGAGGACGACGCCGCCGATGGTGTCCTCGTCCCGCTCGCTCAGCTCCAGGTGAAGCTCATCTTCCAGGTCTTCCACCAGCATGCCGCCGGAGACGATCCAGGCGCCGTCCTCGGTGCTGCGGATCTCCGGCTTCTCGACGTCGAACTCGTCCTGGATCTGCCCGACGATCTCCTCGATGACGTCTTCCAAGGTGACGACGCCGGAGACGCCGCCGTACTCGTCGATCACCGCGGCGAGGTGGACGCGCTCGGTGCGCATCCGTTTGAGCAGCCGGTCCAGCTCCAGCGTCTCGGGGACGAAGGCGATCTCGCGCGCCACCTCGCGCAGTGTCGCGACCGGGCGTTCCTTGCGGAACAGGTCCTTGATGTGGATCAGGCCGACGACGTGGTCGAGGTCGCCGTCGCAGAGAGGGAACCGGGTGTGGCCGCTGCGGCGGGCGGTGCGCAGGTTCTCTGACATCGTGCGCGTGGTGGAGAGGTAGATCACGTCCTGGCGCGGCACCATGATCTGCCGGGCCACCCGGTGTTTCAGCTCGAAGATGTTGTCGAGCAGCTCGCGGGTTTGCTTGGAGACGCCGCCTGAATGGCTCGACGAGAGGAGGAGACGCAGCTCTTCCTCGGAATGGGCCAGGTCGCTCTCGGAGACCGGCGCGATCCCCACCAGCTTGAGCAGGTAGCTCGCCGAGTGGTTGAGCAGCCAGATCGCCGGGAAGGTGACCTTATAGAAGAAGAACAAGGGGAGGGAGATGGCGAGCGTCGTCCCCTCGGGCTTGCGGATGGCGACCGACTTGGGTGCCAGCTCGCCGAGCACGATGTGGAGGATCGTGATGACGAGAAAGGAGACGGTCAGGCTGATCGAGTGCAGGAGCTGCGGGTTGTTCTCGGTGAACGGGCGCACCACCGGCTCGATGATCCAGGCGAAGGCCGGCTCGCCGACCCACCCGAGGGCCAGACTGGCCAGGGTGATGCCGAGCTGGGTGGCACTCAGGTAGGCGTCCAGGTGGCGCACCATGTGCTTCGCCTTGCGGGCACTGAGCTTGCCCTCCTGGGCATAAGGCTCGATCTGGGTCGGGCGGACCTTGACCAGCGCGAACTCGGCGGCGACGAAAAAGCCGTTGAGGGCGACCAGGAGGATCGCCAGAAACAGACCCCACCAGGGGTGGCTGGGCGCGGCTTCGGTCGGGATCACCGAGGCCAGGAGCAGGAAGCTCACGAACGAGCCTCCCTCCGGGCGCCCGCCGCCGGGTGCCTGGGGGGGAAGAGTGGAAGAACGGGAGATCGGGGAGGGTCTTGGCTCAAGGCGGGGCCATTTTAGCACAGGAACCCCTCACCCCCGGCCGGGGATGAGGGGCGGCGGCGGCCGGCCGGCTCTCAGAAGCGGGCGCGCAGGCCGAGGAAGACTTTGGTGTGAACGCTCTCGGCAGAGCCTTGGACGAGGTCGAAACGGCCGGTGCCGAAGGCGCTCAGGCTGCGCGTCATGCGCACGTCGAGACCGAACTGGGCGTTGACGCCGAGCTTGGTCTCGCTGCCGTCGAGCCGCGAGTCGGCTTCGAGGAGCGCGGCGTCGATGAAGTGGACCCCGACGCCGGCGCCGATGAAGCTCTCGGCGCGCGAGAACGGCATGGCCCCGATGAGGTTGACGCCGACCAGGAGGTCGCTGCCCTCGATCCGGTCGTTGCTCGACTCCCAGTAACCGATCTCGGGCTCGAGGTACCCGGTGATGCCCTGGTCGCGGCCGCGGTTGCCGTCGTCCTCGTCCTCGTCGTCATGGCCGAAGCGGATGCGCAGGGAGGCGGCCAGGTAGTTCTCGGTCTCGCCGGCCTCGATCAGGCCGACGCCGACACCGAGGGCGAATCGCTGCTGCTCCTCTTCGTCCTCGTCGTCGTCCGACCACGCAAGGAGCGGCTGGCCCGCGAGGAGCGCCATCCCCAGGAACACGGGAACAATCCACCAACGCTTCATCAGAAATCTCCTGTGGCGCGCGGAGTGCGCGCAGAATCGGCGGTCTGCATGAAATCAGACGGATCTTAACACCGGTCGAGGTCGTTGTGGATGGATTCGACGACCTTCGGGAGGAGCGCGAAGCCGGACGGGTAGCGGAGCCGCTTGACCGGGACGTGCAGAACGAGGTGGGAGAGCAGGTCGAACCGGGCCGGCTGCAGGCCGGCCGCTGCGACCAGACGGGGAGAAAACGTCTGGCGCAACAGCTCGATCAAGGCGTCGCGCGGCGGGATCTCGCGAATCTCCAAGGCTTCCTGCGGTGGCAGCCGTTCGAGGAGGTAGAGGGCGGCCAGGGGAGCGGGGGCGTCGTGGAAGGCTCCGAAAAAACCCGGGCCGATGGAGACCCGCCGTTTGGTCAGCTCGGGATGGACGAAGGGAAGGTGCTCGTAGCCACCCAGGAAGTGGGCCGCCTCATCGGGCCACATACGCATCTGCGGATAGCCCGGCCGGCCCAGGAAACGGCCCTGGCGCTCCTCGACGGCCAGCAGATCGTCGCTCAGGAGCGCATGGCCGGCCTGCAGAAACGCGGCGGCGAGACCGCTCTTGCCGCCGCCGTGCCGCGAGGCGAAGGCGGCGGCGCGTGCTCCGACCGCCACCGCGGAGGCATGGAGGGTGGCGAGGCCCCGCTTTTCGAGCCAGTAGGAGAGGACGGAGCCGAGAAGGTGGATCTCGATCAGAGGTCCGGGCTCCGCGGTCGCCGGATGGGCCACGATGCGATCCGCAAAGAGATGGAAGTCGACGAGGCCGGTGCAGCGGAGGATCTCGCGGTCGGGTGTGCGGAAGAACCGGAAGGCCGGCTCGCCACCGGCGGTCGGTGGGGTGCTCCGGTAGAGGCACAGGGCATCGTCCGGCAGAGCGACTTCCGGCGGGCCGAACGTGAAGACGGCGTCGGCGGGCGGCCTGCCGACGCCGAGGTGGCTGCCGAGGGCCACCTCGCTGCCGAGGTTGCAACCGAACAGGCGATACCAGTGCAGAGGTTTCTCCATCCGATCGAATGCTCGCATAATAGGTCCGTGGCGCCTATCCCACCCTCTTCGCCCCCACGACGGCTTCGGCGGCGGAGCCCGGCGGACTGGGCGGTGTTCCTGGAAGCCTGGTCGAGCCTGCTCGCGATCGATCTCTGCCTGCGGGTGCTCCCGTTTCGCTGGGCGTGGAGCCTCTTCGAGCCCGCTCCGCGGAGCCGCTCCGTGCCGGATCGCGCCGAGCGGGCGGCCCGCTGCGCCTGGGCGGTGGGGGCCGCCGCCCGCCGTCACCTCTGGCCGATGCGCTGCCTGGCGCGGTCCTTCTGCCTGCGAGGGCTCCTCGGCAGGCGTGGCCTCGAGGGGGTCCTGCGGATCGGGGTGGCCCGGCAGGATGACCGCCTCTGCGCCCATGCATGGATCGAATGGGAGGGCCGCCCGTTGGGAGAGACGGAGGCGGTGGCCGCGCGGTTCGAGCCGCTGCTGCAAACCGGCGAGATCCGCCGGGCCGCCGGCCGGCTCTCCGGCTGAGCCGGAGCGGGAGCCTCGGCGCAACGGGGAGGGGCCGGGGGGCTGTGCTATTCTGCGCCACGGATGTACCGCAGACCGGGCCCGCTCTCGACGCTGCTCTGGCGGTCGATGATTCCCGCGACAAGCCTGCTGCTGCGCACGGCCAATGCGCTCCACCTGGCCGTGAGGCACCGCATCGCCTGGGGAACGTTCGTTCCGAGGCCGGACGACCTCTACATCGCAGCCTACCCCAAATCGGGGACGACCCTGCTGCAGATGATGCTCCACCAGCTGAAAACGGACGGCGGGATGAGCTTCCCCCACGTCAACGCCGTCTGCCCCTGGATCGAAGTGGAGCTCCTCCGCGACAACACCGGGCGGCTGGCGGCCCTGGACTCTCCCCGCTGCTTCAAGACGCACCTCCTCCATCGGCAGCTCCCGCCGGGCGGCCGGTTCCTTTATGTCGTCCGCGATGTCCGGGACGTGGTGGTCTCGGCGTGGCACCATGCCCGGCTTCTCGGCGGCGTCGGCACGTTGGACGATTTCACGGCGGGGTTCTTGCGGCGCGGCTGGGGGGCGTCGTCCACCTGGTTCCAACATTTGCGTTCCTGGTGGCCGCATCGCCACGACCCGAACGTTCTGTTCTTGAGCTACGAGCAGGTCATCGCGGATCTGGAAGGCACCGCCCGGCGGGTGGCCACCTTCGCCGGCCTGTCCCTGCGCGAGGAGGAGGTGCCGCGGATCGTCGAGCGGTGCGGTCTCGCCTTCATGAAGCGGCACGAGGAGAAGTTCGACACCCGCTTGCAGGGCGCCCGGCCGGAGCTCCAGGGGTTCATCCGCCGGGGCGAGGCGACGGCCGGAGAGGAGCTGAGCCCGGCGCATCGGGAGCTGCTGGCGGGGAAGCTGTCCGCGCTCGCCGCCGGCCTCGGCTGTGCGCGGGGAGATCCGTATCGCGAGCTTCTGGTCTAGACATCGCCGCCGGCCCGGCGGCCGGGGCGCCGTCGGGCCCGGTGCAGAGGCCCTGGATCCGGGTGCGGGCGTCCTCCAGAGCCCCGTCCCCCGGCGATCCGGCCGCGAGCCGGTCGAGGACCGCCAGCGCACGGCGGCAGTGCTCCAGGCAGCAGTGGCGGGCGCCCAGCGCGCGGGCGCGCGCCGCCGCCCTCTCTGCGTAGACCAACGCCCGGTCCCAGATCTCGGCGGCGGAGTAGTGATAGGCCATCAGCTCCCAGGGTGGCTGAGGAGCCGTCCGGTGGATGTCCTCGAGGGCCGCCGCGAGCTGCCCGTGCATGACCTTCTGGCGTGCCATCGGCAGGCTGTCGGCGATCAGGAGGCGCACGGACGGATGGGAGAGCTCGAAGTGACCCCGGCGCGCCCCCCGGCTCCATTGCACCAGATCGGGCTCCCGCTTGCGCACCGCCCAATACTGCGGGCGCTGCCGGATCAACCAGCGTTCGAGCAGGATCTCGAGGGTCAGGTCGACGACCGCGCGGTGCTCCTCGCCGGCCTTCTCGAGGAGGGTGGAGTCGAACTCCCAACCGGCCACGGCGGCTAGAGAGACGATCCGCCGTGCCGAGGCGGGCAGCCGCCGCAAACGTCCGCCCACCAGATCGTGCAACGTGCCGCCGTCGGCGCCGAGCCGGTCTTCCGGAAGGGTCGGCTCGAGCGTCCAGCTCCCGGCGGACGGGGCGAGCAGGCCCTCGTTCCACAGAAAATTGACGATCTCCACGACCTTGAGCGGCAGCCCGCGGCTCAGCTCCAGCCAGCGCTGCAGAGCCGCGGCCTGCGCTTCGCCCACCAGCGACTCGGCGATCTCCCGCAGGTTCTCCGGGGCGAGCCGGTCGAGGTGAATCCGTTTCTCCGGCTCGACGGCCCGCAGCCAGCCGGACGAAGCGCCGGCCTCGTCCCGGCTGGTGGCGAGGAACCAGACCGGGCGCTCCGCCAGGCGGCCCACCAGGAATTCGAGCAGGTCCAGCGAGTCGCCGTCCGCCAGATCGACGTCTGCGAGGAACAGGACGAGCGGGGAGACCGCGCCGCTTTGCGCCGGAGCGCAAAGGAACTCGAGAAAGACCGCAACGGCCTGAAAAAGGACCTGGCGATCCAAGGCGTCCGGCGGTTCCGGCAGGTCGGGGTCCGCGCGCAGCTCCCGCAGGCGTGGGCAGAGAAGGGCGAGGAGGGCGACGTGCTCGCGCGACACGCCGGCCAGGGCGAGCTCGGCCGTCTCCGCCGGATCGGCCGCGGCACTGGCGAGGATCCCGGCGATCATCCGGAAGGGAACGACGGGGCCGGGCTGGTCGGCGCGGGCCGTCAGCACGGTGACCCGCTCCTTGGAGATCAGCGCATCGAGGTACGAGCGGATCAGGCGAGCTTTTCCGGCTCCGGCCTCGCCGGTGACCAGCGTGAGCTGTCCTGCGCCGGAGAGCACCTGCTGCCAGCGGTCGTCCAGGAGGGCCAGCGGCTCCGTGCGTCCGACCAGCGGGACCAGGGGCCCCACCGGCGGGTCGTCGCGCGCCGGCACGTCGTCGCCGATGCTCTCGCGCAAGATGGACTGGTAGAGCTCGCGGGTCTCTCGCAAAGGCTCGACGCCCAGCTCCTTGCGCAGTTTCTTGTGGAGCCGCTCGTACTCCGAGAGAGCGAGATTGCGCCGCCCGGCCCGCGAGCACATGCGCATCAAGTCGCGGCACGCCTCTTCCGACAGGGGCTCGACGGCCAGCAGGCGGCGCGCGAAGTGGATCCCGATGCGGTACTCGCCGCGTTTGGAGTAAACGTCGGTCAACGCCCGCAGGCCGTCGATCGCCGCCTCCCGCAGGCGCTCCTGCTCGGTGACCATCCACTCTTCGAAACCCTCGCAGCTCTTGACGTAGAATCCGGCCAGGAAGTCGCCACGATAGAGCTGCGTCGCCATGGCGAGGAGGTGGGGATCGACGCCGCCCCGCTCCCGGCCTCGGCGCAGCGCCTCCTCGAAGGCGGCGACATCGACCCAGAGAGGGACCCGGGGGTTGATCTGAACGCCGCCGGAGCTGCCGACCACGAAACCCGCCGCGTCGCCGGCTCCGGGCAGGGCCGACCGGAGGTTGTAGAGCGCCTGGCGCAGAGCGTGGCGTGCGGCTTCAGGATCCTGCTCCGACCAGAGCAGCTCAGCGAGATGCTCCCGGCTGAAGGCGCGGTCGCGGTGGCTGGCGAGATACACCAGGAGCGCACGGACCTTCTGGGATTCGAAGCCTTCCACCTTCCGGTCGCCGTGCCAGACTTCGAATCCTCCCAACAGACGCACACGAAACCCGCTGCTCGTCATTCCATGGTACCCTGTGGCATCCGCGCATCGGCCTTCACGCTGTCGGTTGTTTTCCTGACACTCTTCTGACGGCCATGGGGTATTCTAAGGGGTGGATGACGATGGAGACAATGATGGTGACAGACGACAAGGACAACAGCAAGCCGGATTCAGAGAGACCTCGCAACGCGTCCGGCTCGTTTCTCGTGCGTTTCTGGGTGGAGTCGGCGGATTCAGGGGAACAGGTCCTGCGCGGTTGCGTCAAGAACCTGAAGACGGGCAAGGAGCACTACGTGGCGGATCCTGAGAGGATCGGCGATCTCGTCCGTGGCCAGCTCAAGGACCGTGGACGCGAGTCGACCCAGGCCGATCCGGCCGCGGTCGAGCCCTCCTGGGCGGGGCGGCACTGAGCCTATGTGGGACCGGCGAGAGGAGCGTCTTCGCCGCCAGGGTTGCACTCGTCATTTAGCGGATGAAAAAATGGAAATGACCAGATCCTCTCCCGAGGGTGCCTTGCGTGAAGCCTGCCCCGCCGACGGGCCGCCGCGTGCTGCGGCGATCCGGCGGCGCGCCTACGATCCTCCTGAGCTCATCGAGTGGGGCTCGCTCGTCCAGATCACTCTTGGAGGATCGGGGATCGAATACGACATCGACAATGGTGCCACGAAGGCCGTCTGATCCGGGTCCTTCACCGCTCGCCTCCGCCGAGGAGCCAACTTTCCTCGGCGTCCTCCGTCCCGCGCCCCAGTCTCTCCTCAGCTATCGGCGCACCCTGGGCTTGCGCAGCGACCGCTCTGCACTGCTCGCGCTTGCCCGGGCGATCGGCTCCAGCCCGGGCTGGGGCGGCCCGGTGACGTTCGTTGCGCGGGTGGCCCCCGAACCGGTCCTCGGGATCTTCGGTGCCGGCGAACGTCTCGACCGCGCCCGGTTTGCGCTCCAGGTGCGCGCAGCCGAGAGCGGAATGGGCCGGTTGCGCTACGTCGGCTACCGGGAAGCGGAGAGGGCTGCCGAGCAGCTCGCCCACCGCCTGGTCGAACGCTTCGGGGAGGGGCCTTTGCGTTCCTTTCGCTGGGCGGCCCTGCCTCGCGGCGGGCTGCTCGTCCTGGGGATGCTCGCGGCGCGGCTCGGGCTGCCTCCGCAGCGTCTCGGAGCCTCCCCGCCCGGCGAGGGGCAGGGCGAGCCGCTGGTGGTGGTGGATGACTGCGCACTGAGCGGAGCCCGCTTTGCCGCCTTCCTCGCCGGTCTCTCGGCGCCCCGGGTCGTCTTTGCTCATCTCTATTCTCCGGCGGCCTTGCGCGAAGCCGTCGTGACGCGCGAGCCGCGGGTCCTCGCCTGCCTCGCCGCGCGCGACCTCGACGCCGATGGTGCCGCCGACGTGGCCGAGGAGTGGAGCGAGGCGAGACGGCGCTGGGCGCAGCGGCTCGACGGCGACCGGTACGGGCCGGGGGCTTTCGAGAGGATCGCCTTCCCTTGGAACGAGCCCGACCGTCTCCTCTGGAACCCGGAGGCTGCCGGCGTCGAGCTCGGCTGGAAGCTGGTGCCGCCTGAGCTGTGCCTCAAGCAGCGCGCCGGAGCCGGGACGGAGCCCACGTCCCGCAGCCCGGTCCAGGTGCAGCCGCGGGGCGCGGGTCCCTGGCGGCCGGCCGGCACGGTCCTGTTTGCCCGGCGTCGCGGCGACACCACTCTCTACCGGCTCGATACGGGTCAGGTCTTTCGCCTGTCGGGCACCGCCCATGCCATGTGGTGGGCGTTGCTCCGAGCAGGCGAGGTGCCCGCCGCCGCCGCTCTTCTGGGTGATCGTTATCGAGTGTCGGAGAAGAATCTTGTCAGTGATCTATCGCGTTTTTTAGATAAGCTCCAGGAGTCAGGGCTTTTGGAGTACGCACCGGAATCGTGAGTCCGGGTTTTTCCTGATGGTTCCCTGACGCCTCTCTGTAAAGATCCCGTCTCAGCCTTGTAATGGCGAGATCTCGCCGGCCGGTCGGCCGAGCCAAACCGGGAATCTCTGCCCTGTAGCAAGTCATTTTCATCTGGAGGATTGATCGATGAATCGTTCGTCGAGTCCAAGAGAAAAGCAGGTTGTCCTCGCGGTTCTCCTCGTACTGGGCTTCGCCTTTGCGGCGTTGCCGGCCGAGGCGCAATTCAAGTGCTTTCCGAGTTGCAGCGCCACCGACGGACGGTTTCTGACCATTGCGACCGGGACGGGGCTGGTCACGCTGAGCGATGAGAGCCTGACGGTGCAGCTCGCCGTCCCGGCGGGATCGCCTTCCTTTTCGCTCGGTGTGTTCGATGGCGACAGCGGAGGCGTCGACGGGAGCGGCGTGGCGCATTGGGATTTTCCCACCAGCCCGACGACGGCCCCCAATCCCACCCCCTACAGCTACACGTTGACGGAGGATCCGTTGGCGGATGGCACGGGGGCGACGGTCGTTGCCTCCTACTCTTCTCTGTCCATGCCGAACAACGCCTGGATCGACTTCACGATCCCGACCAGCCCGACGGCCCAGGCACCGAGCGGCAACTACTTCTACCGGCTCGAGATCAATCTCCTCAGCAACACGCTTCCTTCCTTCAACAGCTTCAAGCTGCGCACCACCGGCGTGGTGAGCATCCGGCTGGGCGACCAGCCCTTCTCCTACCAGGTGCCGCTGCGCACGGTTCCCGAGAGGAACGCCATCTACCCCTCCTTCCCGAGCCTGACGCCGACCACGTATGACGGCACCATGCAGTTCTTCTTTGACGTCGCCACGTCGCGCACCGACCTCGCCATCTGGGACGGTGACTTCGACCGCGGCAGCGCGGACGGGACGAGCCAGGACACGGACGACCCCGACACGTCGAACAGCGTTCTCCCTCCCTGGGCGGTACCGCCGCCGCTGGGGGACGCCCTCAATGAAGGAGTCGCCGTCGGGCTCACGGCACCGCCGGCCGCCATTGCCTCCTCGGGAAATCCTCCGGACGACCTCGCTGCGACCTCGGTCCTGCGGCGGGCGCCGGCCATTTTTCATCAGGTCCTCTTCCCGGGCGGCTCTCCGGTCTTCACCAATTCCGACCCCTCCGGCAACCAGGAGTGGGAGCAGTTCCGGATCTCCACCAATCCCGCGGATCTGCTTCCGCCCTTTCCCACCGCGGATTTCTCGACGCCGAGCATCCCCAGCGGCACCTATGAGATGAGGATCCAGGGTGTCGATATGGGAAACCTGAACGCCGTGCGGCTGCCGGCCGACGCCCTGTGCGTCTCCGAGACCGGCGAGCCCTGCACGCCTCTGCGCCCGTTCCTGGTGGGGGACCTGGTCACCACCGACTGCGTGGACGAGGACCCGAACGAGCCGCCGCTGCCCGGCGTCGTGCTCGAGCTGATCGATTCGCTGGGCGCCGTGATCACGACCACGATCACCGACGCCGACGGCCTGTACAATTTTCCGGTCGAGGCGGGGACCTACACCGTCCGCGTTGCGGCTTCGAACTTCGCCCCGGGCGGCGCCTTGGAGAACCATCTCCCGGATTCCCCGCTGCCTTTGACCGCGACCGTGACCGACGACAACGTCCTGACGTTCGACTTCGGCTTCTGTCCCGTCCGGGGCAGCCTCGGCGACCTGGTGTGGCAGGACGACGACGGCGACGGCAGCCTCAATGGTGCCGAGGCCGGCATTCCCGACGTGTTCGTCGAGCTTCTGGACGGCGGCGGCGTCGTGATCGACTCGGTCCTCACCGACTTCGCCGGCAACTACACCTTCTCCAACCTCGACGCCGGCACCTATACGGTGCGGATCGACCCCTTGAGCCTTCCGCCGGGGCTCGGCCCGACCTACGACCTCGACGGGATCGGGACGCCGCATGTGGCGGTGGCCGTTCTGGCCACGTCCCAGAACCGAACCGACGTCGATTTCGGCTACAACACCGCCGGCTCTCTCGGCGACCGGGTG
>DIHE01000130.1:459-591 GCA_002420005.1 Holophagales bacterium UBA5704 | reverse complement strand
GGCCTCGCCCCGACCTACGACCTCGACGGCATCGGCACCGCCCACACCGCGGCGGCGCCTTTGACCGCCGGCGAGAACCGCACCGACGTCGACTTCGGCTACCGCGGTACCGGCTCTCTCGGCGACCGGGTG
>DIHE01000130.1:0-158 GCA_002420005.1 Holophagales bacterium UBA5704 | reverse complement strand
GTCACCGTCGAGCTGCTGGATGGCGGCGGCACCGTGATCGCCACCACCACGACCGGCGCCGACGGCCTCTATGGGTTCAGCAACCTGGGGGCCGGTTCCTACACCGTCCGGGTCGTCTCCGCGACCCTGCCGGCCGGCCTCGCCCCGACCTACGACCT
>DIHE01000159.1 GCA_002420005.1 Holophagales bacterium UBA5704 | reverse complement strand
AGACGCCCGGCCGGCTGGTGAGATTCCTCGATCACGCGGCCGAGCGCGGCCTGCTGCAGCGGCCCGGCGGCAGCTACATGTTCGTCCACCCCTTGCTGTTGGAGTTTCTCGCGCAAGAAGAAGAGGGCAAGGCAGCTCATTTGCGCTAGAATCCCCTCCCAATGAACCAGACCATCGGCCGGCGGATGCGTCGCCGGCACTTCAGGTTGCTGCTGCTGCTGTGCCTGGCGCCCTGGGCTTGCGCACCGCGGAGCGAATCGCCGACCTCCTCCCTGCCGCGGGAGGCCGTGGCCATCGACGGCCTGGCTCCGGCCAACAGCCTGGACGGGCACGGGTCCCTGTTTCTCGGCGGCGGCTGGGGCAGACCCGAAGGGTCCGGCGAGCCGGGCGACTGGGGAAGCATGGCGTGGGCGGTGGGCCGCGAGGCGGAGATCCATGCACTGCTGCCGCCGGGCGGCGCCGGCCTGGACCTCTACGCCCGGTGCCTGCCGTTCCCCTGGAACGAGGGCTCGCCGCTGCAGACCTTCGAGCTCCTCGTGGACGGTCGGGTGGTGGGCCGCGCCGAGCTGCGCCGGGACTGGCAGGACCTGCGCCTGCCGCTGCCCGACGGCCTCCCGGGCAACCGGCTGCTCACCTTGCGGCTGCGCTTCGCCCACGCCCTACGCCCCGTCGATCTGGGCCTGAACGGCGACACCCGCCAACTTGCGGCGGCCTGCACCCAGCTCGCGATCCTCCCGCGCCCGGTGCCCGACGCCCGCGCGTTCGTGGCGGCGCACGCCTTCGAGCCGGAAACCGGGAGGGCCGTGCTGCCACCGGGCGGGGGGCTGCGGTTGCCTCTGCCTCCCGCCAGCCGGATCCACCTGGAGCTCGGCGGCCTGCGCGCGCGCTGCAGCGACTGCCGGCTGACCCTGGAGATCGGCGGGTCCGCCGGTGCCGACCTCCGGCGGGTGGACACCTTCGATCTCTCGCGCCACGATGAGGTGCAGGTCGATTTCGAGACCGTGGCGGGCGGCCCGCAGAACCTCTGGCTGCGCGTCGAGGCTCCTCCCGCGACGCCCTCGGGGGACACGGTGGAGCTGGTCCTCCGGGAGGCCGCCGCCCATCCCCTGCAAAGCGCCCTGCCGGCGGCGCCCCACGTCTTCCTCTACGTCATCGACACCGTTCGCGCCGACGCCCTGGAGGCTGCGCCCCGCTTTCAGGAGCTGGCCCGCGACGCCGTCCTCCATACCCGGGCACGTGCTGCCAGCAGCTGGACTCTCCCCTCGGTGGCCTCCCTGCTGACCGGTCTCTATCCCGACCGGCATGGCGTCATGAGCGGCAGGATGCAATACGACCCGCAACGCACGCCCTCCCTCCAGACACTCCTCGGCGGCCGGGGCTATCGCAGCGTGGGGATCTCACAATCCGTCATCGTCAGCCCCGCCTATGGGATGGAGGCGGGCTTCGCCCGGTTCTTTCTCAACGACCAGCTGAACTCTCCGGTGCTCAACTCGCAGAGAGCCCGCGCACTGCTGGAGAGCTGGCTCAGCGAGGCCGGCGGCGGCGCCCCCCTGTTCGCCTACCTCCACACCGTCGATCCGCACGCGCCCTATACTCCACCGGCCGGCTTCCGCCCGGTCGATGCAACAGGCGCCGAGCTGCCCGTCCATCCGCAGGAGGGGCTCCCGGACCTCCTGATGGCGGCGGGGAAGGTGGCGGATCGCGCGGCGGTCTCTCGTCTGCGCGCTCTCTATGACGGAGAGATCCGCCATGCCGACCTCCAGCTCGGCCTCTTCATCGATCTCCTGAAATGGCTGGACCTCTACGACCGGAGCCTGATCGTGGTCACCGGGGACCACGGCGAGGAATTCGTGGAGCACGGCGGCTTCGAGCACGGCAGAACGCTCTATGAGGAGGCCTTGCGCGTCCCCCTGTTGGTGAAGTATCCCGGCGGCCGGGGCGCCGGAACCCGCAGCGACGAAGCGGTGAGCCTGGTCGACGTCGCGCCCACCGTGCTCGCCGTGGCCGGCCTCGTTCCGGGAGACGCGCTCGACGGCCGTCTCCTGCCGGGACCGGGAGTCGCCGGCCGGCGCCGGCCGGCGATCTACGCCGAAGTCGCCCCGGCTCTCGACCCGTCGCTGCCCCAGGTCGATCTGCGCGCCGTGATGGTGGACAACCTGAAATGCCTGGAGAATCGCACCGGCGTCGACCGCGAAGGGCGCCCGGCCCCGCCTTTCCAGAGCTTTGACCTCGCGCTCGATCCCGGCGAGCTGCACCCTCTGCCGCAGAACGGAACCGCGACGGCGCGGTGCCGCGAGCTCCTCGAAGGCTGGAGCCGCTCCAGCGAACGCCGGCGCGCGGCGGAGAGGTCGCAGCGAACCGCTTCGCCGGAGGCCTTCGAACGCCTGCGGGCTTTGGGATACCTGGACTGAACCGCCGCCTTCGCCGCCACCATCCCGCCGACGCCCTGGGCCTGTCCGCCGCGACCTGGCCCGAAGACCCCTCAGCTCGCCTTGCGGCGGCTGCCCAGCTCTCTCACACCGCCGCGGCGCCGGCCCGCCGAACCGACGCCGAACCGCGCCAGCTGAGCCGAGCGCGGCCCGAGCTTGAC
>DIHE01000015.1 GCA_002420005.1 Holophagales bacterium UBA5704 | reverse complement strand
AGGGGGGAGGGGAGGGGACCATCGGACGGATCCGACCGATCATCCGACCGATCGGCCGTATCCAATTCCACCACCACCCCGGAGAAGCTCCCGCAGCGCCCGGCGAGCGCGCTCTCGGTGAGCAGCACCTGCGCTCCGGCGTCGGCGAGCAGAAAATCCAGCCGTTCCGGCGGGTATCCGGGATCGAGCGGCAGGTAGGCTCCCCCCGCCTTCAGCACCGCCAGCAGGGCGACCACCAGCTCGGCCGACCGGCCGGCGCAGACCGCGACCGCCACCTCGGGTCCGACGCCCAGGCTCCGCAGGCGGCGGGCCAGGCGATCGGCGCGGGCGTCGAGATCGCCATAGGTGAGCGTCTCGGCGCCGCAGACCAGCGCCGGGGCCGCGGGCCGCGCCGCCGCCTGCGCCTCGAACGCCTGGTGCAGGAGCGCCGCCGGCGCCACGGGGGCCTGGGTGTCGTTCCACTCGACCAGGAGCTGCTGCCGCTCGGCGGCGGTGAGGAGCGGCAGCTCGGCGAGCGGCCGGTCGGGCTCGGCCACGGCGGCGGCCAGCAGGCCCTGCCAGTGAGCGATGATGCGGTCCACCGAGGTCGGGTCGAAGAGGTCGGCGTTGTACTCGACCGAGCCGACGAGCGTGCCGCCATGCTCCAACGTCATCAGGTCGAGGTCGAACTTGGCGGTGCCGCCATAGCTGCCCTCCAGCGCCACGGCGAGGCCCTCCATCTCGAGCTCCGACCGGGGGACGTTGGCGAGCGAAAACATCACCTGAAAGAGGGGGTTGCGCGACAGGTCGCGGTCGCCCAGCTCCTGGACCACCGCTTCGAACGGCAGGTCCTGGTGGGAGTAGGCGGCGAGCGTCCCCTCGCGCACCCGGGCCACCGCCTGGCGCAGGGACGGCGCAGCCGACAGATCGGTGCGCAGCACGAGGGTGTTGGCGAAGAAGCCGATCAGTCCCTCGATCTCGGCGCGGTTGCGGTTGGCGATCGGCGAGCCCACCAGCACGTCCTCCTGCCCGGTCAGGCGGGCGAGCAGCGCCTTGAAGGACGTGAGGGCGGTCATGAACGGGGTGGCGCTGGAGCGCTGGCTGGCCGCGCGCACCTCGCTCCACAGCCCGGGCGGCAGATGGACCTCGCGCCGGCCGCCGCGGAAGGTCTGGAGCGGCGGGCGCCGCCGATCCGCCGGCAGCTCGAGCACCGGCGGCGCGCCGGCCAGGGTCTGCCGCCAGAAAGCGAGCTGGCGCTCGAGCTCGGGCCCGGCCAGGAAGCCGCGCTGCCAGACGGCGAAATCGGCATACTGGATGGGCAGCTCGGGAAGCTCCGGCGCCCGTCCGGCGGTGAAGGCGGCATAGGCCCCTGTGATCTCGCGGATGACGATCGCGACCGACCAGCCGTCGGCCGCGATGTGATGCAGGTTGACCAGGGCGACGTGGACCTCGGCGGCCAGCCGCAGGAGGAGAACCCGGACCAGCGTGTCGCGGCCGAGGTCGAACGGCTGCCGCGCCGCCTGGAGCGCCAGCTCGCGAGCCACCGGGTCGCGCCGCGCCGCCGGCAAGCCGGAGAGGTCGATCCGGGGCAGGGGCAGCGGCGCCGCGGGCGGCGGCGCGATCTCCTGCCGCGGCTCGCCCCCGGCCTCGGGAAAGGTGGTGCGCAGCACCTCGTGCCGCCGCACCATCTCGGTCACCGCCCGGCCGAACGCGGCGGCGTCGAGCGCGCCCGAGAGGCGTACGGTGGCCGGAAGGTTGTACGCCGGGTTGCCGGGCTCGAGCTGGTCGAGGAACCACAGTCGCTGCTGGGCGAAGGAGAGCGGCAGGTCGCCCTCCCGCGGCGCGCGGCGGATGGGCGGTGGGCCCTCCTCCCCCTTTTCCGCCGCCTTCCGGCGCAGCCGCAGCATCAGGAGGGCGCGCTGCTCGGGGGTGAGATCGGTGGTCAGGGGGGACTTCATCTCGCTTCAGGTCACCCCAGGGCCATGGCCTGCGGTGCAAAGAGCGAGACGAGCTCCGATTCGTAGGTCATGGCATCGGTCGTGGCCTGTCCGTCAAGGCTTTCGACCAGGAAGCGCGAGGACACGCGCAGGAATTGCGAGAGCTGCTCCTGCGTGAAGCCGTGCGCCATCAGGTAGCCGATCGACCAGAGGTCGAAGCCGTGCAGCGGCAGCACACTGGACTCCGCGATGGTGCGGTAACCCTCTTCGACGATCTCGGAGGCGCGCCGCCAGTCCATGGTCGCGTGCTTCCAGGAGTACGCGTTGCCGGTGAGGTTGTATTCGGCCGCCTTCAGGCCGAGCGGGACTTTCTTGTCGTAGAAGAAGGTCTCGAAGCTATAGAAGGTCGGGCTCGTCTCGCGGACGAAGTTGAGCGTGTTCTGCGCGCTTTCCTCGGTCTCGCCGGGATGGCCGATGATGAACGAGGCATAGGTGATGATCCCCTTTTCGTGCAGCTTCTTGAGGCCGTAGGCGTATTTCTCGGGGGTCGCCCCCTTGTTCATGGTGCGCAGAACCTTCTTGTCCGCCGATTCGATGCCCAGGAAGACCCCCTTGCAGCCCGCCTGAGCCAGGAGATCGAAGGACTCGTCGTCGGCGTTGGCGCAACGGAAATAGGAGAACCACTGAAAGTCGTAGCGGTTGCGGATCATCATCCGGCACACGTCCTTGAACCGCGGCTCGGGGATGTTGAAGGTGTCGTCGATGATCAACAGATGGGTGACGCCGATCGATTTCAGATAATTCAGCTCGTGCTCGAGCACATGGAGGCTGGTCAGATTGAGCGCTCCCGCGACGACCGGGTAGCGGCAGAAGGAGCACTTGAACGCGCAGCTCCGGGCCGTGCGGATCTGGACGACGGGGGCGAGGAAGCCCGGGGAGAAGGAGCTCCAGTCCACCGCTTCGACGTCCATGTCGTTGCCTTCGACCTCGCGCGGCGTCCGCCGGAAGGTCTTCTGGTCGGTGGTCCAGGTCAGGTTCGGGATCGTGTCCAGCGCCGGGCTCGCCTTGCGCAGCTCGGCACAGATCCGCGCCAGGGTGAGCTCGCCTTGCGAGTCGAAAACATAGATGTCCGCCCCCATGGCCTGGAACTGCTTGTCCTGCCCCCCCTCCGGAAAATCCGTGCAGACATTGAAGATGTGGGGGCCTCCCACGACGATTTTCGTATCGGGGTTGCGACGGCGGATGAAGTCCACGATCTCGCGGATCGGCCCGGCGTCGAAGTAGTACGTCGTGGTGATCGCGACCGTGCTCGGCGACTCGTCGAGGAGCTGTGCGAGCAGATCCTTGTCGTCATTGAAGAAATTGACCACCTCGGCGTTCAAGCCGCGGCGGCGCAGGAAGCTCGCCAGGTAACAGGCGCCGAGGTTGGGTACCTTGGCGACGTTGTAGGAGGCCGGCTGGCCCGTCGCGCGCTCCAAGGCGTGGTTGAAGAGCGCGGGGTATTTCACGCGCCGGCCGTTCAAGGGGACCGTGTTGGCGAGGAGGTGCCGCCAGGTGCCCGAGAAATCCTTGTAGACGGCCGCCTGCTCAACGAGCTCGGCGATGGAGACGTCGTTGTACCCTACGACCACGCAGTCGAGAGGAGCGCCCATTCAAACCTCCTGCAATAGTTACGCTTGCGCCTTCCGGGCTGAGACAAAGGCGGTCAGGCGCAGTATGAACGAAGAGAAAAGGCGCGGCAAGGAAGGGAGCCGCTCCGGCGGGAGCTTTCACCTCTCGCCGCGGATGCGCTTCGCGAGGAGCTTGCGTTTGGCGGCCGAGAGGGAATCGAGGCTCCGGGCCGGCTCGGAGGGCTCCTGCGGTGCGCTCGGCGCAGGAGCCGCCGAGGCGGGCTCGGCCCTCGCCTCGGCGGGCTCCGGCGCGCTCACCTCCAGGGTGCCGTCGGCGAGGCGGCGGGCGCGTTGGCCGGCGGGTGCGCCCGCCCATGCGCCCCAGATCCCGATCGGCGCCGGGCCGCCGTCGACGTGCACAGCCTCCCCCCACTCGAACGTCACCTGATGGCGCTCGCCTTCCGAGAGGAGAGGCAGCTCGCTGAGCGGCCTCTCGGGGTCCGCCGCCGCGCCTGCGAGGAGCGCCTCGAGATGGCCCCGCCAGCGCAGGGCCGTCGTGGCGTCGAAGAGCGCCCGGCTGTGGGACAGGGTCCCGGTCAGGCCGCCGCCGACTTCGACCAGGTCGAGGACGAGGGCGAAGTCTCCGGCCTGGGTCCTGTCGACCGGAAGCTCCCCGACCTCGGCGCCGGGGGCCACGACCTCCGCGCCCGGCGGTTGCAGGAGGAAGAGGACCTCGAACTGGGGTGGCCCCTCCTTCGCGCGCAACGCCTCGACCAGAAGGGAGAACGGCAGGTCCTGGTGGTCGTAGGCGGCGAGGGTCGCCGCGCGGGTCCGGGCGAGGAGGTCGCCGAAGTCGGGGTCGCCCCCCGCCGCGGCGCGGAGGATCAGG
>DIHE01000023.1:43731-68817 GCA_002420005.1 Holophagales bacterium UBA5704 | reverse complement strand
CGGCCCTTGCGCACCCGGGCTGGGTGGCGCTGGGGCTCCGGCGCCATGCCGCGGGCGTGCTGGAGCGCGCCGGCATCCACACCCGCGAGGAGCTCGCGGTGAAGACGCGCGAGGAGCTGCTTTCCGTGCCGGGCTTTTCCGAGGCGACCTTGACGCAGTGCGAGGCCCTGCTCGGCCGGCCGATGGCGTCGGCCCTTCCCTATTGGGCCTCTCTCGGCGTGCCGCGGCCGATCGCCTGGCGCCTGTCCCGCCACCGGGTGATGCACCTGGCCGACCTGCGCCAGCTCACCGTCTCCGATCTGAAGAAGCTCGGTTTCCAGGCCTACGACGCCGATGCCCTTGTCGCCCTGACGGCACAAGGGCGTTTTCCGAAGCTGGCTCTCTGAGGAGGAGTCGCCTTTGTTGCAGCACATCCACCCGCCCGGGGCCTTTGTTTCCCTCCACCCGGGCGGGTCTTTTTTTCGTGTGGCCCGGCGCCGGTGTGGCCATGGCGACGGTCGTCTGTCCCGCTTCGCCCGCTTGACCGCACCCCTTCCGTAGAGAGCCGATTCTCGGCAACCCAGATGAAGCAACCGCAGCACGCGACCCTCCGGAAGGCCTCGGCCTCTCCGGGGTGGCGGAGCTGCGGCCGGGCGGTGATCCGATCTGATGCGATGAAGGAGGGCCGTGGCCGTGTTCGAGATGCGGGGGATGGAATCCGTGGAGTTGCGCGAGGGAGGGGCCTACGTGATCACGGGAGGTCTCGGCGCCGCCTGCCTGCGGCTGGCGGAGGATCTGACCTGCTCCTTGCACGCCCGCCTCGCCCTGGTCGCCGGCTCGGCCTTTCCGGAGCGGGGCGAATGGGAAGGCTGGCTCGCCCTGCGTGGCGCGGACGACCCCTTCGCCGGCCCGATCCGTCACCTGCTGCGGGTGGAGGAAGCCGGCGGCAAGCTCATCGTGCTGCGGGTCAACCTCACCGGAGAATCGCAGCTCGCCGCGGCACTCGACCGGGCGACGGCCCGCCTCGGCCGGCTGGACGGCGTTTTCCACCTCGCCGACGGAACCGAAGAGCCCGCCGCCGGAGGCTGTGGGCTGAAGGCCCTGGAGCGCATCCTCGCCGGCCGCGGTCTGGGCCTCCACCTGCTGCAGCCGGTGTAGGCGGCCCCCCGCGCTCTTGACCCGCCGCTTCCTTCGCGGCTACCCTCCGGACCACCGTCCGGGAGGGGGATCACCGATGTCCGAAGACGAAACGTTCGCTTTGATCGTGAGTCTGGCGTTCGCCGCCATCCTTTGGGGGCTCTGGGGGCTCGACCTGTTGCGGGTGGCGCGGCGGCCGGGCGGGGGTGGGGAGCGCCTGTGGCTGGTGGCGGCTCCCGTGGGGGCGGTCGCTCTCCTGGCCGCCGTCCTTGCGCGATTCTCCGCTTCCGACGTGCGCGACGATCCGGTCTATTTCGGATTCTATCTGGTGATGGGGATCGCCTGGGCCGGCCTCGGGCTGCGTGCCCTCGCCTGGCTCGGGCTCGGGGCCCGCGACGACGTCCTCGAGCGCGGCAACAGGGCCGCCGCCGTGGCGCTCGCCGGTGCGCTGCTCGGCATCACCCTCTGTTTTGCCGGCGGTAACATCGGAGACGGGCCGGGCTGGTGGGTGGTGGTGTTCTGCGCCCTCCTGGCCACCGGGGCTCTGTTCTTTCTGTGGATCGTCCTGCACCGCCTCACCGCGGTGGCCGATGCGGTGACGATCGACCGCGACGCCGCCTCCGGGGTGCGGGCCGCCGGGTTTTTTCTGAGTGCGGGTCTGATCCTCGGGAGGTCCGTGGCGGGTGATTGGGAAGGCGCGGGGCCGACGCTGCAGGACTTCGCGGCGCAGGGCTGGCCGGTGGCCTTCCTCCTGGTTCTCGCCGTCGTGCTGGAACGGTTGCTCCGCCCGTCGGCCGAGGCTCCGGTGCGGCCGGTGCTGACGCATGGGGTGGTCCCGGCCCTGCTCTATCTGGGCCTGGGTGCGGTCGCCGTCCAGGCGGCCGGCCCGTGGGCGTGACCGTTCCCTGGCGCCCGGCGCCGGCCCTCGATCCCCTCCTCTTCGCGGGTGTGCGGCGGCAGGCGATCTTCGACTGCTGCAAGTGGGACCCGCAAGTCGAGGACGTCGCCACCCTCGCGCCGTATCCGCTCGTCGTGCCCCGCGCCGCCTGGAGCGAGCTCGCGACTTTGGCGGAGGCGCTCGCCGCCGAAACGCAGGCGGCCGAGGCCGAGTTGCTGGAGCGGCCGGACCTGCAGCGGGAGCTGAGCCTGCCGCGGCCCCTCCGCCGGGCGCTCGCCGGTGCCCGCGGCGGTGGCGCTTCGCGCGGTGCGGCGCGCGTCTTGCGCTTCGATTTCCATTGGACCCCCGAGGGGTGGCGGATCTCCGAGGTGAACTCGGACGTCCCGGGTGGCTTCAACGAGGCCTCCGGGTTTGCCCGTCTCATGGCCGCGCATGTTCCGGGGACCGAGCCGGCGGGAGACCCCGCCGGCCGCCTCACCGACGCGGTGGCCGCCGCGGTGCCGGCAGGAGCGACGGTGGCCCTGGTCCATGCCACGGCGTACAGCGATGACCGGCAGGTCATGGTCTATCTCGCCCGCGAGCTGGAGGCCCGGGGGCTCCGCCCGGTGTTGACCGGGCCGGACCACCTGCGCTGGACGGCGGGCCGCGCGCACCTGGAGAGCCTCGCGTTCAGCGGGCCGGTCGATTTTCTTCTCCGCTTCTTCCCGGCCGAGTGGCTGCCCAACCTGCCCCGGGCCAGCGGCTGGGAGCGCTTTCTCGCCGGCGCAGAGACGCCGATCAGCAACCCGGCCGGCGCGCTCCTCACCCAGAGCAAGCGGTTTCCCCTGGTCTGGGACCGGCTGGCGACACGGGTGCCCACCTGGCGGAGGCTCCTGCCGGAGACCCGCGACCCGCGCGAGGTGAGCTGGCGCGACGCGACTGCGTGGGTGCTCAAGCCCGTGCTGGGGCGGGTGGGGGATCTGATCGGCGTGGAGGGGGCCACCGAGGCGCGGGAATGGAAGACGATTCGCCGCGGCGTGCGCTGGTGGCCGCGCCACTGGGTGGCGCAACGGCGTTTCACCGCGGTGCCCCTGGCGGCGCCGGGAGGGGACGTTTATCCTTGCCTCGGGGTGTACACGATCGACGGCCGGGCCGCCGGGGCCTATGGGCGCGTCGCGCGGCGGCCCCGCATCGACCATCTGGCGCAGGACGTCGCGGTGCTGATTCCACTGGAAAGGGACGAACGATGAACGGAATGGAGCTGTTTGACCTCTGGGCACCGGCGGGCGCGGTCTGGTCGCCCTGGGCGAAACCGTTGCTGTTCGCCGATCCGCTGCTCCCCTCCCTGGGTGCTGCGGCCGACCGAGCCGCGTCGCCCGTCTCCGTCTCGCGGTTTCCGGCCTCCGGATCGATGGCCGTGGTCGTGGACCTGCCCGGCGCCCGGTCGGTCGAAGCCGGCCTTTCTCTGGCCGGAGACGGCTTCCGGCCCGTCCCGCTGTTCAATGGTGCGCCGCATGATGGCGCCCTGGTGCCGACCCAGCCGATCCGTCACGCTCTGAAGACAGGTGCCGAGACGCTCCGCTTCGCCCGCCTGGTGGAGGACGCGCCGCCCGCCTTCCTCCTCGATGCCGGACGCCAGAGCCCCGCGGGGTCGGCTCCGCCGGGGAGCTACGACAACCGCTGGCTGGTCTTCCCGCAGGACTTTCCCTCGGCGAGCTTCCTCCAGTCGCGGCAGATCACCCGTGTCCTTCTGCTCCAGGAGAGCGGAGCCCAGCCGGCCGAGGATCTGGCCCATGTGCTCCGGCGCTGGCAGGAGGCCGGGATCGAGATGCTCCTCACCCATCCGGGAGACAGCATGTCGCCGGCTCCCCTCCAGGTGGACAAGCCGTCGCGCTTCCGCGCCCTCTCCTACCGCGCCCTCGCCCTGCTCGGCCTGCGCCGCAACAGCGCGGGCGGTTTCGGTTCGGTGGTGCCGGTGCCGTCGTCCGGTGGGGCGGTGGGGTTCGGGTGAGCGCCGGGGCGGACCTGAGAACGACGGTAACCCGCATGTTCCATCTGGAATCCACTCCCTACCTGCTCGACGAGGTGGCGTCTCGGCAGGTGAAGGCTCGCCTCGGCGCGATTGAAGAGCGGGTCGCCCTGCTTCGGCACAGCGGCCGGTTGACGGAGCAGACGGTTCGTGACTACTACGGCGAGAAGCGATTCGAGCAGGTGGCGGAGTCGAACGCCCTGGAAGGCAGCACGCTGTCCGTCGGCGAGACGGAGCTCGCCGTGCTCAAGGGGATCACGATCACCGGCCATGACCCGGCGTTCACCCGCGACGCCATCGCCTTGGATCGAGCGCTGACGCGCATCGCCGAGCTGGCGCGCGAGGTCTCCACGCCGACCAACATCGAGCAGCTCCAGGAGGTGCACGCCTTGCTGCTGGGGGACCGCCCGGGCGCCGGTCTCTTCCGGAAGGAGCGGGTCCTCATCCGGGGCGCGCGCCACACGCCTCCGAAAACGTGGGAGCAGGTGATGCGCCAGATGGCGAGCTGGCAAGAGTGGTCGGCCGCGAACGGTTCGTTGCCCGCGCCGCTTCGGTCGGCGGTTCTCCATGCCTGGCTGACCCATGTCCATCCTTATGTCGACGGCAATGGCCGGGTCGCGCGGGCGATCGGCAACCTGGAGCTGATTCGGGCCGGGTATCCACCGATCATCTTCAAGAAAAAGAGCCGGGATCAATACATTGAGGCGCTGGCGGAGTCGGATGAAGGTGGCGACCTCCGGTCGTTCCTGGAGCTCGTGCTGGATCGAGTCGAGGGGGCTCTCACCGGCCTGGAACAGTCGGCCGGAAGACGGCAAGGGTACGACCCGGCCGTCGAAAGAATCCGGCTGCTCCAGGAGAAGCACTTGACCATCTGGGAGACCGGCGTCAAGTTGCTCGCTTCGATCATCGAGCATCGGCTGGCCCAGGCGCTCGAGCGCGTCGGCGGTACGTGCACCCTCCGGCACTACGAGCGCCCGCTGGATTTCGAGGACTACCTGGAGGTGTGCCAGGGCCGGAGCGTCCCGCGCAGTTGGGCCTTTGCCCTGCGCATCGAGATTTCAGGGATACCCCGCCTGGAGAGACTTGCCTGGATCGGGCCTCGGAGCCCGGGCATGTTCCAGGCTCTCCTCCGGGAAGGTGGTCCGTCGCTCTTCTGGTCTCACCGGAATCCGGAAGGTTTTCCGCCATGGATCGGTGATGGTGCCGCGTCACCCTACGCCGTCGAGATCACCTCGCTGGCCGGCAATGGCGACGAATGGCACGTACGCCTGATCAACGATGCGATCGAGAGGGTGCAGACCACCGAGCTGGCCGGCCGGATCGCCGAGGCGTTGGTGGCGCGAGCCGGGCGCGACGGCTGAGTTGTGGGCAGGTCTATCGCCGAGCGCGCACCGTGCAGTGGACGCGGGTGGGCTCGACGAGAAACTCGGGATCGGGATGGTTCTTCTCGCGCAGCTCCCGGCGCGCCGTCTGGATGCCGAAGCCGAAGCGCTGCACGAGGCCCAGCACGCGCATCGCCTCGGCAAGGATGGGGTTGCGGTAGTCGACGACCCCGGGTTCGCCGAATGATTCGGAGGTGACGATGCCGTAGGGGCCGCCGGGGCTCACGATCTCGATGCGGTCGTCGAACCAGTAGACGCGGATCGGCGAGCTCGTTCCCTCATAGGTGCGGTGCAGGATGGCGTTGCGGACGAGCTGCTGGAGCGCCGCCATCGGATAGGTGGAGGTGCGAATCTCGACCGATCCGGAGGTGAAGTCGACCGCCGTCCGGTTGTGCGCGGCGAGCTTCTCATCGATGCGGCGGGCCATGTCCTCGATCGGCCCCTCCAGCAAGGCCTCGTCGTGGACCGGGTCCCCCCACTCCAGGCCGGCGACGCGAAGAAACTGCACGTAGGCGCCCGGGAGGAAATCCCTTGGACGCAGGCCCAGAACGAGGATTCCGGCCACAGTCGGAGTCGGCTCGTCGACCGAGACGATCATCTTGGTCGCGGCGAGTCGCTGCTCATAGCTGCGGTCGTTCGCCGCGAGCACGTCGGCACTGAAGGCGGAAGGCAGGTAGCTCTCCTCGAAGCGCCACCGGCTGAGATCGGCCAGCGTGGCCGAGCGAACGGGCTGCGCATCGAAGCTGCCGGACTCGAGATCGGAGAGCATGCTCTCCAGGTCTTGGTCGCTATAGGCGGTCATGGGCTGCTCGTCGGTGAGGCTCCGGGCCGCGGCTTCCTGATCGCCTGCCCGGCTCAAGGTCGGAGGGTGGCGAGGAGATCGGCTGCCGAGGCGTTGGTCGCCCGGAGGAGGGTTGCTTCGAGGACGTCGGGGTCGCCGCAGTGGGCGAGGGCGGCCTGCAGGCTGTCATCGACCGCGAGCCCGCGGCTCAGCAAGACGGTGGTGATCGCTCTGCGCAGCCCCTGGGCTTCCCCCTCGGCCCGTCCCTGGGCCTCTCCCTCGGCGCGGACCTCGTCGAGGCTGGCGTAGCCCTGGCGCTGGAGGAGGTTGCGGAAGGTCACCCGGAGCCCCGTTTCGCGGTCCCAGAGGGCTTCCACCGGCACCGGATTGGCGAGGATGCCCGGCGCCTCGAGCTGCTCGCCGGGGTTTGCAGTGCGCGGCTTCTGTCCCGGCTGATGCACCTCCACCCGCCGCGGGCCGTTCAGGCGCACCACCCAGACATGGCGGGTGCCGGCGGCGAAGAGCTCCTGGATTTTGGTCTGCAGCTCCTGTTCGTCCTGGCCGGTGTCTGCGTATTCGACGGCGAGGGGTGGCGCTGCCTGGACCCAGCCCGGCTGATCAGGCAGCTCGCCGACCGAGAGGTCCGGAGCGCGGAGGGTCTTTGGAGAGAGGGCAAAGCCGACGTCGATGCCAACGGTCTGGACCGCGGGATCGCTCGCGAACACGCTAGCGCCGACGCTCCTTGCCCTTCCTGCCCGGCCCCCTTTGGGGAGGCAGAGAATCGGGTGGCCGTTGGATAGCTCGTACGGATCGCCGGGCCGTAATTGATCGACGAAAAAAGGACCCGACTCGCCGACCTGCGGTCTCATTGTCATGGGAGAAGTATAGCATCGGGCTCTGGAGGGTGAAGCCGCTCTGCCACCAGCGCGGCGACGCGCTCCTCGGGCTCCCGGGCGGCCAGCAGGGCCTGGAAGCGGCGGCAGGCGGCGCGGAGGCCTTCGTCCTGGAGGGCTTCCTTCACCTGGGCCGCGAGGTCCTCCGGCCGGCGCAGGCGGCGGGCGACTCCGGCGGCTTCGAGGCGGGCGGCGTGGTCGAACTGGTCGTAGTCGACGGGGAACACCAGCGCGGGCAGGCCGGCGCGCAGGGTGTGGTACATCACGCCCGCTCCGCCGTGGTGGAGGACGAGCGCGTAGCGTGGCAGGTCGCGGGCGTAGGAGACGTAGCCCAGGTGGTGGAAGTTGCCCGCGGACTCCCGGCGGTCGCTTCGCACCTCGCCGTCGGTCCAATGCAGCTCGATCCCCGGCAGCGCGGCGGCGGCCCGGCGGACCTGCTCCGCCATCGCCTCCTTCTTCCAGCGGAGGTGCGTTCCGAGGGTGACCAGCACGTGGTCGCGGCCGTGTACGAACGGGGGCTCGGGTGCCGCGGAGGGGGGCGTGTAGAGAACGGGGCCGACCAGCTCGACCGCGGCCGGCCAGCGGCGTGGGAATTCGAGCTCGGGGATGCCGAACGCGAGCACCCGCTCGTCCGAATAGAGCGCTTCGCTGCCGTCCTCCCGGTAGAGGGAGGCAAAGCCGAGGTCGCGGATCTGTGCGCGATGGAGGCGATGGACCGCGCGTTTGAAGGTGCGGATCAGGGCTCGCCCGGCGGCGTCGCGCAGACGGCCGAGCGGGCCTCTCCCCGGATGCCAGCCGCCGAGGTAGGCGGGCGGCCCGTCCGGCGTCTCGATCGCACAGCAGGACGGGTGGCTGGTCCACCAGGGGACGCCCAGCTCGCGGGCCACGGCGCCGGCAATGGGGAGGGTGAAGTCGGCGATCAGGAGGTCCGGTGGTCCCCCGGTCTGCCAGAGCGCACGGAGCGAAGCACGGAAATCCCCCAGGAGCGCGAGGTTCGCCCGGAGCTGCGCGTGCAGGCGCAGCGGATGATGGCCCACGGCGTGGTCCGGCTCGGCGATGGCGCGGATCTCCCCGTCGCGCCCGGGGAGAAGCGCCACACCGGCGAGACCGGCAGCCGCGATCTGCCCCTGCACCTCCTCGGTGCTCACCACCCGCACGGCGTGCTCCCGGGCCAACCGCCGGGCGATGCCGAGGATCGGATGGAGATGGCCGGAAAAAGGCGGGGCGACGAGGTCGATGCGGGGGCTCAAGCGGGTCCCTCCAGGATCTCGTGCAGGTAGAGGGTGCAGAGCCGGAGCACCTCCGGATCGGCCAGGTAGTCCATGTGCCCGGTCGCGACGCGCGCCGCGCCGGTGCGAAACCAGGCGCGCGAGATCCAGTCGCGGTGCCCTTGGACCAGCCGGTGGTCGCAGTCCGGGGGGCGCCGGGCGACCGGTCCATAGGCGAACACGTGCAGCCGGGCGAGCGCCGCCGCGGGCAGGCGGAGGTTCCCCAGCAGCTCGGTCCCGCTGCTGCCGGCGAGAACGAAGGTGCGTGCGGCGGCCTCGATCCGCGCGAGCACCGGCGCCCGGTGGCGCTCGGCGAACGCCGCCCGGCGCGATGCCAGATATTGCCGGCCGTTGCGCCAGCTCGCCAGCAGGAGCGGCGTGGGGCGAAACGGCGGAGTCTCGGCCGGATAGGGGAAGTTCACCCGCACCTTCCAGGCCTCGGGAACGGGCAGGGCATCGAGAAACGCCGCCTGGACCGGGCTGAGCGCCGCGCTCCGGGGATCGCTGCGGCCGGTCAGGAAGAGGATCTGGAGCGGGGGTTTCATCGCACCGTCTCGAACCGCCGGTCGTCGTAGACCCGGTAGTGCCGGGTGCGCCAGATGATCCGCCGCCAGACCACGGCGTGGAGCAGGTGAAGCGGCTGGCCCAGCTCGGAGAGGAGCGACGAGAACGGTGCGTGGAGCGCCCGGCCGTAGAGGATGCGCTGGAGCGCGACGAGACCGCAGGCGCGCAGCGCCAGGCATCCCAGGAGGACTCCCGCGGCCGGCACGGACCAGGCGAGCCCGGCGGCGACCAGCAGAGCGCCGAGCAGCAGGGACGGCAGCGCGCCGAGGACCGAGATGAGCACGCGCAGCCCCAGACGTTGTTTGCGCAGCAGGAGCAGCGCGAAGAGGAACCAGCGATGCATGAGCTGGACGTAGTGCCGGCCGTCGCGCACCGTGGTCTCGACCCAGTGCGGCCGGGCGCTCTGGAAGATCCGGCCTCCGGCGGCGAGGACCTGCTCGGCGACCGCGAGGTCGTCGGTCAAGGACCGCAGAAGGGGCGCGAAGCCGCCCAGCTGGTCCAGGAAGGCGGTGCGCAGCGCGTAGGCCATGCCGTTGATGGTGGGCGGCGGCAGGAACGGGAGGAGCGGCAGGTAAAGGAGCGCGGCGTTGTTGTCGACGAACTGGGCGAGCAGGCGCGACGGGCTTCGGCCGTCGTCGAGATAGCCGGGCAGGCTGGTGGCGAGCTGATGATCCTCCAGGGCGTGGAGCAGCGCGCCCAGGGTGGCCGCCGGCATCCGCGTGTCGTCGTCGAGCACCAGGAGCACGGCCTCGCGGATCGCCGGACGCGCCAGGTCGAGCTTCCAGAGCTTCGGGTTGATCCCCTCCGGCGGGGGCGGGCAGACCTGAACGTCGATGCGCACGTCAGGGTGACGTGCCGCCAGCTCGCGGCCGACCGTCTGGGCCACCGGATCGTCCTCGTCGACCAGCCAGAGAAATTGCGCGTCCGGCAGCTCGCGGAGGTTCTCCGCGAGCACCGAGGCGAGCCGTGGATCGCCGGACAGGATCGGCTGGGCGATCGTCACCCCGGCTCCCGTGGAGGCCGGAGCCCGCGTCTCCCTCCGGGCCACGTGCAGCGCGAGGAACGCCTTGGCCGCGAGCAGCGTGAGATAGGAGAGAGCGAGGCCGGCGACGATCCACAGGCTCACGGCGGCGGTCCTTCCGTCTCCCGCACCCAGCGCACGAAGGCCTCCAACCCGTCGGCGATCGACACCGAGGGCGGGCCGAGATCGGCGAGCGCGCGGCGCACGTCGAAGGTCTTCGACCAGGCGAAGACGCCGACGCCGAAACGGGTGATTGGCGGCTCGCCCGGCCGGCGCAGCAGCTTCCAGATCGCCTCGGTGAGACCGGCGGCCCACAGCGCGGTGCGGATCGAGACCTTGCGGCGCGGCGCCGGCACGCCGAGGCGGGCGAAGAGGTCGAGCACGAAGGGCTGGATCTCCACCGGCTCGGCGTTGGTGAGGTTGTAGGCGCCGGTGAGCGCCGGCCGCTCGACCGCGCGCAGCAGGTAGTCGGCGAGGGTGTCGATGTAGATCAAGTCGCCGACCGCGGGCGGAGCGCCGGTGAAGAGAGGCAGCTTGCCGGCCCGCGCCGCGGCGAGGAGGCGCGGAAAGAGGACCGTGTCGCCCGGGCCGAACACGGCGCGCGGGCGGACGACCAACCACGGGCCGGGGTAGTCGCGGACCAGCAGCTCTCCGGCGTATTTGGTCTCCGCGTAGCGGTTCACGAAGCGGGGACCGATCGGCGAGTCCTCGGTCAGCCCCACCTGTGGGCCGGAGGTGTAGAAGACCGAGCTGGACGAGACGTAGATCAAACGTGGTGGCTGCGACCCGCGCGCCTGCCGCCGGCAGAAGTCGATCACCTGGCGGGTGGCCTCGACGTTGTCGCGCTCGTACTCCGCGGCGGTCCCCCAGGGAGCGGCGCGCGCCGCGGCATGGATCACCACGTCGGGCTCGAAGGCCAGGTCGAACCGCCGCGACAGATCGACCGAGGTGTAGTCCGGATCGGCGAGCGGGCGCCGGCCGACGCCGTGGAGGAGGAGATCCGGGCGGTCCCGGAAGCGGGCGAGGAACCGGCCACCGACGAAGCCGGAGGCGCCGGTCACCAGGATGCGGGTGGGGGTCATCGGATCTCTCCCGGCACGGGCCGTGCCACGCAGCGGATGCGCCGCCGTTTCTCGCCCGCAAGAGGCTCCGGGCGCCAGTCCTCCACCACCAGCGCGGGCGGCCGGACCTGGAGCCGGCGCGCCAGCTCCAGAACCTCGGCGCGCACCGCGGTTTCGACGTCTCCCCGGGAGCCTGCCGGATCGAGGCGGACCCGCCACTCCGCGCCGTGCTGCTCCAGGCGGTAGTCGCGCAGGCCGTCGATGAGGGTGAAGGTGCGGCGCAGCAGGTCCGGGAACACCGCCACCGGATCGCCTCCGGCGAGGGGCGCGGCCCAGAGCACCTCGTCCGCACGCCCGGCGATCGCATCGAGGCTGCGGCTCGGCCGGCCGCACGGGCAGGGACCGGAGGCGGCCACCAGCACGTCGTCGAGCCGGTAGCGGACGATGAGCTGGGTGGTGCGCGAGAAGTCGGTGACGATCGGGTGGAACCGCCGCCGTTCGGCGTCCAGCCACTCGGGCTCCAGATGGACGAGGTCCTCGTTCCAGTGCACGCGGCCGGCCGGGCAGCTCGCGCCGAGAAATCCTTCGGTCGCCTGGTAGATCTGCTGCACGGGCCCGCCGAATGCGCGCTCGATGACCTGCCGGTCGTCCGCTTCCAGCACCTCGGCGACCGAGATCACCTGGCGCGGCGCCGCGGCGAGGCCTCCCGCCTCTCGCGCCTCGGCGAGGAGGCGCAGCACGGTCGGCGGCGCGGCGAGGATGTCGGGTGGGGAAGCCCGCAGTCGCTCCAGGTGGGTGGCGATCGGCGTCAGCAGGTCGTGGAACGAGAAGGCGAGCCGGCGGTTGGCGAGCGTGCCGTACAGGTTGCTGTTGGCGCGCAGGAAGAGCGCGACGCGCAGCGGCGGCCGGCGGGGATCGAGCAGATGGCGGAGCGAGGCGGGCGTGAGCAGGCGGGCGAGGAGCACCCCGGCCCAGCGTGCGCGTTCGGCGGTGCTCACCAGGAAGACGCCGCGCGTGCCGGAGGTGCCGCTGGACAGGCCGACGGTGAGATCGCCGTCGAGCTCCGGCCGGAAGTCGCGGCTCCGCTCCGCGTCGAGCGCGATGGAGAGCGCCCGGTCGAGCGGGATGCCGCGGGTGTTGAACGCGGCGAAATCGGCGAGCATCGTCGCCTTGTCGACGATCGGCAGCTCGGCGAGCGGCTTGCCGGCCCAGGCCCGGTAGAACGGCGCCCGCGGGAGCGTCGTGGCGAGAAAGCGCTCCAACCGCCGCTCCTGGAGCTGCCGGAGCGCTGTGGGGTCGGCGGCCCGCAGGCCCCAGCGTGCCCCGGCGAAGGCAAGGACGGAGCGCAGGCGGTCAGTCATTCTGGGGCTCTCTGGAATGCCGCCAGCGTCTCCGCGCAATGCGACGGGATGATCGCCAGATCCTGCTGGCGGCCGGCCAGCTCGCGCAGGCCGGTCAGCGTCCGCCGGTACATGTGCCAATCCGCGAAGAGCGGCCGGGCGACGATCGACGGCATCCGGCTCTCCTGCCAGGCGCGCGCCGACCAGCAGGCATCGGCGGCGAGGAGCACCAGGCGGTCCTCGGTCGTCCGCAGCAGGACGCCGAGCTGCGCCGGGCTGTGGCCGGGGAGCGGGATGCCGAGAAGGCTCCGGTCGCCGAGCAGGTCGTAGCCGGCGCGAAACGGAGCCCAGGCGGGGCCGAGGTCGACCACCGGCCGTTCGTCGACCAAGGCCAGGCGCTTCGGGAAGTCGGGCGGCAGGAGCGCCGGCAGACAGCCGCGCCGTAGCGCCTGCCAGCGGGTCCGCCCGAGGCAGGCGAGGAGGTCCTCGCGCAGCGCCAGGAAACCCGCGCCCGGCAGATCGCGGAGCCCGGCCACGTGGTCGCCGTGGAAGTGCGAGATGAGCACCTTCCCTACATCGCCGAGCCCGAGGCCGAAGCGCTTGAGCTGCGTGCCGAGCCGTTCTTCCTCCGGCAGATGGACCGGGGTGAGCCAGCGGTACAGCCGTTCGGGAAAGGGCGTGGTCGCGGAGGTGAAGTGGTCCGCGTAGCCGGTGTCATAGAGGATCGGCCCGGCCGTGGGATGAAGGATGAGCGCCACCAGCGCCGGGAAGTCGATCGCCGTGAAGCGACCGCCGCGCAGCGCCACCCACTCGGGATGCCGGCAACGGCCGACCTGCAGGAGGTGCAGCTCGACGCGGGTCAGTAGCACAGCACCGCTCCGCCGAGGTGGACTCCGGCGCCGGTGCCGACGAGGAGCGCGGTGTCGCCCCGGCGCAGGCGGCCGGTGCGGATCGCGACATCGAGCGCGCTCGGCAGCGAGGCCCCCACCTGGTTCCCCTGCTCGGCGAAGACGTCGATCACCTGCTCCCGGCGCAGGCGGAACCGGCGGCGCAGGTACTGGAGCGCGTGGTGGCTCGCCTGGTGGGGCACGACGACCGGGATCTCGGCAAGGCGGACCCCTGCGGCGGCAAGCAGGCCGTCGAGGAAGCCGGGGAGATGCTCGCCGGCCAGGCGAAACACCGCCTTGCCGTCCATCCGGAAGAGCGCGAGCGGCAGGAACGGCTCGTCGATCCGCCCGGGATGGTGGCGCGAGCCGCCGCCCGGGATCTCGCACAGGTGCGCTCCCTCCGACAGCGTCGCGAACGCGCTCGCCAGGAGCGCCGAGCCGGTGTCCTCCGCCGGGCCGACGACCGCCGCGGCGGCGCCGTCGCCGAAGATGCCGCTCGCTTCGAGCTTCGACCAGTCGAGCCCGCACGAGGCGACGTCGGACGAGACGATGAGCACCCGCCGGTAGCGTCCGGCCTCGATCAGGCAGGCGACGGTGTCGAGGGCGAACAGGAAACCCAGGCAGCTCGCGCCGATGTCGAACGCCGGAATGGAGCGAAGCCCCAGCTCGCGATGGAGGAGGGAGGAGTTCGACGGCATCGCCTGGTCCGGCGTGCCGCTCGCCGCGATCAGGCAATCGACGTCGTCGAGCCCCAGCCCGGCCGCCGCGAGAGCCCGGTGCGCCGCTTCGGCGCCGAGCACGGCGGCGTTGCCCCGATGCACGTACCGCACGCGCACCCCCGTTCGCTTCTCGACCGTCCCGGGAGAAAGCCCGAGCTGCCGGTCGAGCTCCGCGCTGGTCAGCACTTCGGCAGGCAGCGCGGAGCCGGTGCCGAGAATGCGTAGGGGGCGCCTCCGCGCCGGCGGAGGCGGAACCACGGATGCCGTGTGCCGCATGGCGGGATTCTAGCGGGTTCTAACCGCCGAATCGTTGCCCGAAACGGGTGATCCTCTCCTGAATTTCGGCCACGACCTTCCGGAGCGCGGCGAGGTCCGTCGCGCTCACGTGAGGGGCGATCTCACCGAAGAGAGGCTCGAGGTCCGGCTGGTAGCGGTGGATCAGAGTCAGCAGATCCGTCTCGTAGAGCGCGGCGCGGACCAGATTCCCCTGGCGGTAGAGCGACGGCAGGGCATAGAGCTTGAGGACGATCATCCCCTCCACCGTGGCACAGGGGATCTCGCGTTCGACGAAAGGCCGTGCCGTCGCGTAGCGGCGGGCGACGGTCTCGAACAGAGGGTTGCTGGTCAGCCGGAGGTCGACCCGCAGTCCCTCGAAAGACCCCTGGGCGAACGAGTCGTCGCGCTCGCCGGTGAGGACGACCTCCGGCAACCTCGCCAGGGCGGCCGGCGGGACGATCAGGTCGATGTCCTCGGTGTTGCGTCCCTCGACGTACTGCAGAAGGGCGATGCCTCCCACCAGCAGATAGCCGACGCCCCGCTCGTCGAGCAGGGCGAACAGGCGATCCACCGTCTCCAGAATCGAGCCGTCGCTCATCCGCGCCTCCCGGGGATGTGTGAAGTCGAAGACCCGGGCGTTGCGCACCACCTGCCCGATGTGGACCGGCCTCTGCGCCTCGATCGTCTTCATCGCCACCTCGGGAAGGATTCTACCCCCGCCGTGCCCGCCAGTCAGGCCCACAGGATCTCCACGTCATAAGGCTCCAGGAGCCGGTCGTGCGTGACGAGAGTCAATCCTTCCGCCTGCGCCTGGGCGACCAGCATGCGGTCGAACGGGTCGCGGTGATGGTGGGGCAGTCGGACGACGCGCTCCGCGTGGGTGAAGGTCAGCAGGAGCCTCTCGAACTGGCTGGCGAGAACACCGGCTTCGAAGGTGTCGGGGAGATCGAGACGGCCCAGGGAGCTTTTGATCGCCGCTTCCCAGGCGGACACCGCGCTCACGAAGACGACATCGGAGGTCGCGATGCTGCTGCGCACGGCAGCCGGCAATCGGGCCGGCTCACCGCGCCACCAGAGAAACACATGGGTGTCCAGGAGAAGCCGACGCGCCGCCGTCACCCGCGACCCTCGAAGGCATCGAGGATCTCGGCAGGCAGGGGAGCGTCGAAGTCTTCCGCAATCCGGATCCGGCCTTCCCATCCGCCGGGCTGGCGTGGCTCAGGCCGCCGCTGGAACGGCACGAGCTTGGCGAGCGGCTTGCCCGCCTTGGAGAGGATGATCTCTTCACCGCCCGCCGCACGATCCACGAGCCGGGAAAGTGAGGTTTTCGCTTCGTATAGATTGTAGACGGCTTCAGACATCATGGCACCTCGGACTTGACCAACCTTGACCAAGGTTACGCCGCCGGGTGGAGCCCGTCAAGCTCCCCGGGCTCCTTGCCGCCCCTACCCCCGCCGCGCGATCTCCGCCTCCACCTCTCCCACCATCTGCGGCGGCACGGCCAGCAGGCGGGTCAGCTTGGGCTTCGGGCGGTTGAACGGGACCGGCTCGCCGGGGGTGCTTTCCCAGACGGTGCCGCCGGCCGCCAGGACCAGGGCGGCTCCGGCGGCGACGTCCCATTCGTGCTTGGGGACCAGGGTCCAGGTGGCGTCGGCGAGGCCGGCGGCCACCTGGGCGAGCTTGTAGGCGACGGAGCCGCAGGGCCGGATGGTGAAGAGGTCCTCGCGGTAGCCCTCCCACTCCTTGCGCCGCACCTCGCTGCGGCTGGCGAGCACGGTGGCTCCGGCGAGCCCCGGCCGCTGGCTGATGCGGACGAGGTGGCCGTCCAGGACGACCCCCCGGCCGCGGGCGCCGAGGATCTTCTGGCCGGTTGCGGGATTCAGGATGCCGCCGGCCATCGGGGCGCCGTCGATCACCAAGCCGATCGAGACGCACCACTCCGGAATGCCCTCGACGAACTCGCGGGTGCCGTCGAGCGGGTCGACCACCCAGACCCGGCGGCACTTCAGGCGCTCCGGATCGTCGATGGTCTCCTCGGACAGCCACCCCTCCCCTGCGCGCGGCAACAGGCCGCGGAGAAGGGTGTCGACCTCGGTGTCGGCGGCGGTGACCGGATCGAAGCCCGGGATGTCTCCGGACTTGCGGCGGGCCTCCACCTCACCGGGGGTATAGCGGGAGAAGACGACCCGCGCCGCCTCCAGGGCATCGTCGATCCGGCGAAGGTCGTCTTCCGGGACCATGGTCTACTCCAGCCCGCCGCCGACGTAGCCCTCGCGCTCCAGGAAGAGCACGATCTCCTGCGCCGACTCCTCGGGGGACATGTTGGTGGTGTCGATCGAGAGATCGGCGTCGGTGGGAACCTCGTAGGGGTCCGAGATGCCGGTGAACTCCTTGAGGATGCCGGCGCGGGCCTTGGCGTACAGCCCCTTGCGGTCGCGCTCCTCGCAGGTCTCGATCGGCGTCGCGACGTGGACGAGCACGAAGCCGCCGCCTTCTTCCACCGCCTGCCGCACTTCCTTGCGCGTCGCGTCGTACGGCGCGATCGGGGCGCAGATGGCGATGCCGCCGTTCTTGGTGATCTCTGAGGCCACGTAGCCGATGCGGCGGATGTTGATGTCGCGGTGCTCCTTGGAGAAGTTCAGCTCCGAGGAGAGGTTCTTGCGCACCACGTCGCCGTCGAGCAGGGTCACCGGCCGTCCGCCCGCCTCCATGAACTTGACCAGGAGGGCGCTCGCGATGGTCGACTTGCCGGAGCCGGAGAGGCCGGTGAAGAAGACCGTGAAGCCCTGCTTGTAGCGTGGCGGATGGGTGCGCCGCAGCTCCTCGGCGACCTCGGGGAAGGTGAACCAGGAGGGGATGTCGCGGCCTTCCTGCAGCCGGCGGCGCAGGTCGGTGCCGGAGATGTCCAAGGTGCGGGTGCCGGCCGGGATCTCGTCCTGCGGCAGGTAGGTGTCGAGCTCCTCGACGTAGGAGAGGGCGAGGAACGGCACCATGGTCACCCCCAGCTCCGCCTCGTGCTGGCGCAGCAGGTCTTGCGCGTCATAGGGACCGTAGAACGGCTTGCCGTCCGAGCCGTTGCCCGGGCCGGCATGGTCGCGCCCGACGATGAAGTGGGTGCAGCCGTGGTTCTTGCGGATGATCGCGTGGAGCAGCGCCTCGCGCGGCCCGCCCATGCGCATGGCGAGGTTCAGCAGCGACAGCTTGGCGGTCTGCTGCGGGAAGCGGGGGAGGACCGCCTGGTAGCAGCGCACCCGCGTGTAGTGGTCGAGGTCGCCCGGCTTGGTGAGGCCGACGGTCGGGTGGATCAGCACGTTCGCCCGCGATTCCTTGGCGGCGCGCAGCACCAGCTCGCAGTGCGCGCGGTGCATGGGGTTGCGGGTCTGGAAGGCGACGATGCGGCGCCAGCCCTCACGGGCGAACTGGGCGCGCAGCTCGGCCGGGGTCTGCCGCAGTGACCGGAAATCATAGTGCGAGGGCAGCTGGAGACCCTCGACCCGGCCGGCCAGGGCCACCGGGTGGGTCTTGTCGAGGAGGTGCGCCACGCCGGGATGCTTCTTGTCGAGCGTGCCGAACGTCGCCTGGGCGCTCGCCGAGCGGTCGATCTCCCAGATCTCCTCGACGTGCAGGACGGCGAGCATCACCCCTTCGGGGTCGCGCAGGGCGATCTGGCTCGAACCCGCCTGGAGCTTGCCCGCGAAGTCCTGCGGGACGTCGAGCAGGATGGGGATCGACCACAAGGTGCCGTTGGCGAGGCGCATGGTGGCACAGACGGAGTCGTGGTCCGCCTTGCTCATGAAGCCGGTCAGCGGCGAAAACCCGCCGTTGAGCAGGAGCTCCAGGTCGCAGATCTGGCGGGGAGTCAAGTCCCAGGAGGGCCAGTCGCGGGAGGCCGCCTTCAGCTCGGCGGCGCGCTCCGGCGTCACCAGCAGGTCGACCAGGGTGCCGCCGTGCGGCTCGATCAAATGACTGCCATGGACGTCTCCGGCAGAATGGGAAGCGGAAGAAGGGGCGGACGGATTCGTCATCGAGAGCTCCTCGGAAGGGATGGAAGCGAACAGGCACACCCTCGCCGCGCAGGCGAGGGTGGCGCACAAAAGACCAAGTGCAGGGAAGGGCTACGGGCGGGACTTTGACGGCTCATCGATCACCACGACACCGACCAGGCTGCCGGCCAGCGCGGGGATGATCGCCCTCTTGTCTTGCCACCAGACCACGGCGCAGGGACCGCAGATCTCGTCGGTGCGGCGGATCCCCTGGGAGTTGACGCGGGCGATCACCCCTTTGCAGAGGAATCCGACCACCTTCTCTCCCTGCTGCTCGGGCGTCGTCTCGCCGACG
Source organism: Holophagales bacterium UBA5704 (assembly GCA_002420005.1). Lineage (GTDB taxonomy): Bacteria > Acidobacteriota > Thermoanaerobaculia > Multivoradales > UBA5704 > UBA5704. Next base: position 50,265 of record DIHE01000023.1, on the reverse strand, counting down.
ATCAGGTTCTCGGCGACGCCTCGCTCTTTCGGGGTCAGCTTGAGATCGCAATCCTTGGTCACCTTGGTCTTCTTGGACTCGGAGCGCGAGCCGACCTGGCCGGCGGCATCGACGAGGGCGACGTAGTATTCGACCTCTTCATTGCGCCGCTCGGGCTTGGCCGGAATTCCCCAGAACTTGCGACCGGGCTCCGCCTCCATGGCGACCCAGTAGAAGTCGGTCTGGTTCTTCCAGCGGAAGTAGAGGCGCGGCACACGGCCCGGTGCATCCGCCGACAGGCTGGCGTGGATGACGGTGTTGTCCTCTTCGGGGATGCACTTCGGTTCCTGGATTGAGATCGTCTGGGCGCGGGCGCTGGCGGCAAAGCCGAGCAAGGCGCAGGCGAGGAGCAGGCGGCGTCCGGTCATGGTGATCCTCCTGAGCACAGCGGATTCTACAGGAAAAGTCGCCCTATTGGCCGAGAATCTTTTTGGTGTACCCGTCTACGTAGGGAGAGCGCTGGAGATTGGGAAGGGCACGGCGCAGCGGGGGCGCCGCCACGCCTGCGCCGGCTCCGCTCTCGAACAGGGAGACGGCGAGGTAGAACAGGAGCTCCGGCTGGTCGTCGCCGGGTCCTCCCGCGTGGCTCAGGTATTCGGCGGCATCGCTCCAGCGGGAGATCCGGTAGGCGGCTTCGCCGGCGAGGAGCTGTGCGCTGCGTTGCTCCGGGTGGGCGTCGGCCACTTCGCGGGCGAGCTGGTAGGCTTCTCCGAGCTGGCGCGCGTCGTTCGTGCGGCCGTCGAGGATCTTGCGGGCGCTCTCCTGTTTCTTGCGCTCGTCGTCGGTCAGCGGCCGGGCCGCGGTGGCCGTGGCGGGTCCTGCGGGGGCAGCAGCCGGAGGGGCGAGGGGCTGGGGTGCCGGGGCCACCTCCACCGGCGAGGGCTCTTTCGGCCGCGCCGGAGCCGGCTTGGCCGGCTCACCGGGCTTGGGGTCGGGTCTGGCCTGGGGCTTGAGGCCCGCGGCACTGCGCAGTGCCGGCGGCGAGGCCGCCAGGGTGGGGGCGGGGATCTGGACCGCCATCCGCTGTTCGAGAGCCGCCCGGGCCTCGGGCGGCAGGCTCGACTGCGAATACCCCTGGAAGCGCTCTTCGATCTCCACCAGCCGGCCGAACGTGTCGCGGAATCCGGCCACGTCGCCCGCCTTGTCCTGCGCGAGAGCGAGCCGTGCGAGGCAGGCGGCGAGCTCCTTGGGCTCGTCGAGCATCCCGAAGCAGGCGAGGCGCAGATGGCGGGTCGCCATCGCAAAGTCGCCGCGATCATAAGCATGCGCCCCGTCGCGCAGCAGGTCGACGTAGAAGGGATCGACGGCGGCGAGAGGGGAAGCTCCTGCGGCCACCAGAGTGGCGAGCAGGGCGGCCAGGGGAAATGTGCTGCGTCGCATCACACCGGATCCTCTCCGAGGCCGGGCCGCAGATCGGCCGGCAGGGGCCGGTCGGCGATCACGGCCCGCGGGTTGTCGATCGTCAGCCGCCGGGCCAGCTCGCTCCCCCAGCGGGTGGACAGCACTGTGTGGGCCCGCCGCAGACCCGGCGGGCGGCGCTGGAGATCGTGGGCGTCGCTGGCGACGAAGTGGACGAGACCGGCCTCGATCATCTGCCACGCCTCCATTTGCGGCCGGCGCCCGAAGTCGCCGGTCAGGCTCATGCCGGTCACCTGGAGCAAGGCGCCCAGGGAGACCAGGTGGGTGAGAAGGCCCCGGTTCAGCCAGGGGATGAGCTCGGGATGGGCGAGGATCGGACGCCAGCCGGCCACTTTGGTTTCATGGACCAGATGGACGGCGTCGTCCGGGTTGCCCCAGGAGTCGAGCTCGAGCAGGAGATACCGCGAGCCGGCGAGCGGCAGGAGGGTCCCTCCGGGGAGCCGCTCGACCTCCGAAAGAACCTCGCGATCCGCGTGAATCTCTCCGCCGAGCAGGACGCGAAAGCCGTCTCCCATCTCCTCCTGCACCGCCGCCTGGAGCTCGGCGGCGCGCCCGCGCAGGTGCTCCACGTCGTCATTCCACCAGGGCTCGCGCCGTTGATGCGGCGTCGCCACCATCACCTCGCAGCCATCTCCGGCCGCGGCCCGGCACATGGCGAGCGCTTCGGCGAGCGCAGGGGCTCCGTCGTCGACGCCGGGCAGGACGTGGCAGTGCAGATCGATCATCAAGCGGCGGACCCGGCCTTCGATCCGGTCTCCTCGGCGCCATAGCCGTAGGCTTCGGCATAGCGGTAGCCCGCGGCGGCCCCGGCCTGCAGGGCGCGGTACCGGTTGAGCACCGCTCCGAGAATCTTGACGTCGGCCTGGCGAAGACGGTCGCGGACGAGCCGTACCTCCTCGCGCGTCACCTTGTGGCTGCGCAGGGTCAGCACGACGCCGTCGGTCTGGATGCCGACCAGGGTGGCGTCGGTGACCGCCAGAGCCGGCGGGGTGTCGACGATCACGTAGTCGAAACGGCTGCGCAGCGTCCGCAGCAGGTCGCGCAGGCGCTCGGAGGCGAGCAGCTCGGAGGGGTTGGGCGGCATCGGGCCGGAGGGAATCACCCAGAGGTTCGGCACCTCGGTCGGGAAGATCACCGCGTCCAGCTCGGCCGTGCCGGTGAGCTGGTTCACCAGCCCGGAGCGGTTGGAGAGCTTGAAGACCTGATGGATGCGCGGTTTGCGCAGATCGCAGTCGATGATCACCACCGGCCGGCCGAGCTGGGCGAGCACCACGGCCAGGTTGGAGGCGGTGGCGGTCTTGCCTTCGCCCGCCATCGCCGAGGTCACGGCGACGACCTTGAGCTCGCGGGCGCTCGACAGGAGGAGCGCCGTGCGCAGCGAGCGGTAGGATTCGGAGATGAGCGTGCGCGGCCGTTCGTGCGGAACGAGCTCGATCTGCGCCTGGGGTCCCGGCGTGCCCTTCTTCTTCTCCAGCCAGCCGCCGCCCGCCACCTTCGCCTTTCCCTTGGTGGGCCGCACCCGCGACGGCTCGCCGGTGGGAGGATCGCCGTAGCCGTAGCCATAGCCATACCCGTACCCATACGCCGGGGAGCCGTAGGCCTTGCCGGTCTCGGCGATGTCCTGGATGACCGCCAGGGTGGCGATGCTGAAGCGGCGCTCCACCTCTTCCGGCGACTTCACCGTGCGGTCGAGGAACTCGAGGAAGAGCGCCACGCCGATGCCGAACAGGAGGCCGATCAGCAGCCCGTAGGTGAGGTCCTTGCGCAGCGAAGGCCGGAAAGGACCGTCCGGCACCAGGGCGTGGTCGATGATCCGCACGTTCGACTCACGGGTATCCTGCAGGCGCACCGCCACCTCGGTCTCGGATTGGCGGCGCAACAGCTCGTCGAGCAGCTCGCGGCGGGTCTGGATCTCCACCTTGAGGTTGGTGAACTGGACGGCCGAGGAATTCTGGTCGATCGCCTGGCGCTTGATCGTCTCCAGCTCCGCGGCGAGCGACTGTTCCTGGCGGAGCACGGCCTGATAGTTCGAGGACGCGTTGCTCCTCGCTTTCTGCACCATCTCGCGGATCACGGAATCGATGTGCTGCTTGCCGGTTTCGATCTGCGACTTCAAGGAGACCATCTCGGGCCATTCCGGCTTGAACGTCTTGAGCTTGGTCTCGTAGTCCTGCTCCATCTGGAGCTGCTGGGTGCGCAGCCCGCTGATGACCCCGGGCGCGAGGCTGTCGGCCACCGCGTCGAGCGGGCCGGTCATCACCTCGTGGTAGTGGGCTTCCTTCTCGATGCGCTCCTTCTTGGCGTCCATCAAGGCCGTGTTCAAGGTCTCCAGGCGCCGCAAGGTGACGTTCGACTGCGGGTCCAGGGTGACGATGTCGGAGCTCCGGCTGAAAGCCTGGAGCTGCGCCTCTTTCTCCGCGACCTCCTGCTTGAGCGTCTCGATCTGCGAGCCGAGGAAGGTGGAGGCTTTGCCCGCCGAGGCGTAGCGGTCCTCCACGCCCATGTCGATGAACGACTCGGCGAAGGCGTTGGCCGCCTTGGCCGAGAATTCCCGCGAGGAGGAGCGGAACGACAGGCGCACGAGCTGGGTGTTGCGCACCGGATCGACCGTGAGCCCTCCCTTGAGCTGCTGCGCGAGCTTGCCCAAGGTCGCCTCGTCCTCTTCCGCGGTGGTCGCCCCGGTGCGTTCCTTCGCCGCCGCAGCCCCCGGATTGAAAGAAGGATCGGCCATCAGGTCCAGGCTGCGCACCACCCGCTCGGCCAGGCCGCGGCTCTGCAGCAGCTCGTACTGGGTGGGGTAGAACTCCATGTTCCAGAAGTTCTCATACCATGGGCTGGAGGCACCGCCGACCGGCGACAGGTTGCGCCGCTCGATCTGGATGGTCGAGGTCGCCATGTACTCCTTCGGAGTCATCGCATAGTGCACCCCGCTCGCCACCAGGGCGATGAGCAGGGAAAGGCTCACCAGCTTCCAGTGGCGGCGCACCACCGCCACGTACTCGGAGAGGTTGAGCTCGACCTCCGGTGCCTCCGGCGCGACCGGCTCGTCGGCGAGGAACGGCTGCTGCTTGGGCAGGCTCAAAAGAAGGACTCCTTGATGACGATCACGTCGCCGGTCGCGAGCTCGACGTCGGAGTCCTTGCCGGCGAGAAGGCGCTTGTAGTCGACCAGGATCTCGCGGGTCTTGCCGGTTGCGTCGGTGCGCTTGATCACGATCTTGTTCGCTGCGCGGTCGGTCACCCCGCCGGCCTGGGAGAGGGCGGTGAGAAGGCTGATCCGCTGCGAGCTCTTGAACGCCACCGGTCCCGGTTTTTCGACTTCGCCCAGGCAGTAGACGGTCACCTCGATCTCTCCCGGAACGTTGATCAGGTCGCCCGGATAGATCGGGATGTTGACCTTGGGATCGGCGCGCACCAACAGGTCGTCCGCCCGGATGGACACCTGGTCCGAAAGACCGTTCTCGGAACGCCGCAGCACGTGGAGCACGGCGCCATGCTCGTTGGACAGGCCACCCGCCGCGGTGAGCGCTTCGAGAAGAGTCCAGCGGCCGGCGAACGACAAGGAACCCGGTTGGCGCACGGCGCCGATCACCGAGATGGGATTGGAGCGGTACTCCAGCACCTGGACGGACACCGAGGCGCGCTGGAGGGAATCCTTCTCGAGCACCGCCTGCACCCGGTTCCCGGCCTCGGACTCGGTGAGCCCGGAGATCTGGACCGTTCCGACCAGAGGCAGGGTGATGTCGCCGTCCTCGGAGACGCGGTAACTGCCGTTGAGCTGCTCGGTCTCGAACACCTTGACCTGGACCAGGTCGCGCGGCCCGATACGATAGGTGGGATAACGGCTCTCGCTCTGGGTGAAACCCGGCCGGACCAGTACAAGGAGGAGGAGACTGAAGAGAAGAAGGGTTCGCTGCTTCATAGGTCGGGGTTTTCCATCATGAGAATACAGGAGGCGCGGCTTTTATTCCAGCCCGGCCGGGTGCCGGCGCGCAGGCGCGGCGGACTGGTGTACAGTATCCCACCTTGGATGCGTGAACCCTATGAGGAGGAACTCAATCGTGAAAAGAGCTTTCGTCGCGGCCGCCGCCTTGACCCTCGCCCTGCCGGCTCTGGCGCTCGCCGAGCCCGTCACTTACAAAGTGGACTCGAGCCACAGCGGGGTCAACTTCTCGATCCGCCACTTCGTCAGCAATGTCCCCGGCCGCTTCAAGGACTTCAGCGGCACGATCGTCTACGACAAGGCGAATCCGGCGGCCTCCAAGGTCGACTTCTCCGTCCAGGCCGCCTCGGTCGACACCGGCAACTCGGATCGTGACGCCCACCTGCGGACGGCCGACTTCTTCGACACGGAGAAGTTCCCCGCCTGGACCTTCAGCAGCACCCAGGTCAAGGCAAAGGACGCAGACACCCTCGAAGTCACCGGCGACCTGACGGCTCACGGCGTCACCAAGAAGGTCACCCTGGACGTCGACTTCCTGGGAACGGTGAAGACCCCCAAGTCGGAGAAGGCCGGCTTCGAGACCTCCTTCACGATCAACCGCAAAGACTTCGGCATCGTCTGGAACCGCGTCCTCGATGCCGGCGGGACGGTTCTCGGTGACGACGTGAAGGTCACCGTGAGCATCGAGGCGGATCACCCGCTGGCTCCGGCCCCCGCCCGGTAGCTCAGATTCCTCCCGGCCCCGCCCCCTCTCCCGCACAGGAGGGAGAGGGGGGGCTTATGCTGAAGATTCTACGAAACAAATTGTGGCGAAAGGTCATTGACCCATGGAGGGGAGTGATAGGATTCTTTGAACAAGGTCTAGACCTCCGGCGCTCGGCGCCTCTCGCGGGGAGGGACGCCAGGAGGACCGGATTTCGCAAGAGGCCGTCATGGCGGAGCCTACGTTGCGCGGTACGAGGATCGAGGAGGGACGTCGCAGGGTGAACGTCTGGATCGATCGATGGCAGCGGGGGATCGACGCGGAGGAGAGCTTCCGGCGCATCCACCAGTACTACTATCCCCTGGTCCGTTCTTTTTTCGCGAAGCGGGGCTTCGCGGAGGAGGAGATCGAGGACCTGGCGCAGGAGACCT
>DIHE01000023.1:20959-43552 GCA_002420005.1 Holophagales bacterium UBA5704 | reverse complement strand
CGAGGACCTGGCGCAGGAGACCTTCCTGCGCGTGTACCGGAACCTGGGGGGGTTCCGGGGGGATTCCCTGTTCGAGACCTGGCTCTGGCAGGTCGCAGCCAACGTCTTCAAGAACGAGCTGCGCAGCCGGAACGCCCAGAAGCGGGACGCCCAAGAGGTCTCGCTCGAAGGTTCCGACGATGCTTCGGCGGGAGGCGAGGGGGGCGTCTCCTTGCCTGTGGCCGAGGATGGGGGGGCCCTGCAGGAGCTGCTGACCGACGAGCGGTCCACGCTGCTGTACAAGGCGATGGAGGAATTACCGCCCCAGATGCGCCGTTGTGTGATTTTGCGGGTCTGCCATGACATGAAGTACCGGGAGATCGCAGAGGTCATGGGTGTCTCGATCGACACGGTCAAGGCGCACCTCTTTCAAGCGAGGCAACTGTTGAGGGGCAAGCTGGAAGGCTACTTTGCGGAGCCGGAGCCGCTTGGTCCCGAGGATTGAGTCCGGAGAGCTTGTGGACAAACCGTCGTTCGAGGAGTCCTTGCGCGTCGTGGCGGCCCGCCGGCCGCGTGGAGGGGAGCATCCGTCGCTCGCCGATCTGATGGCCTACAGGGCGGGCGAGCTGGCGGCACGAGAGGAAGACCACGTCCAGGAGCATCTGACGCAGTGTCGCGACTGCGCGCAGCTTCTTCTCGACCTGATGGAGTTCGAGCAGTTCCCGCAACCGCCGGCCGAGCTCGCGCCGCCCGACGAGCGGACGGATGCCGCCTGGCGGCGCCTGCGCCCGCAGCTGGGAGGAGGCGAGGTTGCGGAGCCCTCCGGTGTGCACAGCGGCCCGGTGGAGGCACCGCTCCACGAGCTGCGTCCCCGGCCGTCCCGCGTTCCCGTGTGGCGGCGTCCCGCCCTTCCCTGGGCGCTGGCCGCCGGGCTGGCCCTGTGCGTGGCGGGGCTGGGGTGGAGGACGGCGACTCTCTCCGGAAAGGTGGACGAGCTGGCCGCTCCCCGGGCCGGCTTTTCGGTGATGGATCTGTACCCGGCCTCCGAGCGACTTCGCTCCGGGGGGCCGGGGGAGACACCGGCCGTCGGTCGCGGCGCGGTTCTCATCCTCGATCTGCCGCGGGACGCCCCGGGTTTCCCTGCCTACGAGATGGAGGTCGTTCCGGCGGCCGGCGGAGATCCTGTCCTGGAGCCGGTGCGCGGGCCGGCGGAGCGTGGCTCCCTGACGCTCGAGTTGCCGGTTTCCGTCGCCGCCGGCTCCTATGCCGTGCGCCTCCATGGCGTGGAGGGTGAGAGGCGGCAGCTTCTGGACCTGTATCCATTCGTGATCACACCTGGGTAGAATCGAGGGCGTGCCTCGCCCTCGGATGACATGGAGGACCGGCCTCGGGTTCCTGGGCCTCGGGGCGGTTCTGTCCACCGGCTCCGCGCCCACACCCTTCCCGAATCTGCCGGCTCTCTACCCTGCCTTCACTCTGGAAGCGGAGCACCCGGTGCGCCGTGAGCTGCCCGGCGGCGCGGGACACGACTACCTTCTGGATCTTTCGCCTGGCGAGACGGTCGAGGTGAGCGTTGAGCAGGAAGGAGTCGACATCTCCCTCACGTTGATCGGGCCGGAAGGCGAGACGCTGCTCACGGTGGACACTCCCAAGGGGGCACACGGCGTCGAGCGCCTCTTCTCCTTTGCCAAGATCGGTGGCTCTCACCGGTTGCGGGTGCTCGCGGAGGGGCCTCCTTCGGCGGCGCGCCGCGGCAGCTATGGTTTGCGCCGCGCCCCACCGCGGGCTGCCGGGCCGGCGGATCGGCTGCGGGCGCGCGCCTGGCTGGAGTACGACCGGGGCGAACGCCTGCGGCGGAAGGGCACGCCGGAGGAACAGCGCCGTGCACTTCTCCGGTATGCCGTCACGTTGCGGCTCTCCCAGGCTTTGGGCGATCGGGACCTGCAGGCGGTCGTCCTCTACCGTATCGCCAGAGTTTCCGCAGGCCTCGGAGATGTCGCGAGAGAGGTGGAGAGCTACGAAAGAGCCCTCCCGCTGGTCCAGGATGTCGGCCTGCGGGTCTCGATTCTCAACAATCTTTTCATCTACTACCGTCTGAAGGACGATCCCGGGCGCGCTGCGGCGGTGGCGCAAGAGGCCCTCGCTTTGGCGCCTCGAACCGGTGAGGTCTTTCTTCACGCCGCAGCGGTCAACAATCTAGGGGCTCTGTACCGGAGTTGGGGAGAAAACGGGAAGGCGCTTGCATTGTTCGACGAGGCGGTGACCCGTTGGACCGCTCTGGGTCCCAGCCGTCAGCTGGCCCAGACGCTATGCAATCGGGCAGAGGTCCTGCTCGCGATCGGTGACCCTCGCCCGGTTCTGGGAGCGGCGAAGCAGTGCCATCGGGCGTGGCGGGACGTGGGGGAGCCGGGAGGTCTGGGCTATGCCGAACGGCTCCGCGGGGTGGCGTTGGCCCGGCTGGGCTCCCCGCGCATTGGCCTGGCGCACCTGGAGATGTCGCGTCGGCAGGCCCGGCAGGCCGGCAGCCCCTGGCACGAGGAAATGGCGCTCAACGAAACCGGCTCGATCCTCCTGGAACTGGGAGAGCCCGCAACGGCTCGGGTGGTCTTCGAGGAGAGCCGTCGCATCGCCCGGGCGAATGGGGATCGGATCAATGAGGCCTTTTCTCTTAGCGGCCTCGGCAGCGCCTTCTCGGCGCAGGGCCACCGTGAGGCCGCGATCCGACTTTTTGCCCAGAGCGAGCGGCTCACCCGCCGCCTCGGGGATCCCAACGCTCTCGCCCTGGTTCTACACCGCCGGGCGTTGGCCGAGCGTGCCTTGGGGCGCGTCGAGGAGGCCCTGGCGACGGTCGAACAAGCTCTGAGTCTGGTCGAGCAGCTGCGGCGGGACGTCGGCCGCAGTGGCCTGCGTCTCCACGTCATCGGCGCGCGTGCGGATCTCTACGACCTCAAGGTCGATCTCCTGCTGCAGCTCCATGCGCGCCACCCGTGGCAGGGGTTCGCGGAGGCGGCATTCGCCGCGAGCGAGTGGCGCCGGTCGCGGTCGCTGCTCGAGGGTGTGAAGAAGATCGGATCTGGTCCTCCGCTTCTGGTGGGAGCACGGGAGGTGCAGGCGCGCCTGCACCGGGACACCGCCCTGCTGGCACTCACGGCGGGGGAGGACCGGAGCTTCTTGTGGTGGATGGAGAAAGACCTCCTGGTGGTCGCCCAGGATCTGCCGCCGCGAGCCGAGCTCGAGGCTCTTGTGGCCGAAGCCGGCGCTCTTCTCTCTCGGCCCGAGCAGACCCGGAGCCAGGGGCGGACGCAGAGAATCCTCGACGATCTGGCGCTCCACCTTCTGGGACCGGTGGCCGTACGTCTGCCGAAGGTCCGGCGCCTCGTGGTCGTCGCCGACGATGTTCTGCAGGCCTTGCCCTTCGCCGTCTTGCCGGCCCCCGGCACCGGAGAGCCTCTCGTCGAAAGCCATGCCGTCGTCGAGCTCCCGTCGGCATCTCTGGCGGTGGCCTTGCAGGAGCGGTCGAGAGGGAGAGCGAGGCCGCCGCTCTGGGTGGCTGTCTTCGGGGATCCGGTCTTCAGTCGTTCTGATCCCCGGCTTCTTGCAAGGCGGGGCCGCCGGGGGGCAGCCAAGCCGAACGTTCTCCCACGATTGGTCGCCTCCTCGCGGGAGGTGAAGGAGATCCTCGGGTTTGCCCCCACTGCGAAAAGCCGCGGCTTCATCGGCTTCGCAGCGAATCGGCGAGCAGCCTTGGACCCGGTGCTCGGGCGCTTCCGGTACCTTCACTTCGCCGCCCATGGATTCGTCGATCCGGAGAATCCGAACCTCTCCGGGATTCAGCTTTCGCGAGTCGATCCGCAAGGCAGGCCGCTTGAGCGCGGCGGGCTTCTCTCGTTCGAAGAGGTCTACAGCCTGGATCTCCCGGTCGATTTGGTGACGCTGGGCGCCTGCCGCACCGCCGACGGGCTGCGCGTGCGCTCGGAAGGACCGCTCGGCCTGACCCGCAGCTTCCTGTACGCGGGGGCGTCCCGGGTGATCGGGACCCTCTGGGACGTGGACGACCGGGATGCGGCCGATCTGATGACGTTCTTCTATCGGTCCCTTCTCCTCGAAGGGAAGGCGCCGGCCTTTGCCTTGCAGGATGCGCAAAGACAGATGCGAGCCCAGGAAGCGACGCGCGCTCCCTACCACTGGGCCGGTTTTGTCCTGCAAGGCGACTGGCGCTGACTTCCCCTTTCTTCCGGCTCCACAAAATCGGCACGTCCGTGTCTAAACGGAAGACAGAGGACGATTCATTCAAGGAGAGGAGAGACCGTCATGGCAAGCCTGCACGACCAGCAGCCGAAGGACCGCACGGACTACTCGTTCGATCCGCCGGATAGCGGCAATAGCAACTCCGGAGGCAAGACGGCCGGTTCTGCCGCAGCCGGCGAGTACTCGTTCGATCCACCGGACAGCGGGAACAGCAACTCCGGAGGAAAGACCGCCGGCTCCGCCGCGGCCGGCGAGCACTAGAACGAGAGCGACAACTGCGCCGGAGGGGGCCGCCCGGGGCGCCCCCTTCGGCTGTCGCCTCACCGGCCCCGAGCGAGGCATCCATGAGCGATCCGATTCTCTACTGCAGCGGCCTCAACCCCGAGACCGGTGCCTATGCCCTGCCACCCGCGACGCCCCGGGAGCTGGCCCGGCTGGCGCGGCAGACCGCGATCGACCCCCGGGAGGCTGCGTCCCTCCAGGTCTTTGCACGGGCCGGCGCCAAAGGCCTGTTCGGCGATCCGCGCGATCTGGCCCAGGCCGGTTGGGGCGTGATCTTCGCCCAGAGCGAGCCCCCCGAGCGGCTCGCGGCGCTGCGCGAGGCCTTGAAGCCACTCCTGGATCTGCGCTGCGAGCAAGCGGGTGGTCCCCCGTGGTACCGCGAGTACAGCGGTGCCAAGGGCTATCAGCCGGAGGATACCAAGCGGACCTTCCTGGATCGGCACGGCATCGTCGCCGGGCCGGCCGTGCCGCAGCGCATGCCGTATTACCTGCTGATCGTCGGCGACCCCGCCGTCATTCCCTACGAGTTTCAATACCAGCTCGATGTCGAGCGTGCGGTGGGGAGGATCTGCTTCGACACCCTGGAGGAGTACGCGCGCTACGCCGCCTCCGTGGTGGCGGCGGAAAAGCCTGCCGCGCCGCGGCGCCGCCGGGCGGCCTTCTTCTCCCCGCGCAATCCGGGCGATGCGGTTTCCGACGTCTGCGTCGACCGCCTGGCCGCTCCCCTGGCCCACTGGGTGGAGGCGAACCGCCCCGGCTGGGAGACCCGGAGGGTTCTCGGCGACGATGCCACCAAGAGAAACCTGGCACCGCTCTTGGGTGGATCTGAGACGCCGGATTTCCTGTTCACCGCTTCCCATGGCGCCGTGTTCGGGCACGATGACCCCCGGGTGCTGCCCCACCAGGGGGCACTGATGTGCCGCGACTGGCCGGGACCGTCCTTCCGGGGCCGGTTTCCCACCGACTTCTACTTCGCGGGCGAAGACCTGGACCCGGCGGGCCGGCTCAACGGGCTGATCGCCTTTCTCTGGGCGTGTTACAGCGCCGGGGGGCCGGCGTCGAGCGACTTCGCCCTGCGCGGCAACGTGCCGGTGGCGCCGCGGCCGTTTCTGGGGCGGCTGCCCTATGGCCTGCTCTCGCATCCGCTGGGGAGCGCGCTCGCGGTCATCGGCCACGTCGAGTTGGTGTTCATCTGGTCCGCCGAGTGGCCCGGCGTGGGGCCGCACCTTCTGGAGTTCGAGGAGATGCTGCGGATGCTCCTGGACGGCTATCCCGTCGGCGCCGCCATGGAGCCCTTCGGCCGGCGGTACGCCGAGCTGGCGACCGAGCTGTGCGAGGAGCTTCTCGCCGTCCACCGCGGCAAGGAGCCGAGCGACGGCACGGCGTTTCGCCTCTGCGTCTGCCACGACACCCGCAACTACGTCGTCCTGGGCGATCCGGCGGTGCGCCTGGTGCCGCCGGAGCTGAAGGCATGAGCGCCCTCCACGCCCTTCTGATCGGGATCGACGACTACGTCCCCGACCGCCTGCCCGACGGCACCCGATATCCGAGCCTGAGCGGCGCCGGCGGCGACGTGGGGCGGATGGCGCATTTCCTGCGTGAGCATCGGGGGCTCCGGCCGGAGACGACGCGGCTCCTCGTGTCGCGCCAGGGCGAGGACGGCGCGCCGGAGGGACCGCCGGACAGGCTGCCCACTTACGCCAACATCGTCGCAGCGTTTCACCAGATCGCCGCCGAGGCGCGTCCGGGGGATCGCGTGTATGTCCACTACTCGGGCCATGGGGCGCGCACGCCGACGGAGTATCCGGGGATCAAAGGAGAACGGGGCCAGGACGAGTCCCTCGTGCCGTGCGACATCTTCACCCCCGGCTCGCGCTATCTGCGCGACCTGGAGCTGGCCCTCCTGGTGCGCAACCTGGTCGACCGGAGCCTCCGGGTGACTCTCGTCCTGGACTGCTGCCATGCCGGGGGTGCGATGCGCGGCGGTGCCCGGGTCGCTGTGGCGCGCCAGGTCCCTTCGGTGGCCCGTCCGCCGGTGTCGAGCGCCGTCGTGGACCCCGAGTGGCTGACCGAGATCTGGCAGGGCCAGCAGAGCGAACACCAGCCCTTTCGCGGCCTCACGCTGCGCAGCTGGCTGCCGGTGGCGAACTACGCCTTGTTCGCCGCCTGCCGGCCGAACGAGCTCGCCTTCGAGTACCCGTTCGACGGACGGGAGCCCCAAGGGGCCTTGACACATTGGCTGCTCGCCACCTTGGAACGCTCGCCCGACCGGCTGAGCTGCGGCGAGATCCATCAGCGCCTCGTCGCGCGCATCCGCGGCTTCTTCGCGAGCCAGACGCCGATGTTTCTGGGCGAAGGCCGGGAGAAGTTTCTCTCCGGCCCAACCCGGTCAAGTCACCGGGATGCGGCAGGTCCACGGATTGTGCGGATCGACTCCGTCGCAGGTGTGCTGATCGACGCCGGAATTCCTGCCGGCGTTCGGGCCGGTGATCGAATCCAGGTGGATGGAGCGCCCGATCTTGTGATCCGGCGGGTCGGTGCCACGGAGAGCTGGGCCCAGGTGGACGACTCGACCGGGTTGCGGGAAATCGAGCCCGGGGACCGGGCGGAGGTCTTCCGGCTCCAGAGAACCGTGCGCCTGGTCGGCCCCGATCCGGCGAGCCGGGAGGCCGACCGGGCTCTCGCGGCGGTTCGCGAGGGTTTGCAGCGATCTACTCTCGGCTTTGTGGAGGTCTGCGCGGACGATATCGCGCCGGATCTGTGCGTCACCGTCGGCGCCGAAGGGACGTACGACGTTCTGGACCCCGGCGGCGTGCCGTTCCCGAACCTCCGGCCGCTGTCGGTGGAGGCCCTCGGAGCCGTCCAAAAGCTGCTCCTGCGGCTCGAGCACATGGCAAAGTACTGCAACATCCTCACCATCGACAACCCGAGCCCACCCGATTGGCTGAAGATCGGCCTCGACATCCAGGGGTACGATCCAGGCGAGGGAACGCTCGGCGCCGGAGCCATCGAGATTCAAGAAGGGAAGTGGCTGAACGTCCGGCTGGTCAATCGGTCCCGCGTGCGTATGGACTTCGCCGTGCTCGACCTGGCGCCGGACTACAGCGTCACCCAACTCCTGCCGAAGAAAGGGAGCCTGTCGCTCCTGCCGCTCGATCCCGGGCAAAGCGAGACCGTGCGGATCAAGGGCTGGCTGCCGAAGGGATTCGAGGAAGGCAACGACGTGCTGAAAGTCTTCGCCACCCAGGGCGCGGCCAACTTCCGCTGGCTGGAGCTGCCGCCGCTCGAACGCCCCGAGCTGCGCTACGTTCCCCGTGGCGAGCCGAAAAGCGCGCTGGACCGGCTGTTCTCGATGCTGACTTGCGGCCGGGCGAAGCGCGGCCCGCTCACCCCTTCGGAGTTCCCCGAAGAGGAGTGGCTGACGGCGCAGGTGGAGATCCGGGTGCGGAGGGCGAGGGCGTGAGGTCTGAGGATTTTGAGCTGCGGATCGATTGTGTGGGGGAGAGCTGCCTGGCGACGGTGCTCCGTTCGCCGCTCGGTCGACAAGGGCGGCGGGCGCAGTGCACCTTCCGTTTGCCGGCTTCGGAGGAGCCGGGCAGCGACCCGCTCAATCCCCGGAACCTCGTGGTCGCCGGGCCCCGGCCGCCGCGGCGCTCGGATCGCGAGCTGGGCCGGCGTCTCTTCGAGGCGGCCTTCGCCGGATCGGTGCTGACGACTTGGCGCGCCAGCATCGCGCTGAGGTCGGAGCCGCAGGCGTGGGCCTTACGCCTCCGCCTGGCGGAGAACCCTCATCTGCTGGCGGCCCCCTGGGAGCTTCTGTTCGACCCCGACGAGGGAGGATTCATCGCGACGGAGAGGCGCTTCTGCCGCTCTCTCGACGCTCCTCCCGCGCGGCGGATGCTCGAGGGCCGGGCGCCGCTGCGAGTCCTCGCCGTCCTGTCCTGCCCGCCGGGCGTCGAGCCGCTCCAGGTGGAGGAGGAATGGGATGCTCTACGGAAGGCCCTGGGTGGTAAGGCCGTCATCGAAAGGGTCGAGCCCCGTCTGGAGGCGGTTGACCGCGCCCTGCAAACCGGCCGGTGGGATGTCCTCCATTTCGCCGGGCATGGGGAGGTCGACCAAGAGGGGGGCTCGTTGATCCTGGACGGCGCAGACCAAGGTTCCCGGACGGTGGACCACCTGCGGGTGAGGACGTTTCTGGGGCATCCATCGCTGCAGTTGGTGGTCCTCAACTCCTGCGAGGGCGCGCGGCCCGGGTCCGAGGACGCCTTCTCCGGTTTGGCGCAGGCCCTGGTGAAGCGAGGCGTGCCGGCTGTCGTTGCGATGCAGCAGCCGATCTCGGATCGGGGGGCCATTGAGCTGACGCGATCGTTCTACGGTGCCCTGGCCGAGAAGCACACCGTGGCAGAGGCACTGCGGGGAGCACGCCGGGCTCTTTTGAGCTCTGACACCGAAGGGGCCGAATGGGCCGTTCCGGTGCTCTATCTGAACGGCAAGGATGGGCGTCCGGGGCCGGGCGTTCTCAGGAGGGTCGCGAAGATCGCGGCGGTCTTGGCGGGGGTCGCTCTGCTCGGGTGGCTCGGTTGGGTGATCGGGACGCGCCCGGTGCTCCAACCGCCGCAGGGAGCCGCGGGCAATCCGCCGGAATGTCCTTCCCCTCCGGGCCTGGACATGGCCTTCGTGAAAGTCGAGCCCGACAGCTTCCAGATGGGTGACGGCGCTTCGCCGGACAGCCGGCCGGTCCATAGGGTGAGCATCACCCGGCCCTTCTGCATCGGCGCCTACGAGGTGACGCGGGAGCAGTGGGCCAAGGTCTTCAAGGGTTCTGGGCCGAGTGAGGAGGAGCGCTACCGGCCGGAGGCAGGTGTCAAGTTTGCCGACGCGGAAGGCTTTGTGCGGCTCGTCCAGGAATCCGATCCGGCCGGTCCGGCCGTCCGGCTTCCGACTGAAGCCGAATGGGAGTACGTCGCCCGCGGGAAGGCCACTTCGAAGCGCAGCCTCCCGGGGACCGGCAACTGCGGAGGGGACGACAGATACGACGACCTCACGTGGGTGGGGCAGTTCCCGCCGAACTATTGGGGCGTGTACGACATGTACGGCAACGTCTCCGAATGGGTCTCCGACTGGTATGGCGGCTACCCATTCGAAGAATTGCCGGACCCCCAGGGCCCACCGCGCGGCGAGCTGAGGATTCGCCGCGGCGGGAGCTGGAAGTCCAGCGAAAGGTTCTGCAACTCGACGGGCCGAAGCAAGGTCGATCCGGCAAACTTCAGCGAGGAGACCGGGTTCCGTATCGTGCGGGAGATCCGCTGAGGGCTCCGCGCCGAGCTACTTCCCCACCGCGGCGAGCGCCGCTTTGCGCGCCGCTTCGAACTCGTCGCCGGGGGTCCAGGTGGGCATCTGGTCGGCGTTGGCGACGAGGAGGCCGGCGAAGAAGCCGAGGCGGGCGTCTTCGATCATGCCGTCGAAGGTCCATTCCGCGGTGATCTCGTCGCTCGGCTGGTGGTAGTTCTTCTGCACGTAGGCCTCCACCCGCTCCTTGCCCCAGTCGTCCGCATGGTCGCGGAACTTGACGCCGGCTCCCATGTAGATGGCGGGGACGCCGATCTTCGCGAAATTGAACTGGTCGGAGCGGTAGAAGGAGCCGCGGTCGGGGAACTGGTCTCCCACCACGGTGCGGCCCTGCTCGGCGGCCAGGGTTTTCACGATGCCGTCCAGCGAGGACTTGCCGAGACCGATCGAGGCGACCTCCAGGCTGCGGCCGAAGATGTTGCCCCCGTCGTAGTTGATGTTCGCAGCGATCCGGCCCGGCGGCAGGCTGGGATGCTTGGCGTAGTACTCGGAGCCGAGGAGGCCTTGCTCTTCGGCGGCGACGAAGAGGATGAGGACCGAGCGCCGCGGCGCCGCCGGCAGGGCCGCATAGGCACGGGCGATGGCGAGCACCTGGGTGACCCCGGCGCCGTTGTCGAGGGCGCCATTGTAGATCGTGTCACCGGTTGCGTCCGGCGTGCCGATCCCCAGGTGATCGTGATGGGCGGTGTAGATGACCACCTCCTCTGCGAGCTTCGGATCGGAGCCGCGCAGCAGGCCGCCGACGTTGGCGGTCTGCGTCTTGTCGACCCGGTTGGACAGGGCGAGGGAGGTGGTGACGCCCAGGGGAATCGGGCGGAAATCGCGGCTGCGGGCGCTCTGCACCAGGGCGTCGAGGTCGCGTCCGGCGAGCTTGGCGATCTGGCGCGCGGCGTCTTCGGTCACCCAGCTCGCCACCTGGATGCGCGGCTCGCCGGCGGCGGGCAGCTCGAACTGCGGGCCGGTCCAGGAGGTCTGTACCACCTGCCACGGATAGCCCGCCGAGGGGGTGGTGTGGATGAGGATCGCACCGGCGGCCCCTTGGCGTGCCGCGCTCTCGTACTTGTAGGACCAGCGGCCGTAATACTGGCGCCGGACGCCCTCGAAGAGCGCGGGGTCCCAATCCGGGTCATTGTTCAGCATCACCAGGACCTTGCCCTTGAGGTCCATCCCCTTGAAGTCGTTCCAGCCATACTCGGGCGCTTCGATGCCATAGCCGACGAACACCAGCTCGGCGTCCTTCAGGACGGAGCGATCTTCCTGCACGCCGCTCGCCGCCATGAACTGGTCCCGCGCTGCCAAGGTGACGCTCTGCCCGTCCTTTTGAAAAGACCAGGTCTTGGGAGGGGTGGCTTCGACGCCGACCACGGCGAAGGTCTGGAGGTAACCGTCCGCGCCGAAGGCGGGAGCGAAGCCGAGGTACTGCAGGGTCGAGGCGAGGTAAAGCTGGGTGAGGCGGTCGCCCCGGCTGGCCGGGCCGCGGCCTTCCAGCAGGTCGTCCGCCAGGAAGCCGACGGGTCCGCGAAGGCTCGCTTCGTTGATGACCTCGGCGGCCTTGCGGGCTTCTTCAGGGACGGCATCCTGCGCGGACAGCAGACCCGGCAGCAGGAGGGCGGCCAGCAGTGTCAAAGAAATTGAACGGTTCATGCGAATCTCCATGGTAAATCCAGTCGGTTGAACACTCTAGCAAAGCGGAGGCCCGTGCCGCAGGGGAGTCTCGAAAATGGTCTATGCTGGAGCCTTCTGTTGACGCTGGAACCGATGTACCGCTATCTCTTGCGAGGCCTGGTCCTCGGCGCCGTCCTCACCGCTCCTGTTCGGGCTCTCGAACCGGGGAGCCCGCTCGAAGACTACGATCTCCGCCTCTGGGGTTCCCGGGAGGGACTGCCGCAGATGGCCATCCGGGCCCTTGGGCAGAGCGGGGATGGCTACCTCTGGGTCGGCACCCGCTCCGGTCTGGTGCGCTTCGACGGCTCGCGGTTCAAGTTGATGGAGATCGGTGGGGCCGTCGAAGCCCTCGCCGCCGATCCACAAGGGCGGATGTGGGCCGGATTCACCGACGGGCGGCTGGTGGCGTGGAAGCGGGGCCGCCGGGAGGAGATCCGCCCCGGCAATCCCGACGAGAGCGTCCTGTCTTTGCTCTGGGGACGGGAGGGTGGGCTGTGGATCGGGACGTCGGCCGGTCTGGCGCGCTGGCAGGACGGCCGGATGGAGGAGATCCCTCTCGCGGCTTGTGCCGCGCCTTGCCGGGTCACCGCACTGGCCGAAGGACCGGACGGCAGCCTCTGGATCGGTACAGACGGCAAGGGGCTCTTCCGGCGTGGAGCGGGACAGGCGACGGACCTCACCGTGCGCGACGGTCTTCCCGATGGACGCATCGAGTCTGTCGCGGTGACGGCCGACGGCGGCGTGTGGGCCGGGACCCAGCGGGGACTCGGCCGCCTGCACGAAGGGACCTGGACGTCCTTCTTCACAGGAAGAGACCGGCCGGTTGCAGTGGTCTATGCGCTGCTGCAAGACCAGGCCGGCAACCTGTGGGCCGGCACCCGGCGCGGCCTGTTCCGGTTTCGCCAGGACCGATTCGAGGAGCTGCCCACGCAAGGCGACTCGTTCGGCGTTCGGGCGCTCTATGAGGATTCCGAGGGAACGCTGTGGGCCGGAACCCATACCAGCGGTCTGCGCTGCCTGCGTGACGTGGCATTTCGCACCGAGACGCTCGGCGGGCGGCTCGACGACGTCTGGTCGGTCTATGAGGACCGTGAAAAAGCGCTCTGGTTCGGGACGGGGGATCGCGGGCTCCTGCGTTGGAGCCAGGGCCGCCTGACGGAGCTCACCACCGCCGACGGTCTCCCGGACGACTGGGTCCGGGCGATCCTGGAAGATCGCTTCGGCGCCATGTGGGTGGGGACGACCAAGGGGCTCGCGCGTTTTCTGGACGGGCGCTGGGAGGTGTGGCGGCGAACCGACGGTCTGCCGGCCGATTACGTGCGGGTTCTCTTCGAAGACCGCGACGGCACGCTCTGGGTCGGCACGAATGGAGGTCTCGCCCGCTTCGAGGATGGGCACCTCCGGAGGGTCGGTGCGGCCGAAGGCCTGCCGGCCGGGCGCATCTTCGCCTTGCTCCGCGACCGCCGTGGCACGTTTTGGGTGGGTGCGCAGGGCGGGCTCTTTCGCACTGCGTCCGGCCGGCGTTTCGAGCGGGTGGCGGGGGACGCGCAGGTCTTTTCCCTCCTGGAGGACCGCAACGGAACCGTCTGGGCCGGCACCGAGCGCCGCGGTCTGCTGCGCTTCCGTGGGGGCAAGCTGACCCGCTTCGTGCAGGACGACGGCTGGTTCAACGACGTCCTGCTGGCGCTCGCCGAGGACTCCCTGGGACGTCTCTGGATCGGCACCAACACCGGAGTGTTCCGGGCTGCCGAATCGGACTTTGATGCCTTCACGCGCGGGAAGGTGCCGCGCATTCCCATCGCCACCTTCGCTGAGATGGATGGAATGAAGAGCGCCGAGTGCAACGGTGGAGCGCAGCCATCTCTCCTGCAGACGGCTGACGGCCGGCTCTGGTTCCCCACCTACAACGGTGTGGCGGTCACCGACCCTGTATGGTCCCCGGCCCGCCGCCCGGCTCCGGTGGTGATCGAGGAGGTGGCGGTCGATGGCCGGGTCGTTCCGGTCGACGGGGCCACCGGGCTCCGGTTGGCGCCCGGTGCCGGGAAGATCGAGGTCCGCTATGCCGTGCTCAGCCTGGCGGCGGGGGAGAAGGTGCGCACGATCTACCGGCTCGAAGGCTTCGACCGTGGCTGGGTGGATGCGGGACCCGGCCGCTCGGTGGCGTACACGAATCTGCCACCGGGCCGCTATGTGCTGCACATTTCGGCCGGGAATCAGGAGGGGGTATGGAGCACCTCCCGCCTGGATCTCGAATTGCGCGCCCATCTTTGGCAGACCTCCTGGTTCGTCGTGGTCTGCGCCGCCGTGGCGGTGATCTCCCTGGCCGGCGCGTGGGGATTGCGTCTGCGTCTCGTGCGGCGCCGGGAACGCGAGCTCGCCCGCCTGGTGGAGGAGAGGACGGCCGACTTGCAGCGCGAGAAGGTGCGGGCCGAGGCCGCGAGCCAGGCGAAGAGCGAGTTCCTGGCCAACATGAGCCACGAGATCCGCACGCCGCTCAATGCCGTCCTCGGGATGACCGGGCTCGTCCTGCGCTCGCCGCTCGCCGCGGGGCAAAGGGCGCAGCTGGAGACGGTGCAGCAGAGCGGCGAGGCCCTGCTCGCCGTGATCAGCGATGTCCTCGACGTGTCGAAGATCGAAGCCGGGGAGCTGGAGCTCGAGCTCGCTCCCTTCTCGGTGCGCGACTGCGTCGGCGAAGCCTTGCGCCTGGTGGCGCACAAGGCGTCGGGCAAGGGGCTGCCGATCCATCTCCACCTCGCCGCAGGGCTCCCCGCTGCGGTGGAGAGCGACGCCGGCCGCCTGCGGCAGATCCTGGTCAACCTGCTGGACAACGCGGTCAAGTTCACCGAGCGCGGAGAGGTTCGCCTGGAGGTGGAGGCTTCGCCGGTCTCCCCCGAAGGCCGGGTGGAGCTGCGGTTCGCCGTGCACGACACCGGGATCGGCATTGCGGCCTCGGCGCTGGAACGTCTGTTCAAGCCGTTCGTCCAGGTCGACTCCTCGACCAGCCGGCTGTATGGCGGCACCGGCCTCGGCCTGGTGATCAGCAAGCGGCTCGTCGAGCGTCTGGGCGGCCGGCTGTGGGTAGAGAGCGCTCCGGGGAGGGGCTCGGCGTTTTTCTTCACCCTCCCCTGCCGCCCCGCGACCGAGGTCGCCGCCCGCCCTCCGGCGGCGGCGGAGGACGTCGCGGGCTTTGCCGGGCGTCACCCCTGGCGCATTCTGGTGGCGGAGGACAACCCGGTGAACCAGAAGGTCCTGCTGCTGATGCTTGAGCAGATGGGCTATCGGCCCGCCGTCGCGGGCGATGGGTTCGCGGTGCTGGAAGCGCTGCGCCAGGAGCCCTACGACGTCATCCTGATGGATCTCCAGATGCCCGGGATGGACGGTCTGGAGGCGACGAGGCGGCTGCGTGCCGAGCTCCCGGCGGAGCGTCAACCCCGCGTCATCGCGGTGACCGCCAACGTGCTGGCAGAGCAGCGCGAGGCTTGCCGGCTCGCCGGCATGGACGATTTCGTCGGCAAGCCGCTGGGGATGGCGGATCTGCAGGCGGCGCTCCTGCGGGCCGCCGGGGCGGCGGCGGAGCCGGTTCCCCCGCCGCACCCGCCGGCCGCCCCCGAGCCCCCGGAGCCGGAGCCCCTGCGCTTCGATCCGGCCCGTCTCGACGACCTCCTCCGGCTGGAGAAGATCGCCGGCAAGCCGTTGGCGCGTGCCATCGTGGAGAGCTTCCTGGCGGAGACTCCGAAGCGGCTGGCGCGGATGCGCGAAGCCCTCGCGCAGGCCGACGCCGCGGATCTGACGTTCGTGGCGCACAGCCTGAAAGGCAGCAGCGGCCAGATTGGTGCCGTGCGCCTGGCGGCGCTCTCCTTCGAGCTGGAGACCCTGGGCAAGAGCGCCGATCTGGCCGCCGCCCCGCCTCTCGTAGACGAGCTGGAACGCGAGCTCGCCCTGGTGGCGCCGCAGCTCACCGCGCGCGTGGACGGCAGGTGAGGGGGCGCCCCCGGGGTGTTGCGGCCCGCCCCGGGCCACGCTATGGTTCCCTTCAGGCGGCCCGCGGGGGGCGCCGGGGGGACCTTCGAGCATGCTGTTGCGGATGACCGTGCGGGACAGCCTCTACCTCAACTGGGTCCTTCCCGCCGACGGGTTGCCCGGGCTGCCGGCGCCGTTGCGCTATCAGCTCCACACCTGGCAGGGAGCCGACCATACCTTCGCGTCGGCCGTTCTCTTCCATCAGGACGCGGTCCATCTCGCGTCGTTCCCTTGGTTGCGCGTCGGCTATCCGCAGCTCGATCTGCGCCTCTGCGTGCTGGACGGCGACGGAATGCCCTCGGTGTTCTTCCGCCGCATGCTGATGCCCGCCTGGGTGGCCCCGGCGGCCCGTCTGCTGACCCACCAGCCGGCGGCGCGTGCGCGTCTGCGCTTCCCGCGCCCCTCCCGGACGCCGGGAGAGGACGGACCCTGGGTCTGGCGGGTGGAGCGCGGCGGTGCGCTGGAGGTGCGCGCCTGGCCGCAGGCGCCGCAGGTGGGGGAGGGACCGCGGCTGGGGAGCTGGGAGCAGACGGTGCGGTATTTCCACGATCGCCCGCGCGGCTATGCCGTGGGCTCCGGCGCCGTGCACCGGGTCGAATCCGGCCCGCCGCGGCCGACCTGTCTGCCGGTACGGATCGAGATCTCCGGCGACGATCTGCTGAGCCCATGGCTTCCCCTGGAACCTCTGTTTGCGGCGGGGGGGCGTTGGCCGGCGGTGCACTCGGCGTGGCTCTGCCCGGAGCTGCCGGTGGTCTACGAGCTGGACATCGTGCCGGAGATCCCGGTGGCACCGGGGGTCCCCCAGCCGCTGGCGGGACGGATCGCCACTCCGGTGCTGCGCGGCGGTGTTTTCCGGACGTGCGAGGAGGAGCAGGCGGCTCCTGAACGGCGGCGGGTTGCGTGCTAGCATCCCGCCTATGAGCCAGAGCCCCACCCAACGAATCGCCGTGCTCCCGGGTGACGGCATCGGGAAGGACGTGACCGCCGAAGCCGTCAAGGTCCTCTCCGCCGCCGCCGAGGTCTGGAGTCTCCCCTTGGAGATGGTCCACCTCGACTGGGACGCCGACCGCTATCTCCGAACCGGCGAAACCCTTCCCGCCGGCGCTCTCGACGATTTCCGCACCAACTACGCCGCCGTGTTCATCGGCGCCTATGGCGACCCGCGCGTGCCCGACATGAAGCACGCGGCCGACATCCTGCTCGGCATCCGCTTCGGGCTGGACCTCTACATCAACCTGCGCCCGGTCAAGCTGTACGACCCGCGCCTGTGCCCCTTGAAGGACCGCACCGAGAAAGACATCGATTTCGTCGTGTTCCGCGAGAACACCGAAGGTGCGTACGTCAACGTCGGCGGCAACTTCAAGAAGGGGACCGCGGACGAGATCGCGGTGCAGGAAGAGATCCACACCCGCAAGGGCGTGGAGCGGATCATCCGCGCCGCCTTCGACTACGCCGTCCGCCACGGCCGGCGCGAGGTCCTGATGGCCGACAAGTCGAACGTGATGCGCTACGGCCACGACCTGTGGCAGCGGGTGTTCGCCGCGGTGGCGGCCGAATACCCCGGGATCGAATCGCGCCACATGTTCGTCGACGCCTTGACCATGCAGATGGTGCTCAAGCCGGAGACCCTGGACGTCATCGTCACCAACAACATGTTCGGCGACATCATCACCGACCTCGCCGCGGCCTTCCAGGGCGGTCTGGGGATGGCGGCCTCCGCCAATCTCCATCCCGGCCAGACCTCGATGTTCGAGCCGGTCCACGGCTCGGCGCCGAAGTACGCCGGCACCGGCCGCGCCAATCCGATGGGGGCGGTGCTGTCGTCGGCCCTGATGCTCGACACCCTCGGCCATGCCGAGGCCGGCCGCGCGCTCGAAGATGCCGTCGCCCGGGCGGTGCGCGAGGGGCAGACCACGCCGGACCTGGGCGGCTCCCTCACCACCTCGCAGGTGGGCGACCTGCTGGCGCGGACGGTGGCTGCCACCGCTCGTAGCTGACCGGAGGACACGGTGAAGCTGAAAGAATCGGATCTCATCTACGACTGGAACCGCCTGGGCGAGGGTGACCTGCGCCCGGCCCGCGGACGGGTGGAGCTGGACGACGAGACGCTGCGCGACGGTCTCCAGTCCCCCTCCGTCCGCTCGCCTTCGATCGAGGACAAGGTCCGCATCCTGCACATGATCGCGGAGCTGGGGATCGAGTCCGCGGACATCGGCCTCCCCGGCGCGGGCCCGCACGTCAAGCACGACGTCGAGGTCCTCGCCCGCGAGATCGTCGAGCAGAAGCTGAAGATCGCCCCCAACTGCGCCGCCCGCACCGTGGCGGCCGACATCCTGCCGATCGTCGATGTGGTGCAGCGGGTGGGCATCCCCATTGAGGTCGCCTGTTTCATCGGCTCGTCGCCGATCCGCCAGTACTCCGAGGGGTGGACGCTCGACCGCATGCTCAAGCTCACCCACGACGCGGTCGAGCTCGCCGTCAAGGAAGGCCTGCCGGTCATGTACGTGACCGAGGACACCACCCGTGCCGCGCCGGAGGATCTGCGCCGGCTGTACACCACGGCGGTGGAGGCCGGCGCGCGCCGGGTCTGCGTCGCCGACACGGTGGGGCATTCGACCCCGAACGGAGCGCGCCAGGTGATCCGCTTCATCCGCGGGGTGGTGGACGCGACCGGCGAGGACGTCAAGGTCGACTGGCACGGCCACAAGGACCGTGGCCTCTCGGTCATCAACGCCCTCGCCGCTGCCGAAGCCGGTGCCGACCGCCTGCATGGCACGGCGGTGGGCATCGGCGAGCGGGTGGGCAACTGTCCGATCGACATCCTGCTGGTCAACATGCAGCTCCTCGGCTGGATCGACCGCGACCTGCACCGCCTGGAGGCCTATTGCCGGCTGGTCGCCGAGACGACCGGCGTTCCGCTGCCCGACAACTACCCGATCGTGGGGCGCGACGCCTTCCGCACCGGCACCGGCGTGCACGCGGCGGCGATCATCAAGGCCCGGGCGCGCGGCGAGGACTGGCTGGCCGACCGCGTCTACTCCTCGATCCCGGCGAGTCTCATCGGCCGCCGCCAGATCATCGACGTCGGCCCGATGTGTGGCGAGTCGAACGTCATCTACTGGCTGGAAGAGCGCGGCATCGAGCCGGTGCCGGACCTGGTCCACGAGATCTTCCACAAGGCCAAGGAGGCCGACCGCATCCTGGAGGACGAGGAGATCCTGGCGCTCTGCCGGTCCCGCGGTCTCCACCCCGGAGAGCCGCGACCGCGGGCGCTGCCTTGAGCCCCGTCTGGCGGCGGATTCTGGACCGCTATCTGGAGACGCTCGCGGTCGAGCGGGGCCTCTCCGCCAACACTGTGGCGGGGTACCGCAACGACCTCACGCGGCTCGGCGAGATGCTGGCCAAGCGAGGCGGCGACCTGGTCACCGCCTCGCCGCAGGCTCTCGCCGCCCACCTGCGCGACCTGCGGGTGCAGGGCCTCTCGCCGCGCTCGATCAGCCGGGCGCTGTCGGCGATCCGCGGTTTCTACGGCAACCTGCTCCAGCTCGGCGAGCGGGCGGACGATCCGGCGGTCAACCTGCTCCCGCCGCGCCTCGGCCGCACCCTCCCCAAAGTCCTCTCGGAAAGCCAGGTCGAGGCGCTGCTCGACGCGCCGGACGTGGCAACGCCCCTGGGCCTGCGCGACCGGGCGATGCTGGAGCTGCTCTATGCCACCGGCCTGCGGGTCAGCGAGCTGGTCGGCCTCCAGCTGCCGCAGCTCCGGCTGGAATCCGGCTTCCTGGTCGCCTTCGGCAAGGGCAGCAAGGAGCGCATCGTGCCGGTGGGCGAGGCGGCCGAGGACTGGGTGAAGCGTTGGCTGCGCGACGTGCGCCCGGAGCTGCTGCACGGCCGGCACCAGGCGGTGTTCGTCAACTACGCGGGCGATCCGATGAGCCGGGTCGGCTTCTGGAAGATCCTCAAAAAGTACGGCGTCGAAGCGGGCATCCGCGATCTCTCGCCGCACGTCCTGCGCCACAGCTTCGCCACCCACCTCCTGGAGCACGGCGCCGACCTGCGCGCGGTGCAGACGATGCTCGGCCATGCGGACATCGCGACCACGCAGATCTATACTCACATCCATCAGCAGCGCCTGAAGTCGCTCTACGACCGGTTCCACCCGCGCTCCTGAAGGGAGTTCCAACCCATGCTCTCGACCGGGACCTATCTCCTCGATCTGACGGTTCGCAACGTCCGCTGCTTCGGGCCGGAGGAGCAGACGCTCCGGCTGTCGGATGCCGAAGGCCGGCCGGCGCCGTGGACGGTGATCCTCGGCGACAACGGAGTCGGCAAGACGACCCTCCTGCAGTGCCTGGTGGCACTGGAGCCCCGGCGCCACTTCTTCCGGGTGACCCAGGAAGAGGAGAGGCCTCTCGTCGAGCTGCCGGTTGACGGCGGATGGCGTATCTATCGCCATCCCACAGAGGCCGTAGAGACCTCGATTCGGGGCCGTGCCACCCAGGGGCGGATGGGCCAGCTCTCTCAGGCCGTGAAGATCGTCGTTCCCACGAGCTCTGCGACGAGCCAGGAGGAGCGTGCCCGGCTTGAGCTGCAGTGCTACGGCTATGGAGCCTCCCGCCGGCTGGGTTCGGCGACGATGAGCCGCAACGTACGTGCCGACCACTCCGCCAGCCTGTTCGTGGACGATGCGAGTCTGATCGACGTGGAAGAGTGGTTGTTCGTCGAGGACTACGCGCGGAGCAAGGGCGCGACGGTGACACCGCGCCTGGAGCGCGTCAAGAAAGTGGTCATCGACCTCCTTCCCGATGCGAAAGACCTCCGGGTCGGATGGCGTCAGGTTCGGCCGGTCCTTGAGGTGAAGACCCCCTACGGCTGGGTGTCGATCTCCGACCTGAGCCTCGGATACCGCACCATGATCGCCTGGACGGTCGATCTGGCGAGCCGCCTTTTCGCGCTCCATCCCGACAGCCCGAATCCGCTCGCGGAGCCCGCCGTGGTTCTGGTCGACGAGGTGGACCTCCATCTCCATCCCAAGTGGCAACGCGAGCTGCGCTCGCACCTGACGGAGCGCTTTCCCGCGACCCAGTTCGTGGTCACCGCGCACAGCCCGCTGGTGGTGCAGGCTTCGGAGAACGAGAACATCGTCGTGCTGCGCCGCGAGGGCGACCACGTGGTCATCGACAACGACGTCGAGACCGTGCGGGGCTGGCGCGTCGATCAGGTGCTGACCAGCGACCTCTTCGGCCTCCAGACCGCCCGGCCTCCCCAATACGACGAGCTGATCGCCCGGCGCAACGCGATCCTCGGCAAGCGCTCTCTCGATCCAGAGGACCGCGTGGCCCTGGAACGGCTGGAGGCGCGGATCGCCGAGCTGCCGGCCGGCGAGAGGCAGGAGGATCTGAGGGCCATGGACATCATCCAACGGGCCGCCGCCAAGCTCGTAAGGCGCTGAAGCCACATGATCACCATCCGCAAGCCCGACGCTCCTCCCGAGATCCTCGCGACCCGCGGTCGGGAAGAGACCCGCCGCAACCAGGACGCCTATGAGAGAGACCCGGCCGGCTACGACGGCGGGATGGCGACGTTCACCTTCCACGCCGATGTCTACGGCCACGGCTCGGTCAAGACGGCCCTCATCGTGGCCCAGCATGGCAAGTGCTGCTTCTGCGAGTCCAAGATCACCCACATCAGCTATGGTGACGTCGAGCACTTCCGGCCGAAGGCCGGCTTTCGCCAGAGCCCTGGGGACCCGCTCGGCCGCCCGGGCTATTACTGGCTGGCGTACGACTGGAGCAACCTCTACCTGTGCTGCGAGCTGTGCAACCAGCGGTTCAAGAAGAGCGCCTTTCCTCTGGCCGATGAGAGCCGCCGCTGCCGGAACCACCGCGCCGACCTCACCCTGGAAGAGCCCTTGTTCCTCGACCCGGGAGCGGTCGATCCGGAAGCTCATCTTGAGTTTCTGGCGGAGCAGCCGAGGGAGAGGAACGCGAGCGAGCCGGGCCGCGTGACGATCGAGGCGCTGGGGCTGCGCCGCGAGGAGCTGCGGGAGCGCCGGTTCGATCTCTACCGGAAGCTGGTGGCGCTCCAGAACGTGGTGCACCTGCTGCCCGACGAGCCGGAGAGCCGGGAAGCGCTCGCGGTCTTGCGAGACGCGATCCGCGACGACGCCGAATATGCGGCGATGGCCCGGTGTCTGCTGACGTCGCCCTAGGCGTTTTCGCCGCCTTCCCCGTAAACTAGAGGGTGTCGACGCCCTCTCTTCCCATGAAACCCAACCCTCTCGCCCTCGTCGTCCTTCTTCTCACCCTCGGCGGTGCCGCCGTGGCGCGCGCGGAGTTGGTCGTGCTCACCGACGGCAACGTGCTCAAGGTGAAGGCGTTCGAGGCGGTGGGGGAGCAGGCGTGGATCACCCTGCCGGTCGGCGGCCGGATGACGGTGCCCATCGAGCGGGTGGAGCGGGTGGTGGACGACGAGGTGGTGCCGGAGCCGCCTGCGCCGCCGGTGGCCGAGGCCGTGGCGGAGGCGCCGCCCCCACCCATCCCCCTGCGCTTCGCCGAAGACCAGCCGATCCCCGAGGGACCGTACGGCGCGATCATCTATGACGCGGCGAAGCGCCACTCGGTCAATCCGCAGATCGTCGCCGCGGTGATCAAGGCGGAGTCGGCGGGCAACCGGCGGGCCGTGTCGCACAAAGGCGCCCGCGGTCTCATGCAGCTCATGCCGGCCACCGCCATCCGCTTCGGCGTCCGCAAGGAGCGGCTGTTCGAGCCGCAGCACAACATCGAGGCCGGCGTCTCCTACCTGAGCTGGCTCGTCGATCAGTTCCCCAACGACCTTGCGAAGGTGCTCGCCGCCTACAACGCGGGGGAGAACGCGGTCCTCCGCTACCAGGGCGTGCCGCCCTACCGCGAGACCCAGGGCTACGTGAAGCGGATCTTCAGCACCCTGGGCCTCACCGTGGCCGCTGTCACGAAATAACCGCGTCGGTGCAGGTCTCTTCGCCCGGCGATGAATCGCCGGGCTATCAACGGCGCCCCGTGAACGGGGCTTGAA
>DIHE01000023.1:0-20788 GCA_002420005.1 Holophagales bacterium UBA5704 | reverse complement strand
CGCCCGGCGATGAATCGCCGGGCTATCAACGGCGCCCCGTGAACGGGGCTTGAAGCGGCTTGAAGCCGTCTTCAGACGGCGCTGCTGACAGCCCGGGCATTCATGCCCGGCGCAGGGTGCGGCTTGGCACTTCGTCAGCCGCGCCAGATCGGCCGCGTCAGGCAGGTGGGGCCGCCCTCCGCCTTGAGGGAGATCTCCCGGCCCCGGTAGGTCGACACCTCACAGCCGGCTTCCTCCAGACGGCGGCGGGTCACCGGATTGCCCTCCAGCATCAGGCAGCGGCCGGGCGCGAGCGCCAGGACGTTGGGTCCCATGGTGGGGAATTCCTCCTCGGGGACCTGGACGATCCGGATGCGCCGGTCCTGGAGGGTCTTCCAGAACGGCACCGAGAGGAGAGGCGGATAGACCACCGCGAGGTCGTGATCCACCAGGCTGATCAGCGACAGCAGGTGCAGGCAGGCGACCGGGCCGGTGAAGTACGGCAGCTCGACCGGCAGCACCGCGACGCCGAGCCCGCCGAGGATCTCGCGGAGCTGCCGCAGGCCCTCGGCGTTGGTGCGGAACCCCTGGCCCACCGCCAGGGTGTGGGGATCGAGCCACAGGAGGTCGCCCCCTTCCGCCCGGGCGTCGCCGGTCAGCGCCGCGTAGATGGGAACTCCGACCGCCTCCAGACGCCGGCCCAGCGCCTCTTCCTCGCCCCGCCGCAGGTCCTTGCCCATGCTGAGGAGGACCGCGCCGCGCTCGGTGACGAGGGCCGGATCGAACACGAAGAGGGCGTCGGCCCGCTCCGGCTGCGGCTCCGGGTGGTCGATCACCTCGGCTCCGGCGGCGCGCAGGGTCTCGACCAGGGCGTCGTGCTCGCGTTGCGCTTCGTCCAGATCCGGCCGGGCGGTGTAGTTCCAGACCGCCGGATCGGCGGCGCCGAAGGCCGCGTCCGGCCGCTTCACCAGCACCCGCCGCAGCGGGTCCACCATGCTCTGGGCGCCGTAGGGGCGGCTCATCGCGCCACCCCCAGCGCCGCGGTGGCGACGTCGTGCACCGGGGTCTCCACGCCGGCCTCGCGGCCGAGGCGGGAGACGGCGCCGAACAGATCGTCCTGCTCGTTCGGCCCTCCCGCTTCCAGGTCCAGCAGGAAGCTCGGCTTGATGCCGGGCGCCATGCCGTCCACGAAGGCGAGGGTGCGCGCGATGTCCTCCTCGGTGAGCGCGACGCCGAGCGCCCGGCCGACCGCGGCGACCTCGCGGACGCCCCGCTCGATCAAGAGCCGGCCCAGGGGCGCGTCGCGGATCGGGCCGATGGCGGCGCGGGCGAGGCCGCAGGCGGCGGAGATCGGGGAGATGAAGGTCAGCTTGCGCCAGAGGTCGAGGGTGATGTCCTCCGAGGCCTTGGCTTTGATGCCGGCGTCCGCGAAGACCGCGGCGATCCGCTCGGCGCGCGCGGAGAGCCCGCCCGCCAGCTCGCCCACGACCACCCGCTGGAAGGCGCTGCGGCGCTCGACCACGCCGGGGGCGATGCGGCTCGCGCTGATCTCGGTGAGACCGCCGAGCATCCGCTCGGCCGGAACGCCGTCCGCGATCAGCCGCTGGGCGGCTTCGACGCCGTTGAGCAGAGGGAGCACGTCGGCTCCCTCTCCGGCGAGGCGCCGGGCGGCGGGTGCGACCTCCGCGAGGGAATAGCCTTTGACCGCCAGGACGGCGAGATCGGCCGGCCCCAGCTCGTCCAGGCCGGCGGCCGCCCTGACGGCGACGGTGAAGCGTTCGTCCGGGGTGCGGACCTCGAGACCCCGCGCGCGCAGGGCGTCCAGGTGGGCGCCGCGGGCGAGCAGGGTGACCTCGTGGCCCGCCCGGGCGAGGAGGCCCCCGTAGGTGCCGCCGACGCCGCCCGCTCCGAGAATGGTGATGCGCATGGTTTCAGGCTCCTCCCGGGGCGGGATCTTATCGCGCGGCGCGGAGAGGGGATCGGACGGATCGGACGAATCGGACGAATCCGGCGGATCCGTCCGATCCAGAGGGAAGGGGGGCCTCAGCGCAGGGTGTCGGCGACCTTGCCGAGGATGCCTTCGGGCAGGGTGATCTCGTAGCGCCCGTCGCGGTCGACCACGGAGATCTGCAGCGTGCGGTCGCGCTTGATGATGCGCACGTGGTCGCGGCCGTCCTGGACGTCGACGAGCACGGCGTCCGGCGCGGATTCAAGGTCGCGCAGGGCGGCGGCCACGGCGGGCCGCATCTCGCCGAGGTCGGCGCGGATCTCGGCGTTCACGCGGTCGTCGAGCAGCGGCAGCAGGTCGAGGCCCAGATAGGCCACGGCGGCCGGGATGTGCAGGTTGACGGTCTTACCCGGCTCCTGGACGCGCACGGTCATCATGCCCGCCCGGACGACGGTGGTGGCCAGCACGAGGCCGGAGCCGAGGATCAGTACGGCGATCGTGGCGGCCACGGTGAGCAGGATCTTCGCGGTTTTGCTCATGGCATCCTCCTTGGGTCAGCCGGGCGGGGCGCCGGCTCAGCGGGACTCCGCGCTGTCGTCGATCCAGATGCGCACGGTCTCACCCGTGCCGTTGACGGTGACCAGCTCGCCTTCGCCGTGGCGGACGAGGGCGCGCAGGCCGGCGGCCACGTCGAGCTGATCGCCGGGCGCCGAGAGCAGGGCGTCGACCACGGTGGCGGGGATCTTCATCTCGACGTTTTCACCCTTCTCCTGGGAGCGGATGATCAGATCGCCGCCGCGCTTGGCGACGCGGACCTTGGAGTGGGTGTCGTCCACGGTGATGAAGGTGGCGTCGGGCTGCCGGCGCACGTCGTTCCACATCTTGCGCAGGTCGGCCACCGAGATGTCCTCGTCGTTGAGGCGCAGCTGCGAGTCCTCGCCTGCCTTGGTGGAGATGCTGCCGGCCATCGTCTCGACCAGGGAGACGGGCAGGTTGATCGAGACGTTGCTGTCCTTGCCGTCCTTCACATGGACGTGAATCCAGAGGGTCTCGTTCTGCGCCGCGAAAGCGCCGGTGGTGGCGAAGCCGAGAGCGAAAGCCGCGATGGCCAGAGTCTTGCGTGTCATGATCGTCTCCTTGTTGCGGGGCGCCTGGGTGGCGCGTCAATCACACAACGTCGCCGGGGGCCGATAGGTTTCAGGGTCGCGGCGGGCTCGTGGTAGAAAGTCCTCTCCATGCCGCTCCCGCCCCTCCGCCCTCTCCTCGCCCGGCGTCTCGGTGTCGCCGCCTCGTGCCTCGGGGCCGCCGTGGTCCTCCTCTGGGGGATCGACGTCGGCGGCGCCGCGGTGCCGCCCGGTCTGTCGCGGGCGGTGATCGTCCTGGCGCTCGCGGCCACGGCGGTCTGGGTGGGCCGGTGGCTGGCCGGATGTTTCGCGGGCCGGCGTGGCCGGGCGCTGGCGGTGGCGGCGGTGCTGCCGGCGCTGCTCCTGCTCTCCCTCGCGGTGCGGTGCAGCGGGTTGTCGCACGAGGTGGAGGGGAGGTACTACCTCGACGAAGGGACCTACTACCACCACGCGAGCGAGATCAACGCAGGGCGGATGCTGCGGCTCTCCTTCGTCTACCCGCACCTCATGTACTACCTCGACGCCGTCGTCCTCTGGATGGCCTCGCTGTTTCCGGGCGCGGTGGCGGCCTGGGCCGGTGCGGTGGGGGTGACGGACCCGCTCGGGGTGTCGTGGCTGCTGCTGCGCGGGGTGGTGGCCCTGCTCTCCACGCTCACGGTGCTCCCGGTCTACCGGATCGCCGAACGGCTCGGCGGCGGCCCCCTGTCCGGCACTCTGTCCGGTTCGGGGGCGGGGCTGCTGCTCATCGCCTCGCCGCTCTACAACGGCGGCTCGCATCTGAACATCTGCGACGTGCCCTCGGCGTTCTTCGCCACCCTGTGCCTGCTCTGCGTGGCGCGGCTGGTGGAGGAGGAGCGCACGCGCGACTACCTGCTCGCCGGGCTCGGGGCCGGCCTCGCCGCCGCCGCCAAGTATCCGGCGGGGGTGGTGGCGGTGGCGATCGTCGCCGTCTGGGTGCTGTGGCGGATCACCCGCCGCGACCTCCGCTGGGGCCTGCTGTGGGCGGGCCTCGCGGCGCTCGGCGCGTTCCTGGCGGTGATGCCGAGCCTGCTGGTGTTTCCCGAGGCGGCGTTCTTCGGCGGGCGCGGCATCTTCTTCGGCGCGCGGCAATACGGCCAGGGCGGCTGGCTCGGGGTGACGCCGGACAACAACGCCTGGTTCTACGCCAAGGCGCTCGTCGAGAGCTTCGGATGGCCGGCCGTCGCGGTCGGGCTGGCCGGGCTGGCGGGTCTCAAGGCGGGGGCGCGCCGGCCGGTCCTCTGGATGCTGCCGTTTCCAGCCGGCTATCTGGCGCTGCTCATCGCGATGAGCATGGTGGTCAAGCGCAACCTCTATCCGGTGGTGCCGATCCTGGCCGCCCTGCTCGGCGTCGGGATCGCCGTCGGGATTGCCGCCGGTCTCGGCCGCCTGGCGCAGGCGCGGTGGAGCGGCCGGCTCGGTCCCGCGCTCACCGCGGTCCTGCTCGCCGCCTGCCTGGTGCTGCCGGCGTGGCGGACGGGCGTCGAGGCGGTGGCCCTCGCGCGACCGACCACACGCGAGGTCGCCAAGGACTGGATCCGTGCCCATCTGCCGCCCGGCGCCTCGATCGCCAAGGAGTCGTACACGCCGGACTTCCCGGAAGGGACGTTCCAGGTCTTCCACCGCCGTTTCGTCACCCGCCTGACCCTGGCGGAGCTGGCCCGGTTCGACTACGTGCTGGTGGCGAACGCCGCCTATGGCCGCTTCGCCGATCCCGCGCGGCTCAACAAGCCGCACCAACGGGAGATGGCCGTGCGCTACGCCGAGATCTTCCGCTCCTGGGAGCTGGTCCACGAGTGGATCCCCGGGCCGTTGCAGGAAGGGCCGGTGCTGCGGCTGTACAAGACTCCCCGGCCGCGGTAGGGAAGAAGGGACGGCTAAAGCTTCGTTTCGAAGATCTCGATCGCGGCCAGCACCAGGTCCGCCCAGGGGGGGCTGTCGCCCCAGGCGGCCTTGAGCGAGGCTTTGCGCGCCTGGAACTCGGGAAACGCGGCGACGACGTCCCGGGGCAGGAGGATCTGGACCGCGGAGGGTCGCGTCGCGAGCCAGATCATCACCTTGGGGATGACGGTCGCGGGGTTGCCGTCGTACTGCACCGGGTCATAGCCGGCGAGGTCGGAGATGAAGCGGGCGTAGTGGTGGCCTTCCGGGACGAGAAGGAGCCAATCGTGCTGGCCGCCCGGTGGCTCGGGCTGGAAGCGGCGCGCCATGGCGATGCCGAGCTCCAGCGGCATGTTGAAACGGGCGAGGCGCTCATCCCCCTCGCCGCGGCAGCGGGAGAGGTCATGGATGGAGAGCTGCGAGGAGAAAATGGCCCGGACGATGCGCTCCATACGCGGCACCGCGATGTCGCCGGTCTCGAGAGCGCTCCTTGGCATGAAGCCTCCGCAGACGACGGCGAAGACGATGGCGTCGAAAGTCGGCTCGAAGTCCGGGTCGAAGGGGCAGTTGATGAAGACCGCCTTCGCCGGGTCGATGGCCAGCTTGCCCTGGCCGAAGTGCTGCCGGGTGCTCCTGCCGCGCCCCGTCACCATGGGTCAATGTCGGAGGTGCTCGACGTGCTCCCGCATCTCGGAAAGTCTCTTCCGGTTCTCGATCCGGACGGTTTCGGGGGACGCGGAGTAGATCTCGAGGAGTTTCGCCGGGACGCGGAAGGTCACGGCTGCAGCGGCCGGCGTGGGTTGGGATTTCTTCACCAGGAGCTGTTCCAGGATCGCCGCGGTCACCCGAGCGAGGGTGCTCTTGCTCTGGATACGGATCGCCTGGACCTCGCGGCCCGCGGCGGCACTGCGGACGAAAGGCGGAAGCTCCGCATCGCGCAAGAGCAAAGGAAGGATGCGCAGCTTCGGGTTCTCCCAAGCGGCGGCGAGGATGGCCTGCCAGACCCGCTGTTGCTGCTCGTCGAACTTGGACCGCGCGTTGATCAGCAGCAGGACAGAGTCTGCCGACCTGACCTGGCGGTCCACCTCCTCCAGGCCACCTGCCGACGCATCGACTTTGACCAGGTCGAGACCTTCCTGCGCCAGACTGCGGGCCAGCCGCTCTGCAAAGCTCCGGTCGGCGTGTGGATAGGCAAAGAAGATCCGCTGTGAGTGTGGCATCCATCAGCTCCTTCTCTCGAAGAATACCATAGGAGGGCTCCCGGCCTTCCGGGCCGGTGCTGCGGCTGTACCGGACGCCCCGTTCTCGATAGTCTTTCCCCCCGCATGAACCGCCACGTCTGCATCCACGGCCATTTCTATCAGCCCCCGCGGGAGAACCCGTGGCGGGAGGAGATCGAGGTCCAGGAGTCGGCGCATCCCTACCGCGACTGGAACGAGCGGATCACCGCCGAGTGCTACGCCCCCAATGCGGCGGCGCAGATCCTCGACGGCGAGCACCGGGTGGCGCGGATCGTCAACAACTACGCCCGGATCAGCTTCAACTTCGGGCCGACCCTGCTGGCCTGGCTGGAGACGCACCATCCGGCCGTCTACGGCGCCTTGCTGGCGGCGGATCGCGAGAGCCGGGAGCGCTTCTCCGGCCATGGCTCGGCGTTGATGCAGCCGTACAACCACATCATCCTGCCGCTCGCCAACCGGCGCGACAAGCAGACGCAGGTGGCGTGGGGCGTCGCCGACTTCGCGCACCGGTTCGGCCGCCGGCCGGAGGGGGCATGGCTGCCCGAGACCGCGGTGGATCTGGAGAGCCTGGAGCTCCTGGTCGACCAGGGCATCCGCTTCACCATCCTGGAGCCCGGGCAGGCGCAGGGCGCGGTCGACACGACGCTCCCCGCCGAGGTGCTTCTCCCCTCCGGGCGGACGATCGCCGTCTTCTTCTATGACGGCCGGACCTCGCGGGCGGTGGCGTTCGAGGGGCTGCTGTCCTCGGGCGAGCGCTTCGCGGAGCACCTCCTGTCGAGTGTGCCGGGGGAGCCGAACCGGCCGCGCCTCGCCCACATCGCGACCGACGGCGAGACCTATGGCCATCACCACCGCTTCGGGGAGATGGCGCTCGCCTACGCCCTCCAGTACATTGAGGAGCAGCGGCTGGCGCGGCTCACCAACTACGGCGAGTTCCTGGCGCTGCATCCGCCCCGGGAGCGGGTCGAGATCCATGAGGGCACGGCCTGGAGCTGCGCGCACGGGGTGGGCCGGTGGCACCGCGACTGCGGCTGCCACACCGGCGGCCGGCCGGGGTGGAACCAGGCTTGGCGGGAGCCGCTGCGCGCCGCCCTCGACGACTTGCGCGACGTGCTGGCCCCGCGGTTCGAGCGCGAGGCGGCCCGGATCTTCCGCGACCCGTGGGCGGCCCGCGACGACTACGTCGCGGTGCTCCTCGACCGCACCCCCGCGGGCGTGGCGGCGTTTTTCGACCGCCAGGCCGCGGGGCAGCCGCAGGGCCTGGACCGGGTGCGGGCGCTTCATCTGCTGGAGATGCAGCGCCAGGCGCTCCTCATGTACACGAGCTGCGGCTGGTTCTTCAGCGATCTCTCCGGCATCGAGACGATCCAGGTGCTCTCCTACGCCGGCCGGGCGGTGCAGCTCGCCGAGCAGCTCTTCCACGAGGAGATCGAGGAGCGCTTCCTGCGCCGTCTCGACGCGTCGCGGAGCAACCTCCCCGAGCACGGCACCGGCCGGGATCTCTTCCGCCGGCACGTCCGCCCGTTCATGGCGGACCCGCCGGCGGTGGCGGGGGAGGCGCTGGTCCGCTAGAGTGGGGGCGGGGTTGGCGGCTCGCCGCGTCAGGCCAGGCGTGCGTCGGCCAGGGCGCGATGAATCTGGATTCCCGGGATGCGCTCAAAGTGGCGCAGGTTGCCCGTCACCAGCTGGAGCCCATGGAAGATCGCGGTGGCGGCGATTCGCAGGTCGGAGTCCTCGATCCTCTGGCCGCGCTGCGAAAGATGAGCCTCGATCTCTCCATAGACCCGCGCAACACCTGTGTCGAAAGGGAGCACCGTCACCCCCGGCAGAACCCGCGTCTCAATGTTCTCCAGATGCCATTCCGGGCGCGTCGAGCGGAACGCTCCTTTGTAGAGCTCGCCGATCACCACGGCACTGCTGAATTGCTGGCTGCGGGGGATCCGGGACAGCCAGAGCAGGTAGGCAGGCAACGGCCTCTTCCGCAACGCCTCCGAGAGGGCGTCGCTATCGAACAAGAAGGCCATCTTGGATCAGTCGGAGGAAGAGCGGCGAGAGGAGATCAGAGCGGCCATGACGAGATCGGCCAGCTCGTCCGAGCCGTCCCAGCCGCCGGCCAGGCCGGCGAGCCCCTTCTCCGGGCTGTCGTCCTCCGGGGCTGTCGCGGAGCCTTCCCCCATCAGGGGGATCAGAGCGGCGACCGGGCTGCCGTTGCGGGTCACGACCACCGTCTTGCCGGATTCCGCAGCGTGCAGATAGTCGTCGATCCGGGATTCAACCTCCCGGGACTCAACCTCGGTCGCTCCGGCGGCGGGATGTCTCGACAACTCTCCGATCATCAAAAAGATCCTACTCCCGGTATCAGCGAAAGTCCACCCCTTCTCCCCCAGGCTCTGCTACGGATAGAGTGGGGCGGAGGGGTGCGCCATGGATCTACCGACGGCGGCGGCCCGCGGGGCCGACACCATCCATTGGGCCTTCGATGACTTCCACCAGCGCGTCCGGGCGGTGACCCACCGGGTGCGGCAGCGGTTCGAGCGCTGCGACTGGATCGGCATCCGGCAGGACACGGTGGACCGCCTGGGCCTGCATGCGCTGAGCATCGCCCACACCTGCGAGGCGCTGCGCGAGCAGCTCGGCAGCCGGTTGCACGAGCGGGAGACGTGGGGGGCGCTCAAGGAATCGTTCCACCGCGCGGTGCTCGGGCGCAACGACTACGAGCTCGCGCTGACCTTCTTCAACTCCCTGACCCGCAAGGTGTTCGCGCACGTTGGCGTCGATCCGGCGATCGACTTCGTCGCCGCGGAGATCCCGCTGCCCTACCGCGGCTGGGAGATGGCGAGCGCCCGGATGTACGCGGTGCACGCGGTCGACGCGGCGCTGGTGCAGCGGGTGCTGGAGGACGCCGGCTTCCGCGCGCCGTTCCGCGATCTCGCCGCCGAGGCCGGCGCGGCGGCGGAGCGCATCACCGCCGGGCTCCACACGGCTCTCGGCGGTGCCGCGATCGAGGCTCTCGATGTCTTGCGGCCGGTTTTCTTCCGCAACAAGGCGGCCTACGTGATCGGCCGCGGCCGGCGCGGCAAGCGGGTGGTGCCGGTGGTCCTCGCCCTCACCAGCGAGGGCGGCCGGCTGGCGGTCGATGCGGTGCTCACCACCGAGGCCGAGGTGAGCGTGGTGTTCAGCTTCGCCCGCTGGTACTTCCATGCCGAGATCGACAGCCCGCGGGAGGTGATCGGCTTCCTGCGCTCGCTCCTGCCGCGCAAGCGGGTCTCCGAGCTTTACAACTCGCTGGGCTACGGCAACCACGGCAAGACCGAGTTCTACCGCGAGCTGATGGCCCAGATCGCCGGCTCGCACGATCCGTTCGTGGTGGCACCGGGCAAGCGCGGGTTGGTGATGGAGGTGTTCACCCTGCCCTCTTTCGAGTACGTGTTCAAGGTGATCCGTGACCGGTTCCCGCCGCAGAAGCGGACCACGCGCGAGAAGGTGATGGCCACCTACCGCCAGGTGTTGCAGCACGACCGCGTGGGCCGGTTGATCGATGTCCAGGAGTTCGAGCACCTGACCTTCCCGCGCTCCCGCTTCGACCCCGCCCTGCTCGACGAGCTGCTGCGGGTGGCCGCCGCGACCACCACGGTGCGCGGCGACGACGTGATCGTCCATCATCTCTACGTGCAACGCCGGGTGACCCCGCTCGACCTCCACCTGCGCCAGGCGACGGCCGAGGACGCCGAGGCCGCGGTGCTCGACTGGGGTCGCTGCTTGAAGGAGCTGGGGGCCGCCAACATCTTCCCCGGCGACGTCCTGCTCAAGAACTTCGGCGTCACCCGCCACGGGCGCGTGGTGTTCTACGACTACGACGAGTTCTCACCGCTGGTCGACTGCCGCTTCCGCAGCAAGCCGCCGGCCCGCCACGACGAGGACGAGATGGCCGCCGAGCCCTGGTACACGGTGGAGGAGAACGACGTCTTCCCGGAGGAGCTGGCGAGCTTCCTCGGGTTCGAGGGCCGCCTGCGCGAGCTGTTCGTGCGCGACCACGGGGACCTGTTCGATCCCGCGGCCTGGCGCTCGCTCCAGGAGCGCCACCGCGCGGGCGAGGTGATCGACTTCTTCCCCTACTCCGAGGCTCACCGGCTGGGCCCACCGGGTTCGGCATCGCGCCCATAGACGTCGCGGCCCACCTGCAGGGTGCCGGTGTCGTCCACCCAGGCGGTCCAGTAGCCGACGTGGATCTGGACCGCGTCCGCCACCGGCAGCGTGCGCTCCCGGCCGGTGGCGATCGCAGCGGCCAGGGTCTCGCGGGTCCACGCCGGATCGTCGAGCACCCAGACCGCGAGGCCGGCCGGGTCCTCGACCCGGATGCAGCCGTGGCTGAAGGTGCGCACCGTGCGGTCGAACAGGCCGTGCGACGGGGTGTCGTGGAGGTAGACGCCGAAGCGGTTGGGGAAGACGAATTTCAGCCGGCCCAGGGAGTTGCCGGCACCGGGCTTCTGGCGCAGCCGGCCGTCCGGGAGCACCTGGTAGCCGTTGCGCCCGAGGTAGGACGGGTCGCGCGCCGCCTTGGGCCAGATCTCGTTGCGGGCGATGCTCCCCGGCACAGACCAGGAGGGGTTGAGGGTCACCCCCTGGAGGACGCTGCTGAACAGAGGCGTGCGGGTGGCAGGCCGGCCGACGATCACGCGCAGGTCGAGCTCCCGCCGCCCGCCGGCGAACGCTTCCAGACGGAAGCCGGCGATGTTGACCAGGACGTAGCGCTCCCCGAGATCGCGCGGCATCCAGCGCCAGCGTTCCAGGTTGAGGAGGATCTGGCGCAGGTGGTCCGCCGGTCCCCGGCTCAGCTCGCCGAGGGTCTTCGAGCCCGCCACGCCGTCGGGCTCGAGCCCGTGGCGCTCCTGGAAGGCGCGCACCGCCTCGGCCAGGGTCGGATCGAGCAGATCCGCCGGAGCCACCGGCGGCGGCAGGGGCGCCCCGTCGCCGCGGGCATCCTCGGCGAGATGGGTGCGCAATGCCGCGACGCGCGGGCCGCGGTCGCCCAGGCGCAGAGCCGGCCCGCCGGGGATCGGAGGGAGCGCGGGGCGGCCCTCGACCGAGCGATAGCGCGCCAGCGCCTCCAGCAACCGGAGGGCCTGCGGGTGGGGTGGCGGGTCGTCTTCAGCAGCGGCGAGAGCCGGAGAGGCCAGGAGGGAAACCAGGGCGAGCAGGGCGAGCCGCGGGCATCGCATGAGAGGGAGCCCCCTGCTCTAGAAAACAGCGCGGAGGGCGCGGGGCTTCCAGGGGGGGGCAAAGGACCCAAAGGTCGCCAAGGACGGCAACGACACAAGGTCTCCTCCTCCTGTCCTTGGAGACCTTGCCGTCCCTGTCGTCCTTGGTCCCTGTGGTCCTTGGGCTTTCGCCCCCTCAGTCCCCGGCGGCGAGGAAGCGCACGAAGTCCGCCTCGGTGACGATGCCCACCAGCCGGTCGTCCTCGACGACCGGGAGGCAGCCGTATTTCTTCGCCAGCATGATCCGCGCGGCGTCGCGGATGTCCAGGCCGGGCTCTACGGTCACCGGGTTCACGGTCATGACCTCGCCAGCCGTGGTCATCTGCAGGGCCTCGGCCTGCACCTGCGGGGGCAGGGCCTCGGAGCGCAGGGTGCTGCGCAGCAGATCGCGCTGGGTGACGAGGCCCAGAAGGACGCCGTCGGGGCTCACCACGGGGGCGTGGCGGATGTTTCTTTCCTGAAGGAGGGTGCGGATGGTCTCCAGGTTGTCGTCCACCCCGACCGCGTAGACGCCCCGGGTCATCAGATCGCGCACCGTCAGCCGGAGGGAGGTCTGCGAGTCATCCGGTTTCATCTCGTCGGCGAGCCTGGCACACAATCCGTCCCCGGGCGCCACCCCGCCGGCCGGGGCCGGTCCCTACCCCGTGGCGTCTTTCTCCGGCAGGGCTCGCGCTTCGCCCGCGAACAGCCAGGTGCCGATCTTCGGGCCTTTCACGTAGAACCGGTCGATCCGTTCGAGGTGAAAGCCGGCCTCTTCGAGCAGGCTGTCGATGGCGCGGTTGAGATGACAGCCGCCGGCGAGCCTCTTTTGGAGCGGCGTCAGCCGATGCTGCCAGCGGGCGACCCCCGCGTCCGGCGAGAGGCCGTGCTCGATGAAGCGCAGAGGCGCTCCGGGCCTGAGCACCCGCCGGATCTCGCCCAGGGCGCGGGCCACGTCCGGAATGGTGCACAACGTCCAGGTGGAGACCGCCGCGTCGACCGCGGCGTCCGGCAGGGGGATCGATTCCGCCGTGTCGCCCACGGCTTCGACCGGGAAGGGAGCCGCTGCGATCGCCTCGCGGGCCAGGCGGCGGGCTTCGCCGGAGGGCTCGACGAACCACAGCTTCTCGACCTCGCGGGGGTACCAGGGGAGGTTGAGCCCGGATCCGAAGCCGACCTCCAGGACGGTGCCGGCGAGACCCTGGAGGCATTCGCGGCGCAGGCGTCCGAAAGTGCCGCCGCGCAGCACCCAATGCACGAGGTGGGGGAGCAGGCGTTCGCTGTAGAGGCCGGAGAAGGGCATGGCGGGCGTTCTCGCCGGTTCAGTCTATAATCCCGCGGGTCGCGGCGGACGATACGCTCCCCGCGCCGGACATCACCTTCCCTTTTCGGAGAAAGACACAATGAAGAAGATCACTTCTCTGGCCGCCGTGCTGCTTCTCGCGGCCTCCGTCGCGGCGCGCGCCGAGCAGCCGGCCGCCGGCGGCGACAAGCCCCAGTCGCTGGAGGACAAGGCCAGCTACATCATCGGCTTCAATCTCGGCTCCAACCTCAAGCAGCAGGAAGTGCCGTGCAACGCGGAACTGATCGTCAAGGGCCTGCGCGAGGCTCTCGCCGGTGGCACGTCGCTCCTCACTGAGGAGGAGATCCAGGCCACGATGGGCGAGTTCCAGCAGCAGATGCAGGCCAAGCAGGCGGCGAAGATGGCCGCCCTGAGCGAGAAGAACAAGAAGGAGGCCGAGGAGTTCCTGGCCGCCAACAAGAACCAGCCGGGCGTGATCACCACCGCGAGCGGCCTGCAGTACCAGATCCTCCAGGAGGGCACCGGTGCGACGCCGACGCCGACCGACCAGGTGACCGTGCACTACAAGGGCACCCTCATCGACGGCAAGGTCTTCGACAGCTCCCTGGACCGCAACGAGCCGGCCGTGTTCACCGTGGGCCAGGTCATCCCGGGTTGGGTGGAAGCCCTCCAGCTCCTCAAGACCGGCGCCAAGGCGAAGCTGTTCATCCCGCCGGCCCTCGCCTATGGCGAAGGCGGTGCGGGCCAGGACATCGGCCCGAACGCCCTGCTGATCTTCGAGGTCGAGCTACTCAAGGTCGAGCCCGCCGCCGCCGAGCCCGAGGCGCCTGCCGAGCCCGCCGCCGAGCCCGCGGCGCCGCCGGCCGAGTAAGCCCCTTCAGCCCCTCTCCCGGGTGGGAGGGGGGCGTCAGTCCCCCCGCCGCAAGACCCCGAGCAGCGCCGTGAGCCGGGCGCGGCAGGCGTCGATGAGATCCGGGTTCTCCTGCTCCAGGGCACCGCGGAAGAGGGCCATGGCGTGGGCCAGCTCCTCGCGGGCGGCGCCGACCAGCTCCAGGTGAAGCGCTTCCGCCCGCGCCAGGGCGGTGGTGTTCGGCAGCAGCTCGCGCGGATGCACCTTGAGCGCCGCCATCTTCTCCCGCGCCTTGGCGATCTGCTCCGGCGTCAGCCGGCCCGGCGTCTGCTGCACCACGAAAGCATGCTGCCGTCCGGTGGAGACCAGCGTCGTCTCGACCTCCAGAATCCCGTTCAGATCGTAGGTGAACCGGATGTCCACCGCCTCCGCTCCGGCCGGAGCGGGGGGCAGGTCCGAGATCTCGTAGCGGCCGAGCAGCCGGTTGTCCTTGCAGAGGGAATGCTCACCCTGGAAGACGCGGACGTCGATCATCCTCTGCCCGTCGGACATCGTGTAGAAGCGCTTGACCCGGCTCACCGGGATCACCGTGCCGCGGTCGAGGATCGGGGTGAACAGCCCGGAGACGACGCGCGAGCCCATGGCGGTGGCCGACTCGACCCCGAGGGTCATCGGCGCCACGTCGGTCACCACCATGTCGTCGAGACTCGCCTGGCCTTCCTTGAGGGCGGCCTGGACCGCGGCTCCCAGGGCGACCGCCTCGTCGGGCGGCAGGTGGCGCAGGGGCAGGCGGCCGAAGATCTGGGCGGCGAGCCGGGTGATGCACGGCATGCGGGTGGCGCCCCCCACCAGCAGGACCTCGTCGATCTGCTCGGGCCGCCGCCGGGCATCGGCCAGGGCGCGGGTGACCGCGGTGCGGATGCGTTCCAGCAGACCGGCCCAGGCCTCCTCGGCCTCGGCGCGGGTGAAAGCGATCTCCAGGTCGGCCGTGGCCGCGCCGATGGGCAGCTCGACGAGCGCCACGGTGGTGGTCTCCACGCTGCTCAGCCGCCGCTTGGCCTGCTCGCACGCCTCGCGCACCCGGGCCCAGGCCTGGGGATGCCGGCGGACGTCGCCACCGTGCGAGGTCTCGATGCGCGCGGCGACCCGGTCGGCCAGGAGGTCCACGAAGTCCTCGCCGCCGAGCCGCGAGTCCCCGGCGGACGACTGGATCTCGATCACCCCCTCGATCAGCTCCAGGACGGTGACGTCGAACGTGCCGCCGCCCAGGTCGAGCACCACGGCGGTCAGCTCGCGGTGGCGCTCGTGGAGGCCATAGGCGAGGGCGGCGGCGGTGGGCTCGTTGATGATCCGGTCCACCCGCAAGCCGGCGATCTGCGCCGCGGCGCGGGTGGCCTGGCGTTGCGCTTCGTCGAAGTAGGCGGGCACGGTGACCACCGCCTCCTCGATCGCCATGCCGAGGGCGGCCTCGGCATCGT
This sequence comes from Holophagales bacterium UBA5704, assembly GCA_002420005.1. Taxonomy (GTDB): domain Bacteria; phylum Acidobacteriota; class Thermoanaerobaculia; order Multivoradales; family UBA5704; genus UBA5704. The sequence goes on along the minus strand of DIHE01000023.1, from coordinate 5,729 downwards.
GCTTGAGCGCTTGCAGCACCAGGGCGGACAGCTCAGGGGCGGTGAAGCGGTGGCCGCCGAGATCGTAGACCCGGTCGGTCCCCATGTCGCGCTTGAAGGCGAGGGCCGTGCGCTCCGGATGCGTGGTCGCCCGCGCCCGCGCCGGTGCCCCGACGAGAACGCGGCCGTCCTCCATCACCGAAACGGCGCTCGCCGTCAGTCCTTCCCCCAGAGCGTTGGGCAGCACCACGGGAACGCCGTCCTGGAGGACGGAGATGAGCGAAAACGTGGTGCCGAGGTCGATGCCGAAAATGGGTGGGCGTGAGGACATGGGGGCGCGGGTCTCCCGATCAGAAGGAGGCCCCGCGCCTCGGCCGGAAACAGAGCTCGGCGTATTCTCCGTGGAGGTCCGAGACCGCCGCATCGGCCTTCATGGCCGAGCCGTCCGCCGCCCTCGAGGTTTGCGCCTTTACCTTCTGGTGAGCTTCGAGCATTGCATACAAGACGGAGGTGGCGCACCTGCGTTGCTCGACAAGAACCGCCAAGTTGCGCGACTTCCGGCACAGGTCCTCCTCGGCGGGCGTCGGCCCCTCCGCCCCATGGCGGCAGATGGCCTGCACGGCGGCCTCCAGGCTGCGGGAAAGAGGTTCCGCGAGAGGTGGTGGGGCGAAGAGGAAGTACAGGACGCCCAAGACAGCAGCGGCGGCGATTACGATGACCATGGCCCGGCGAATCTCGCGGGGGTCGCGGGCCACCGGCCTTCTGGACTGGCTGATGACGGGCTCGTGCGCCTTCCACGCGGGCAACGCGGCGAGGACCGCGCCATGGTAGAGCGAGCGCAAGGCCGGGAGCTCCTTGAGATCGGACGCCATCCGCCACCCGGCGTCGGGGTCTTCCTGGACCACGCTCTGCACGCTCGGGAGCGCCGTTTCGAGGGTCCCGTCATGCACCGCCCGGGCGATGGAGGTGCGCACCGTCGGCGGAAAACCGGGCGGGAGCCGGGAGATCTCCTGGGCGATCTGCCAGAGGGCGGCGGTGTGGGCATTGAGGATCTCGGTCTCCCGGCCGGCGGTGCGCAGGTGCTGTGCGAGCCTCTCCTGGGCCTGGACGGCCTCCGCGGGGAGGTCCTGCGCGTGGAGATCGAGAATCTGTCGAATGTCGTCGAGGGGGTCGGGGAGGGCCTGCTCCGGCGCCTCGGCGGTCTCCCGGGGTCCGGTGGCGGGAGCCGGGACGTCTGGAGTCTCCGGAGTGCCGCTCAGCCGCTCGAACGCCTCGCGCAGGCGGCGAAAGCCCTCAGGGTCGGTCTCGGGGCTGCGGGTCTTCAGCTTGCGCAGATAGGCGCGGCGGATCGCGTCCGCGCTCGCACCGGGCGCCAGCTCGATCTCCGCGAAGGCTTCGTCGAAGGTCATGGGGAGTGGGAAGTATAGCGCACCCGGGAGCTTGTGTGCTGCACGACGGGGCGCGTGTTATGCGGCGCGCAACATGACGCACGAACAATACGCGCAACACAAGCGCCAGCTCGACGAACCGCTCCGCGCCGGGATCCAGTTGCTGGAGGCGGCCCACCAGGCGCAGGTCCGCGCCCTCGACTTCGTCTGGATGCTCCAGTCCGGGACCGGCCTCGCCGCTCCGCCCGCACCGGTGCCGGACGCGGCTCCCCGGGAAGCCGTCCCGCCTTCGGCCCGGCCCGAGCCCCAGGTGTTTCTGGTCGATCTCGTGGCGGAGGTGCGCGAAGCGCTTCCCGATCTGCCTGAGCTGTTCACCGGTGCGGACGTCAGCGCAGCGCTCGGCTGGCAGCCGGAACGCGCCTCGCTCTACCGCGCGCTGCGCCAGCTCCTCGTGGATGGGGACGCCGTCCTGGAAACCCGGGGGAGCGGCCGGAACCTTTCGGTCTACCGCAAGACCGGCGGCTGAGCGCATCACCCGCACCGTGGCGCGCATCACCCGCACCGCGATCTGCATCACTCGCGCCGCGGCGGCGCTCACCTACGCCTCGGTGGCGATGACCTACATCTCGGGGGCGGTGTTGCGCACACCGAATTTCGTGTTGCGCGCCGTGGGGATCGTGTTGTACGCCGGTTTGGTGGTGTTGCGCGTCGCGAAGGTGGCGTTGCGCGCCGCAGGGGTGGTGTTGTGCGCCGTGGGGGCCGTGTTGTCCGCCCCGGCGGCGGCGTTGCGGATCTCGGCGGCCCTGTTGCGCTCCGGCCGGCTCGTGATGCACCGTCCGGAGCCGGCGGGCCGGCGCTGCCTCGGCCGGCTCCAGGACCTCCCCGGGTTCCTCCCCGGTCGGAGGGCTCTCCGGTCGCCTGCCGGGGAGAGGATAGCAGAAAGGGGGCGCCGTGGGGTCGCGACGCGGTCAGGGCCGCAGGGCGGCGAGAATCTCGGCCGCCGAGGCGGTGGCTGCCTGGCGGAGGGCGGCTTCGAGGAGGGCGAGGTCACCGCAGGCGGCGAGGTCGGCTTGCAGCGTGGCATCGAGCTCGTCCTCGTCCTGACCGGTGTCGGCATACTCGACCGCCAGGGGGGGAGCTCCGTGGACCCATCCCGGCTCGTCGGGCAGCGAGCCGACCGAGAGATCCGGAGCGCGGAGGATCTCCGGAGACGGCGAGAATCCGACGTCGACGCCGACGGTCTGGACCGCGAGATCGCTGGCGAGCACACCGCCGCTGATGCTCCTTGCCCTCCTGACCTCGTCGCCTTTGGGGAGGCAGAGAATCGGGTGGCCGTTGGATAGCTCGTAAGGGTCGCCGGGCTGCAACTGTTCCGCACGGAAAGGTCCCGGATGACCGATTGGCGGAAACCGTATCGTCATGGAAGGAGTCTATCTTACCTGCCCGCCAGCCGCACCCAACCCACCGTCCGCCGCGCCCCGGGGCCGAGCGGCCGGTCCCAGGGGGTGGCGGAGCGCTCCAGACGCAGGCTCCGGGGGCCGGTGCGCAGGACCTGGTAGCCGGCCAGGCCGTCGGCGGCGAGGACGTCGCCTTCCGGCCAGGCGACCTCGATCCGCACCGGCCAGCCCTCTTCCGCCTCTCCCCGGTTGAGCAGATCGATCTCGAGCAGGCCCGGCTCGCTCTGCCGGTGGATCACCTGGAGGTCGTGCCGCGGTGCCCGGCCGGCGCGCACGGCGTCGAAGGTCGGCCAGGGCCAGTTGAGGCGGTCTCCCGCCACCGGCAGGCGGTACCAGATCACGCCGGTGAGCGCCGCCGGACGATCCGCCGTCCAGGCGCGCAGCAGCCCGGCGAGGGCGTCCGGGTCGCTCCGCGCGAGGCGCACCTCGACGCCGGAGGGCCAGGTGGGCAGCGGTCCCTCGGCCGAGACGCCGAGAAGCGCGCCGTCCGGGGTGTAGGCGACCAGGTAGGAGTAGGTCGGCAGCGCCACCCGGAATGGCTTGCGGAAACGGCCGGCCGCTTCCACCGCGCGGCGGGCGGCTTCCGGATTGCACAGCTCGATCACCGTGGGTGTGGTGCGCGGCGGATCGAGGGCATGGACCTGGAGGACCCAGCCGTCGGCGGTGTCGAGCAGCCGGCCGAGGTCGCGGCGGTGGGGGAGCCAGCTCGGCAGGGCGGTCAGGGTCACCGGCAGTGGGGCGAGCGCGTCCTTCACCGCCCGCACGAGCACGGGGTAGTCGGCGAGGCGCGATTCCGGGCAGTCGTAGTCGAGCTGGAATTCCACCGGGGAGAGACCGGCGGAGCGCGCCTCCGCCACCAGCCGCGCGGCGAGCCGGGCGAGGTGTGCCGTCTGCTCCGGCTGCTCGGCGAAGGACCCGGTGCCGCCTCCCGGACGCGCGAAACGCCCGATGCGCACCGCCAGACCCACCGGACGCCCGTCCTTGCGCAGCGCCGCCGCGTCGTAGCGGGCGCGCACCACCCGCGGCGGCCGGGCGGAGAGGTCCACCTCGGCGGCGAGCACCACCAGCCGGTCGAAGCCGCCGGCGCGCTGCAGCGATCGCGGCACCTCGGAGCCCCAGGTGTGCTGCCAGAGGTAGACCTGGTGGGGGAGCGGGCCGGCGGTGCGGGGGGCGGGGCGGCGTTGGCAAAGGACGGCAAGGACGCCAAGGACAAAAAGAAGGACAACAAGAGGGACGAGGACGCGGCGGCGGGTCATGGGAAGGGCTCGCCGCGGGCCATGTGCTCCAGGAGGGCGAGCCGGGCGGCGGGGTCGTCCGGCAGCGGGTCTGCGAGGCGGCAGTGGCCGGCGCGCACGGTCGCGGCGCGGTGGGCGCGCGGGGCGAAGGGGGCGAGGTCGTGCGAGACGGCGACCACCGTGGCCCCGGCGGCGAGCAGGCGGTCGATCCAGGCGAGGATCGCATCGCGCGCGCCGCGGTCCATCGCCTCCAGCGGCTCGTCGAGCAGCACGTGGCGCGGCGTACCGATCAGGGCGGCGGCGAGCACGGAGCGGCGGCGTTGGCCCATCGAAAGCTCGCGCACCGAGCGGTGGGCGAGATCGCGCAGGCCGACGAATTCGAGCGCTTCCTCGGCGGCGCTCTGCGGCTCCCCGCGCAGGCGGCAGACCAGGCCGAGGATCTCGCGCACCGTGGCATAGGGCGTCAGGTCGGGCTGCTCCGGCACGTAGGCGAGACCCCGGCGCGCCGCCACCTCGTCGGTCCACAGGTCGTGTCCGTCGATCTCGACCAGGCCGGAGTCCGGGCGCTCGATGCCGGCGATCAGCTTGAGGAGAGTGCTCTTGCCGCAGCCGTTCGGCCCGAGGAGCAGGGTGAGACCGCCCGGGATCTCCAGGTCGATGCCGGCGAGCACCGGCTCGCCAGGCCGGTAGGCGAAGGTGGCGCGGTGCACACGGATCATTCGGAGCTCCAGGATTGAGGGTCGCCGACGGCGAGGTGGTGCAGCTCCAGCCAGCGGCTCACCTTCTGCTCCCGCTCCCGTTCCGCGGCGGCGCGCCAGGCCCAGGGGGTGGCGGCGAGGGCGAGCGGGGCGATCCAGGGCAGGAGGGCGAGCGCGGCGGCGAGCAGGCCGCCTTCGAGCAGCACCTCGCCGGAGGCCCCCGAGCGGCGTTCGGGCGCCCGCCGCACCGCCCCCGCCGCGCGCAGGGCGAGCCAGGGGGTGACGGTGAGGACGGCGAGCGCGGCGACAAGGTCGATCTGCGCCGTCAGCAGCAGCAGTGGCGCGGCGTGGACGGCGAGCAGGAGGGCGTCCGTGCGCACCCGGTGCGCCGCCGACCACGGGAGCGACCGCGCCCACGGCCAGGCCGGCCGCCGGACGCCCAGGGCTTCCGCGAGATCGGAGAAGGCGAACACCACGCCACAGGCACCGCCGAGCAGGCCGGCGAGCCGCACATGCTGCGGTGCGAGCTCGTTGTTGCGGACGAACAGGAAGGCCGCGCCGAGGGGGAGGAGCCCGGCGACCCAGGAGCTGAGCAGCCGCCAACGCAGCGCCCGCCAGGCGATGCGGGCTTCGAACCTCACCCCCTTACCCCCTCTCCCGCCGCTCTCCCCCCAACCGGGAGAGGGGGAAGAACCCGATTAGCACCGCCATCGGTGTTCAAGTGAGTCCAATGGTGCCGCCCTAGAGGGAAATACGCCCCAGGAGTTGCCAGTTCTGGCCACCGATGGCCAGTTTGCGTCGTGCTGTGTGACCCGCGTGTGACCCGATTCATGGTATAATTATACCCATGAGCTACAACATCAAATTCGAGGATCGGACCCTGCGCGGTCTCCGCGTTCCCGAAGGAAAGGACAGGCAGGAATGGAGTGACACGGTCGTCCCGGGGCTCCGCTTCCGGAAGAGCGAGAAGGG
>DIHE01000059.1 GCA_002420005.1 Holophagales bacterium UBA5704 | reverse complement strand
AGCGCCGGCTCGGTGAGCAGGATGGGCGCCGCGGCGTCGTCCAGGATGAGCCCGAGCCGCTCCGCCGGGTTGGTGGGATCGAGCGGCACGTAGGCACCGCCTGCCGCGAGAATGCCGAGGAGCGCGACGAGGAGGGCCGGCGAGCGCTCGGCGCAGAGGGCCACGGGGACATCCGGCCCGACCCCCAGCGCAGCCAGGTGGCCGGCGAGCCGCAAGGCCCGCTCCGCCAGCTCGCCGTAGCGCAAGGTTGCGCCCTCGCAGGAGACCGCCACGGCCTCCGGCATCCGCCGCGCCGTGGCCAGGATCAGCGCATGGATCGTGGCCTCCGAGGGGACCGCAACCGCCGTGGCGTTCCACTCCACGGCCAGTTGCCGCCGCTCGGCCTCGCCGAGCATCGGCAGCTCGGACAACGGCGCTCCGGCACCGGAGAACACCTCGGCGGCGATCCCCTCCGCCAGGCTCACGAAGTGCCGCGCGAAGCGCTCCGCGGTCGCCGCATCGAACAGATCGGAGTTGTACTCCAGCGAGCCGGCGAGCCCGCCGTCCGGCCGCTCCCCCAGGTCCAGGGTGAGCTCGAATTTCGCCGTGCGGGTGTCGATGTCGAGCCGCTCCAGGGTGAGACCCGGCAGCGCGAACGTCCCCGGCAGCGCGTTCTGGAGGACGAGCAGGACCGAAAACAGCGGCGAGCGGTCCAGCGTACGCTCGACGCCCAGCTCCTCCACCAGCCGCTCGAACGGCATCTCCTCGTGCCGCGTCGCCTCCACCACCCCCTGCCGCACGCGCGCCAGCAGGGCGCGGAACGGCGGATCGCCGGAGAGATCGCTGCGCAGCACCAGGGTGTTGACGAAGAGGCCGACCAGGTCCTCGATCTCCGCCCGGTTGCGCGCCGCGACCGGCGTGCCGACGAGCACGTCGTCCTGCCCGGTGGTGCGCAGCAGGAAGGTCTGGAAGGCCGCGGTCAGCACCATGAACAGGGTGGCCCCCTGGGCGCTCCCCACCTGGCGCAGGTCCGCCGCCACGCCCGGCGCGAGCGCCACCGGCAGCCGCGCGCCGCGGTGGGTCTGGATCGGCGGGCGCGGGCGGTCGAGCGGCAGGTCGAGCACCGGCAACGGCGCAGCGAGCTTCTCTTTCCAGTACGCCGCCAGCTCGGCGTACGCCGGCCCGGCGAGCCGCGCCGCCTGCCAGGCCGCGAAGTCGGCGTACTGGAGCGGCAGGTCGGGCAACGGCGCGCCCTGGTAGAGCGCCATCAGCTCGCGGGTGACCAGGCCGACCGACCAGCCGTCGCACACGATGTGGTGCAGGTTGACCAGAAGGAGGGACTCCTCCGGCGCCAGGTGCAGCAGACGGACGCGCCAGAGCGGTCCCGCCGCGAGGTCGAACGGCGCGAGCGCCTCGGCGACGGCGAGCCGGGAGGCCTCCGCCTCGCGCAGGGCGGCGGGCAGCGCGGTCAGGTCCACCCCCGGCAGCAGGTCCGGCCGCGGCGCGCGGATCACCTGGCGGGGCCTTCCCTCCACCGCGGGGAAGGCGGTGCGCAGCACCTCGTGCCGGCGCTCGATCGCGGCGCAGGCGCGGCCCAGGGCGGCGACGTCCAGTGGGCCGGTGATGCGCACCGAGGCCGGCATGTGGTACGCGCTGCTCCCCGGCTCCAGGCGGTCGAGGAACCACAGCCGCTGCTGGCCCGAGGAGAGCGGCAGGTCCACCGGCCCCAGATGCGGCCGGTCGAGCGCGCGCGGTCCCGCGGCGGAGCCGGCCGCGGCCGGCCGGTCGTAGCCCAGCCGCTCGGCGAGGGTCCAGGTGGCCTCGCCCAGCCAGGCGTTCTCCGGCGCGTCCTTGAAGCGGTCGGCGACGCCCGCGTCGATCTGCCGGTGCTGGTGGAACTTGGGATCGCCCATCATGCGCCCGGCGCCGTGCAGGCCGTCGGTCATCCGCTTCCCCTCGTAGGGGGAGAGCATGGCCGGCGCGACGTCGAGACCGAGGAAGGCGCACAGGCCCTCCATGGCGGCGCGCGGATCGCGCACCAGGTCTTCGAACAGGAGGCGGTGCCGCCGTTCGGCCGGTACCCCGGCCAGGTGCTCCAGGATCTGCGCATGGCCGAGCCGCCAGACCAGCTCCGCCTGGCGCTCCGCGGACAGCGGGAGGGGATAGACGTCCATCATCCGCGCTTCCAGGTAGGACTGGATGGTGGCGACCGGATGGCGCACCAGGTGGACGTAGAGCGGCGCCTCGAACCAATCCTCGGCCCGGCGCAGGGTCGCGAGGTCCAACGCATAGCGCGGGGTCTTGTCGACCAGCAGGCGGTCGCCGGTCCACTCCTGGAGCCGGCGGTAGAAGACGGGGGTCGGCTCGTCGCGCGCCTCCGCCTCTTCGAGCACGGCCTCCGCCTCCTCGGGCGTGCACCCGCGGAGCTCGACGACGGCGCGCAGCAGGCCCTCGCGCGAGAAGCTGTCGCGCCCGGAGAACACCCGCCGCCGCTCTCCCAGGGTCTCGAAGCCGAGCAGCTCCAGCTCCGGCGGCGCGAACAGGCCGGGGTGGCCGGCGAGCATCACGCGCAGCAGGGTCGAGCCGGAGCGAAACGGCGAGAGCAGGAAGACCGCCGGCCGGTTGCGCGGCACGCTCGCACCGCGGCGCCCGGCGGCCGGGGAGAACCGGGAGGCCAGGGCTTGCAGCACCACCGCGGTCTCGGCCGCCTCGGTCGCGGCATCGACCGGGCCCGCGGCGCGGCCGGTGCCGTCGCCGCCCGCGATCCACCCGGCGGCGGCCAGCGCCTCGCGGTAGCTCTTTTCCAGGTAGGCGGCAAGCAGGGCCACGGTCGGCGCGTCGAACAGGGCCATCACGTAGAGGATGGCGCCCAGCTCGCGCTGCAGCCGGTTGATCAGCAAGGCGCCCTGGATCGAGTCGCCGCCCAGGGCGAAGAAGTCGTCGTGCACGCCCACCCGCTCGACGCCGAGCAGCTCGCCCCAGAGCGCGGCGAGCCGCTCCTCCACCGGGGTGCGCGGCGCGACCCAGGGGGTCTCGTCCGACCGCCGGGTCTCCTCCGGTACCGGCAGCGCCTTGCGGTCCACCTTGCCGCTTGGGTTCAGGGGGAACGCCGGCAGCACCACGAAGACCGGCGGCACCATGTGCTCGGGCAGCCGCGCGGCCAGGAACGCGCGCAGCGCCTCGACCTCCGGCGCCGCGCCGACCACGTAAGCCACCAGCCGCGGCCCGCCCGCCTCGGTGCGGGCGACGACCACCGACTCGCGCACCGACGGATGCGCATTGAGCGCCGCCTCGATCTCACCCAGCTCGATGCGGAAGCCGCGGATCTTCACCTGGTGGTCGAGGCGGCCGAGGAACTCGATGACGCCGTCGGGCCGGCGGCGGGCCAGGTCGCCGGTGGCGTAGAGGCGCCCGCCGCCCAGGGGGTCGGGCACGAACCTCTCCGCGGTCAGCGCCGGCCGCCGCAGGTAGCCGCGGGCGAGGCCCACGCCGCCGATGTGCAGGTGCCCGGCCACTCCCACCGGCACCGGCCGTCCCGCCGGGTCGAGCAGGTGGATGCGCAGGTTCGCGATCGGCCGCCCGATCGGCACCGTCCGCGCCGCGGGCTCCTGCAGGCAGGGCCAGGAGGTGACATCGACCGCCGCTTCGGTGGGGCCGTACAGGTTGTGCAGCTCGGCGCCGAGCCGGGCGCCGAAGCGCTCCTCCAGCTCGCGCGGCAACGCCTCGCCGCTCACGATCACCCGCCGCAGCGAAGTGCACGCGCCGATCCGCGGCTCCTCCAGGAAGACCTGGAGCATCGAGGGGACGAAATGCAGAGTGGTGATCGTCTCGCGCTGGATCAGGTCGGCGAGGTACGCCGTGTCCTGGTGCCCCCCGGGGCGCGCGAAGACCACCCGCGCGCCCACCAGCAGCGGCCAGAACAGCTCCCACACCGAGACGTCGAAGGAGATCGGCGTCTTCTGGAGCACCCCCTCCCCCGGCGTGAGGCCGTACTCGGCCTGCATCC